>JBGAWK010000002.1:23813-142836 GCA_044227665.1 Chitinophagales bacterium
CTCGAGCAATGTAAGCTATCAAACAGAACTAAAGAAATTGAACGATTTCCTCAGAACCTTTGATGATGGTTACTATGGCTATCTCGAAGTCAAAGATGGCATATTATATGATCGCTTCAAGTCGGGAAAATATACTAAAACATCTATGAGCAAATTAGCCTCTGCACAAGTAGAAACAGAAAAAAGAAAAATATATATTCCTTGCAAAAATGGCGAATCCTGTGTGTTTTCTACCTATACGGATTCCCATCATAAACAATTGACATTTTCACAGTCCACAGACTTTAATACGGCTCAATTAGTGACACTCTTTAATAACTTTATAAATGCATATAATGGTGTAAGTACTTCTAGCACCAAAGAAATAAAATATACAGAATCTTCAGAATTTCTTGATGGCGTGAAAACCTCCAATAGCGACAACCTAGACAAGTATAAGTCCAATATTGACATCCTGAATAGCAGTAACACATCCTCTACGAAGACTGTAAGTAATAATTATGAAACTGCATTGGCTGAGCTGAATGCCTATCTTACTCAATTCGACGGTACACGATACAAAGGCATAGAGATAAAGAATGGAATGATTTATAGCAATTATGCAAATGGCAATTATTCCAAAGCGAATATGAGTGATATAGACAGAGCCTATCTCAATACAGAGTATAAATATGTAAAGCTTGCCTGTAAAAGTGGAAAAGAATGTGTGTATTCTTCTATCACTGGAGGTTATCACGAATATTTCAACTTCCAAACAGCTACAGGCAAAGACCTGAATAAGATGCTTACCCTGCTGAATAATTTTGTAGATGCATATTATAATAAGAATTCTAGCACAAGCACTTCTACCTCACCCACCACCCGCACAGATAGAATTACGGAAGCCAAACAAAGACAAGAGAGCCAGCCCAAAGAAGAAGAAAAAGAATCCATCGATGATTTTTGGGAAGATTTTGCCTATTTTATGGAAGAGGGTGATTCTCCCCAAGAAGAAACAAAAACTACAACATCTTCAACTAATAGCACCCAGAATTATCAAGAAGCACTAAAGAAATTGAATGATTATTTGCCTACTTTCAATAAAGAAACGTATAGAACAATTGAAGTAAAAGATGGGGATGTTTATTTTGCTTTCAATTTTTATAATACAATATATACTTCCAAAATAAGTATAAGTAGCCTAAAACAAAATACTATGCTCGTGGATGCATCTACGAATACGGTAAAGATTCAGTGCAAAGGCGAAAGTGATTGTTTTTATTCTACCTACTCAAAAGGGTATGTTGATCACTTCCAGTTTTTTACATATAGTGTGAAAGAAATAAAAACTATAAGAAAACTCTTGGAAGATTTTATCAATGCGCTATAGCAAAAGACCTATTTTGAATATGCTTACTAACATAATTCTAGCTAAATTCTTAATACATATTATTTTGACCATTTTACGATAAGGGTGCCATAGAAGGTTATAGGCTCTGCGGGAATTATGCCGGGTCCAGGGTAGCCTGCTGCTCTTCGTGTGAAATATAGGTTATTGCTGAGGTTGTTTATATTGAATTTTGCACTTATCCATTTGTAGGTGTATCCGGCACTAAAGTCCATCACATAGTATTTGGGTATGGGGCCTGCGATAGCATTTGCAGTAGGCGTAGGGGCGTTTGTTGCGTCTGTATATTGTCGGGATACCACTGTGAGACTGCTGCCTATATTCCATCCTTTATAGTTGTAAGCAATATTTGTCCTATAAATATATTGAGGGGCAAACTCCAGTTTTTTGCCTACAATTGAAGGTTCTAATGAAGCAGTATATCGTGCATCCAACCACGACACATTATGGCTCCACCGCAGGGACATATCTTTATCAGAAAGTGCCTGAGGCAAGAGTTCCACCTGTAAAGATAGATCCATGCCCACCGTCCTCGACTGTGCTATATTTGTGCGGTATCGGTAGGGGACTAGTGTAAGCGTGTCTTTGAGGTTCACCTCACTGATGCGGTCTTTATAAAGTAGATAGTAGAGGCCTGCATTGTAGGTAAGTCTTTGATTTACGATACCTCTTATGCCTATGTCGGCACTGAAACCGTGTTCATCCGAAATATTGGGATCTACACGTTGTCCCGGGATGCGGGTTCGAATGTCATTGAAGTTGACGGCACGGTAATTCTGCGAAATATTGCCAAACAACTCCAATTGTGCCAATGGCTTGTAGCTGGCACCTATACCTGCCAGAAAGATGTGCCTGCTATTGCTGCGCATCTCTTCTATGGTAGTGTCGCGTAGGACGATATCATTGAAACGGTAAACTTCCTTGTATTTTCCTTCGGCATTAGTCTGAATGTATTCATAGCGGAATCCTGGCGTGATGTTCCACTTCTTGAAGGCAAAGAGATGTTCTCCAAATAAAGAAATATTATTGCTTGGAAAGGAATATTGAGAGCCTTCTTGTAGGGTCTCATATTTAGGAGTAAAAATAGGTGTATCGGTGCTGTCCGAGATGTCTTGTAACTTATATGTTCTGCCGTGATATATTCGCAATCCCACTAGTACAGCAAAGCTGGTTTTGGCCGTAGTCTTATATTTGTATAGCATACGGGTTTCATTGCCTATGTTTCTATAAGTATCATTAAAGAGATCTCTCGGTGTACCCAATATATCTACACGCTGTATATTATTCAGGTTGCCAATAGCATCTCTACCGGCTATGAGTACAAAGGTTTTGTTGTTGAGCTTCACCTTTTCGGTAATTTGGTAGCTTATATGCATAGCCATAAGATTCCAATGCACAAAGAACCAGTTGCGTGTGCGATAGGATTGCGAAGCATCTGCATAAAATTGTGCATCCGTTAGTCCTCCTGGCTGCTGTGCTAGATAACGCAGTAGCGTATATTCTGCCTTAATATCAATTTTATCATTTATATGATATCCCAGTTGTGCGTAGTAGTTATGAGCATCAAATTGTGTATTGGGCCGCCAGCCATTGCCTCGGCGATATTGGTAGAAAGTATTATAGTAGAATTTTTGCTTAGTGCCGTGGGTACGTATGAAGGTGTTACTGAATCCATAGCTGCCCCCGGACTGTTGAACCTCTATGTTAAAAGGATGTTCGGCATCAGCATCTTTAAGTTTGAAGTTCATCATGCCGCCAAACTGAGTTCCATATTGTAAAGATGCCGCTCCGCGTACCACCTCTATCTTCTCTACGGCTTCCATCGGCGGCATATAGTAGGCGTCGGGATAACCCAGCGCATCTGCCGACATGTCGTAGCCATTCTGCCGTAGATTGAAATTAGAAGAACGATTAGGGTCTAGTCCTCGTGTGGCAATGTCCAACTGTAGTCCGGAAGCATCACTTTCCCAAATATTCAGGCCTGCAATATTTTGGAAAATCTGTCTGCCAGAGTTGCGCGCAATATTGATGGTAAGGTTGTCTAAGCGGATGATGTCGGTCTTTTTTGCGGCATAGATAGCCATATCTTCTATGTTGCGCATATAGCCTTTCTCTACATGTATAGCTGTAGGTACATCGGTGATGATAATCTCTGTGAGCGTGTCTGATGCCATCTGTTCTAAGGTATCAGTAGCTTGCCCTAATACAATAGAATTAGGACAAATGAATATCAGTGTACTGACAAAGGCTATGCCCACCTCTTTTATTGTCAAAATTTTATTCTTTATCATTTACTATCCATGATTTAGGTTTGAAGGACTCATGCTCCAAGGAAAGATTTCTTGTGCTGTCCAAAAATAATCTACTTCCTTTACCATTCAGAGAAGCATAAGAAATGGCATAAACCTCGGGCTGTATATATCCTCTCTTCACATATACATCACGCAAGTGATGCGCATACTGCAATATCATATCGGGCTGTGTGCTCATCATCTTGATTTGATAAGGTGTGAGGTGGTTGTAGTTATCTACAAGGTCTCCTTGGAGATGATTTTTGTCTTTTATTACAAAGTTGGTATATGCCGCTTTCTCCATAAGCATCACACGCCACGAAAATCGGTAACCTTCTTCTGTCCAAAATATATTTCCGGGATATAATAGATAGCGCCATGGGAATAATAGTTGAAAAATTATTAATGCACCGATAATTATGGAATTTACAGCGGGATATTTTTCACTATAAATATTCATTTCTTGCTCATGATACCCGATTCTCCGCAGTATTTTTTTATGTACATTGTCACTAAAAAATAGAGAAGCCGCTAATATCATAATATACGGAAACATACCGATAGGAAACAGCCATCTAGTAAGTAAATGGAAAACAACGACAAAACAATAGGCCCAAATTCTGGTTCGTTTCTGAGTAAGAAAGAAAAAAATGGTACAATCAAAAATACATCCTGTCCAACTGAAGAAATATGCTACCCATTTTTGAGTAAGCATATCTCCAATTATAGGATAGTTGTAACGAGCCTGCAACCATATCTTCAGTGGCAGAGCTTCCAGTAGCCAATCGTGATTGATTTTGGCTATGCCGGCATAAAAATATACGATGCCTATCATCAACTTAAGGCAATTTACTGTCCATGCCGGAACATGGGAGAAAGATTTTTCTTTAAATAATAAATTATCTATCGAGTAAGCCTTGCCTGCCGGCAAGAATATCAGTACAAATGCCACTATACTGACGAAATAGTAGTGATTGAGATAATTTGTTTTGTCTATTAATTCTGCATAAGTAAAGGTGATGAAAAAAAGTAAAGCTGAAAATCTGTACAGCAAACCTAATACGATACCTATAGCACCCAATACCATTAGTACAAATACCACATACATACCATTCTGGCTCAATGGATGTATAAAATCAAAGCCATAATAAGTAAAAAAATAATTAGGAGTGATATAAAATTGTGTAATCCAGCCTTTATAAATAAATCTGAGCGTGCTAATCAATATCAATAGTCCAAACCCAACTCTAAATGTTAGAAGAGGTGTGATTGATATGGGATTTCTGACTAAATATTTATATATAAAAGTAGATGACATGCCCTATTTATTCCTAATCACCGTCTGTATCTTGATAAGTTATCAAGATGCTCATTGCCGATGTCATATCAATCTTTATGAGTAATAACAACTCCTGACAAGCGGCATAAAGGGCTTCTACTTCGGCTTTGTTATTCGTAATGTTATTTTCCAGAGTGCCGTCCATTGCCTGAGCCTTTGAAAGTATGTTGTCAACTTTCTGGATTATAGCTTTAGATAGAGCTTCATTATTGTATTTTGCGTCTATAGCATCTAAATATGTTAGGATGCCTTGTCCACTTTCACCTTGTAAATAACTTTTTAAGGCAGAAATATTTTGAATAAACATTTCTAGGGACTGCTTTGCGTAGTAAGTTTCTACTTTGTCTAATTGTGGTACTCCCAATGTACGTACACCTAGAGGAATACCCACTTTGCCATCACGAGCATATCTCTCAAAGTCGAGGTTTAATGCATTTACCATCATACCAAGCGCACTGTTTACATCCAATCCTTGTGCTTCTATAAATGTCTTATAATAATTAGAACCAGTAGGCTTCCATGTATGATGTACAGTGCTTATAAGTCTTTTTACCTCTGACGCTACAGCCAATAAATAGGTTTTTCTATTGGTATCGCTAAGCCACAATACGATCTGTGCGCTCGTAGTCCCTGTACCAAATAGCATGTATTCAAGTGCTGGAAGCCCCTTAGAGCGATTAGCGATAGCTGGAAGAGCGTACGACCCTGATTGTATTATGATATGTATATTCGCTGTATCTGTAGGATAAGTATTGATATTTTCTCTTAAACTGTAATCTTCGGCGGGGCCAAACTCTAGAAACGAGATGCCTTGAAGTGTTCCATATAGGTGTATCAGCGCCTGCTGGGCAGCTAGGAGATTTAGGGTGTCAGGGTTTTCAATAAAAGTATTTATGGCAGACTCCAGTTGTGTGGCATTGGTTTCAGCATCGTTATATTTTGCTACAATGATATTGCCATAATTTTCTATCAGAGCTTTTCTGTCCATATCTTTATTCTCTGTATTCTCTTTGCCACATGAGAAGAGGCATAGGCTGAAAATAAGGGGGAAGAATTTTTTCATGTCTTAAGAATTATAAGGTTGTCTTTATAGCGTTAAGTCCATATATATCACTCAGCGTGTCTCTTAGCCAAGTAATATCTGTAGAGGTCAAATGTGCAATGGATAGCTTATCCTCCTGATAAAATTTATTTGTAACCAAGGCATAATCAGAATTTGATATCTTTTTGCCTGAATTATATTTTAAGGCTAGGATGAATCCATAAGCCTCTGAAAGGGTATGACATTTTATAGCATAGTCACTAAGGGCTGCTTGCCCTTGATTGAGATAGCTTATCGCACTACATACATGTATTAACTCTAGATTTTTGCGTATATCTGCTGCTGCTTCGTCGCGTGCTGGGTAATCTTTTCTGTTGATAGCATCTCTACCCTTGATAAATGCAGTAAGCAGATTATTGGGTACATTCAAGGCCTTCGCTTTTTCCATATATATGCCATAAAAACTGAGTAACCCTGCTGTCTTTACAGAGTCGTAATTTGTATTGCTGAGAAGGGTAGGGATACCTACATATCCGAAGGCTTCGTCCCAATAATGCTGCATGTCGGTGCCTTCCCCACTTACGATACTATCATTGTCCGCAAAGTCTAGTTTGGATTTCGTAGTATATTCTTCTGCTATTCGATAGTAGAAGATAGCACCCATTAGTCCTTTCTGTATGATTTGTGCATATTCCACGCCTTGTTCATTGAGGAGGTATTTCTTGGTAGCATCTGTAGTAGATATAGCAACGCCTGCTTCCCCGAAGGTAGTAATTGTATTAGAATACGATGAAGATACAGAGGCTATATTGCCAAATAATTGATTAAAGTAAAAGATATCTCCAGAATAAGTTTTATCTCTTAATTGTTTGCCAGAGGTATTCAAAATAGTGGAAGTAAATGGATTACTATTATTCGAATACATATTAATCAAAATATTGCTATCCAATTGTTGGATTGTGCCCTTTTTCATTTCATTTACAATTTCTGTAAGCATTGCCAATCTGAATTTTTGACCTTCATAGTTTACATTCGTAAAATTGTAAGTAGTTGGTAGCAGAATATTGGGAAGTTGATTTTCTTCTTCTTTGCAAGAGACAATGCTTAAAAGTAGCATCAGAAAGTAACCGATTTTAGAATTCATATTATATTTATTTAGACTAATTATAAATAAGGATACAAAAATAAGAACACTTTTGGTATTTACAAGTGTGATGAGCTACTAAAATTTAGGTAATTATTAATTGTATTGTGTATGATATTCTTTATTATAAATTAAAATGATGTGTAAATAACACATCGTATAATGCGCTACTTTAGCAAAAAAATGCTACAAATGAAAGTACACAACTTTGGTGCAGGACCTAGTATATTGCCGAAAGAAGTTTTTGAAGAGGCTGCAAAGGCAGTTTTAGAATTTGGAAATACAGGACTCTCAATTCTAGAAATTTCGCACCGAAGTAGTGCATTTGAAGAAGTATTGGAGAAAAGTATTAATATGATAAGGACTTTGTTACAAGTTCCTGAAGAGTATGACGTCATATTTGTACAAGGAGGTGCCAGCTCACATTTTAGTATGGTACCTTATAATATCTTGCCGCAAGGAGCAAAAGCCGCCTACTTGGATACAGGAGTGTGGTCTGCCAAAGCTATCAAGGAAGCAAAAATCTATGGCGAACCTATTGTAGTGGCATCATCTAAAGAAAGTATTTATAATCATATACCTACCGCTTATACTATACCTGAGGATGCTGTTTATTTTCATATTACTACCAATAATACAATTTATGGCACACAAATCCATGAACTTCCTCAATCACCCATACCTATAGTTGCAGATATGTCTTCCGATATATTTAGCAAAGTACTGGATGTATCTAAATATGGAATGATTTACGCCGGAGCGCAGAAGAATTTAGGACCAGCAGGTGTGACGATAGCCATTATAAGGAAAGGACTATTGAATCATACTGGGAGAAAACTATCCACTATGTGGGATTACCAAACTCATATAGATAATAATTCGAATTATAATACACCTCCTGTCTTTGCTATATATGTATGTATGCTTACCCTACAATGGCTTACAGATAATGGAGGAATAGCGGCAGTGGAAGCTAAAAATAATGCCAAAGCAAAAGCCCTATATGAAGAGATAGACCGCAATACAAAATTCAGAGGTCATGCAGAGGCAAAAGACCGTTCCAAGATGAACGTCACTTTTGTATGCAACAATCCTGAGGATGAAAATATCTTCAAGCAGATGTGTAAAGAAAGAAACATCATAGGTGTAGAAGGTCATCGAACTACAGGAGGCTTCAGAGCGTCCTTATATAATGCACTGCCCATGGAGAGTGTGCAAGTGCTTATAGAAACCATGCAAAAATTCGAGAACCTTATTCTGTAAGTTTCCTACTGATAAAATTAAAATCTTTCTGCTGTAGAGATCTTTTACTGGCAAAGAGTTTATTCTTAATACCATGAAGGCGCAAAGGATATTGTAGCGGATTGTACCGAAAATTTTTCTTAGTGAGAAGATGTAAGTTGTTCTTAGAATACAGATTACAGGAGAAAATAGACGCAATTTTTTCTAAGGTCTTCATACTGTAGAATGAAATATGTTGACCAACATCGGGGATAAAGTACCACCAATCCTTGGTTGAACTTATTATAGAGTCAGGGATTAATTCAGTACTAAACAATATAGAATCAGATTGTTCAAATAAGTGGGTGAGTGATTCCAAAGGATTTTCTAAATGCTCCATCACCTCAAATGCAGTAATTAATTCGATTTTGTATTTGGAATCTTCCTCAAGATCACTATAATCAAAATATAGACAAAATAAATTATCACAATATAAATCATAACGGTAAAAATCAAAGCCTTTGTCTCGCATCATTCTTGCCAGCATCCCATACCCCCCACCAAAATCTAAGAACTTACCCATCACATTAAAGTTTTTTGTTATCAAAGAGGAGGTAACCGATGAAAACCAAATATTCCTATCAATATATCCTAAATCTAAAGGCGAGATAGCATGTTCGTAAGCTTCATCCAACCAGTAAGGAGTTTCAGTTTGAATAAAATCACATACATTACAGCGGTAATATGAAACATCATACTTATTTAGAACCGTAGCCTTAAAGAGAAGAGAAGCGTTTTTGTTACAAATATTACATTTCATTAATACAAAGCTAGATATAATTCATCTAAATCCCATTGGGGGTGTAAAAATGAAGACACTATTATTTTTAAGATAACCTACTTTCTAATTCTATAGACTCCATAAAATCAGTATCTTCTATCCTATTTATACTTCATCCTGAATTTTACTAGCCTATGATGAATTTGAATATACTTTTGTATAAAATTCATTTGTAATATAGGGTATTAAATCATATACCCAAAATAGCCCTTTAGAAAATATAAGTTGCGTTTATTTCAAAAGTTTTGTTGCAGCATCACCTCTATGTGTCACATTATCAGCACTTCATGATTAGCGACAACTTCAAGTGTTTTTGATTTCCGTTTCTCAGGATAGCCTCTTTCAAGTTTTATGTCATTTTAGGATAGCTAATTAGTAATCAATATCGGTGGGTTCTTTCACCATCAATACTAGGCAGTTAAATTTTGGGATGATATGATGACGAGGCAGCTCTAGACTTTGCTGTGGGTACGTTTTGTTTGTACCTTGACCGGAACGTGGGGATGTATTTTCCCGTTGCACTGCACTAGGCCCATTTGCTTGCATCTCATGTAAAATTTGGCGTAAGCTGTTTTCGTAACAACGTATAAAAAATTATACAATACGCTACAGCTTATTTTTGATTATTAGAATAATGGAGTCTCATATACTCGAGTTTCAAACCATTTCCACAAAGCCTCATCTGGCACGGGAGCCGTGACGGTAATCCATTCCTTCTTTACAGGGTGTAAAAATGTGACCTCGCGGGCATGTAGGTGTATGTTGCCGTCTTTGTTGGTGCGTTCTGCGCCGTACTTGATGTCGCCTTTTATGGGGCAGCCCATAGAGGAAAGCTGCACTCTTATTTGGTGATGTCTCCCTGTATGAGGATTAATTTCTAGCAGATGATAATTATCTGACGACAGCAGGAGACGATAATCCAATGTACATAGCTTGGCTTCTTTATACGGCTGCGTATAGGCAAAGCTCTTCCTCTGCTTCGCATCTTTCCACAGATAGTGCGTGAGTGTCCCTGTGTGCTGTTGTGGTTTGTTTTTGGTAACAGCCCAATAGGTTTTTTTTACCCCTTTGTCTTTAAACTGCTGGGACATACGCTCCAAGGCTTTACTTGTTCGTGCCATGATAAGCACGCCAGAGACGGGTCTGTCTATACGGTGTACGATACCTAAAAATACTTCTCCGAGCTTCTGATATTTCTCTTTGATATAGGTTTTTACGCTATCTCCAATAGTGCTATCTCCGGTTTCATCACCTTGTGCCAGTACATTATACGGCTTATTGACGATGATAAGGTGATTGTCTTCATACAATATCTCAGGAATATGCTTATTCATTATCTACTTTGGTGAATAAATTATGTAATTAATCAATACTATCACTACTATTTTTGACAAAAATAATAATAATGGAATTAGGAATAGGTACTCGATTGGAACATCCAAAATTTGGTAAAGGTGTAATCATAGATGCTGACGAGCATATCTACACTGTATATTTTACAGACAAAGGTGAAGTAGAAATATCTAGATCATTTGATGGCTGGATAATTATAAAGATGGTAGAAAAAGATCCCGACAATGTTTCGTGGGAGAATATCCAAAAGACCCTCCGCAGTATCATTGCTCCCATAGCTGACCCTTTGGAACGCATAGAAATAGGCGAAAAATGGATGGGAGGTACTATCACTATGAAGCCAGGCAAAACAGACCTACAGGCTAAGGAAATACCTATTCAAACATTTTTTAATAAAATTATCATGATTAGAGACCGCATGAGGGTGTTGGAGCAGAAGATTAATGCATCTAACCTCTCTGAGGAGGAGAAGATAGACTTGCAACAGTATATTACTAGAAGTTATGGCTCTCTTACTACCTTCAATGTGCTATTCCGCTATAAAGAAGACCAATTCAAAGGTACAGGCAGTGAATAACTTGTTCTCCCAAAATTTTATTGATAATTGCCTTTGCGAACTTTATAAAATCTATTTCTTTCTAACATCATAATCTATTGTAATAAATGGAAAAAGAGACGTTTGAAGTCATCTGTGACGATGGTGTACAATTGAAAGGCATATTATTTATTCCTAAAAATCCAGAAGCTGTAGTATAAATGAATTGTGCCACAGGTACTAAAAAGAAATTTATATAAGTTTACTAAGTTTCCTTCCCAAAAACAACTATCTATGCTGCCTTTGGGATTATAGGGGAAGGGGTAATTCCACAGCAAAGGATCTTACAAATTGCAACTTCACCTATTCAGATTACGACCTTAAAGATATGCCTACCATACAAAGGGTATCTTCAAAGATTAGATTCTTGGCTACAAACCTCCATACTTGATTAAGTCAATCTTGATTTAGTGTCATTATCAAGCTATGGGCTGCAATCCATGCTGTAGTCCATGCCGCCTGAAAATTAAATCCACCTGTATAACCGTCAATATCTAATACTTCTCCCGCAAAATACAGCCTAGGCAGCCTCTTGGAACTCATAGTCTTAAAGTCTATCTCTGTAAGGGCTACACCGCCTGCTGTTACAAACTCTTCTTTGTTGGTACTTTTGCCGAAAATATCAACAGTAGTGCTACAAAGCAACTGTGTTATTGTTTGCAGTTGCTTATTGTTGAGGTCTGCCCAGTTCTGGGTGTTTTCAATATTTGCTTTCAATAAAATGCTTTTCCAAAGTCGAGAAGGTAACAGTTGATGATGATAGGCATACACATTTTTCTTGCCATGCTCTAATTTTATAGATTTAAGATTTTCTAGAGTCTCATCTTCCCGCTCGTTCAGCCAGTTTATCTTTATCGTAAAATTATAATCTATCTCCGCCAGATGACGTGCCGCCATCGCAGATAATTTTAGAATTGCTGGGCCACTCAAGCCCCAGTGTGTGATAAGTACAGCACCATGTATAGAAAATCGAGTATCCACAATAGAGATATTCGCATTAGGAACACTCAATCCCGAAAGGTCTCTAAATAAAGTATCTTTTGTATTAAAAGTAAAAAGAGAAGGTACCGGCGTGACTATGTCTATAGACAAGTTACTAAGCATAGTCCATAATTTTGGGGAACCTCCTCCACAAATAAGCAGAAAGTCTAGTTCATCAATGCTTTCATTGCCATATTTTACTGTAATTACAGCTGTATTTTCTGTATAATTTATCTGCGAAATATTTGCGCTATATTTGATTTCTACGTTGTTTTTTGCTAAAATATCTTTGAAACAATCTATGATAGATGAAGAAGAGTCACTCACTGGAAATATCCTTCCGTCAAGTTCTGTTTTCAAGGCAACGCCATGAATTTGTAACCACTCCACCATATTTTGGGGGCCAAATCGCTCAAAAGCCCCACGTAGAGCCTTTGCGCCTCGGGGATAATACTGTACGAGTTGCTGTGCCTCATAGCAAGCATGAGTGACATTACATCTTCCGCCACCTGAAATTTTTACTTTTTGTAAAATCTTGTCGGACTGTTCATATACTGTTACCGTATCTTTATATACCTCACTTATTAGCACCGCAGCGAAAATTCCTGCTGCGCCACCCCCTAAAATGCCTATTTTCTTCTTAGCTATAGCGAACTATTTTTTCTTGTTCTTTTTGGGGTTGTATTTCACTTGTGAGGGCACAACGGAAGATCGCGTTTCCTGTTTTTTTACCTTTGTGGGGTCTTGTGAAGCCTGCTGCATAGCCTCCTGAGCAGGACAGCCGCTACCTCTGCGACACGAAGTAGCCAAAAGTAGTATCAGCATGAAATAACAAAATAATTTCATGCAACTAAAGTATAATGTTTTTAAGTATTATACAAAGTATTAGATTTTTTTATGGAAAATAAAGCCTAAATACATCTTAACTACCAAGATGGTTGATGAGCGTATTTTACAATTTATTTGGCAGTATCGTTGTTACAATGCGAATAATCTATTTACGGAGCAAGGCGATATAATACAAGTCATACATCCTGGCAGATACAATAAGGATGGAGGCCCTGATTTTCTAGAGGCTATTATCCAGATAGGAGATACGAGGTGGGCGGGTCATGTAGAAATCCATACTAAAGAAAGCCTCTGGCATGTTCACGGACATGAACGAGATACAAAATACCACAATGTTATTTTACATGTAGTATGGGAATGTGACCTAGGTGAAAGAAGATTGCCTACATTATGTTTGGAAGGACGCGTACCCCTTTCGCTTCTATCCCTGTATAAGAACCAAATGGAGCAAAAGCAGCTATTGCCCTGCCAATCGGAATATCATGATATTCCAGAAATTATCTATACGCATTGGCGTGAACGCCTCATGATAGAACGCCTTGAGCAGAAGGCAGCGGATATTTTATCCCTACTATCTACATTAAACAATGATTGGAATCAGGCTGCCTTCGTGTTGTTGGCCACCTATTTAGGACTCCCCTGTAATACTGAATCTATGCATGACCTCGCTATGGCTATAGATTATAGAATCATGCTCAAAAATGGCAGCTCTTTATTTACTACAGAGTCCATACTTTTTGGCGCAGCCGGACTGCTGCAAGATGTGGCAGTCCAAGATTATGCCATTGCACTAAAGAAAGAATACATTTATCAGCAACATAAGTATAGCTTGAGAGCCCTAAACCCTCATAGGTGGCAGTGGTTGCGGATGCGACCGGCATCCTTCCCTACGCTAAGAATAGCACAATTAGCGAGCATCTGCGCTACACTATTTCCGGTTATGGACAAAATTATAGATAACCCTCTATCCTTTTTGTTGGCACTGGAATCTATAGAAACCTCATCCTACTGGGAAAGTCATTATACCTTTGAGAAGCCTAGTATAAAAAGAAGAAAACACATAGGCAAAGATTTGAGCCATAGAATAGGCAGCAATGTAGTTGCCCCCATTCTGATGGCTTATGGCATACACTCCTGCAATATGAAATTTCAAGAGGCAGCAATAGATTTGCTTGCTTCCTTGCCTGCCGAAAGTAATGCGATACTGCAAAAACTTCCCAACTCCTTCCCGCCTTCTACATCATCAGCACACACGCAGGGATTATTGCAGCTGTACAAGCAGTATTGTACCAAAAAGCGATGTCTGGATTGTGCTATCGGCTGCCATATTTTGAGGAGGACATTTAACGTTGAGAATCTATCAAAAAAGGGTACATTTGAAATCCGTGAAGAGGAATATCAATATGTTAGAGCGTAACTATTTTCGCGATACCATAGAAAAAGGCTTTTATGGGGTATGCACCCTCTTGGGAAGAAAATTGCAAATGCCTTCAAAAAGGGTACGTATGTTCTTTGTATATGCTTCATTTCTGACGATGGGCTCTCCTATCATTATATATCTTATCATAGCTTTTTGGATGAACATGAGAAATATGGTCAAGACTAAACGCAATCCCGTTTGGGATATTTGATTTTTTATATGCACATAATATTGTATTTTCGTCGCATTAAGCAATGGGCAATATTCACGATACACCAATGCAGCGAACTTGGCGGCGACTGTTGAAAAACAAACCTGCCGTCCTTAGCTTGTGTATTATAATAATAGCAATATTTCTGGCAATATTTGCGCCCCTAATAGCTACGGACAATACGCCTGATGCCAACGACCAAATCTTGGAATTGGCGAATATGCCTCCAGGGTACAAGATCAATATACTTAAAGTCAGAAAAGATAGAGAAGAGCCTCATACGGGATGGCTCAATAGGATATTCAAAGGCGTAGAAAATCCCTACATGATGATTCCCATTACCGACTATACTATAGAAGGTAATATCATGAAAGCCAAAGTATATAAGGGTACATTTATACCGCCATCCGAGCAAGATTTTTTACTTACAGATATAGCCTTTGCCAATTCTTTGGAAGACAAGAATGTGGGTGTTGTGGGAGATAAAGTTTCTTACACAGATTATTTGGAAAAAAGCTGCTCTGTATCGCTAAAGGAATTACAACGTATCGTAAAGAAAGAACACGTTACGCAAAGAAAATTCTACTTGGGCACGGATGCTTATGGTAGAGATATCTTGAGTCGGCTGCTTTATGGCGTACGCGTATCTATTTCTGTAGGATTTGTTGCTGTACTAATTTCTCTTACCATTGGCATTACATTAGGGTCTGTTGCTGGATTCTACCGAGGAAAGTTGGATAACTTTATCATGTGGTTTATAAATGTAGTATGGGCAATACCTACGGTGCTATTGGCTATGGCCATCTCCTTTGCTTTGGGCAGCTATATGGATAGTTTTTGGATAATATATATTGCTGTAGGCTTGTCCATGTGGGTGGAAGTAGCGCGCATAGTACGAGGGCAAGTGATGAGCGTGAGAGAAATGGAATATATCCAAGCGGCAAAAGGATTGGGATACAATGATTTCAGAACGATTACACGACATGTATTGCCTAATATTATTGGACCTATTATGGTGGTTTCGGCATCGGACTTTGCTTCTGCGATACTTATTGAAGCGGGTTTGAGCATGTTGGGCATTGGTGTGCGCCCACCTATGCCTTCTTGGGGGGTGATGCTTAATGAACACCACAACTATCTTTTTACCGAAGGTAAGGCATTCCTCGCCTTAATTCCAGGTCTTTGTATTATGACAATGGTACTTGCCTTCAATTTACTAGGCAACGGTCTTAGAGATGCCTTTGATGTAAAAGGAAGATTAGAGTAACCTATCTGGGCTGTTTATCTTGTATTTCTTTTGCCTATTGAGATGATGAAATAGTGCTGGAAAAGTAATATTCAATTTTCTGGCTAATATATAGATGAGTCTTTGCTTCAGAGCGGGCTTTTCTCCATTTCTTCCACTGATGATGTAGTCGTATTTCTTCATAGAGTTTCCTAAAAAATACTCTGTATTAGCAACCTGGTTCTCATTGAGCATCGTCTTCCATCTATCTGCATTGGCAGCATTGAAGCTTATACCTCTCTGGTTTTCATCTCCAAAGGAACTATTCTTCACTCCTACATCCAACATAGTAGAAAGATATTGTATGTCTAAGAATTTACATATTTGCTGTATAGTGTTCTCAGGAGTTGTTATGATATCTTCATATCGAAATACAGCAAAGTTTTCGGGGTATCTATTTTTCCATTTATCTATCAAATCAAATACACACTGTGTCCGAAAAATAAAATTGAAGAGACTGAATTTTACTAATGTCTCTTTATTGTTATCCAATTTTACTATCTCTGACAGCATGGCTGCTCTTGGGTCACGCACTAGGGCTATAATTTTAGCATTTGGGAATTTTAGCATTATATCTTTCAGATAAAAAATATGTGCTGGGGTCTTCTCTCCGGTATGGTATTGTAAGGTATCCGTCCAAGATTGAAAAAATTTATCTATAAGGGTATTAGGGGATAATGGTACAATTTCTTCATCTTCTATATGTTCGAGAATTTGGATAAGATTTTTTTGGTATTCTTCAATAGTCCACCCTTTATTGACCTGTGGTAGTACTGATAGGCAATAGTCTTTGAATGCTTTGCCCGAAACTTTTTTATAGCAAAATAACTTCCACAATAATATATAAAAATGTGTCTCTGAGGGCAGCATCCTCACCTCAGGATTTTTATCTAACATGGATACTAACAAGGTAGTGCCGCTGCGCTGAAAGCCTAGGATAAATATGGGTGAATGCATGTGTATATAAAGATACGATTACAGAACACTATAGAGTAATAGAGTAGTCACATAGTATTTCCTGTTCAAATGTTTGTATTTACAATACTATCTAATAAAGAAACTTGAATAAATAAAATGTTTCATTTTATTTATTCAGATCATAAATCTTCATGATTTCTTTCAGAATGGATGGAAAATCAATTTTTAGGTCTATAATTTTTCCAGTATGAATATCAAATACCCAACCATGAACAGTAATTCCTCTTTCTTTATAGGCTTCTTGTACTGCTGCAGTTTTTATCAAATTTATACATTGCTCTTGTACATTGAGTTCTATGAGGCGATTGTATCTCTTGGAGTTGTCTTCTATTGTATCGAGTTCTTGCTGGTGCAAACGATATACATCCCGAATGTTACGCAACCAAGGATTGAGGATGCCCATATCTGTTGGAGTCATGGCTGCTTTTACCCCTCCACATTCATAATGACCGCACACAATAATATGCTTTACTTTCAGATGTCGGACAGCATAATTCAATACAGACATCATATTTAGGTCTATAGAAATCACCATATTCGCAATATTGCGATGTATGAATACTTCGCCGGGATTAGCACCCATAAGGTCTTCAGCAGTCACCCTGCTATCTGAACAACCGATATACAGGAATTCCGGGGTTTGACCTTTAGCCAAATTTTTAAAATAATCGGGATTTACAGCCAACTTTTCTGCTATCCATTTTTCATTGTTCTGAAATAATTTTTCAAATTCCATTTCCAAGGTTTTTTATACTAAAATATTGTTTTGAGCGCTATAAGGTGTCAAATCATGCTTTATGTCCAGCATTTCCTTCATGTCTATTTCTATATTTCTGCTAATTGTAGTAATCGGTACATCATTAGCACTTCCCTCAAAGGGATTTTCTGTGGACTCTCCTATGCGTTCCATAGTAGTAAATATCCAACCACCTAATGCAGCAAAGGGTATTGTCATCCACAAATATTGTTCTCCTATTTTTACAAATTCTTGCATCATACCGAAAGGTATCAAGAATACAAATATTTTTATAAACCATGAATTCAAACTGGCAAAATGTCGTGGGTATGGAAAGCCTTTTATTCTTTCACTAGCCCCTTGTTGGTTATAGAATTCTACAATAATTTTTTCTAATTCCATGTGCCTAAAATCTTCAATGAGACCCAATTCTAAAAGTTTTTTTAGATGTTCTGACTGCACTGACAAAATATAAGCTGCCTTGTTTGATTTACTCAGTACTTTATTTAGCTCTGTTTTAGATAAATAGGTTTTCAGCACTTCCTTTCCTTCTATATTGTGTTCTTCTACGGTAAAGTACTTGTTTTTATATTCTTGGTTATGTTTCAAGTTGATGGCCTCCCAAGGCTTATTTTCTCGCAACTGAAAGCGCAGTGCCGTAAGCCATGCGAAATGACGATTATAAAGTTCTATATGTACTTTTCTCAATTCTTCTTCTGATAGTGGATTTATTGCATGTTGATTACTCACATAGTCCCTAACCATGACACCCCAACTTCTGCTTGCATTAGTAATAGAACCCCAAATTCTTCGCGCTTCCCAAAGCCTGTCATACGTAGCATTATTTTTGAACCCTACAACAAATGCTACTGCTGTACCTATGAGTGCAATTGGCAACCATGGCAACAGCAGCCATTTCCAATGAAACGTTAAGTATAATATTACGGGTATAGAAGCTAAAAGCAAAAGTTGAACAATATCCCT
The DNA here is from genome assembly GCA_044227665.1 of Chitinophagales bacterium. Lineage (GTDB taxonomy): Bacteria > Bacteroidota > Bacteroidia > Chitinophagales > JADIYW01 > JBGAWK01. Next base: position 42,471 of record JBGAWK010000002.1, read on the forward strand.
ACGTGTCCAGTTTATGACTTCTCTGAACGAATAACCTCTACCTACATGCATAGTTATAATTTAGATTTAACTTCATTGATTAAAGTTTCAAATTTAGTATAGATTTCGGGATTTACTATACCCATTTCCTGAGAATAATTTTGTTGAAACTGCGGTAGGCAGAAATGTCCTAAAATCTCAGCACCATGAATAGGAAACCTAACCAATGCGGCATCCATTACCCCTCTTCCGCCCCGGACTCCGGGAGAAGTAGATAGTAAAAGTAATTTTTTATTTTCAAAAAATTTATTGCGAAAGCGGCTAGTCCAGTCAAAAAGATTTTTGAATGCTGTAGTGTATGTTCCATTGTGTTCTGCCAATGAAATTATAATAAAGTCCGCTTCTTCAATTTTGTTATAAAACAATCTTGTTGCTTCAGGTATACCACTTTCCTGTTCAATATCAATCGAATAGATGGGCAAGGGAAATGAGTTTATATCTATCATCTCCACATCATCAAAAAATGTTGCTGTATAACGTGCAAATTCTTTGTTAATAGATTTTTTACTATTGCTTGCACCAAAGGATATAATTTTCATATTTTAATTTTTAATTAATTACTACACACATAACTTAGGCATTATTAGTCGTAAATTTTGAAATAATAATGCCTACTACTGCCACCATATAAAACTGCCCCAACATTCCAAAGAATGCTACCAAAAGCCTACTGGAGTCATTGATGGGATAAATATCTCCAAATCCTATACTTGTAAGTGTAATAAAACTAAAATAGGATAATTGATTGTAAATTATAGGTACATTGCCGTAAGAGATACCATGAAATGATTGTGGAAAGATATTTTCTATAAACAAATAGGAGAACAATGCCACCATGCTTAATAGCAAATATCCACAAAAAGAGCCAATCACCACATTCATTCTAACTTCTTTCGTGAGTGCTATCTGATAAAGTACAATACTAAAAATAAAGGAGTAGTACAGTATGAAAAATATGGTAAGAAATCTCAAAAATATGAGGTCGTTCTTAAATACCAAATATAAAAAAGGCATAGAAATGCTAATACTTCCCATGATTTTTCTCAGCAGTAATACTGTTTTGTTGTGTTCAGAAAAAACCCCATAAGAGGCTAAGGCAATAATAAGCATATTTACAAACCATACATACCTTATATATATCTCATTATCAGGGAAAAATATCTTGTCAAAAATTAATATTAATAGTGCCAATAATAGGAATTCATAGCGAAAAGTATTCAGCTTAGAATGTGCTGCTGTAGTCTTCATATATTAAACACAATATACATATTTTACCTTTACATTCTATACTGTCAGCGTTATATGCTTTCATCAGCCCTTGGGAATTTCATTGCTTATTTATCGAGATAAGCCCATGCAAAATTTGGGTGATGACCATCTCTACGTACCATCTTCACCCACAAGAGCGTAAGATGTTCTAGATGTAGGGCCTGATCCAATGTGCCAGTATCAAGTGTATAGAAACCCATGTCTGTATTAATTCCTATAAGTACTTCTTTTGCACCTTTGTCGTTTCCTGCAATCATCATCACGGGTTTTACATTATATTTTGGAAAATTGCTGTCTGCAAAATTCTCATAGCCATATATAGTATATGCCTTCACCACTCTTGCATCCGAAGCCCATCGCTGTACACACTCACTGCCAGAAATTTCGCTTTTCAGCCCATGTGATATTCCCGCTCCTACAGGATTTGTGCAATCTACAAGTGTTTTCCCATTAAAATGTAGATTGGACAGCAGGGACTCATTCTTAGAGAAAGGCACGGCTAGAAAAACAATCTCTGCTTCATCTATTGCTTGCTGTACACCGTTCACGCTAAAATTTGGATTTCTTTCGATGGCTTTCTGCACACTTGTAGAATGTATATTGTCATTGGCGATGATTATCTGGTGACCTTTCTTTTGAAGATTGTCTGCTATGGCAAAACCTACATTGCCGATACCTATACATGCTATTTTCATAATTTTTTTACTCTAATTAAAAAATAAGTTCCTTTTCAGGTGCTAATTTAGGGGGAATATCTTTGTCTTCTAGCATCTCCTTCAAACTTCTCTCAATGGTATTGTCTTAACTATCAATAGCTATAATCACAAATGTATGCCTTCCCCTAAGGCTACTGCGGTAGCTTCCATTATAGCCTCGCTCAAGGTAGGATGTGGATGGATAGACTTTAGCAGATGCTTAGCCGTGGACTCTAGTTGACGAGCTACGACAACCTCTGCAATCATCTCTGTGACATTATCGCCTACAAGATGTGCTCCCAGAATTTCGCCATATTTTTTGTCGAAAATCATCTTCACAAAACCATCGGTATGGCGACTTGCCTTAGCCTTTCCTGATGCTGAGAACGGAAATTTGCCTACGGCTATATCTATGCCCTTGGTACGAGCCTGTGTTTCCGTCATACCTACAGAGGCTACTTGTGGGTAGCAGTAAGTGCAGCCTGGAATATTGTCATAGCGTATAGGCGTCGGGCTGTGGCCGGCTATTACTTCTACGCAGGTGATACCCTCTGCCGATGCTACGTGTGCAAGTGCCGGACTTGGAATTACATCGCCTATCGCATAATAGCCTTCAATATTGGTAGCATAATATTCATCTACTTTTATCTTTCCTTCTAGGGTAGTGATGCCTACGTATTCCAGTCCTATATTGGCTATATTGGGCATTACGCCTGTGGCACACAATATTTTGTCTGCTTCTATCTCTACTTCTCCTTGCGGTGTAGAAACGACTACCTTGCAAATATCTTCCTCAATTTTATGTGCAAGCACACGCGAGGATGTGTAAATATGCATACCCTCTTTCGCATATTTTTTATGTATAAATTGTGAGACCTCTTCATCTTCATTGGGCAGCAGTCTTGGCGCAAACTCTATAAGGCTCACTTTTGTTCCCATTGTATGATAAAAGTATGCAAACTCCATCCCTATGGCTCCGGCTCCTACTATGGCAATGTGTTTGGGTTGAGTATCGAGACTCATGGCTTTGCGATAGTCTATGACATATTTGCCGTCGAAAGGCAAATTTTGTAATGCCCGAGGCGACGCTCCCGTAGCTATAATTATATGTGAAGCTGCATATACTTTGATATGTCCATGGCTATCAGTAACTTCTATTCGCTTCCCGGGCTTGACTTTTCCATATCCGTTTATCACGGCAATCTGATTTTTTTTCATCAAATAGCCTATACCTCCCTGCATTTCTTGTGCTACCTTTCGGCTTCCAGCAATGACTGCCGAAAAATCAATGCTTACACCTTCACAATGAAGTCCAAACTTATTTGCTTCATGGATTATTGAAAGGGCTTCAGCACTTTTCAATAGTGCTTTCGTAGGTATGCAGCCCCAATTGAGGCATATTCCTCCTAGTCCTTCCTTCTCCACTATGGCTACTTTCATTCCTAGCTGTGCAGCTCGTATGGCCGCTACGTATCCACCAGGACCACTTCCTAAAATGAGAATGTCAAAATCCTTCTGTATCATTTCTTATTGCGTTACTACCTTAGCTCTATTATCCTCCCATACTAGTATAGGATGGGTAGCATTTTGAAAAAAATCCAAACATTTCATATCGCCCTTGCCTGTAATTCCTCCGTCAGGCTGACATATCAGAACGCCAGTGTCATCAAATAATCTTGATGGAATATCACAACAGTAGGAACTAAAATAATATACAGTCCTATTCTGGTAGGTATAGCTATATATTTTTGTGGGTGGATTGGTGGGCGCAGATTTCTCTATTTTTTTAATTTCCTTAGAGATAAATTCTGGATATTTCATCGTTACATGACTAGACTTACATGAAATTGCACATGGCAAAATGAGAATTATGTATATCGTAATCAAGTATTTCATATATTTCTTAGAGCGTAAAAAAATATTTAAGCAATTTTCTATAAAAATAGTGACATAAAGAAGTTTTGCTATATTTATTTTTGTACGTTAGCAAAGGATGAAAATAATTTATTCTGTAATAGCAATATTTACGTCATTGACTACATGGGCGCAGCAGGGTGGGAACACCTCATTTGCCTACCTGAAACTGCCTACTTCTGCCAAGGCTACAGCATTGGGTGGCACTGCTGCTGCCATGCAAGACAAAGATGTGCTCAATGTATATGAGAACCCTGCTCTCGGAGATTCTTTATTACATAAAGGCATCGCGTTCAACAACGGCTTTTATCTCAAAGGTTCCCTATTTGGCAGGATTGGGTATAGCCATTATGCCAAAAAACTCAAAGGGACATTTACAGCCGGCATCAACTATCAGTCTTATGGCAGTTTTGATGGTCGCGATATTTCCGGAAATTCTACAGGCACATTTCGTGCAGGAGACTATGGTCTCTATGGCTCCTACACACAGCAATGGAAAAAATTTCACTACGGAATCACCACGCAAATACTGTTTTCTAACTATGCTCAGTATAGTAGTATAGCTTTTGCTTGGAATCTAGGTGCTGCATACATAAATTCCGACAAAAAATTATTACTTACCACCTATATAAAAGATGCTGGTATTCAAGCAAAGCCTTATGTAGATAAAGTCAGAGAGAAATTGCCATTGCAAGTGAATATAGGACTTTCTAAGACATTCGAGAAGCTACCTGTTACACTACAAGTCATCGTTCACGACCTTCAAAATCCAGATTTGTCCTTCCCTGTGGAAGATAAAAACTCCTTATTTACTGGACAATCTACGACGAAGAAAACGCCATTTTTTGATAAGATGTTCAGGCACTTTATTTTTGGAGCAAATATAGCTGTGGCAAAGCCCGTACATCTCCGCTTTGGCTATGACCACCTAGATAGAAAAGCACTAAGCTTTGAGGGAAAGAAAGGATTTAGTGGGATTTCTGCGGGATTCGGCATACATATCCAAGCTTTTGATTTCGACTATGGCATCTCTCCTTACAGTGGAGGTAATATTTTGCATCACATAGGATTGCAAGTAAGACTTGCCGACTTTGGAAATACTACAAATTAATACATGAAGAAAATAAATATTGCTATTGACGGCTATAGTGCCTGTGGTAAATCCAGTACTGCAAAGGCTGTAGCCAAAGTATTACAATATACATACATAGATTCAGGAGCTATGTATAGGGCGGTGACCTACTTTTTCTTAATGAATAAGATAGACCTAAGTAACGCTAAAAGTATTGCTGTAGCACTAGAAAATATACAAATACATTTTGAAAGCAATGCAGATGGGTGGACTACCTATCTCAATAATCAAGATGTAGAAGAAAAGATACGCACATTAGAAGTCTCTAACGCCGTATCCCCCGTTAGTGCCATAAGTGAGGTAAGAAAGAAACTCGTAAAATTACAGCAGTCACTGGGAAAAAGTAAGTGTATAGTCATGGACGGCAGAGATATAGGAACGGTAGTATTTCCGGATGCAGAATTAAAGATATTCATGACTGCCGACTTGCATACTAGAGCCTATAGGAGACATATAGAGTTGGCAGAAAAAGGTATCATGGAAAGTGAAGCGGATATAATAAGCAATCTCAAAGGAAGAGACCATATAGATACTACTCGTGCCGACTCTCCACTTGTGATGGCAGAGGATGCCCTATTATTAGATACTTCTAATCTGGTTTTTGAGCAGCAAGTAGATTTTATTATCCAAAAGGCACTAGCTATTATCAATCCTAGATAATTCATAATTTACATGGAAGAATTACAATATCCTATCGGAAAATTTAACGCTCCTGCTGTCATTACACCAGACATGAGAGCAGCATATATTGCCATACTACAAAGTTTCCCCCAGAAACTAGAAGTTGCCTTAGCTGGCATTACGGAGGCTCAGATGGACACACCCTATAGATCCGGAGGATGGTCGCTAAGGCAAGTAGTGCATCACTGTGCGGATAGTCATTGCAATAGCTTTATAAGATTCAAGTTGACACTAACAGAAGATAGCCCTACGGTAAAACCATATTTTGAGGAACGATGGGCAGAACTAGCGGATAGTAAGATAATGCCTATAGAATCTTCCTTAATGCTACTGGAAGGTATTCATAGCAGGTGGACATTTTTACTCAAAAATATGACAGACGACGATTTTGCCAAGGAGTTCATACATCCTGAGCATGACAAATCCTTTCGTCTCGATACCACGCTAGCCATGTATGCTTGGCATAGCGAACATCATTTGGCACATATTTTTATAGCTATGAAAAAATGTGGACATGAAAATTACGGATAAATCCCTCACCAAAACAGTGCATTTGCCCTGTACCTTGGAGACCCTATGGAAAAGGTGGACTACCCATGAAGGACTACTCACCTTCTTTGGCAGAGACAACAAAATAGAGTTGATACCAGGAGGAACTTTTGAGATATATTTCTTGCTGGAAAATCCTGTAGGTATGCGAGGTGCAGAAGGCTGTAAGATACTTTCCTATTTACCACAGAAGATGCTTACATTTTCATGGAATACGCCTCCCGGGTTTTCTGCACAGCGTGCTTCGGGCTATTATACTTGGGTGGTGCTCTTTTTTGATGCAATTGATGAAAGCACATCTTCTATCACGCTCGCACATTACGGATGGCCAGACGATGAAAACTGGATACCTATATATGATTATTTTGATAAAGCATGGGACGTGGTGCTGCATAATCTAAAGCATAGCCTCGAAGTAAGCAATGATGCGTAGCATACATATTTCCGAATACAAGTCGCCACTAGGAAACATGTTGTTGGGGGAACTTGACGGCGATCTATGTCTTTGTGATTGGAAATATCGAAAACTAAGGACAGCAATAGACCATAGAATCCAAAAACATCTCAATGCTGCCTATCGTGAAAAATGTACCGCCCTCCATATAGAAGCAACTCATCAATTGGATGCCTATTTTCGTGGTGAACGTATAGAATTTTCTATACCCTTTCTCATGGTGGGAAGCGACTTTCAAAAGCAGGTATGGGAGGCACTTGTAAAAATACCATACGGAACTACCACCAGCTATAGTACATTATCAGCAATCATACAATATCCCGAAGCCATAAGGGCAGTAGCCGGGGCTAATGGTGCCAATGCCCTAGCTATCATAGTACCCTGCCACAGAGTAATAGGTAGTAATGGAACACTTACTGGATATGCAGGTGGACTATCTGCAAAGAAAAAACTATTAGCCATAGAAAGCAAAAGTATCCAACTTGGTCTTCCGTGGTAGGAGAAGTTAGTTTTACGCACTATCCGCTATACAATCCTACAACAACATTCCCGTTAATCATATAAAATTGCCCTAACTTATTTGCATAACAGGGTGATTATTATAGGACTTAATTATATATCAATTTGGGTAGGTGTGGTGTGGAAATTAGAATTAATGTCTCTAAGTATTCAAGTAGGAGTTTATAGAAAGAAGTAACTTAAATCACAAACAAATTATTCCTAGATAAAATGCACAAAAGTTCGTGAAAGCAGTAATACACAAGATGTAGATTAATATCTCTACGTTAATTAGAACCCGTTTTTGATTTTGGCAAGCTATTGTATATCTTTGAAACACGATGAAAGCCATTATCCCTGTAGCCGGTGCGGGTACTAAGTTGAGACCACATACTTATACTCAGCCAAAGTCCTTGATTCCCGTGGCCGGAAAAACGATATTGGGATACATTATCGAGCAGTTAAAGTCTTTGGATATAGAGGAATATATATTTGTCATAGGTTATTTGGGGGAGAAGATTTACGATTATGTAGAAACACATCATAGTGACATCAATAGACGTTATGTATCGCAGCAGAGCAGGGAGGGGCTGGGACATGCTATATGGCTTACGCGCGAATGGCTGGATGCTGATGAAGAAGTGGTTATCATCTTAGGAGATACTATTATGGAATTCGATAGAGATGCATTTATGTCTTTGAAAGGGTCTGCCTTGGGGGTAAAGAAAGTTCCTGATCCTCGAATATTTGGTGTCGCCGAGATGGACGGAGATGGAAGAATACTCAAAGTCGTAGAAAAGCCCAGTATCCCAAAGTCTAATATGGCTCTTGTAGGACTGTATAAGTTTGAAAAATTTGGTCGTCTGATAGAAGCTTTGTCATATAATATAGAGCATAATATCCGAAACCAGAATGAATTCTACCTTACAGATGGCTTGCAGGAAATGATAAAAAGGGGAGAAAGATTTCAACCTTTCAAGGTAGATAATTGGTATGACTGTGGACAGAAGGAAGTCCTTCTCGATACCAATGCACTATTACTGAAGAAAAATAGCCATGTAGTCCCGGATCATATTCCTAATTATATAAATACTATCATTGTAGAACCTGTTTATATTGGCAATAATACGGTCATAGAAAACTGTATTTTAGGGCCTAATGTCACCGTAGGGGACAATACGCATATCAAACATAGTATCATAAAAAACTCTATAATAGGCAGTTTTACAAAGATGGAAGAGGTGGTATTATACAATTCTCTGATAGGTAGTGATTCGGATATTCATGGCTCTTCTCAAAGCCTTAATATTGGAGACAATACGGAGCTGGATTTACGTTAGTGCTGATGCATAAGTGCAGACATTTCTTTTATATAAGACAGTGCTTGTTCTCTTGCTTTTTCTGCAAAATCTTTTCCCGTTGAGGCATAAATAATATCTCTGGTTACATTTACCAATATGCCTATATCTTCTGTAGCGGCAGCGTGATATACATCGGAAAGATTGCCACCCTGTGTCCCTACTCCTGGGATTAGCAAGAAATGTTCGGAACAGAAACTGCGTACATCTCTGAGTCCGTCGGGATGGGTGGCACCTACTACAAACATGGTATTATCTTTATTGCCCCAGATCATCGCTTTCTCGATTGTATGTCTATACAGTGGTTTCCCTTCTATAGGAAGATATTGGAAGTCTTTGCTGCCCTCATTACTGGTAAGCCCCAATATGATTGCCCATTTTTGGTCATAAGCAAGAAATGGAGTAATGGCATCTTTCCCCATGTAGGCATTGAGTGTGATAGCATCAAAGGGCATTTCCTGAAAGAAAGCTTTGGCATATTGTGCTGCCGTATTTCCTATATCACCCCGCTTAGCATCAGCAATATTTAGGGTGTCCTTTGGCAGATACGCACTAATCGTGGAAAGCGTATCCCATCCTTTTTTACCTAAGGCTTCAAAAAATGCTATATTAGGCTTGTAAGCTACACACAAATCCGAAGTGGCATCTATAATAGCCTTACAGAATTCTTCTACAGGATTTTCATACTGCAAAAGATGAGGAGGTATCTTTTGAATATCTGGGTCTAATCCTATACATAAGAAATTTTCCTTCTGACGAATAGAAGCGATAAGATTTTGTCTGTTCATAAAAAATTTATAAAGGAATGATTCTGTTAATTTCCGGGACGGCAGCACGGATGGTGCCTTCTACACCTCCTCTTAATGTGGAGGTATTCATGGGGCATATCTCACAGTTCCCCTGAAGTTGTACATGCAAGTCCATATCATCGGTGAGGTCTATCACTTCTATGTTTCCGCCGTCAGCAATAAGAAAAGGCCGTATGGTTTCTAACGCTTTTTCTACTCTGTCCAGTATATTCTCCCTGCCTGTCATGCCGTGCCTTCTGTACGTTGTAAAGATGCATTATTTATGGCAATCTTTCGGGCTATGTTTTTTGCCAAATGATTAAAAGTAGTGAATGCCGAGTTTTGATGCCACAATACTGCCGGAGTTCCCTCATCACCACCTTCACGTATAGGGATTTCTATAGGAATATTGCCCAATACTTCTGTGTCGTATTCTTCTGCCAATTTTCGTGCTCCACCTTCTCCAAATATGGCATATCGCTTTTCTGGCATATCTGGAGGGATAAAATAAGCCATATTTTCTACAATACCTAGAATAGGAATATGGATTTGTTCCATAGTAAACATGGATAGCGCCTTGCGCGCATCTGCAAGTGCTACTTCCTGTGGCGTAGTCACTATGATTGCGCCTGTAATAGGTACCAACTGTGACAAGGTGAGGTGAATATCTCCAGTGCCGGGAGGCATGTCTATAACCAAATAATCCAAATCTTCCCATAATACATCTGTAACAAACTGACGAAGTGCAGAAGTTACCATAGCACCACGCCACACTACTGCCTGTTTTTCTTCTATCAAAAATCCTATGGACATCACCTTGATGTCGTTATATTGTACAGGTACTATCTTGTGCTTGTCTTCTACTTTCTGGAGGGAAGGTCTTTTTCCTTTAAGGCCCAGCATCGTGGGAATGGAGGGGCCATAAATATCTGCGTCCATAATTCCTACACTAGCTCCCGACTGTGCAAGCGTGAGTGCAAGATTTACGCTCACGGTAGATTTTCCCACACCCCCCTTTCCTGAGGCTACCACTATGATATTCTTTACTCCTTGTAGTACCTCTGACTTTATATCTCTAAGTGTTGTTACCTTCGATGTGAAGGTAATTTCTATAGCATAATTGCCGCCGACATACTTGTGAATGGCAGTTTTGGATTCGCTCTCCAGTTGCTCTTTTAGGGGACATGCCGGCGTAGTAAGTTCTATGGTACATCGAATAGTTGTATCATCTACCTCTATATCTTTTACCATATTCAAGGTAACCAAATCTTTCTTGAAGTCGGGGTCTATAACGGTAGATAGTGCTTCTCTTACGGATGAGATTATTTGTTCGGACATTGCTACAAAGGTATGATGAAAGAATGTTATTTAGAATGGAAATAAATAAACAGAGAAATTGTCTTTTCATCATTATACGAACTCGTGTAATAGTAATAATTTCCATTTTCTATCTCTAATGTTAAAAAGTTTTTAATTTATACCTATTTTAAACGAATAAATTAGATTATATCAACATATAGGGCTTTAAAATTATAGTTTTGCAATATGGAACTATTGGAAGACAGATATGTTATAGATGGCATTTCAGTTTTGGAGTTGTGTGCTAAATACGGCACACCCTTATACGTGTATGATGCAAGTGTTATAGAAAGACAATATAATAGGCTGAAGTCTGCATTTTCTAGTGTGGATATTAAAATTAACTATGCCGTAAAAGCACTTAGCAATGTATCTATACTCAAGTTTATGAAGAAACTTGGTGCTGGCCTCGACACTGTATCTATTCAAGAAGTACAGCTAGGACTACATGCCGGATATGCGCCTCAGGACATTATCTATACGCCAAATTGTGTGAACATAGATGAAATAAAAAGAGCCGTAGAGATGGGTGTGAAAATCAATATAGACAATATTTCCATCTTAGAGCAATTTGGACATTATTATGGCAACAGCTATCCCGTATGTGTGCGCATCAATCCACACATTATGGCTGGAGGCAATACCAAAATATCTACGGGTCATATAGATTCTAAATTTGGTATATCTATATATCAGATGCGACACCTCGAAAGAGTAATAAAAACCAATAATATTCATGTGAATGGACTCCACATGCATACAGGCTCCGATATCTTGGATGCTGATGTATTTATCCGAGGCGCAGAATTATTATTTGATGCGGCTAAGCACTTTAAGGACTTGGAATTTGTGGATTTTGGAAGCGGTTTCAAGGTGCAATACCACTCTGATGATTATCCCACAGATATAGAAAATTTGGGTGAAAAACTGACAAAGCGCTTCAAAGAGTTTTGCAAAAAATATGGCAGACCCTTACAGATAATGTTCGAACCCGGAAAATTCCTCGTCAGCGAGAGTGGCACTCTCTTTGTGCGTACCAATGTCGTAAAGCAGACGATGGCTACCGTATTTGCAGGGGTGGACTCAGGACAGAATCACCTTATACGTCCTATGATGTATGATGCCTACCATCATATTACCAATGTATCTCACCCTATAGGCATACACCGCATCTATACCGTAGTGGGTTATATCTGTGAGACAGATACCTTCGGCTGGGATAGGAAATTGAACGAAGTCAGAGAAGGCGATATTTTGGCATTGCACAATGCCGGAGCTTATGGATATTCCATGTCCTCCAATTATAATTCACGCTATCGTCCTGCTGAAATACTCATCTATCAAGGTAAGGATTATCTTATCCGCAGAAGAGAAAACTTGGAAGATTTGCTCAAGACTCAGGAGATTTTAGATATTTAATTTTTTTGTATAAATAAAAAATATCTAGGATGTTTTTTATATTTATCGTAATATTGCAATATTAGAATATATATGGGAATTACGAAGGCACAATATTTTTCTCAAGGTCAGAATGAAATAGCACAAATGGCAAAGGCACTAGGGCATCCTGCGCGTATAGCCATAGTGGAGTATCTTATCAAAGTAGATGCCTGTATTTGTGGAGATATTGTGAATGAGCTTCCCTTGGCACAGCCCACAGTCTCTCAGCATCTTAGGGAGCTGAAGAGTGCAGGAATTATCAAGGGAAATATTGAGGGTACTGCCATCTGTTACTGTATAGACAAAACTGCAATAGACAAATTATTGCAATTCATAACCCAAATTTCTACTCACTTAATAGCGAAAGAAAGTCAATGTTGTTAAAATCAATAGTTTATAAATGCGGCTGAAATTTTTGGATAGGTATCTTACCTTATGGATATTTATGGCTATGGCTATAGGCGTGCTGTTAGGCTATTTTTTCCCCGGCATCAAAGAATTCAATAATCAACTAAGTGTAGGCACTACGAATATTCCATTGGCTATAGGTCTTGTATTGATGATGTATCCGCCATTGGCAAAAGTAGATTATAGCTTGTTGCCAAAAGCTTTCCAAGACAAAAAAGCAATATCGCTATCCCTACTCCTGAATTGGGTTTTAGGCCCCTTGTTAATGTTTGTCTTGGCGGTATTATTCTTGCGAGACAGCCCTGAATATATGTCGGGACTTATATTGATAGGCTTGGCAAGATGTATCGCTATGGTTATCGTATGGAATGATTTAGCAGGCGGCAATAGAGAATATGCTGCTTTGTTGGTCGCACTAAACAGTATATTTCAGGTACTTACCTATAGCTTTTATGCTTGGCTGTTTATCAATCTGCTGCCTGAGAGTTTGGGAATCAGCAGTCATACAATTTCAGTTCCCATGCGCGAAGTCGCTCAAAGCGTGATGATTTATTTGGGCATACCTTTCCTGTCAGGGTTTATAAGCAGGTATTTTTTGATTAAAATTAAAGGATTAGAGTGGTTCAATAGGAAATATGTGCCCGTGATTTCTCCGCTGACACTCATTGCACTATTATTTACCATTGTACTGATGTTCAGCCTCAAAGGAGACAAAATTGTAGCGTTGCCTATGGATGTGATGAAGATAGCCTTACCGCTGGTTATATATTTTGTGGTGATGTTTTTTGCCAGTTTTTTTGCCAACAGATTTTTAAATATCCCTTATGACAAAAATGCATCTATAGCATTTACAGCTACGGGTAATAACTTTGAATTGGCTATTGCTGTAGCTATTGCTATATTTGGGATACACTCACCACAGGCTTTTGTAGGCGTAATAGGTCCATTGGTAGAAGTACCGGTCTTGATACTTTTGGTAAAGGCTGCAAAGATGTTAAAAAGAAGCTATTATTGATATGAAAAAAAATATTTTGGTGTTGTGTACTGGTAATAGCTGTAGAAGCCAAATTGCGGAGGGATATTTGCGTTATTATGCACAAGATAGAGCCAATATCTATAGTGCAGGCGTAGAAGCACATGGCGTAAATCCCAAAGCTATAGAAACGATGCTGGAAGATGGTATAGATATCTCAAAGTATAGCTCTACTCTTGTAGAAGAGTATAAGAATATTGATTTTGATTATGTCATCACCGTATGTGATAATGCTCGTGAAAGATGCCCCTTTTTTCCTACTAAAGCACAAAAATTGCATCATAATTTCCCCGATCCTGCGAAAGCTACTGGTACAGAGGAAGAAATATATGCTCAATTCAGAGCAGTAAGAATGCTTATAAAAGACTATTGTAAGACATTTGTAGAAGAAAACCTTTGATTTTAGCACTAAGACTAGTGTACAATGAGATTTTTAGTGGGTAGAGATTATTCCTTCCAGTAGGAAACTCTTATACAGCTACCCTCTCATCAGCCACTTGCCTATTTCTGCAAAGGTGACTTTTTTCCCTTGTACTAAAATGCCTATCCTGTAAATTTTGGCGCTTAGATACACCATAAGCACACCGCTAACTAAAAGGATAAAAATTGACAATAATAGTTCTAGAATGGGAACACCAAAGGGCAATCTCGCCATCATAACTATAGGAGATGTAAATGGCAGCATAGAACCCCACCAGGCAGCAGAGGAGCCGGGTTGTTCTATAGCTATGGATGTAAATACGAAAGCCATGATAATAGGTATCAGTATGGGTAGCATAAATTGCTGGGACTCTCCCTCATCTGTGATGGCTGCTCCTACGGCGGCAAATTGTGCACCATAGAACATATAGCCACCCATAAAGTAGGTAAGAAACCCCGTGATAAGCAGGGGCAGATTTAGCGTATCTATAGCCTGAATTGCTTCTAAAATTTTGGCACTATCTTGCATCTGCTGTTGCTGTAACCCTGCTGTAGAAATATCCTGTAACATCATCAACTTATCAGCAAATACCAACCCTAAAATCAATTGACCTAAGAATAATACGGAAATCCATAATACAAACTGTGTAAATCCTACTGCGCCAATGCCCATAATCTTTCCCATCATCATATCAAAGGGTCTAGTGCAAGAAAGCATGACTTCTACGATGCGGTTGGTTTTCTCTTCGGAGACGCCTTTCATCACCATAGATCCGTAGATGATTAAGTACAAGTATATCAGCATTCCCATCAGGTATCCAATAGTTCCGGCAACTTCACCTATACCTTTGGCAGCATTGTCGCCGATTACAGATTCTATAGAAATTTCTTGTTCGTAGGCACTCAACCAAGTTTCGTCTAGTCCTTTCTCTTGAAGCATTTTATTTTGGAGTACATTTTGTATTGCTTTTTGCAGTGTTCCTTCCATCTGAAGTCCCATTGCTTTGTCCGCATAATATCTTATACCTATGGGGTTGCGAATATCTTGGAATTTAGGTATGTACAGAACACCATCGTATTTTTCCTCTTTTTCTTTAAAAAAATTGTTTATGTCTGTAGTGCTGTCGTTATAATATTCAAAACGCAAAGATGCTCCCTGATCTAAGCCTCTGAATTTATCTTCAAACCATCCTGTTTCATCTTTTACCGCAATTACTGCGTTATCTTTAGATAAAATAGCAATATATACTATACCTACTACTAGTAACAACATCAGGATTGGGATGCCGAAAGTTGCAATTAGAAAAGAACGCTTTCGCACCCTAGTCCAATATTCTCTGAAGGCTATCAATCGGATATTACGCATGGTGCAAGTTTTACGGTATCTACAAATATCTCGTGAATGCTGGGTATTATTAACTCTACGTGGCGTATTTTGCAACCCATATTTATAAGTTTTGTTATTATCTCATTTGTATCGTTGTCATGCTGTATGGGTAGGTGAAGATGGTAGCCATCTATCTTCAGAGGGTTGAACATAGCAATATTTTCGGGAATTCTATCTACGGTGATATTTACTATATTTTTCTTATGCTGCTGACGTATTTCATTTACCTTGCCTTCTAGTACAATTTTTCCCTGATGGATAAGAGCGATTTCTTGGCAAAGTTCTTCTATGGACTCCATTCTATGTGTAGAAAGTAATATGGTGCTACCTTCATTGCATAGTGTCAAAATCTCATTTTTGAGTATATCGGCATTTATAGGGTCTAATCCCGTCATAGGCTCATCAAGAATAAGCAATTGGGGACGTGTGATGACTGCGGCTATGAATTGTACTTTCTGCTGCATTCCTTTTGAGAGGTCTTCAATATTTTTATTTTCCCAAGATTGTATATCAAACTTAGTGAGCCAGTATCCTAATTTCTCTTTACTTTCCTGCTTGGACAGCCCTTTGAGCTGAGCCAAGTATTGGAGATGTTCCCCTACTCTCATTTTTTTATAGAGACCCCTCTCTTCTGGCATATATCCTATGTGCTGGATATGCTTCTGTGATAGCGACTCACCCCTAATTCTTATCTCCCCACTGTCGGGCATTATGATGCGGGTAATACAGCGTATGAGTGTAGATTTTCCAGCACCATTAGGGCCTAAAAGACCATATACTATTCCTCTACCGATATGTAGAGAAACATCATCTAATGCCGTGGCTTTTTCGTAACATTTTTTGAGACGAATAATTTCCAGCATCACTATTCTTTGATGAAAGGAAGTGCAGCATCTTCTATGCGTAGCCAATACATACCTCGCTGTAATTGATGCACAGGAATACTGTATTTGTTATCTCCAGCGCTGATATTGGAAAAAGAAATTATTTTACCTTCGGCAGAGATAATAGAAACCTGCTTATCACTAAGAGATGTAGTAGATTGTATTTGTAAGAAATCTGTACAGGGGTTTGGAGAAATCTGAAACGCATATTCTTCACGAACCCTTACTGGGGTAACATTGCTAAAAGCCTGAAAGTTCAATGAATCTCTATTCACCAGATACATACCAAAATATTTGCCGTTATTATTGGCAGATGGTCTCAGAAACCCTGATAATAATATGACTACTCTTTTATTGCTGTAGTCCGACAGCTTAGCTCGGAACGTTACCATAAGCAAGGAAGAGTCGCGGGTGAGAAGATTGAAATTATAGCTGATGTTCTCACGAAGCACGTCCTCGGTATCACCATACGATAAGTCATCAACCGTAAGTGTGCCTGGATACTGCGTAATATCACCGGTAGGAAAGTCTGTGCCGCCATGTGAAAATAGTATGGCAGTATTTCCTGTAGATGGGGATAGTAAGGAGGCTTCATCAATACTTTGTATAGACATGGATGTGGAGATGCCATCAGGATTCACTACGTATCCCGAGTTCTCCAATCCGCTAAGTATTGCAATATAGGATGAGCTATCCGCCCAAGTGACGGCTTGTACATAAGACTGGTTCGTATCTAGTAGAGAGCGTACTGTAATCATACCTACATATTGACTGTCTATGGAAAACGTTTGCTGTTGTCTGAAGAATAAACTATCTACGACTACTCCATTGTCTAGGCTCAATGAAATTCTGGAAAAAACAGTATCTGGAGAATTGTGGATGAACCAAATATCTGTAGCTGCAAAAGAATTTTGTATGACAAAAAACAGCAAAAGCAGAGCGGTAAAGAATTTGTTTTTCATAACAATATTTATCCTGCAAATATACTTGTTTATAAAGTAATGCGACTATGGTTTTCATTATCGTTCACAATACCTACATGAAATGTATAGGTAATACACACACAAAATACAACAACATTCCATTTTGCCTTCATGCGTAGGTAATAGTATAGCTATTTCTTTGCTATATAAATTTTTTATTTATGAATAACAAAACGAAAAAACAAATTTGGGCATTGATAATATGCTTTTTCATGACGTCATGGTATGCTTGCAACAAGGAGGTTGACCCTGTGCCGGATGTGACATGTACCAGCGGTATCTGTACTGTGTACAAAGATTCTTTGATAAGTGGAATAGCACACGTATTCGTGAAAGACTTAGGTGAAGGAACAGGCACTAAGACTTGGACTAAAGATAAAATTTGGGTGCTCGATGGATTTGTATTTGTAAACTCAGGACAGGAGCTTACAATTGAAGGCGGTACTATTATAAAGGCATTGGAAGGTACGGAGGCAAATGCTTCTGCATTGATAGTAGCTCGTGGCGGAAAAATTATGGCACAGGGTTCTGCCTCTGAGCCTATAATCTTTACTTCAATACTGGATGGTATTTTCCCTTCATCTACAGCTATTCAAAAGGCAAAAGGAACACTAGGAAAAGATGTACGAGGTCTTTGGGGCGGTGTAGTTATACTTGGGGCGGCATCGCTAAATACTGTACCCAACACGCAGCAATTCGAAGGGCTACCATCTACCGTCACGCGTGCCAATTACGGTGGAAGCAATGATGCTGACAATTCAGGAATATTGAGTTATATACAGATTCGTCACGGTGGCAGCAAAATTACTGCTGACAAAGAAATTAATGGTCTATCATTAGGAGGTGTAGGCAGTGGCACTACCATCAACCATATAGAAATCATTGCTAATGCCGATGACGGTATAGAGTTCTTTGGGGGAACTGTAAACACAAAATATATTGCCTCTGTATTCAATGATGACGATGCTTTTGATTATGACCAAGGGTATAGAGGAAATAATCAATTTTGGTTTGGCTTACAAGAAGCTGTGGGAGACTACGGTGGCGAATTCGATGGAGCAGATACGCCCGAAGATGGTACTCCTTATGGCATTCCTACTATAGCGAATATCACTATAAAAGGTAGAAATGATAAAAGAGTACTTATCGTAAGGGCAAATGGGGGATTGAAATTATATAACTCTATACTTTACGATTTTGCTAATCCTATGTATATAGAAGCCAGTGATAGTATAGCTCAGAATTCCTACACCAGATTGACATCTGGTGATATACAAATAAAAAATAACATCGTTTTCAATATTACTAATGCTAACGACTCTTCAGTATATTATCTGACTGCATCCTTTCGGAAAGCTTCATCTGGATTTAAACCCAATGTATTGAGTACATTGAAACAGCATTTTATAGACAATGGCAATAGCACTACAAATCCTAATATGGTGAATTTTGAACCCACCAGTGGGTATAGTGCCACACCCATATCTGGAACTTTCTTCGATGCTGGAGCTAACTACAAAGGATGTTTCAATCCTTCTGGAGAAAAATGGACTAAGAACTGGACATATATCTACCAGAACAATTTAGTAATAGACTAATTCATACACACCAAAATATGTATTCTATTAAAAAATTATTCTACATACTATTACTCGGGAGTAGTAGTATAATGTATGCCGGGACAGGCACAATTCGTGGTATGATTACGGATATATCCACAGGAGAAGCGCTCATAGGAGCAAATGTTATTCTCAAAGGCACTACCATAGGAAGTATTACCGACTTAGACGGTCTTTATTCAATAGAAAATATTGAAGAAGGTACTTATAGCCTTGAAGTATCTTACCTTTCCTATAGAACGCAATATATCGAACAGGTAATTGTAAGGGCTAATGAAGTTACATTAGTAAATACAGCTTTAGAGGAAGAGTCTTCACAACTGGAGGAAGTCGTTATCGTAGCTTCTATTGCCAATAATAATGTGAATGCGCTATATGCTATGCAGCAAAAATCTGCTAATGTCATGGACGGCATATCTGCTCAGACTTTTAAAGCATCAGGAGACAATGATGCAGGTAATGCTATCAAGAAAGTGACGGGTGTATCTATTCAGGGAGGGAGATACGTATATGTACGAGGCTTAGGCGACAGATACAGCAAAACGATATTAAATGGTATGGAGTTGCCGGGCTTGGATCCTGAGCGCAATACCGTACAGATGGACATGTTCCCTACTCAAATTATTGACAATATAATAGTGTATAAAACCTTTACGCCCGACCTTCCGGCAAGCTTTGCCGGAGGTCTTATAGATGTACGTACAAAAGATTTTCCTGACATGCGTACTATCACTATCTCTGGAACTTGGGGCGTAAATACCAATGTAGGCTTCAAGAAAAACTTTCTTACTTATGAAGGAGGCAAAGGAGATGTTTTGGGTTTCGGAAAATCGGGAAGAGAATTTCCCTTATCAGAAAATACAATATTGCCAAGTATTGCTTCTCCCAATTACGCAGTTACCCAAGAGGCTACTAAACTTATGGACAACAGTATGGCGGCACAACAGGGAAGAGCGATGCTGAATGAATCTTATACGCTGTCTGCTGGAAATCAATGGAAAATATTGAAGTCAGGAGCTTTGGGGCTTATGTATTCTCTAAATTACAGAATAGATTCTCGGCAATATACAGATGGATTCTTTGGGGATTACTATTTTCCTGGCAAAGGAAGCTTGTCTTTGCTTCCAAATGTAGAATTCAGAGACCATAAAAGCACTACCCAAGTAATATTCAGTCAATTATTGAATGTGGGCATGAAAATCAATACCAATAATAAAATAGGATGGGTCTTCATGCACAACCAAAATGGCAATAAAACAGCGAGAATAGTAGATGGAATAAAGTTTACGACAAATGATGGCTTTGGATATAGGGAACATAATTTGCTTTATGACCAGCGTTCAGTAACTTTTGGAGAAATGTATGGAACTCATTTTTTTGGAAAAGCCAATGGTTCACAATTAGACTGGAAGTTTGCTACGGCATATTCTTCGTTAGACCAACCCGATAATAGATTCTTCAACTATGGTTACACTAGTGAGAATGATATGTTGCGATATACAATATTCCAGTCACCATCACGGGTACACAGAGGTATGAAAGAAGTAAATTATGACCTCAAAACGGATTATAATTTACCCTTATCAGTGTGGAATGAGATGAAGGCAAAATTCAAAGCGGGAGTCGCATATAATTATAAAATTAGAACATATCAAGAAGTGCGCTTTGATTATGGTCCTTCTGCCAATGAATCTTTTGATGGAAATATTAATGATTATATTGATGATGCCAATGTATATAATCCAGAAAGCAATAGAAATGGAACATTTTTGGTAAATGTATATCAGAATGATAACTATAATGACTATTCCGGTGCTATGCAGGTGGCAGCAGCGTATGCCATGATAGAGTTACCTATTGTACAAAAGCTAAAACTCATAGCAGGAACGCGTTTAGAGACCACACACCTTACCTTTACCTCTGAAGATAATACCAAACAGACGGCATTAAAACTCAAAGATAAAACGCTGCTAAAAAATGTGGACGTACTCCCTTCTTTTGCCATAGTTTATAATGTTGCAGAAAACATGAATATAAGATTCGGCTATGGTCGCACGCTCGCAAGACCCAGCTTCAGAGAGGTAGCACCTATAAGTATTGCAGACTTTCTAGGAGGAAGATTCCTTACGGGGAATCCCGACTTACAGCGCACACTTATTGATAATCTAGACATACGTTATGAATGGTTCACTGTACCCGGATGTATATTGTCTGCCAGTGCATTTTACAAGCTATTTCACAATCCCATAGAAGTTACCAATAATACTCAGGTGACATCTGGAGAGATTTCTTACCAGAATGTAAGTAAGGCTTCTTTGTACGGATTTGAAATAGAAGCGAGGCAAAAAATGAATATTATCCATAATTCCTTGAAAGACATTATTATAGGGATAAATGCATCGTATATTAAGTCTGTAGTGGATGTTCCTGAAGCAGAATATCTTGCGGCTTCTGCAATAAATGAAAAGGTGTCCCGTACAAGATCTATGTATGGACAATCTCCTTTCCTGATAAATACTTTTATTGAATATAGTAACGAAAACGTTTGGCAAGAGTATCTATAGGTGGCACGCCAAATATTTTTGAACTACCTCAGAGCCTCTTAAATTTTAAAGCATCTCAAAGTTTTGGCAAGCAAAAATCTATGCAGGTAAGCTTCACGGCTACAAACCTTATCAATCCAGAATTTAAAGAAACAATGTCTTATCTGGATAAAGATTATTATCAGACACGCTACAAAAGCGGAAGAAACTTTTCGTTAGGATTTTCCTATTCCTTTCGTTAAGCATATTTTGGTGAAAAGGGGCTGTGCCTATCTTGCACAGTCCTGATTCCAAAAACAATTTCATACGCATATCTGTTGTAAGATATACCTTTGTATTAATTTTTTGGGATGAAGATAGGCATAGTATGTTATCCCACCTTTGGTGGTAGCGGTGTGGTAGCAACAGAATTGGGTAAGGCATTGGCGGAACGTGGTCATACCGTCCACTTCGTAACCTATAGCCAGCCGATACGTTTGGAAGTATTCCACAGCAATATTTTCTACCACGAAGTACGCCTTGCGGATTATCCTCTCTTTGAATATGCTCCTTATGAGACTGCGCTTGCCTCAAAACTGGTAGATGTTGCTTTACATGAATCTCTAGATTTAGTACATGTACACTATGCTATACCTCATGCTTCAGCGGCAATAGTAGCTAGAAATATTTTGAAAAAATCCGGGATAAATTTACCTATTGTTACCACCTTGCACGGTACAGATATTACACTTGTAGGCAAAGATCCTTCTTATGCTCCTGTAGTCACTTATTCGATCAATGAATCTGATGGAGTTACTGCTGTATCGCAAAGTCTTAAAGATGATACTTATACCTATTTCAGTATCGAGAAAAATATAGAAGTAATACCCAATTTCGTTGATTTTCGTCGTTTTTCTAGGAAAAATAAAGAACATTTCAGAAAGCTATTTGCACCCAACGGCGAAAAAATTCTTATTCATACCTCCAACTTTAGGAAGGTAAAACGTGTAGAAGATATAATTTCAGTATTCTGTAGAGTTTCTAAAGAAATTCCTTGTAAATTATTGATGATAGGGGATGGCCCAGAACGGCAGCATGTAGAACAATTAGCGAGGACTACGTGTACAAGTGAGATTAGATTTTTGGGCAAGCAGGAGGCTGTGGAGGAGTTGTTAGCTATTTCAGATGTCTTCCTTATGCCGTCTGCCAGTGAGAGCTTTGGGCTGGCAGCACTAGAAGCTATGGCATGTGAAGTGCCTGTGGTTTCTTCTAATATCGGAGGTATTCCGGAAGTCAACATACACGGTGAGACAGGATTCTTACATCCTATAGGTGATATAGAGGGTATGGTGAAAAGTACCTTGAGGATTCTGAAAGATGAAAGCCTACATCAGCAAATGAAATTAAATGCATTGCATCAAGCCGAACGTTATTCTTTGGAAAAGATACTACCTCTTTATGAAGAATATTATATAAAAGTCTTAGAAGGAAAGTCCTAGTTTCCCAATTCCTGAATACGAAAAAAGATAATTCTTAAGTCCTCATAAGGAGTATAGTTTTTGGCATATTCTATCAATAGTTGTTCTTGCTGACCCTTAGAAAGATTACTTGTATCTATAGGACATAAAATCCCTTGTATGTTTTTATATGAAAACGGCAGATTTTCTTGGAATCCCACCCAAAATTTCTTGCCCATTATTACGTCAAATATATTTAGAATAAATTGGATTTTATTCTTTTGAAAAAATATCAATATAGGCAAAAAAAAGAAGAAAAGTAAGGAAATTATAATGTCTTGTAATCTTTTAAACCTGAGATAAAAAGGTTTTTTGATATTGAAATTAAAGTCAAAAGTATAGATTTCGCCCTGAGAATTTTTGGTTTTACTTCCAATGATATGAAGCAGGTCTTCAGAGGCAATCTTACAAGAAATATTAGAAGGTAAATCTTGTATATATTTAATGATTTCAGAGGAACTTAATTTTTGCCTACAAAATATAACTTCGTCAATGGCATAAGTATGGAGAATCTTTTGTAGTCTATCAATATTGCCTAGGCTTTGCATAGCGTTATTTTCTTGTGTAGTTATGCTGATACATCCTACTAGATTATCCTGACTATGTATATCTTCCAGGTATTGTTTAATATATTCATACTCGCTAATAGTTCCTACTACGCCTATCTGCTTGTGAAGATATTCTCTATTTTTAGTTCTGAATACATACCTGATTATTCCAGAAGCTAAGATATTCCAGGCAGAAGCAGCAAGAATGATACCTCTGGATGTTCTCAAAGACATGGGAAGAAATCCATATACAAATCCTATAAGAATAGTACCACTAAGAATGCCGAGTGTACTCTTCAGAATATTATGAGGTCTATCATAAGCACCAGAATAATAAAGCGACAATAACCATATTGCTAAATACAAAGGATAGTTTATATATAGCAATGTGCTGGGATAAGAGAAATTTTCTCCATTATGGACGAGAGTTTGCATACCATACTGAGATACTAATAAACCTGTACAGATGCTAAAAATGTCTGCAAATAATACGATGTATTTTTTTGTTATTCCTTGTATGAGTGCTATTGCAGCTCTCACATAGATGGCAAGTCTTAGTAATATTGTCATCATGGAAGCATTACTTTTGCCAAAGTGTTTTTGGGCAAATATTATCATCGCTTCATAGAATACTTTTATATAGTTCAGGCTACCCTTTTTAGTACTCTCGCCTTTGAAATGTATAATTTTTGTATTAGGGAAATAGATGTTTTTATAGCCCGCCTTTTTGATGCGATAGGAAAGGTCTATATCTTCGCCATACATGAAATAATCCTCATCCAATAAGCCTATTTCATCTAGTACTTTTTTTCGTAAAAACATAAAAGCTCCCGAAAGTACATCTACACTGTGTATCGCATTAGGATTGAGATAGGAAAGATGGTATTTGCCAAATTTTTTATTGCGAGGAAAAATCTTTGACAGACCAAAAAGTTTGTAGAAAGCTGTCTCCGGAGAGGGAAATCCACGCTTGGATTCCGGCAGATATTCTCCTTTGCCATCTATCATATATACGCCCAGGCCCCCGACTTCTATATCTGCATCCATATAGGTTACAATCTTTTGTAGCGTATCCTCTTCTATGATAGTGTCGGGATTGAGTAATAATACATATTTCCCTTTACTTGCTCTTATTGCTTGGTTATTAGCCTTGGAAAAACCTTTATTGTCCGTATTGGCTATGGTCATTACTTGTGGGAACTCCTGTGACAGCATCTGTACCGATCCATCATCTGAGGCATTATCTACTACAAAGACTTCATATTCAAAATTTACATTCGACTTAAAAACTGATAACAAAGCTTGCCGTAAAAAATATTTTACGTTGTAATTGACAATGACTATGCTGAGTTTCATCTGCTTAGAGACAATATTGTAGGTATAACTTCTTTGCCGCTAAAATAATATAATATACCCAAAAACTATTTGCCTGTAAGATATTGTTCATAAGGTTGTCTGGAAGATAGTGAGCGAGCTAATGTAATATCATCTACATATTCCAATTCGCCACCAAAGGCTATGCCTCTGGCTATGGTGGTAATCTTTACATGCTCGGATTGCAAGAGTTTGGTAATATAAAAAAGCGTGGTGTCACCATTGATAGTAGGGTTTAGTGCCATAATGACTTCTCTTACACCGTGGGTATGAATCCGCTCTTTGAGATTGGATAAATATAGCTGGTCGGGTCCTATGCCGTCCATAGGGGATATGAGTTTGCCTATGACATGGTAATGTCCCTTATACATGCCAGTATTTTCTATGGCTACCACATCTCTGAAATTTTCTACTATACATAGTACAGTACTATCACGAGTAGGGTTGCGGCATATATCACATATTACAGTATCTGAGATGGTATGACACTGCTTACATTGGTGGATACCTTCACGCATCTTCTTGAGGGCTTCCGTAAATCTGGTGGTGGTATCGCCATCAGATTGCAGGAAGTACATGACAAGGCGCAAAGCAGTCTTCTTACCTATGCCAGGCAGCGCATTAAAGGCTTCTACTGCACCTTCTACTAATTTGGAAGGATATTCCATGTTGTAATCTGAAAAATTTTAGGGACCGAAAAAGAAATCATCATGTGTTTTCTCATCTTTGGGTGGTGTTACCAATACTTTGTAAAAAAAGTAAAAAGTGAACGCCGAAATGATACTGAATGAGCCTAACATCATTAGGAGTGCTGAAGTTTCCATATATCTCTACCTTCTTTTTTGCGTTTATGATAAGCGTGATATACCATGTAAGTAATAATCCCAAAGATAGATAAAAGTCCTAGCCTTGAAATATTGATATATCGCAGTGTTTTTTTGAGGTCTGCAAGTTCTTGCGGGTCAGTAGTCTTGCTGATGGCATCCAATAAGTCCTTATGTGTAAGCTTATCCCAAAGCTCTGGAATATACATCACAAATACAAAACCCAAAAGTAGCGGCGTAATGTATAGTGTTATATATTTATAAATATTTGGAATTTTGATGTCTGCACCCTCCATAAGTTCTTCCCAACCTCTCTTGATGCCAAATACCCAAGAAAAGAGTATTACTTCTCCTAATGCAAATACGACTAGGGATATAGTACCCGCCCAATAATCATATTCATCGAAGACTCCGTAATTAAAATATAATACAGTAGGCAATCCCAAAGCAAAGATGATGATGCCAAAAAGTATGGCAGATGTACTTTTTGAGAATTTATACTCTTCTTCAAAGAAACTGATACAGGGCGTACCCATCGCTAGAGAAGAGGTGATGCCGGCAAAGAATAGCAGAGAAAAGAACATGATGCCGGCAGCCATAGATAAGAAGGGTCCCCACTGTTGGAATAGGTAGGGTAGGGTTTTGAATCCCAAGCCCAATCCACCGGAAGAGGTAAGTTCTACGACTTTATCTATACCCAAATAGCCTATGGATATAGGTATAATGATACAACTCCCCAACACTACTTCTACAAACTCATTCATCCACCCTGCCGACATTGCATTGAGGGCTATATCATCTTTAGGTCTTACGTAGGAGGCATAACATTGTATAGAACCCATGCCTACCGAGAGGGTAAAAAATATCTGCCCAGCCGCCGCCACCCATACCTTGGGACTCCATATCGTGTCAAAGTTTGGCTTCCACAGGAAGTTTAGCCCTACTGTGCCATCATAGACTGCGCCTTCAGTGCCTGCCTTCAGGGTGGCACCCTTTATTGCTAAGATAAATCCAAAAAGTATAAGCAAAGGCATACCTATTTTTGCGGCTAATTCTACGCCTTTGTCCAATCCTTTGCTAAGTATAAAAATATTTATAAAAAGACACAAAAGCCAAAATCCCAAAGGTGCAAAATCCATAGACCCATCTATGCCCTTCAAGCTGATATAGTTGCCAAAAATAGCAGCTACTTCTTCGCCGCTTTTTCCTACAAAACTCCCTGAAATAAATTTCCATATATAGGCTAATGTCCAAGATTCTAAGTAGCAATAGTAGGCTGCAATAGCAATATTGGAAAAAATACCAAATACGCCTACGTATTTCCATATAGCTCTCTTGTCCATGACACCCATCATAAAGGGCGTACTATGATGCCCATATCTGCCACCATGACGACCTATAGACCATTCCACAAATAATAAAGGAATACCCATCAATAAGAAACATACTAAATAGGGGATGATAAAGCTACCACCACCATTCTGGACAGCCTGAACAGGAAAACGCAAGAAATTGCCGAAGCCTACAGCATTGCCGGCCATAGCTAATACCAGTCCCACCCGCGAACCCCAACTTTCTTTATTTGTCATTAGATGCCTTATTTTCGGTAAAGATAAATTTTTGAAATATTTTATCTCAAAAAAATAACTATATCTCTAATACGGATAGGTGCTGTGTGCTAATGGAGTTAATTTGAAGACTTTGATTTGCTACTTTTCAGGCGTTTTGTAATTTCTTTTTCAATAAATTCCATAGAAGGATTTATAGCTATAATATATCCAGTTTCGTCTATGAGAATAGTAGATGGTATAGAGCTGATGCCATAGGCTCTAGCACCCTCGCCACTCCAGAATTTGAGGTCGCTAACATGATTGCTCCAAGTAAGGCTGTCTTGTTTTATAGCATTCGTCCAAGATTCTTTACTTTTGTCTAGGGAATAACTATATATAGTGAATCCTGTAGTGGGCTTGTTGAATTTTGCTGTTTTATACTTATTGAAAAGGTTTCTAATTTCAGGATTTTTCTTGCGGCAAGGACCACACCATGATGCCCAAAAATCTAGTAATACTAAATTTCCTTGCAGTGAGGATAATTTCAGCGTGTCGCCGTAAGGATTGGGATATGCCAATTCCGGGGCTTTGCTACCTATACTTATGCGACTCGGTGGTGCGAATGCAAGTAGTAAAAATAATGCTACAAAGGAACATGCAAAAAGAACTTTTTTCTTCATCATCGCTATTCTTATACAAAAATGCTGCCGAAAATAGTGTTACAATCTTTTAATTTTAGCCCCTAAAGCATTAAGTCGTATATCTATATTTTCATAGCCTCTATCTATTTGGTGGGCATTGTTAATCTTACTTTTACCCTTGGCAGACATGGCTGCGATAAGCAATGATACACCAGCCCTGATGTCGGGGGAGGTCATTTCTATACCCCTAAGCGCATAGGTTCTGTCTATGCCTATAACCGTGGCTCTGTGAGGATCACAAAGTATTATTTTTGCGCCCATATCTATTAGCTTATCTACGAAGAATAGGCGACTTTCAAACATCTTTTGGTGAATGAGCACGCTGCCTCGGGCTTGGATTGCCGTTACTAAGACTATGCTAAGCAAATCTGGAGTAAATCCAGGCCAGGGTGCATCATATACGGTAAGTATAGAGCCATCTATGAAAGTATGTATTTCATAATGTTCCTGTGCCGGAACAAATATATCGTCCCCCCTAAATTCCATAGCTATGCCTAGCTTGTCGAATATAGAAGGGATGAGTCCCAGCATATCTGTACGGCAGTTTTTGATGGTAATTTCTGACTGTGTCATGGCTGCCATCCCTATAAAACTGCCTATCTCTATCATGTCGGGCAGTACGATGTGGGTAGTTCCTTCAAGTTTTTCTACGCCAGTGACGGTCAATTTATTGGTACCTACGCCTTCGATTTTTGCTCCCATGCGGATGAGCATCACACATAATTGCTGTAAATATGGCTCACAGGCTGCGTTATAAATAGTGGTAACGCCTTCTGTGAGTACAGAACACATCACGATATTGGCAGTGCCTGTAACTGAAGGCTCATCAAGGTGTATGTATTTGCCTTGTAATTGCTCGGCGGTGAGGGCATAGAAATCGTCGTCGTCGTTATAGTTCAATTTTGCCCCTAATTCTATAAATCCTTGGAAGTGGGTGTCTAGCCTTCTTCTACCTATCTTGTCACCGCCTGGCATAGGCATATACGCCCTTTTGAATCTGGCCAGTAAGGGGCCTAATATCATGATAGAACCACGGAGGTTGCCCGCTTTTTTTCTGAATTTGTCTTCCAGAAGATAGTCGGGGTGCACATCTTCGGCATTGAAAGTGTATTTTCCCTTACTATGCTTGGTGACTTTTACACCCATCTCATTGATAAGTTCGATAAGGATGAGGATGTCTAAGATTTCGGGGATATTTTCTATAGTTACATCCCTATCTGTAAGTAAAGTAGCAGAAATAATCTGTAAGGCTTCATTTTTTGCACCTTGCGGTGTTATCTCTCCGGATAGCCTGCATCCGCCATGAACTTCAAATGCATCCTGATGGCTCATTGCTTTTTGAATCTATTTTTATTCTTGTGAGGGAAATTACCGTTTCGATTCCTATGGTTATTGCGAGGGTAATTATTATTGCTATTATTATTACCATTACTTCTGTTGCTGATTTTTACATGCTGTATTTCCATATCCTCACTCACAATAAGTGCTCCACCAGACATAGTCTTGATATCTGCTTTGATGAGTTCATTGTTTACTTCTTCATTGCTCCAGTTTTTATATGCCATTTTCATGAAGTTGGCAATAATCTGTATCAGGGCTTTTTCTTTCTCTATATCGTCAAAGTTTATGGCCTTTTCTATGAGATGCTCTATGTTTTTGCCGTAGTGTCTTAGCCGTATTCTTTCTTTGGGGTATGGTAGAGGGGTAGGCATAATACGCGCAGAGGCTCTTTCCGGCTTAGGATAGGAACTGTCTATGTCGAGTTTGAAGTCTGCAATGATGTGGAGATGATCCCACAGCTTGTATTTGTAGTCCACTACTGTCTTAATCTGTGGATTGAGTAATGCCATGAGTTCTACGATAGCTTCTGCTGTGGCAGTACGCTTTTCTCTATCTTCGATGGTAAGGCAGTAGGCAACCAGATTCTGTACATTTCTGCCATACTCTTTGATGGTAATTTGCTCTTGAGTAGTATTATAAACCATGTAATTTTTTATGAAAATTTTCCGGCACATATAAATAAGTATAAAGCTTTTTAGCGCAACTTTTTTAGTGCTATCCGGATTGGATGACTGCAAATATAATCAAAATTATAAAAGTGTGCGCTCTGCTACTTCACTATGTCGGAGATAATCTGTAGTATAGTGCAGTCCTCTGCTTTCTTTGCGAAGTAACGCCCCTCTTATTATCAGATAGCCTACGGTAATCATATTGCGTAATTCTAGTAGCTGCGGTGATATGGTAGTGGTATTGTATAGTTCTTCTGTCTCCTTGAAAAGCAGATATAGACGCTCTTGTGCCCTACGTAGTCTTATATTATTGCGGACGATACCTACATAGTTACTCATTATGTCTTTGAGTTCTCTCATGCTCTGCGTGATGATGACCATTTCTTTGGGGTCGGAGGTGCCATCGGCATTCCATTCTGGAAAGTCTAGGGATAGGGCTTCTATCTGTTGTAGGGTAGTGCAACTCTCTTCATATATTCTATGCGCAAAAACTACTGCTTCTAGAAGTGAATTGGACGCTAATCTGTTGGCACCATGAAGACCGGTATGGGAACACTCTCCACAAGCATATAATCTTTGTATGGATGTCCTGCCTCGGATATCTACATCTATGCCACCACAGGCATAATGGGCTGCCGGCACTACAGGTATCATATCTTTGAATACATCTATGCCTATGGATTTACATTTTTCATAAATATTGGGGAAATGATGTGTGAAGTTATCTCTATCCATGTGGCGGCAGTCGAGAAATACATTGTCTTCACCGGACTTTTTCATTTCATTATCTATAGCTCTGGCTACGATATCTCGAGGTGCTAAGGACCCCCTCTCGTCATAGAGATGCATAAATTCTTTGCCATCCCTAGTTTTGAGAATACCTCCATCTCCACGTACAGCCTCAGTAATTAGGAAGGAAGGGCTTATGCCAGGTTCGTATAGGGCTGTAGGGTGGAATTGTACAAACTCCATATTGCTAACCCTACCTTTGGCTCTATATACCATTGCCACACCATCGCCAGTAGCAATGATAGGATTGGTTGTACTTCTGTATATCTGACCAAAACCTCCAGTGGCAAGAAGGGTAATATCACTCAATATCTTAATAATCTTATTATCTTTTAGGTTGAGGGCATATACTCCATAGCAGGTAATGTCGGGAGTGACTCTGGTAATGATTCTACCCAAGTGATGCTGAGTAAGTATATCTATGACAAAGTAATGCTGAAATACTTCTACATTTTTGAGCTTATGGATGTTGTCCAAGAGCGCACGTTCTATTTCCCATCCTGTAATGTCTTTATGGTGTAGTACCCTGAATTCCGAATGCCCACCTTCTCTTCCTAGCTTGTATGCGCCATTATCTTCTTTATCAAATCTAGTACCCCATTGTATAAGCTCATCTACACGATTACGTCCTTCTTTTACTACAGCTTCTACAACCCCTCTATCACAAAGCCCATCTCCGGCGATAAGCGTGTCTTCTATATGTTTTTCAAAATTGTCTTTATAAAAATCTGTAACTACAGCTATACCCCCTTGAGCATATTTTGTATTGCTTTCATCTTCACTAGCTTTAGTAAGTAGGGTTATTTTTTTTTCCGGAAATTGCTCAGCCATTTTTATAGCATAAGAAAGTCCGGCTATACCTGAGCCAATAATTAGGATATCTGTTTGCATACTCCAAATGTAATGAGTTTGTCACATAATTGTTCAAATTTAGACCTGGGAATAGCTGAAATAACCATTAATACAATGATGTGGTTAAGTAGTAGTTTTTTTTATAAGTAATAATATATATTCTTGCAGCGAAAATTTCGGTACAAGAATTGAAGGTTATAGTTATGCATTTTATTTTAATAATTTTTGCAATATTTTTTATATCTTACGATAGTCATGCGCAGACACCATACAGTAAGATTAGCAGTCCATGGATAGACAGTCTCCTAACTACATTGACATTGGAGCAAAAGGCGGGACAGTTATTTATGGTTGCAGCCTATTCCAATAGAGACGAAACCCATTATTCCGAAATAGAAAATTTTATTAAAAAGAATGGCATAGGCGGACTGATATTCATGCAAGGTGATCCCGTTACTCAGGTAAAGTTGACTAATAGATATCAGCAAGCCTCTAATATACCGCTTATGATTGCTATGGATGCGGAATGGGGTCCCAGTATGCGCATTAGTAATACTATTACGTATCCGAGACAAATGACGCTGGGTGCCTTGCAGAGCGATACGCTGGTGTACGCTATGGGTGTCGAAATAGCACGTCAGTTGCGAAGGCTCGGCGTTCAGGTGAGCTTTTCTCCAGTAGTAGATGTAAACAATAATGCCCATAACCCTGTAATCAATGATCGTTCTTTTGGTGAAAACGTGTCTAATGTCTCGCGGAAGGGGGTCGCTTATATGAAGGGACTACAAGATAATAAAGTAATGGCTTGTGCCAAGCACTTTCCGGGTCATGGAGATACCGATACCGATTCTCATTTAGATTTGCCTGTCATCAAGCACAGTAGAGCAAGATTGGATACCATAGAGCTAAAACCTTTCAGGGTAATGGTAGAGAATGGTGTGGGCAGTATGATGGTAGCTCATCTAAATATTCCAGCACTGGACACCACAAAGAATTTACCTTCTACGTTGTCAAAAAATATCGTCACAGATCTCTTGAGGATGAAAATGGGTTATGATGGCCTTGTGTTTACAGATGCACTAAATATGAAAGGTGTTGCCAAGTATTATCCTTCTGGAAGGGCGGAAGTAAAAGCTATACTGGCAGGTGATGACATATTACTATTTCCCGACAATGTACAGCAAGCTATAAATGGCATAGTGAAGGCCGTGCAAGACAGTATTATTACTGAAGAAATGCTGGATGAGAGATTGCGAAGAATATTGCAAGCCAAGGTATGGCTGGGATTGGATGTGCCTCAATCTGTGAGTCTCACTAATTTGATAGAAGACTTGAATACAGAGCAAGGACAACTTATCAAAGAAAGAATCCTCAACGATGCCATTACATTAGTCCAAAATCCCGACAATCTATTGCCTATTACCCATTTGGAAAATCAACAGTTGGCAGTAGTCACAGTAGGTGCGACCACGGCTACACCATTTACGGCAATGCTTGGCAATTATGCCAAGTTTGCCACATTTTTTATCCCCAAAACTGCATCAGAAGCAGAGTTTCATCAGTTGCTTACAAAACTAAAAGGCTATAGCACAGTAGTAGTCAATTTTCAGGATATGAGTAGATATAGCAGCAAAGAATTTGGACTCACAGATAATTCTCTCTCTTTTTTCCAAAAGTTACAATACCAAAATAAGACAATACTGGTGATAAGTGGAGTGCCTTACGCGCTCACAAAGTTCAAAACCTCAGGTGCTATTGTTGTCGCCAATACTGCGGATGAAGAAGCACAAAAAGCTGCGGCACAGGTGGTGATGGGTGGTAAATCCCCATTGGGAAAATTGCCGGTAACGGCAGGAAATTACAAGGAAGGCACAGGGTTCACCTTTGCGCCTACAAGATTGGGCTACGCTTCGCCCTTGGAAAAAGGCATGAATGCTACCTATCAGGCTAAGGTAGATGCTATTGTAAATGATGCCATAGAAAGAAAAATATTTCCCGGATGCCAAATATTAGCTGCTAAGGATGGTGTTGTTTTTTATCAAAAAGCTTTTGGCAACCTTGCGTATGATGTAGGCTCTGCTCCAATAAATAAAAGTACGATATATGATATTGCCTCCATCACCAAAATTACTACTTCTGTACCTATGCTCATGCAGATGGTAGATCAGCATTATCTGAATGTAGAAAATACTTTGGGAACATACTATCACATGGATGACACCATAAATAAGAAAAACTTAACTATAAAAGAAATTCTTGCCCATCAATCAGGACTGGCGGCATGGATACCCTTTTATCAATATCTAAAAGATAGCATAGGAAAATATGACACCACCCTACTGAGCAAAGTAAGAACTTCGGAATATAAATTTAGAATCAATGACAAACTTTTCTTACGTAATGACCGTGTGGATACGATTATGTATGATATTTTAAATAGCTCTTTAAAAGAAAAAGTATATCGCTATAGTGACATGGGATATTACATCTTTCAAAAAATCATAGAAAATACTTATAACACTCCTCTTGATATACTTACTGACAGCTTGCTTTGGAAGCCTCTAGGCTGCACCTCTACCTTATACAATCCCAGAAAAAAAGGATGGAATTATAAAGAGATTCCTCCTACGGAGGTGGATGACTATTTTAGATATACTACTGTACAGGGTGATGTACATGATCCGGGTGCAGCTATGTTGGGAGGTGTGGGAGGCCATGCAGGACTATTTTCCAATGCCAATGATTTGGCAAAATATATGCAGATGTTACTAAACGGGGGACAGTATGGAGACAGGCATTTCTTTAATACCTCTACTGTGAATCTATTTACCACTCAGGCATATAGTGGCAATAGAAGAGGCTTGGGATTCGACAAACCTGCAATCTCTGGCGACAATCCTGTGTGTGATAGTGCCGATAGAAGCAGTTTTGGACACACGGGATTCACAGGTACTATGGCTTGGGCAGACCCTAAAAGTGGCTTGATTTTTATTTTCCTTTCTAATAGATCTTATCCCAATGCTTCCAACAATAAATTGGCAAAAGAAAATATAAGACCTAGATTGCAACAAATCTTCTATGATACCATTATGCATAAATAGACGAATAATTTGGAGAACATCATCTTAGACCTTGGAGGAGTAGTCATAAGACTTGCTAGTGAGGAGCAGTGGCGCACATCACTTAGTGAAGTGCTGGATTTTGAAAAATATTACCATCGAAGAGAAGAAATAATAGAATTTCTCAAGGCATTTGAGTGCGGAACTATAAGTAACGAAGAATTTTTGGAGGTATTATATAGCTACCGAAAAAGCGATACTGTTACCACCCCCAATATTATCACTGCTTGGAATGCAATATTAAGAGACTATCATCCCCAGACTATACAGAAGCTATATAAATTAAAAGATAGACATAGACTATTTTTGCTCAGTAATACCAATAGCATACATGAACAAGCATTCATCAAGATAGCTGTGGAGCAATATGGAAACTATATTTTGGAAGATATTTTTGATAAAATCTATCTATCGCACAATATGGGCTATAGGAAACCTGAATTTGAAGCTTATACTATGATATTGGAAGACAATAAACTTATACCTTCGGAAACTATTTTTGTAGATGATAAACTAGAAAATATAGAGGCCGCAAAAAAGCTCGGCATAGATGCGCGCCTACATCCTTTCAATCAGTATATAGGCAAGAGCATTAGATAGAAAGTAATAGACACTTTTTCTTTGGGGTTTCCTAGAGTTTTTTCAACTCCTGACCCAATTTTTCTATCATCTCTTTAGCATCACCGAAGAGCATACTGGTGCAAGGTTTGAAGAATAATGGATTCTCAATTCCAGCATAACCTGGTTTCATACTACGTTTGAAGACAATAACATTTTTTGCTTCCTGTACATTAAGGATAGGCATGCCATATATGGGTGAGCTCGTATCTTCATTGGCAGCAGGATTTACTACGTCATTGGCACCAATCACTAATACTACGTCTGCATTTTTGAACTGCTCATTAGCCCCTTCAAGTTCTAATTGCTTTGGATAAGGCACATCAGCCTCAGCCAATAGTACGTTCATGTGCCCAGGCATACGTCCAGCTACAGGATGTATAGCATACAATACCTCTACACCGTTAGCTTCCAGTATCTTATCCACTTCATGTACTGCATGTTGTGCTTGTGCTACAGCCATACCATACCCCGGAACTATGATTACCTTCTGCGCATAATTACACATGATAGCAGCATCCTGAACTTTCACTTCTTTGTGAGATAATTCTCCTGTTGCTTGTGTGCCACCTCCAGAAGTACTGCCAAAATTTCCTACCAAAACATTGACCAAAGAGCGATTCATGGCATTACACATCACTATAGATAATATTACACCGGAAGAACCTACGAGGATACCGGCTATAATCATGGCATTATTGGCAATCAAGAATCCTGCAAATACACCTGCAATACCTGAGAAGGAATTCAATAATGCTATTACCACAGGCATATCTGCGCCACCTATAGGTGTTACAAAGAAATAGCCATAAATCAAAGAAAGTACAATGAGTATCACATATATGACGAAATTTGCGCTTTCTGACATTACTAATATTGTTCCTAATATTACTGCCGCTGCCACCAAAGCCATATTTACCACTTGTTGCGATGGAAGTCTGAAGTCTTTTATTCTTCCTGATAATTTTCCCCAAGCAATAACAGAACCAGTAAAGGTTACACCCCCCACGAAAATACCTAACGCAGTAGATATTTTTATAAAGGCATTAGGCCCTTCAGGCGTACCTATTTTATCGGCATATTCCAAATATTCCAGTGACGACAATAGTAGAGAGCAAGCACCACCGAAGCCATTCAAGAGGGATACCATTTCCGGCATTCCTGTCATCTTTACAGTTCTTGCCAAATATGCACCAATGAGAGAGCCTGTAGCCAATCCTGCAACAACTACCATAAGACCAATTACAGGAATACTCTCACCTGTAAATGTATAATAAATGATAGTAGCCAAAGTACCCAATCCCATGCCGAAAGCACTCACCAGATTGCCTTTTCTTGCAGAATCCGGAGCGCTTTGCATTTTTAGTCCGATAATAAAAGTAAAGGCTGCTATCAAATATGATAATTCTAACATGCCTTTAAGTACTTGATTTTCCATAAAATTACTATGATTGATAATTTGCTTTTACTCTTTCGTTGATGATCTCACCTTGGTGTGTGATGATAGTACCTTTTACTATATCATCAGCTAGATTTATATTTAGATTTCCTTCTTTATCTACTATCAGTTTTAAGAAGTTGATAATATTTTTCCCAAACATCTTGCTGGCATCCATGCTCATCTTTGAAGTAAGGTACGAGTTGCCTATTATTTTCACACCACCACTCACCACTGTTGAATCATCCTGAGTAAGTTCACAGTTGCCACCTGTAGAGGCTGCAAGGTCTATAATTACTGAGCCTGGACGCATTTCCGCTACTGTCTCCTTTTTTATCAATATTGGAGCACGCTTACCGGGAATCTGTGCTGTACAGATGATGACATCCGCCTTTGTTGCATGGTCATGTATAGCTTTGGCTTGTTTCTGACGGTATTCGTCGGTCTGTTCTACAGCGTAGCCGCCTGCACTTTTGTCATCTTTAGCTCCTTCTACTTCTACAAATTTTGCACCTAAGGACATCACTTCTTCTTTGGCTGCTGCTCTTACATCGAAAGCTTCTACCATTGCCCCTAGCCTTCTAGCGGTAGCTATAGCTTGCAGTCCTGCCACGCCGGCACCAAGTATCAATACCTTGGAAGGCTTAATACTTCCTGCTGCCGTAATATACATGGGAAAAAAGTGTGGCAACTCATAAGCAGCAAGGAGTACTGCCTTATAACCAGATACCGATGCCATCGAAGAAAGCACATCCATAGCTTGCGCCCTTGTAGTTCTGGGAACAAAGTCCATGCTAAAGGAGGTGATACCCAAATCTCTCAACTGCTTCACTACAGGTTCATTTGATAGGGGTGTAAACATACTCATGAATACCTTTCCTTTCGCTAAGGTAGAGAGTTCGGAGGAATCAGGGGTGCGAATACCTATGATAAGGTCGGCATCTGAAAATACCTTGCTTCTATCTGCGGTAGTAGCTCCTGCATTATGATAATTTTCATCACTGATGAGAGCACCATCTCCAGCACCGCTTTCAATGATTACATCAATATTTAATTTCTTGAGGTCTGCAACGGCCTCGTCAGTAAATGCTACCCTGCTATCAGGACTTTGCTCTTTGAGCACTCCAATTTTCATACAAAAAAATTCTGCCACAAAATTAAGGTTTGATAACATTTAATCTATTGTATTCTAAAATATTACCTAAATTTTACATTATGTTTGAGCACTTGAAGGTGCAAAGCATGGTGCGGTTTTTGGCATTGCCATTTTGGGTTGCTGTAGGGATGCTGGTGGGTTATAGCCTACAGCTCACCATCCTAGATGGGAATATACCTGGGAATATACCCCGAACTGTAGCTGGTTTGGCGGGAATAGGGCTATCGCCATGGTGGCATGGAGATATAGAGCATTTAAGTGCTAATTTATTCGCAGTTTTTGGGTTGCTGACTTTTTTGAGTATCGAAGAGCCTAGGTACAGAACGCTGATTTTTATTACGATATATTTTTTTACAAATATTTTGGTTTGGTTGTTGGCAAGGCAAGTGAATCATATAGGTATGAGTGGCGTATTGTATGGTGTCTCAGGATTCTTGATGGCGAAAGGTTTTGTTACTTACAATACAAGAACTATGGTGATAGCTATGCTTACTATCATATTTTATGGAGGTACTTTCTATGCTGTATTGCCTATTCAGGAAGGGGTAAGTTGGGAGTCACATCTTTTTGGCTTCTTATCAGGAAGTATTTTGTCTATATACTTATATAAGAATACAGCAAAAAGTTTAGACATTACAGCATCTTCGCAGCGAAAAGATTATGATGATTTTATTCATCATCGGAGCGAAAAGGATTTCTGAGTATGTAGGGTTGTATTTCAAAATTCCTCAATATTTTATCTAAAAAAATATTGAGGAATTTATTGCTAAATTTAATAAAAGTAAAAATTTTCTGTGGCTTTGCGCCTAGGGTGGACTTTATCTCTGTGGCAGTACGACCATAATCTACAATCTGCACCTTATGTTCGATTGCAATTTTTACAAAATCTGTAAGCATACGGTTATAGAGCTTGTATTGTGCGTGAATAGCATAGTCCATGCCCATGTAATGTATATGAGTCTGATTGCTTTCCAAGAAATAGGATACAAATCCTATGAGCTTTTCTTGTAAATAATAGCCATGAATAAAGAACTTGTCTGGCATTGTATTTTTTACATTTGTAAAATATGTTTTACCTAAAAATGAGATATTAAAATCTGCTTGTAATGCCACTTCTTTATAAAGATGATAAATGGTATCCTCATTCGCAGTAATATCTTGTATAGACAGGTCTTTACACTCAATTTCCTGAGAAACCTGTAATACTTTCTTGATACGGATTCTATATTTTGAAGACAGAGAGTCTATATAGTTAGCAAAATTCTGCCAGTTTTGCCTCATCTTCAATACCATTATGGGATCTACTTCAAATACGCCAAAACCTTTGGGGATATTATGTTTTTTTTCTTCAGTAATATTAGAAAACATGAATGCTTTAATATGTTTGAATGTGGTATTGTGTTCTATATATCTATGTATGGCAGCTACAATATGTTCTTTCTCGACTTTGTCCACTTTCTTGTCAAATAAGCATCCAGTATCTGGGATGAAATATAAGTTGCCATAGCTCGCAATATGCCATTTGAACTTGGAGAGCATACACAGTATGGTGTATAGCATGAACAGTCCCATGCCTTTTCCGGACTTTATCCTGCGTAATAAGGTGTCCATGGGAAATTCAACTACTTGCATATACATTATCGCTTTGAGTCCATCTTGCCCATAAGCGGCTATGTAATAAGGGTGCAGAAGTGGGGTGCTTTTTGCCAAGCTGCCGTAGTATTCGGGGTGATTGTACCAGCCCGCACTAGAACTTATATATTGCTTAGAGAACTCTTCGTAACTCAATAATCTGAAATGGTATTGGTCGCTAGACATAATATCCTAAGGAAACGCCCTTGTGGGCAAAGTGTTTTGGGGGGTAAAGATAATTTTTAATACTGAGAAGGGATAATATACCTAAGAATGGGCATTTTATGGAAAAGATTTTTGATTATCTTCGTAATAAATAATTTAATATGATACGTGGTTTTGTCTCAGGACTGATATTTGCCAATGCTGCTGAGTGGCATATTCATAAGTATTTATTACATGGGCAAGGTAAGAAAAAAGATAGCTTTTGGCGTTTCCATTGGGCCGTACATCACAAGACTGTTTTAGAACAAAATTATAGGGACTCGGATTACGAAGTTAATCCATTGACAGAGTGGAATCCTCAGAGTAAAGAAGTGGCCACCCTTGTAGCTGGAGGGCTTATGATGGCACCATTATTCCCTATAGCTCCGTGGTTTACTTTGGGTGTATGGGCATCGCAAATCAACTATTACTACGTTCATAAGAAATCACACTTAAATCCGGAATGGGGCTATAAATACATACCTTGGCATTACGATCATCACATGGCGCCAGATCAGGATAAAAATTGGTGTGTCACCTTTCCTCTTTGGGACTATGTCATGGGTACGCGTGTAAAATACAAAGGTACAGAGCGTGAGAAAAAGGATATAGAGAGAAGGGCAAGAAAGGTACAAAGAATAGTATCTGATGAAAGGATTCACTTTCAACCGGACTTAGGGAAATAATAGATTGTATTAATCATTACTTGATGATACTTACTTTTTCATCGTTATAATAGCAAACAATAAATGCGGTAAAGAGACCTTTGTTGCGAACTTTGTCCAAATTAATGCGTGCATCATCCACGCTATTGTAATTGCCAAGTGAGAATATGTATTGACCACTCAGCGAAGGCTTGATTTCTATGTCTCCTAATCCATATAGAAAGCTGAAGTCTGTACTTTTTTCTGTATATGCTCCTAATTGTATTTTATAGGATAGTTTACTTGTTTCTAGGGATGGCTTGGATGTGGGTTTGCTTATTACGGTCTGTGGCTGTATGGTATTCATGGCTATAGGCTCAGCTTCTCTAGGGGTGACTTGCTCTTGAGTTGTGAGTGGCTTGGAGGGAAGGGTGTTGGTAGGGGTATTCTTAGTATCCGTGATTTGATTGTTGTTCTCTTGGCCGAGGTATTCTTTCTTGTTAGTGGTAGAGTTGTCTTTTTTTTCCGTAGGTTTATTTATACTGGACTCTTGTTCCGTAGGTTTCTTTGGGGTGTTATTACTATGATTTTCAGAATTGGTGGTATTCGTTGGGCTGCTCACATTAGCTAATGATATGGGTGTTATTTCCTTCTCTTGGGGGTGCTCAATAGTATTTGCCGTTGGTGATGGAAAGCCGGTTTTTATATCCGTAGTATTGGTGCTTGCTGATGTCTTTGGCTGGGAAGTGATAGCGGTAGGGTTTGTTTTGGGTTGCTCCTTTGTGGCTACCTCTGTAGGTTTGGTAGTTTTAGAGCTTTTAGGGCTATTTTTAGAACTAGAGTTTAAATCGTCATCATCTACATAATTTTCTGCTACCAATGACTTAGAGTAGTTAAGATTATATGTTCTAGATTTGGCTGTGCCGGGATTTATACCATAAGTCGTGATTTCATCTTCTACATGCTGATCTTTATATTCTATTATGATTTTATAATTGGAATTAGATAGGAGGTTGACTTCAAAAGTGCCGTTAGACTCGGCACTAAATATCTTCATTTTTCCAGTTTGAAAATTTACCATTCTAATATTGGCAGGAACAGGAAATCCATCATAGTTTAGTACTTTTCCTTTAAAGTTAATGGCATTGGCAAGTAGTGGATCTGATGGGGAAATTCCTTTATAAGAAGGGTCCTTTGTAAGTGCAATTACAGTTTGTACAGAGTCTGTATTATAGCTATTGCTTGTCTGTACTTTGGTATTGTTTTGCAAATAGCCTTCTTTGTTTACGATGATATTGTACTGCTTGTTTTTGCCCACCTGAAATTCTGCTTTGCCAAAACCATTGGTTAGGGCTTCATTGATTTTTACGCTACTATTTAATAGTTTTATTTCACAGTAATCTATAGGGTTTTTTGTGTTGGCATCTATTACCATGACTTGAATCTTCAGATTGTAAGATTTGAAGTGATAAGCATCAAATCCACCTTTTCCACCTACTCTGTTGGAGGTAAAAAAACCACCTCTCATACCAGCTTCAAATACGAATCCTATATCGTCACTCTTAGAGTTTATGGGAGGTGGCAGGAGCTCGCCCATTAAGAAGGTATTGTCCACCATCTGAGATTTATAGATGTCATAGCCCCCAAAACCACCACCGTGATTAGTGGAAAAGTATAGCCATTCCCCATCTAATTCGTAGGCCAAGTAGGGAGCAATTTCATTTTCCTTTGTATTGATGAGTGCTCCAAGATTTTTGGGTTCTTTCCATACGTTGTCTTCCCATTTTGTGATATACAAATCATAGCCCCCATAGCCTCCAGGCATATCGGATGCGAAGATAATAAAGCTGCCATCGGCACCATAACAAGGGTAATTGCAGGCATATTTGTCGGAGTTGTAAGGGAATTCTACAATATTTGTCCACTGATTACCCATATTGGTAGCAAAAAATATTTTGCTGTTGGCGATGTTCGTTTTGGACATCTTTGCAGTAAGGTCACTTACCGCAAAGATTACTCTGTTGCCATCTGAGGTATAGGAGAGGGCAGTCCTAGAGGTGTTTCCAGATAGTTCTTTCTGAATTTTTATAGGTTCTAGCCATTTTTCATGT
Source organism: Chitinophagales bacterium (assembly GCA_044227665.1). Taxonomy (GTDB): domain Bacteria; phylum Bacteroidota; class Bacteroidia; order Chitinophagales; family JADIYW01; genus JBGAWK01. The sequence continues at coordinate 84,989 of JBGAWK010000002.1, forward strand.
TCTCTCTGAAACATATAAAAATCACGTTGTTCCATATTTTTATTACCTCTGCTGGAACTCATCACCGGATTATTGCGAAGCATACTTATGTTCAACTCGTCTTCCGTAGTATTAAAGGGGAGTAGTTCTTCTTGATACAGATATGATTGTGATTCTGCCTTTAATAGTGCTTCACATTGTTGTGTTTTTTCCATTACAGCATCAGGGGCATTGGCTTCTATAGCATAAAGAATATAATTATCTAAGGCTTTTTGGTACTCGCCCATAGATTTGCATACTTCAGCGTATTTCAGGATAGATTGATTATATTTTTTGAGCTGTCCAGTTTCTCTGTTATACCAGTAATAGGCTTGTTTGTAGTCGTCAAGTCTATAGTATAAATCTCCTATACGTACCGCCGCAGTCTTATTGCCTTTTTCGTTGTATTCTTTTTCGTATTCTTTTATAGCTCCGGGATAATCTTTCTTATTGAGTAGTTTTTGTATCTTTTTGTTGGGCTGCGCTTGTGTTTGTAGTACACAACATAATATTGTGAAGGTTAATATTTGGAAGAATATATTTCTCATGCAAAATTTATTTTAGCCTTTAGGCAATATAAAGACTTACAAATTTAATAAATAGTGCGAATGAAGGAATTAACAAATGTGATTATTGCTTATTGATAATATTGATTTTGATTATTTATTGCTGATAATCTTATTTTTATGTATATAGTATAATAAAATACGTAATAATTTTTAACATAAAGGATTGGCAATTAGCACTAATACTAATAAACTACAGCCCTAATATGAAGGCGTAATATTTGACGAAGATGGTATGGGAGATTACTTTCCCAATAGTCTATTTACAATGCTGATATAGCCCTGCATAGCTTCATCAGCACTTTTTCCTTTCAGGGTATTCCATGCTTCCCATTTGAATTGCCCTTTTATGTCAAATATGCCTGGTTTTTTAGTGTCGTTGTCGCCTTCGGTAGCCTGCTTGAAATACCCGTAGATTGAAAGTAAGTCTTCATTAGAAGGGCGGGTAGTAAGTGTCTTTACATCTTTTTGTGCTTGTTCAAATTGTTCTTGTAAGGTTGTCATAGTATTTTGTACTTTTATGCAATAAATATAATTAGATGTTGCGAAAACGCACAATATTTATTTTTCAACTTCCCTTGCTATTTAGTTTTATATATTTCTATATAACACCAAAATTCCTATTGCCTGGTGAGGATGCTGCAATACTCTTTAATTATGTGGAAAATTTTATCAGTACTGGTGTCATCTCTTATTACCCTGATGGACCTGCTACGGAGGGTAATAGTGATTTTTTATTTTTTCTGTTTACATCTTTACTATATAAGGTAGGATGGGATTCTTATTCTGCTGCTCTTATAGTTACTGCTGTCGCATTATTTTTTTCGTCGTATGGGCTTTTGGCCATTGCTTATACCAGAAAGTTTATTCTGAATTTCTTAATTATAGCATCGGTATATTTTTCTTTACAGATTTGGGCGGGATTATTAGGCTATGGCACAATACTATTTGGTATGTTCTATATCTGGATGTTGTGGGCGTTTTTTTCTAATAATGCAAGGGTGATGTACCTTAATGCATTACTGTTGTGTATAGATAGAGCTGACGGTATCTTGTACAGTTTTCCACTGTTAGTAATTTATTTTCTTCAGCACAGCAGAGATTGGAAGAGAATATTAAGAATTTCGGTGTTATGGTTTGTACTGCCATATAGTATCTATTTTATTTGGCGTTGGCATTACTTTGGGATGTTTTTGCCACTTCCATTTTATATAAAAAGTAGAGGGGAGAGGTTGCTAAATATGGTGAATATTTCATCTTTTTATATTAACCTACACTATGTAAGGTATTTTCTGCTATGGGCAATTATTCCGTTGCTGTGTATGATTATATATCCTATAAATAAGCTAAGAAGCAGCTATTTACTTCTTATGATAATCGGTGTAGTGATACCCTTTTGGGGATATTCTGCGATGGTGATGGAAATGAATCTTGCTTTTAGGTATCAATATCCTATGTATTTGTCATTGGTAGTACTTATTATCATACTTGCCAAAGAAAAGTATCCAATCTGGGCTGTACTATTTCTGGGAGTATTTATGATAAAAACCTTTCAAAAGAGTAGAGATATGGGCATTCATGCTCTGCAATCTAAATACAATAATATGTATAAGCTATCCGATGCATTAGCCTTATCTGAAGATAATACGATGGCTGTGACTGAAGCGGGAATTTTAGCGTGGCGAAGTAAATGGGAGACTTATGATATGTGGGGTTTGAATTCTTCAGCTTTTACGAAGAGACTTATTTCTATAGAGGATGTAAAAAATCTAAAGCCTACGCTAATAAATATTCATACTGCTGGGGATGCTTATGACTATCTATGGACAAAAGGGGGGGCATATAAAGAAAAGTCTTGGGAGGCAATGTGTTATAATGCCTTTCAGGCAGGTGTGAATATGCAATATCAAGTGTGGATGCTTCCGTATGACTATAGAAACTATATTCCTAAGATGCCGCCATTGAAAGCACTGCCCCGTATCTACTACAATCTAGTAAATAGAAATGGCATCAGCACTAGATATGACATGTTTATGCTTGATGATGAGAGTAAAAATTATAGTACTTTGAGGAAGATATTGGAAAATCATGGAGGCATTACTTGGGAGGAGTATAAAAAAAGAGGCGGTCAATGACCGCCTCTCCTTATTTGTTATTTGTGTTTACTGCAGAAATTATTTTGCAGCAGCATCTTTTACAGCTTCAGCACCTTCGGCAACTTTCTCAGCACCTGCAGCAACAGCGTCAGCAGCACCTGCAGTAGCACTGTCAACAGCACCTTCTACAGCGTCAGCAGCAACAGCAGCATCTTCAGCAGCAGCATCAGCTACTTCAGTAGCAGCCTCACCAGCCTCTTCGGCAGTTTGTGATTTACAAGATACAACACCTACTGTCAGTGTTGCAGCAACGAATAAATAAAATAGTTTTTTCATGGTTATTATTTTTAATGTGATACAAAGGTATGGGTTATATATAATTTGCAAAATAGAAAATACTTAATTATTTGTTAAATAAAAAGCCCCGCATTGCGGGGCTTTTTATTTACTACCGAATCGGTATTGCTTGCAAATTAGTGTGCAGCAGCTTCAGTAGCAGCAGAATCAGCAGGTGCAGCTTCAGTAGTAGCAGAATCAGCAGGTGCAACTTCTTCAGTTACAGCAGCTTCTTCAGTTACAGCAGCTTCTTCAGTAGCTTCTTCATTTTGTTTGCAAGAGATAACACCTACGAAAAGTGTTGCAGCAACGAATAGATAAAATAATTTTTTCATGGTCAAATTGTTTTTAAATGATGTTGCAAATGTATATATATAATTTTATTATAGAAAATGGGTATATCCAATTTTAAGAAAAATATAACGAAATTAACTATAAGTTAATCATGTGTATTGTGTTAATCTTTTTCCCATTCCATGGTGCGTTGTATCGCTTTTTTCCACCCTTTTACCAGTGAGTTTCTTGTGGGAATATCCATCTTGGGAGAAAAGGTGTTTTGAATTTCCTTGTTATGTTTCAATGTTTCTATATCGTAGAATCCAGAAGCAATACCTGCAAGATAGGCAGCTCCTAATGCTGTAGTTTCTATAACTTTTGGTCTTTCTACCTCTACTTGTAGGATGTCGGACTGGAATTGCATCAATAAATTATTAGCACAAGCCCCGCCATCTACTTTCAAGACCTTGAGATGTATTTCTGCATCTTTTTCCATTGCTTCCAATACATCGGCAGTTTGGTACGCTAGGGACTCTAATGTTGCTCTAATGATATGTGTTTTAGAGGTACCTCTAGTAAGTCCAAATATTGCGCCTCTGGCGTACATATCCCAGTAAGGAGCACCGAGTCCTGCAAATGCCGGTACTACGTATACGCCAGCTGTGTCTGCTACCTTCATGGCATAAAACTCCGAGTCCTGAGCGGCATCTATAATTTTTAGCCCATCTCTAAGCCACTGTATGGCTGCTCCGGCGATAAATACACTACCCTCTAAGGCATAAGTGACTTTGCCGTCGAGACCCCAGGCTATAGTGGTGAGTAGTCCAAAGGTAGAGGTTATAGGCTTACTTCCTGTATTCATGAGCATAAAGCATCCCGTGCCGTAAGTGTTCTTGGCTGTTCCAGATTCGAAGCAACATTGTCCGAAGAGCGCACTTTGTTGGTCGCCAGCTACACCGCGAATGGGCATAGAGGTGTTGAAGAGTAATTCAGGCAGGGTAGCACCAAAATCACTGCTAGAGGAACGCACATCGGGGAGCATAGACACTGGTATAGATAAATGGGCAAGGAGATTCTCGTCCCATGCTAGGTCTTTTATATTGTAAATCAGGGTTCTGGATGCATTACTGTAGTCAGTAGCATGAACTTTGCCTCCGGTAAGTTTCCATATCAGCCATGTATCTATGGTGCCGAAGGCTAATTTTCCTTCCTCGGCTTTGGCTCTAGCCCCTTCTATATTATCCAATATCCACTTGATTTTAGTGCCTGAGAAGTAGGCATCTATTACTAATCCTGTATTTTCTCTTACATACTCTGTGAGTCCATTTTCTTTCATGGCATCGCATATCGCTGCGGTACGGCGATCTTGCCAAACTATGGCATTATAAATGGCTCTGCCAGTAGTCCTATCCCATACTACAGCAGTCTCCCGCTGATTAGTGATGCCTATGGCTGCAATCTCTGAAGGAAGTATATTGGCCTTTGCTATCACTTCTCTAGCGACATCCCATTGTGTATGCCATATTTCTTCGGGGTCATGCTCTACCCATCCGGGCTGAGGGAATATTTGTGTGAACTCCTTTTGTGCTACAGCAATAATCTGCGCCTTGTTGTCAAAGAGTATGGCTCTAGAACTGGTGGTGCCTTGGTCAAAAGACAGAATGTATTTATGCATAGTTTTTTGAAATAAAATTACGATAGTGTGGCAATATTTTATAATATGGGCAGCTTTCTTCTGCGAATTTCTTGGAGTATTAATTTTAGCTCGCGGCTCATCTGTCCTGCTACGGATGTGTTTTCCTGCGCCCTGCGTATCAGGTAGGGTATTACTTCCTTTACGGGGCCGTAAGGCATATACTTGGATACCCTATAGCCTGCGTCTGCCAGATTGAAGCTGATATGGTCACCCATGCCATATAATTGTGAAAAATGAATATGTGGATGCGCTTTGTCTATATTTTTTTTCTCCATGAGATGAATCATTTTCTTACAGCTCTCCTCATTGTGCGTGGCTACACATACTGCGATGCTGTCTATATGATCTGTTACATAATCTAGGGCTCTATCGTAATCTCTATCGGTATCCTGCTTGGAGTTATGTATAGGACTATTGTAGCCTAAGGTGGCAGCTCTTTGGTTTTCTTTTTCCATATATGCCCCTCTTACTAGCTTTATGGCATAGATATATCCTTTGGCTTTGGCACATTGATGGGCTTCTTGGAGGTATTCGTATCTGTCTTTTCTATATAGTTGTAGGGTATTATATAGGGTAGGTTTGTTTGTATTAAATTTCTCCATCAATATAGTGGTGAAATTATCCAGAGGTTTCTGTATCCAAGATTCTTCAGCATCTACAAATAAGGAGACGCTTTTCTGTTCCGCTAATTGACTTATGGAAATTATTTTATCTAAGAATGTATTATAAATAATTTGCTCATCAGGATGGAGCGCAGATTTGTTATGCAGTTTCTCAAGTACATGGAAAGGCAATAAGCCTGTAAATTTTGAGGAGACGAAAGGTACATAGTCGTTACTTGCAGCGTAATGAATGGCTTCAATAATTGCTTGAGCTGTTTTTATAAAATCCTCTTCATCGTCTTTAGCTTCCACGCCATAGTCTGCTATAGTTTTTACACCATATTTATGGAGTTGCAAGATTTTCTTTTCCGAGGCTTTGAGGTTTTCACCACCGCAAAATAGTTTATAAATAGTAGGCTCCATGCCCCAAGCAAGAGGTTCTTTGATATTGAATCCAATCATCTTATCTGCAATGGAAGTACCCCATCTAGTAAGTAGTGGGATGCTAATAAGCCTATACATGGTGTAAGCATGTATCAAAGCCCTATTGCTTTTATAAGTAAATGCAATCTTCGTGTTATCAAAATCTACATTCATTGTCGCTATTAACTATTCCAAATTTGCCAAGATTTTTCCGCTTGAAGGTGCAACATGTCTAATCCTGACTTTATAGAGGCACCTCTGTCTTCTCCTTTTTGCAGGAACAATGTTTTTGCAGGATTATAAACTAAGTCGTAGAGATAATGCCTATCGCTCATGTGTTGATAGGGTAGTGGCGGACAGTCATCAATATGAGGATACATCCCTAGGGGAGTGGTGTTTATGATTACAGTATGAGTTTCTAAAATTTCGGGAGTTATGGATTCATAAGCTACCGTATCTGTTCCTGCATATCTCGATACTTTGATATAAGGCATATTTCGTTGCTCCAGCACATACCATACTGCCTTGGCAGCACCACCTGTACCTAATACTAAAGCATGGCTGTGTGACGGTGCTAATAATATTTCCCAACTGCGCTCAAACCCATAATAATCTGTATTGTACCCTACCCAGATATCGTTCTCTTTTTTTATGGTGTTTACGGCACCTATCTTCAGTGCCGCATCAGATAGTTTGTGCAGATGAGGTATCACTGCTTCTTTATAAGGGATAGTAACATTAAGACCGCAAATACGGCTGTCGTCAAAGACTTCAGTAATTTTCTCTATAGTGGGAATGGCAAAATTCTCATAGCAACAATCATAGAGACCTTCAATGTTAAATTTTTCAGTAAAATAAGGCTTTGAAAAAGAGTGTGTAAGTGGATAGCCTATGAGTCCATAGATTTTCATCATTTGTTAGTATAGCTATCTATTAATGTGCGTATTTCATCAATTTCTTCGAGTTCTGGCAGCATGTAATACATGAACAGATACTTTTGAGGATGCTGCTCTAATAGTAATTCTAATTTATGTAGTCCTTGTTTTGGTTTGTTGGAATACAGAAGCCAAGCACATTCAGCATATTGCAATTCGATGGTAGATTTACATATATCTGTAGCATTAGAAAGTATTTCCTGTACGGTGTCCATATCATTACAAAGCATGAAGATACGAGCTAATACGATATAGGCTTCAAATCTATTGATGGCAATATTTACACAATGCTCACAAGCATCTATGGCTTCTTCGTATTTGTTTATAACCATAGCAGATTCAGCTTCTGCCAATCTGTATTCATACAGATTCTCCAGTTCTGCTGCTTTACTAAAAGCTTTGTAGGATTGCTCCCATTTGTCATCGTGCTTGTAGGCTTCCCCCAATTTATAAAAGGCTTCGGCATAAGACGGATTTACATGGCACGCTTTTTTGTAATTGTAGCGAGCCATTTTTATATCATCTTTCCCTTCATAGCATTGTCCTCGTAAGAAATAGATTTCTTCATCAGGAGTAAAGTGGTTCTCAAAATCTTTAAGAATATCTAAGGCTTTATCGTATTTTTCTATAGAAAAATACATTTCAGCTAAATCCTGATAGGCATAGTCTATATTTTCGTTGATAGCCAATACAAATTCCAAAGCTTCTATAGCCTCTTCGATCTTGCCTACACCTCTATAGGCAGAGGAAAGGTTGTACCATATTAATTCATTGTATGGGTATTCATCTGAGAGCCTCTTATGCAAGGCTATGCTTTCCTCAAATCGCTCTGTGATTTCTACAGCGTAATTTATCCGGTCTAGAGCCTCTTCATCTTCAGGAGCTTTTTCCAGACAGCGCATCATGCAGTCAAAGACATCGTTATATTGTTCAAAGTCTTCATAGATATCTGCCATCAATAATTGGATGTCTATATAGTCTGGATTGGAAACGGTAAGTGCTTTATCTTCCAATAATGCTATCGCCGATTTGTAGTTGCCCTGAAAGGCAAAAATCTCAGCTCTGAGAAGAAATATGCCTAGTTCAGAGGAATCGTAAACCTCTGCTTTCTCCAAAAGTTTTAAGGCTGCTGCAGGCATCTTCATATCGAAGAGCAGCTGCGCTTTTTTGAGTAATATATAGGTGGAGTTGGGGTACTGTTCTAATGCTATATCTATTACCCGCTTAGCATCTTCCATCCTATTAAAGTCTAAATAATAGTCTATAATAGTTTCATAAGCATCCTGGTCGAAATAGGTGCTTATATTCTCTTTCTGTGATTGCTCATACCGTTCTATCAAGGAGAATAATCCTTCTTCCCTTTCATCATCAAATTCAAATCCATCCATATTGTACCGTCTTTTACAAAGTTATATTACAAAACCTTATTTTTGCAAATAAATATATTAAATTCCATTAAAAGTGCAACATAAATTAATTCTCATCCTAGCCATAGCAGTAATATTTTTTACATGCCATAGCGTTGCGGTGGCGGCATGGCAGCAGAAAGTGGATTGTGATATAGAAGTAACACTAGATGAAAAGAATGCTTTGCTCAATGGTGCTATCTCTATCAAATATTTCAATAACTCTCCGGATACGCTGCGTGAGATATATATACACCTATGGCCAAATGCCTACAAGAATAAGCATACGCCATTGGCGAAACAGATGATAAAAATCGGTCGTACCGAATTCTTCAACGCCAAGGAAAGTGAACTAGGCTATATTGATGGATTGAGTTTCAAACAAGATAATACAGATATCTTGACAGAATACTACAACGAGAGTCCTGATATTGCCAAAATCAGGCTCGCAAAGGCACTATTGCCAGGAGCAGCAACGACTATCTCTACACCTTTTGTTGTAAAATTACCAAAAATTATTTCCAGAAGTGGCTACGATGGGAAAGGACTATTTGCTGTAACACAGTGGTATCCAAAGCCTGCGGTATATGATGAAAGTGGCTGGCATCCTATGAGCTATCAGGAATTGGGAGAGTTTTATAGTGAATTCGGCGACTATAATGTTACGCTGCGAGTCCCCAGAAAAGGGCAGGTGGCGGCAACTGGTATTTGCAATAATAGTACAGAGGAAATATGGCAGCAGTCACGAGCAGGTCTTTCTACGTTGATAGCAGAAGGAAAAATAGAGGTGGACTCCCTGAGGAAGATGCCATATCCGGATTCTAGCTTATATAAGACCCTTACATATTCCGCAGAGAATATACATGATTTTGCGTGGTTTTTTAGTAGAAATATGTTGTATGCGTATTTCTTGGATACCCTCGAAAATGGTAAGATAGTAAAAGTTCAGAGTTACACGAATACACCCGAAGCACTAGAGCCATCTTTGATTGCAGCGAGAAACGCGCTGAAATTTTATAGCGAGAAGGTGGGCAGCTATCCTTATAATCAGCTGAGTGTAATAGAGATGCCTATAAGCTTTGCCGGTGGCATGGAATATCCTATGATAGGAACATTCTCATCGAGTTCAGGGGTAATGATGGATGTGGAGATAGCACACGAAGTAGGACATAATTGGTGGTATGGCATACTCGCAAATAATGAAAGACAAGAACCTTTCTTGGACGAAGGAATAAATTCTTATTATGAAATAGAGTACTCAAAAATGAATCAACCGTTCAATGTCTTACATGGTGCCTTAATAAATATAGCCGAAAAAATATTTGGCATAGATTATATCCCTGACGAAAAGATGCGCAGAATATCCGTAATATACCAACAGCGGGTGAATGCACAGCAGGCTATAGATACCAAATCACAAGGATTGTCGGATATGAATTATTACACCTCCTTATATGCCAAGGGCGCATTGGCGATGCACTATTTGAAAACATATTTAGGGGAAAATGACTTTGACAAAGCCATTCAGAATTTCTATAAGCAGTATACTTTCAAGCATTATACGCTAGATGACCTTAAAAATTCTATGGAAAAATCTACAGGCAAGAACCTGTCTTGGTTTTTTGAAGATTATCTACATCAAGAAGTTGCAGACAAAATAGGAATAAAGAACCTCGAAAATGTAGGCGACACCTATACCCTTGCGCTCCATAATCCTTATCACTATCCAGTCCAGGCCGCTATGATAGGTATTACAGGAGATACTACCTTTGTAAACGATGGACAATTCTTTACCGACAGCATAGTATTTACTTCAAAGGAGGCTTTCAAAAGAGTGGTGATAGATCCGCTATGGCATACTCAGGATAATTATCGGACAGACAACAGTATCAAATCTAAAGGGTTTATCAAAAACTTGGCACCTTTTCAGATAAGACCAATTGGTGCATTGGATAATATCAATAAGCATCAGCTATATTTTACACCATTTATGGGAGGGAATGCCTACGACAAATTTATGTTGGGGATGTCTTTTTATAACAGATTTTTGCCTGCAAAACATCTTGAATTATTAGTAACGCCAATGTATGCCTTTGGCTCAAAACAATTTAACTGGGATGCACAGGCAGATTATTACTTTACGCCTAGAAGCACGTGGGTACGTCAGATAAAATTGGGGGTGAACTCCAGATCCTACAGTATTCAGGCAGAGCCACAAGTGGAGAAAATGTATAAACTCCAAGGACATATAGCATTAGACTTGCAGCGTAAAGGACTTACACTATGGAAGCAACAACTACAGATTAGGAATGTCACCATCTGGAGAAAAAATGCCTATATAGATATTTTCAAACAAGAAGATAATTATAATATTTCGGAGCTCTCACATATAGCAAAATATGAACACAAGATATTTCCCTTTTCTTCACAAGTGAGAGCGCAGTTCGGCAAGCGTTTCGGTCGCTTGCTCATAAGTTCGGATGTGGGCGTGAAGTATGGAAGGCTACATGGCTACTTCAGAATGAGGTTCTTTGCAGCAGCTATGTTGTATAAGCGTGATGACCTTAGATTTGCCTACAATAAGCAGCATACACTTACCGTTCAGGCAGAGAATGGCAGCACAGATATGCTTTATGATCACATATATCTAGGGCGCTATGAGACAGAGGGCTTGTGGAGTAGGCAGATATTTAATGATATGGGAGGATTTAGGACGATTACACCTATGCTGCAAAGTTGGCAAAATGGGCAGACAGTAAATGGGTTGCTCACCATTACAGGTACTGCGGACTTTCCTCTGAAATATATTCCTCTAAAATTATTTTTTGGGCTGGGATACTACAGCGATAAGCAATTGCAATTCACACACCCCAAAGGTCTCTTGGGCGAGATGGGAGCAAGTATTGCAATATGGGACGATGTATTGCAGATAAACTTCCCTCTAGTGTACTCCAAAGATTTCAAAGAAGATTTTGTCTCCAATAACTATAAATTCAAGCAAAAGATTTCTTTTAGTATGAATCTAGCAAAATTGCATGTTTTTAACAAGATTAGAGATACTAAGCCTACTACATTTTAAATGCTGATAATATAAGAATTTACTATATTGGCATACAAATTGATTTCAAGTAAAATAAATTTAATTAATATGAAAAAAATACTCTACTCTTTGGTAATTAGTGCCGTAAGTATGGCAGGTGTACAGGCACAAAGCAAGTTTGTAGTGAATGAAGTACGTCAATATATGACGAAAGGCGAGCAAAATGGCTTTGAAATTATCCTCAATGATGTTACAAAAGACAAATTTTCCGATGCTTTTGAAGCAAAAATGAAAAAGTATAAAGGCAAGATTACATCCAGTAAAAAAAGCCCGGAAGTATTTGTAGATAATGCAGTAATTACATCTGTAAGCCCAAATCCCGTAGATGTATATTATTACCTTACGCCCATAGGTACTACCGGCGTGAAGTGTACAGCGTATGTGGACTTGGGAGGCATAGGTGGGACATTTGTCTCATCAGCAGGACACGCACAGGCATTTGCAGCTATGGAAAATGAGATACGCAATATAGCCAAAGAGGCTACTGTCGCTACCATAGACGACCAAATTAAGCTGGAAGAAAAAAATCAAAAGAAATTAGAAGAGGAATTCAAGTCCTTGCAGAAAGACAAAGACAGCTACATCAAAGAGATAGAAAAGGCAAAGGCACTCATAGCACAACGTGAAGCCGATATAGTAAAAAATGAGCAAGACCAGGCTACAAAATCTCAGCAAGTAGAGATACAAAAGCAAATTGTAGATACCGTAAAACAAAAAAAGAACGCAGTACAATAAATTATTTTCAATGATTTTTTTAGGACGCAAAGGATGTGTACTTTTGCGTCCTATTTTTTTATAAAAGGATATATTTATGCAACAGCATCTTGTACTTTGGGGGGATATCGGGACAGACAGAAAAGCACTTCTAGCCATATATTTGGATGAAGAACAGCACAAAGTACACATTTATGCCTTCCCACGCGAGGTAGCAGACAAAGATCTTCAGGACAAGCTCTTTCTATGGAAAAATGGGGGAGAATATCATTTTCCTGAAGATGCTCTACATTGGGAACTAGATGCCAATGGCGATAGTGTCTTGCCTGATGAAGTAAGGGTGGACAAGCCCGAATTTATAACCCGAGCCCAAGAGCAGTGGACAAAAAAACTTATGAGCACGCGCTTCTATAAGGTGTTTCAGGAAGAGATAGAAATGATGAAACAAAAAATGGAGTCCACTAAAGAATACCGACAAGAGTTGTGGGATGCTGCCAAAGTACAGTGGGACAAGATTTCTACCTATAGAAAAAATAACGACCTCACCTGGGAGCAGACCGATGCCCTCAAAAATGATATTAATGCCATCTTTGATGCGCTGAAAGCAATAAAACGCATAGATGTAGAAAAGACTTCAGAGCATACCCATAAATTATTCAAATCACTCTTCAAAAAGATAGAAGAGCAGCAAGCTAGATTGATATACAATGATGAATGGGGGAGTGTCTTTGATAAGCTAAAGGCTATTCAAGGCGAAATAAAAGAGGCAGCATTGCGATGGGAAGACAAAAGAAAACTCTTTGACACCATAAATGAGGTGTTCGATACCTTGCGAAAATATAGAAAATCAGAATTTGTCAATCGCACCAAAGAACGCATAGCACAACTCACCAAGACCATAGAAGGATTACAGCAGTCCATAGACAGAGATAAAGAAAATCAGAATATCCAAATAGAAAAATTGGCTATATATACCAAAGGAAGACTCTCTGTAGATGAAATGAAAAAACGCTTCAACATCATTACAGATAAGGTTTCAGAAAAAGAACAGAAAATCAAAAATATTCAGAAGACAATACAGCAACTTCAGAAAGAACTGCAAAAAGAAGAAGATCGTGCACAACAGCAAGAACCCAACAAACCTCGTGAAAGTGTGCCAGTCACTATAGCACCTACTGAAGGAACGATTACGGAACCTGCTTCGCCGGAGGATGTGGCGGGTCTTGCCCATAACGAGGAGGAAGGAGTAGTCCCTGAAATGTCCAAAAACACCGATGCTAAGAGCGAAGAAAGCCCTTCCTTAGAGGAAAACGAAGTCGCCATTATGGTAGTAGATACTGAGGGAGAAGCAGGGATAGCCCAGTCAAGGCTATCTCAAGACACAGAATCTGAAGGCTATCACGAGAATATAGCTGAATAAATAAAATCTTAGGACAATAATAGATTACAACAGACCTCTTGCCTGATAGATTAATTGCTATTGGACAAGGGATAAAAAACAACCCCAAATTAGCCAGCTAAATCTGTGTTATCTTGTATTACAAGATAGGTATGTTGGTTGCCAATAGATTAATTCAAAGGGGTATGAAAATCAGACAAAATGCTATAGCTTTATTAAATCTAAAAACTTCCTATTCTTATGTAAATAGCGCTGTATTGCTTTGCGAATATCCGGATGTTCTGTGTAAGGTTTTATAGTAGATTTTAGCAATTCGATATTATTCTTTACATAATCGGGATTGAAATAGCCAATACCTTTGAAGATGCCATTTTCTATCCATATTACAGTCTTCTCTCCAGCAGCACGCCCTTCTTCTATTATCATGAAGTTGAGATGTGGATATACGTACTTGGCTACTGCCTGCTCCACTTTTTCATTATACTTTACGGCTTCATCTATGGCTTTCAGGGCAGGCTGAATCTTGAAGGAACGAAAGATGTCGTTTAGTACTCTTTCTGCACGCGTCTTGGAGGTAAACTTCAGTAAAGGAGATTCATCTAGGTGTAAGAAGTCTATCATCATGTTGTAGTAGCCTTCTTGGCTCATCTTGGCGAAGATGCCGTATTTATATTTTCTTTCAGACACAGGCTTGTTGTATCTTGGACGTATCTTACGCAGCTCCATAGACTCTAGTATAGCAGCAGAGAGTTCATTTCCAGTGATTTCGTAGGATATATCTTTAGTATCTGCTATGATAGGTATTATTCTGTTGTCCTTTTTCTCATTCTTATAAATTTTCAGGGCTTCATGCCTAATGTTTTTGCCCTTACCTATATATATCACATCTTTTTGGTTGTTATACATATAGAAAATGCCGGTTTCTTCGGGTAATGCCATAAGTAAGGCTTTGTCTATATGTGATGGAAATTCTATCTTGTCCCACTCATCTTTGGCAGCATCATGGATGTGATGCCCCTCATCCTTTAGAAGCAAGTGTTCCAATAGTAGAGCAGTAGCTCTAGCGTCGCCAAAAGCCCTATGCCTATGTGATAGAGGTATGCCGAGGTCACGTGAGATGTTCCCCAAGCTATAGGAGTTATGCCCGGGAATTATCTTTCGCGCCAAAGTAACAGTACATATATGCTTGCGCTGAAAGTCTATACCCAATTTCCGAAACTCGGCACGCAGAAACCCATAGTCAAAGCGTACGTTATGCGCTACAAAAATTTTGCCGTCAGTAATAGCAAGTATTTCTTCTGCGACCTGCTCAAATAAAGGAGCATCTCGAACCATGTCATTATTTATACCTGTAAATGATGAAATAAATGGACTAATACGAATCTCGGGATTTATCAAGGACGAATATTCCGAGACTATAGTGTTTCCATCATGTATGACTATAGCAATTTCAATAATTTTATCTTTACCAAAATTACTACCTGTCGTTTCTATATCCACTACTGCATACATAGCTTAGTATAACGTAAAGCAAAGATATTTAATAGTTCTGCCATCTGCAAGATGTAGTCTCTCATAATAGGTCTGTATATCGTATAGTTCATGCTGCTTACCTTCCGCATATACGTTATTATAATTTTTGACTATAGGCAGCTGCTGCGCTTCTATTACTTCCAATGTATATGCATACAAAATATCGCTATCTGTCTTGAGGTGTATTTTGCCGTCAGGCTTCAAAAACTTTCTATATATGTCTAAAAATTTTGGCGATGTTAATCTTTTCTTGGACTTAGATTTTTTTATAAATGGATCTGGAAAAGTAATCCAAATCTCATCAACTTCATTTTTTTCAAAATAAGCATCCAAATGATCTATTTGGTCACGGATAAATGAAATATTCTTCAATGAAGATTGCTGTGCCAATTGATAAGCAGACCATAATCTATTACCTTTGATATCTACTGCCAAAAAATTCTTGTCGGGACAAGCTGTTGCCATTCCTCTGGCATATTCAGCCTTCCCACACGCCAGTTCTAATACCAAAGGAGAATCGTTGCCAAAATATGTCCTACACCATTGTCCTTTATGTACAGGGCTGCGCTGGAATACTTGCTCATAATTTTCTAATTCTGCAAATTTCAGCAACTTACCTTTTCCCATAACCTACAAAGGTAGGTATCTACAAAGTTTTATTGTAGGGAGTCTGCAACTTTCTGTTGCTTTTTATCTGCATAAGCTATTATATTGTCAATGACAGAAGGGTGAGGCGCAAGTAGCGTATCTTTTCGCAGTAGCTGTGTCATTTTTTTATTGGACAGCTTAGATTTTTTTGCAGAAAGTGGGGACGTGTCAAGTGTAGAAAGTTTCATATATACTTTTATTTACATATTTTAACGAAGGGTATCGGTATTTATTATACATATTTCATTTTTTGATTAAAATAATTTTTATAAAAAGTGTTTTACGGCATAAATTTTTAGAATAAAAAATATATTAGTTTGAATTACAATAACTTAAATAAGATTTTTTGCTAAAAATCACTCTATAGCATGGCATTGTATTAAA
Organism: Chitinophagales bacterium; assembly: GCA_044227665.1. Classification (GTDB taxonomy): domain Bacteria; phylum Bacteroidota; class Bacteroidia; order Chitinophagales; family JADIYW01; genus JBGAWK01. The sequence continues at coordinate 101,121 of JBGAWK010000002.1, forward strand.
CGTATATTTTTTATAATTAACATCCTGTAAATTAGGAGAAACATAATTTAGCCTGTCTCTCTACATAACAAGGTATATATTATCTAGAGTTTTATAAAAAAACTTTGAGATAACATATTAAATACACATATTTTTAATATAAATACTCCTTATATTTGGAAGTCGGAGGCAGTGAAGGCAAACTTGAAGAATGATTAAAATATTGTCAAACATATCGTTTAAATTCATTTTAGGAATTCTTGCTTTCCACACTTTTATATCACATCCTCATTCAGACGAATTATCTATTGAGGAACACAAAGAACTTCACAATAATGCTAAGTCATTAATAGGTATTATTCGGCTTGCTTTTCATGAAAGCGATGACGAAAGCCTAGATCACCTTCTTTATATCCATGATGGATTTTGTAAGAAAATAGATTCTAAGGTCAAAAATATATTTGTTTCATTAAAAGATAATTTCCAGTATTCTGCTAATAGTATAATTACTGAAGGTGTTGTTAATTGCGATGTCAATAATTGTATAAAATTATTTTTTGTTAAGCTAAATGGATTAAGAGGCCCGCCTCTTTTATACTACATCCGGTAAAACTTAAAATTAATAACAAAAAATAAAATTATGAATCCAACGCATTTGCATTTAATGCTCACACATTTCCCGATAGTGGGAACAATAATAGGAATTGGCTTTTTATCTTATGGGCAGCTCACCAAGAGTGATGACATAAAAAAGGCAGCACTAGCAACCTTTGTACTAATGGCAATTTTGACAATTCCGGTTTTTCTTACAGGAAACGAAGCTGAAGAAACCGTAGAAAATTTAGCAGGAGTTTCAGAACAAGTAATCGAAAATCATGAAGAGTTAGCTGAAAAAGCAGTATGGCTAATGGGTCTTTTAGGAATTCTGTCAGCGATTAATTTTTTTGTCATTCTGAAGAAGATGTCTATTGCACATACCCTAAGCCTCATTACCCTTGTTGCTTCATTAGGTACTTTCGCACTCTTTGCAAAAGTCGGAAATGAAGGAGGTAAAATTAGACACACTGAATTAACAATATCAGAAATTAATAATTCTAACGGAGTATATAATAAGGGTGATAGTGGAGCGGATGAGGAAGATAACGATTAAGTAATCTCATCCCTTAAATGTATAAACGTTTTAGCGGCTTAGGTATATATAAAAGATAGGCTTCTTCAATATATATGGGCAAAAATTTATATCCGTATTAATCCGCTATTACGTTTATACCATAATACTTAAAAAATAAATTGAATGAAAACAATAGACAATTATTTAGATTATCATTATATACATAGGAGCAATTGGCTGAGAGCTGCAGTGCTAGGGGCTAATGATGGGATTATCTCTATCTCAAGTCTTGCTATTGGTATTGCCACTGCAAGTACATCAAGAGAACCCATTGTATTGGCTACAGTAGCAGGACTTGTAGCAGGGGCATTATCTATGGCTTCAGGTGAATATGTTTCTGTTAGTTCTCAGACAGATACTGAAAAAGCCGATATTGATAGAGAACTGAAGGAGCTTAAAGAGACTCCTACAGAAGAATTACATCTTTTGGCACAAATCTATGAAAGACGCGGAGTCAAAAAAGAAACAGCTATGCAGGTGGCTATCGAATTGACAGAGAAAGATGCTATAGGAGCCCATATTAGGGACGAGCTAGGTATCAATGAAATTAGTCAAGCAAAGCCTATGCAGGCAGCACTTTCATCAGGAGCAGCATTTACAACAGGTGGGGTGCTACCGCTCATCGTAGTACTTTTAGCACCGGTAAAGAGTATGGAATATTGGCTTTATGGATTTACTACGTTCTTTTTAGTATTATTAGGAGTCTTAGCTGCCCAAACTGGAGGCTCAAGTATTGTAAAAGCAGCAATACGAATCACAGTTTGGGGAAGCATAGCGATGTTACTTTCAGCATTTGTAGGGTATCTTTTTGGGATAAAAGTATAGTTAACACTATAAAGGGAATAGTAAAACATGCTCATAGCAGACACATAATACTCCAAAAAATATTACTACATCACCTTACGTCTTCTAAGTATTTTTGTGCTTACCGTCAAAGAAAATATTATTTCATTTTCACAATTGCAGCACCATACGCCGACAATACACCCCCATTGTATCCGATTTGAAAGATTATTATCCCTTCAGGTAAAGAAATCTCTCGCTGTCTATTAGAAAAATTGAGGATGACTGTAATAGTTCCTGTATCATCATTTCTTTGGTAGCATAAGACATTTCTTTCTGCAACTATATTGTTTATAGAGCCTGATTGTAGGCTTGTATATTTTTTGCGTAGTAATAATAATTGGCGATAGACAGAGTATAAAGAATCCGGAATTTGCTGATCCTCTACATTTGCATCTTTTACATTTGTATAGGGCAGCCATGGCTGAGCATTAGTTGTAAAGCCAGCATTGGTACTATTATTCCAATGCATAGGCGTGCGACAATTGTCTCTATTCAGCGCTACGGGTAGCCTATCCGCAAGCCATTGTGGTGTCCATGAAAACAATTGGGACAGACTATCCTTTGCCGCATTGAGCGGTATATTGGCATTCGTCATGCCTATCTCTTCTCCATAGTAGGTGATGGGTACTGCCCTCATGGTAAACTGTAGTACTGCCAATAATTTTGCCTTTGCCTTATCGTTTCCAATACGCCTCATGCTGCGCCACTGATCATGATTGCTGAATACACATGTAGGCAACAGAGGTGCTGGATATTCATGTTCATATTCTTTGAGTTTTTCTGCAAACCATCTTGCTGCAAACTTAAAAAATACCATGTCAAAAAGAAATATTAGATGCAAGCCTCCATTTCCTGCTATAAATGGGCGTATAGCGTCATGGCTGCCCATCACTTCGCCCAGCAGAATCTTATCCCCGTAGCTATCGGTGACAGCACGTAAGGTATGCGCAAAATTGTAGCTATCAGGATGGTTTACATTATATTTCTTACGCTGGAATCGCCCTCCTGGATTTTTTTCCGAAGGAAAGGGATTCAGCGATAATGGATTGTCTCTAAAGTCACGATCTTTATAGATGCAGTTAAAAATATCTAATCTAAATCCATCTACGCCTTTATCCAACCAAAATCTTACAGTATCCAGCATCTCGTCATGCACCGCTTGGTGTCTATAGTTGAGATCTGGCTGATAGGACATAAACGATGATAGATACCACTCATCGCGCTCGGGAACATAGTTCCATGCGGGCCTTCCTATTATGTTTATCCAATTATTTGGAGGCCGATGTCCTCTTCCTTGACGCCAAATATACCAATCCTCCTTGCCGTTGGCTCTAGATTTGGAATCCCGAAACCACTCATGAGTATCTGAAGTGTGATTCATCACCATATCCAAAAGTATCCGCATTCCTCTTTGGTGTACTTCTGCAATTAGTAACGCCACATCTTCCATTGTGCCATATTCAGGATGTATGGTTCTGTAATCGCTGATGTCGTATCCAAAATCCCTCTGGGGACTTCCAAAAAATGGGGATACCCAGATAGTCTCAAAACCCAAATCGTGGATATAGTCTAGCTTGCTTACAATTCCTTTTATATCTCCTATGCCGTCATTATTGCTGTCGCAAAAAGAGCGTGGATATATCTGATAGATAGTGGTATTATGATGCATCTTGAGGGTTTTGCAACAATTCCTGCATTCGATGAGCTACTGCTTGTGCAGTACTATCGGGGCTTTGTGACAACTTCTGCACTATATTTGTTCTATCTGCAAAAGATTTATTTTGGCTCAGCTTCTCCTTAGCCTGAATATTGGCAACTACAAAGTCAAAAGCTACAATACCCCTAGAAAGGTTTTCTTTATAGCTGTTGTCCAATTCATGCCATTGTTGTAGATAGTCTCTATCAAATGCCGCCATCATTTTCTCCAAGCAAGCAAAATGCCCTTGTGGTGGCAATATCTCTATCTTGCCATAACAATGTACGGCAATATAATTCCAAGTAGGCACATTTTGGGTATGTTCATATAAGGAAGGGGAGATATAGGCATGGGGTTCTTGGAATACCAGCAGATGATTGTTTTGGGCAAATAGTTGATGATGGGAGTTCGCTTTGGAAATATGACCGGAAAACTTCCAACCTTCCCCTCCTATTTCCAATATCATCGGAATATGCGTGGCAATAGGGATATCGCCATGAATGCTCACTAGTAATGCAAACGGATACTTACGAACAAAAGCCTCTATCTCTGATATGTCTTTGGCTGTGAAATACTTAGGGATATACACTACTCAGGGCTTTAGAATACTTTTTATCTGTGGAAGATGATGCTCAAAATGTTCAATAATAAAATTAACGGTTTGATCTATATTAAATTTTCCGGCTACGGGATGCTTGAAGATCTCCTTATCGGCATAAGATTTGGGCATATTTCTTATGGTCTCTCGGAAGCTATGGTTTTGCTCGTCCCAAGCATGTAAAAGGTCTTTTATATCCACACTTTGAGGTACTTCTGATACAGATTTCGGTGCTTTGTATTTCAGAGGCATCTTTAGGGCTACCGCCAATAGTGTGTTGTTAAAGAAATTATTAAATCCAGTAGTTTTGGAGACTTTACCTTCTTTAATTCGTTTTTGTATGTACTGAAGCGTGCCAGATTCCGAAATGTAGAGATGATAACATATCTGTCCTATTGACCATTTGCCATCTACACTTTTATTTATAAGTCCATCATCAGCATATGATAATAGTTCCTTGAGTTGCTCCCACTTAGAGATATAATTGTCAAACTTTAATAGTACTTGTTGAATATTTCTTGGCATGTTGTGAAATTATTTTTTCAAAATTCTGATTTAAATATAATTATTCAAGCAATAACATTATAATTTTTAATTTTGACCGATGTATAAAACTATAGCAAGATATAGCTTTGTGCTGGCTACCTTAGTCGTAGCGACAACCTTTATAGGGTGCAAGCATAAGAAAAAGAAATCTAGTCTTAGTGATAAACAAATTGAAGCCAATGCTGAAACTGCTTTGGATAGACTTGGTAGAACTATGGATTTTAACAAACTTCCGGATACTCTGAAGGTAGCTCATCTAGTACGCAGATGGAATGGCTGCAACAGCCTGAGATTTGTAGATAGCCTCCGAGGTATGTATGCAGAAAATGTATTTTACTATGGCGAACGCAAAACCAAGTATCAATGTATAGAGGATAAAAAAATTATGTTGCTCCAAAATCGCGACTACTATCAGCGCATTATTGGAGGTATAGGTGTGAAAAAAATCTCTCCCCATAATTATCGTTGCTTCTTTACTAAATATGTGACAACTCAGGGTGTTACTACGGCCATCCCTTCTTATATGATTTTTGAAAAAGACAGTTCCGGATGATTTAAAATTATAGCGTAGAGTGTTCCATTAAGTGATATTTCAATGAAAAATAAAAAAGACTCCATAGGCATACTCATGAAAGAATATGAGGTAAATAGCTCTTCTATAAAGGGTGATTTTGATGCCGACGGCATCAAAGAAGTATTATATGTAATCAATCCCAGTGAAGGGGAAAGTCCTATAGTATCTTTCTTCTTCAATGACGACAACCTCATGCCTATAGAATTCGATGGAAGTACTACCGCATATTTGCTCAATGAAGGGGACTTGGATGGCGACGGCGGCGAGGAATTTTCTGCTGTAGGCGATGGTAGTAGGCAGTTACGAGTATATACCTACAAGAGAGGTGAGTGGAAGATACTCACGCAATTCCCTACGGCTACCAGCAGTTCTGGTAGCGACAGAACCAGCGCAGTACAACTTGCAGGTGCAGGGTATGTCAATATACGTACTTATGAGAATGGTAGAGACACTACCAAAAAAGTAAATATCTGGTAAGGTGCTATGGACAGCGAAAGCATAAAAATGGCTTATGCCTCCATTCGTCAGAATGGAGTGCGTACTCTAATAACTTGCTGTATCATAGGCTTTGGCATCATGGCTTTGGTCGGTATACTTACTACTGTAGATGGGCTGAAATCATATATCAGTTCCTCCTTCGGCAGTATGGGTGCCAATACCTTCAAAATTCGCAACCGAAGTTTGATGATAAACTTCGGTGGAGGTAGTGATGAGCCCAAGGTCTTTAAAAGCATCTCCTTACTTGAAGCCCAAACATTCCGCCAAGAATTTTCGCCGCATCATCCCGTAGGCATTCAGATCATTGGCAGCTATACAGCCCAAGCTAAATTCAAAGACAAAAAAACCAATCCCAATATTATGGTATTTGGTGTGGACGACAGCTACACGACTACAGAAGGTTACGAATTGGTGGTAGGTAGAAATTTTACTACGAATGAGCTAACTCTAGGTAACAAGGTATGCATCTTGGGCAATGAGGTATCCAAAAAATTGTTTCTATCCTCTACGGCTGCATTAGGTAAGAATATTACAGTAAATGGCATGAGATATACAGTGATAGGGGTATTTGAAAAAAAAGGAACAAGCATGATAACTACAGACAACTTTGTAGCCATCCCACTCAATAATGCTAGAAGAGCTTTCAACGAAATGGATGAAACTTATGTATTAAGTGTACGCAGTAATACCCCCGAAAAATTAGACCTTACCATAGAAGAAGCAAAAATTGTCATGCGCAGCATAAGAAAACTGAAACCCGGGGAAGAAAATAATTTTGACATTCTAAAAAGTGATTCTATATCCGAAATGATGGTGGAGAAGTTGCAATATGCTACCATAGGGGGCTTTATCATTAGCATCATCACCCTCATAGGTGCTGCCATAGGACTCATGAACATTATGTTGGTATCTGTAACCGAAAGAACCCGCGAGATAGGCACGCTGAAAGCTATAGGTGCTACACGTAAGAATATCCTAAACCAATTTCTTACAGAAGCACTTTTTGTATGTTTATTGGGGGGCATTATCGGCATCATGTTGGGCATTCTCATAGGTAACAGCGTATCGCTGCTTATGGGAGGACAATTTATAGTTCCTTGGAACTGGATGCTCATAGGTATCATTTTCTGTATTATTGTAGGCTTGATTTCAGGAATATTTCCCGCCGTGAAAGCATCGAAATTAGATCCCATTGAATCTTTGCGATATGAGTAAAATATTTTTATATATAAAAAAGTATAAAATTCAAATCTCAATTCCTTAACACCCTATTAATTAGTGCATATTATTTATCCTATATATTTACGTAATAAATTTTTATATTGAAGATATTCGACAGCAAAAGCGAACTCACTACTTTTTTAAAATTAGAAGGAAAAGGTCGCATAATAGGATTTGTGCCTACTATGGGTGCGCTACACGAAGGACACATCAGCCTCATAGAAATAGCCCGACAACATAGCGACATTGTAGTATCCAGTATTTTTGTCAATCCCAAACAATTCAATGATGTCAGCGACTTTGTCAATTACCCTACTTCTTTAGATAAGGATCTGGAAATGCTCCTAGAAGCTGATACCGATGTGGTATATGTGCCTTCGGTAAATGACATCTACCCTGAGAACTATGTACAACCCGCATCGCTTGACCTCGGAACTTTGGACAATACGATGGAGGGAAAATATCGTCCTAGACACTTCGATGGCGTAGTGCAGGTGGTAGATATCCTACTACAGGCTGTGCAACCGCAGAAGCTCTTCTTGGGCATGAAGGATTTTCAACAAATAAAGGTAATAAAGAAACTTACAGACCACCGTCATCCCTACGTAGAGGTTATCCCCTGTCCTACACTTCGTGAAGAAGACGGACTAGCCATGAGTTCCCGTAACCGTAGGCTTACGCCTACACAGCGCAGTCAGGCATATCAAGTATATGCCTCTCTGCTATCCGTGAAAAAGAAATTTCAGGATATTCCCCCAACTATGGCAGCAAAGAATGCCATAGATAAATTGAACGAAATGGAGGGTTTCAGTGTTGATTATTTAGAGATTGTAGATTTTGATACTATGCAACCTATAAAGGAATGGCAGAAAAGTGGCTCTCAAGTAGCGTGTATAGCCGTAAAATTAGGCGGCATAAGATTAATTGACAATCTTATCATATAATTTTTATTAATTTTGCATCCAGATGTACTTACATATCTTCAGGTCAAAAATTCATAGGGCTACGGTAACAGAAGCCAACCTCAACTATGTAGGTAGCATCACCATAGATGAATCTCTAATGGAGGCTGCCGATATCTTACCTCACGAGAAAGTACAGATTGTAAATGTCAATAATGGGGAGCGGTTTGAGACTTATGTCATCAAAGGAGAACGGGGTTCGGGACAAATATGCCTCAATGGCCCTGCCGCTAGAAAAGTTGCAGTAGGCGATAAGATAATTATCATCACTTATGCCCTTATGACTTATGAAGAGGCACAAAATCACAATCCCAAAGTGGTATACCCCAATGAAAATAATGCTTTAAATTAAGGAAAGTTTGAAATTCAATCTTAAAGGCATCATAAAACTCTTACTCTCATTAGGCTTGGGTATTGGGTTGGTATATTGGTTTGTAAGCCAGCTCAGTCCCGAACAAAGGACAGAGACTATCTTGGCTTTCAAGCGGGCAGATTACAAATGGCTTATCATCATACCTATAATTGGACTATGGAGTAACTATCACCGCACACAACGCTGGCGACAGTTACTCAAAGCTTCTGGCTACCATCCTGGATTTTTCAACACCTTCTTCTCCGTCATGATCATGTATTTTGCCAATTTGGCTATACCTCGACTGGGAGAAGTATTGCGTTGTACTATTTTGTCTAAAAATGAGAACGTTCCTGTCGAAAAATCTATAGGCACGATGGTCGTGGAGCGGATTTTTGATGTAATCTTCCTTTTTGGCATAGGAGGTGTATTGTTTATAGCCGAGGGCAGTAGACTGTATGACTTCTTTGTACACAATGTTTTTGGCAAAAAAGAGCCCTCTGCTGAGAAGAGTATGGCAGGTATATTGGTACCCATTACATTAGTCGTATTGGTAATTGTAGGAAGTATATATGTGATACGAAAACATGGTATTGCCAAACTTATTACTTTGATAAAAGAAAAATTTACGGGGCTGTATCGCAGTCTGTTATCTGTAAAAGATGTAGAAAAACCAGGGCTGTTTCTTTGGCATACGGTAGCGATGTGGTTTTGCTATCTTATGATGTCATTTTTGGCATTCCAGTCACTGCCTGAGACCTCAGGACTTAGTATATGGACGGGTGTGGCATGTCTTTTCTTTGGCGCATTTGCCGTAGCTGCAACGCCCGGGGGTATTGGTGTATATCCGCTACTCATCCGCTCTACATTGGCACTATATGGTATCAATGAAGTGATAGGAGGTGCTTACGGCACACTCACTTGGGCATTGCAAACCGCAGGTGCATTGGGCGGGGGGCTTATTGCACTTGTTGCTATCAATATTTTTAATAAGAATAGATCGCAGCCCATACATGCCTCCTAAACTTATCACTGACACAGAAGCATTTTTTCATCATATTTTTTTATATAAAGAAAAAAAATATACCGTTATAGCCACCAATGGTTGCTTTGATTTATTGCATGAAGGACATTTACATTTACTGAAAAAAGCAAAGAAACTTGGAGACATCCTCATCGTATTAGTCAATAGTGATAATTCGGTCAGGCGACTCAAAGGCAATAACAGGCCCATAGAACCCCTGAGCATACGTATGGAGAACTTGGCAAGAGTGGAGGATGTAGATTATGTACTCTCTTTTGAAGAAGATACTCCCGAAATTGTTATCGAAAAATTACGTCCCCACATTTTAGTGAAAGGAGCAGATTATGAAGGCAAACAAGTGGCAGGCATACAATATTGTAAGGAGATGATTTTTATACCGCTATTGGAAGGACATAGTACTACTGCTAAAATACGAGAACGAAAGTATATGTAATATTATCCTGCAGTATTTTGAGTTTGATTTAGGTATATCATTGATTGTCAGATAATCATACAGGCGAAAGCTGCGCCAAAATGCTACACTTTTTATGATTTCTTATCCCGAACTCACGTTATAGTACGTACTTTTTTCAAAACTTATAATCTAAGGATATAATCTTGCCATCCTGCATCTCTATCGTTCTATCTGAGGCCTTGGCAAAGTCGGTGTCGTGGGTAACAGCGATAATAGTTTGCCCAAAAGATGTTGTCAATTCTTTGAATATGGAAAATACATTTTCGGTATTTCGGCTGTCGAGGTTGCCTGTAGGCTCATCACCCATGATGATGAGTGGGTCGTTAATCAAGGCTCGCGCTATGGCTACACGCTGCTGCTGTCCTCCTGAGAGCTTGGAGGCAGGCTTCAGTGCCTGATCCTTGAGTCCTAATAATTCTAGTTTGCTATATGCCCTTTCTTCTATCTCTTTTTCACTGTATTTACCCAGCCTCAAAGCAGGAATCATGACATTCCGTAGGCAAGTAAATTCTCCCAGCAGATAGTGAAACTGAAATACAAATCCTATCTTCTCATTTCGTATTGCTGCCAATTTATTCTGACGTAAGGGAGAGATATTTTCGCCGTCAATTATGAGTTTCCCCTCATATTCGGTATCCATTGTAGAGAGTATATATAGCAAGGTGGACTTGCCACATCCAGACTTGCCTATAATAGTCAAGAACTCACCTTTATTTACTTCAAAACTTATATCGTCTAAAACTTTGAACTCTACGGGTTCATAGAAGTATTTAGATATATTTTCTGTTTTAAGGATGATTTTGCTCATAATCTTATTTTCTGAAAATACTTACAGGGTCAATATTTGCCGCCTTACGTGCTGGAATGTAGCCGGCAAGGAAGGTGATTAAAAAGCCAAATCCAATACCTAATAAAAATTTACTTGCAGTAAAGAAGATAGGAAAGTAGCCGATATCGCCTCCTACATACACCTTTTGCATACGCAGAACCATAAGAGTAGCCATGATACATCCTATTACTATACCGATGCAGCCAGTGATTATCGCTTGTGTAACAAATATTCTTATCACATCTTTGCCATTGAACCCTATCGCCTTTAATATGGCTATATCATTGATTTTCTGCATAATAGTCATATTGAGGATGTTGTAAATTCCAAAGCCCGCCACCAGCAAGATGGAGATAGAGACAAATCGTATGATGATAGCCCTCATTCGCGAAGCCGCCATATAGGTTTCATTGGCTGTCTCCCAGTCTTCGGCGGTATAGCCTATCAGCTGCTCAAGTTTCTTGGCGTAAGATTTTGCCATAGTATAGTCACGTAGGTTCACATTTATATCTGTGATATAGGTAGTATTCTTTTTGAGTATTTGCTGCGCAAAAGAAAGGTTTACATAAGAGGTGCTTTTATCTACTACAGAATTATTGGTCTTGAAAATGCCCACTACTTTACAGACCTTTGTGATGCCTACGGATGAAGTTATGGATACGTTGTCCCCTACAGTTATATTCATCTTTTCGGCAACACCGCTACCTACTAATATGCCATTTAGATTGTTTTTGAGTTGTTGGATGTTGCCATCTACAATAAAGGTGCTCATATTGAACATCATATTAGCTTCATCGGGAATGATTCCTATGGCTCTACCGCTTATCTGAGTCTTTGCATTGTTATAAAAAATACCGGAACTAATCTGTGGGGTGACGAGTGTTACTTCCGGCTGGCTGCGTAACAATTCCATTACAGCCTTGGGATTTGTGATGGTATTTAGCGTAGGGACAATTTTGGGGTTTACGATGATGGAAGTTTTTTGTTCTTTGAAAAAAAATGGCTTAGATATTTCTTCACTTTTATAAACTCTCACATGCGCTATGGATTTGAAAAATGATTCGGAAGATTGCTTGTCAAAGCCTGCCATCAGGGAGTTCATGAAGATAAATACGGCTATGCCTATAGTGACACCCATAGCGGCCACTAGCGTAAGTCGCTTATTGGTTACCATGTAGGTGTAGGCAATCTCCGAATTTATAGGGTATCTTTTTTTTGCCACTGTCTAGGGTTTTATGGGTATAAGAATATCGGTATCTTTCAGCCCTTTCAGTACTTCTACATATTCTGTAGAGATGATGCCTGGCGTGATGGTAGCCATAATCTTTTGGTTGTGGAGTTGTACCTTGTTGCCGTAGTACATATAGTTTCGCGGTATCAGCAAGGCATCTTTCTTAGTACCTATCAAGATATTGGCTTCCAGTTGTGTACCATTGATGGTAAAATCCGGCAAAGTGTCAAATTGAACTTTAGCAATAAATGACTGTGAAGGTTCATCAAATTGGGGAAGTATTTCACTAATTTTTCCGATATATTTTTTATTTTTTTGCGTATTTAACCTGATGCTTACATCTTGCCCTACGGCGACTTTTTCTATGGAGTTTTCATCAATATTCAGTTTGGCATACAAAAGGTTCTCATTGGCTATGATAGCAATAATATCACCTTTTCTCACATAGTCTCCCTTCTGCTTGAGTAGTTTATATACTTTGCCCCCATTTATGATTCTAACGGTATTATAATTTTTATTAGCTTCCGAAACTTTTACATTACCCTTTTGCTGTATATATTGCTGCTTATTCTGCTGCTGCAAGGTCTTATATTGTGCTTGTAATGCCTGTAGGCTGGCTCTTGAAGATTTTGTATTTAATTGGTATCGCTCTAATTCTGATTTTGTGGCACTTTGCAGTTCGTATAATTTCTGATAGCGCTGTTCCTGAATGATGTCCTGACTCAAGCGGTCTTCTGCCGCAATGATATTGGCCTGGAGTTGCTTGAGCATAGGTGCATTGTCAGTAGTGTTGTATTGTGCGATGTCCAATTGCTCCTTTGCTTGTTGTGTATTTATGATGTTGGTAGGGTTGTCAATGATGGCAGCTGTGGCACCCTGATTTATGTATTTTCCTTCTTCTATATATATATTGACAATAATGCCTTCGGTTTGTGCGGTAAGATTATATCTATCGTCAGATTCTAATGTTCCCGGGGCGAATACTATTTCGTTGATGTCCTTGCGTATCGGTTTGACTTCACCACTTTCTTTAGGTTTACATGCATACAACGTACATAGTACTAGTAATAGAAATATTTTTTTTGATATCATAAAAATTATTTTCCTAATGATTTTTGTAAATTATAATAACTCAGGGCCAAATTGACTTTGGCATTCAAATAATCTGTTTCAGCTTTGAGTACTAGGTAGTTAGCATCTAACACATCGTTTAGCAATGCCAATTGAGCAAAAAATCTGTTACTTATTATCCTTTGGTTTTCTTTGGCTTGTGCTATAGACTGTTCTGCTAAGGCAATCTTAGACCAGGCTTTTTTGTAGTTTTGGTATTGTGTATGTACATCCATAGCTATATTTTCTTTCAATGCATTCATGTTATTTGCAATGAGCTGTTGTTGTTGCTGTAATTCTTTGATATTATTTTTCCCTGTATAGGCTTGCATAATATTCCATTGGAGACTTACGCCCACATCCCAGGTGGCTTTGAAGGTATTTTCCAAGGGAAAAATTCTAGTATTGGGATTGTTATAGTAACCATTCCCTATCAAATTTATTGTCGGCATATAGGCACTTCTAGCAGCCTTTTGCTGGAAATAATTGGCATCATTAAGATGTTGCTGTCTGTGAAGTTCTACGCTTTGCATATAAGCTTCAGAGAAAAGGGAGTCCATAATTGGCAGGTCTTCTTGATGTATGTCTTGCCAATTTGGGATAATTACTGTGGAAGTTTGTACGTTGCCTATCCATGTGTTGAGGTTAAAATTGACGGTAGCAATGGCTGCTTGTAAATCTGCTTTCTGCGCTAAGAGCTGTGATTCTTCCAAAGATGCCCGCATCACATCATTATTGAGAATCAAGTCTGCATCTCTTAGGTTTTTAAGGTGTTGAATTATTTTTTTAGTTTTTGCTAATGAAGAGTCTATAAGCTGTTCAGACTGCTGGAGTTGATAAAGGTTGTAATACCATTGTAGTACATTATTTTTTATATCTATTTGATCTTTCTTCGTATTTAATGCATCGGATTTTTTTTGAGCATCCAAAGATTTTAGTGTATATATGGGTTTTAAGCCTTGGAAAATTGGCTGCTGTAAAGAAAATCTATTATAAAACTGGTTCAATATTTGAGGATTTAAAGATTGATTGCCTATAGTAGGTATAGAAATGCTGAAGGGTTCTACGTTATTGCTGATACGCGTATAGGTAGAAGTGAGATTGAGTTGTGGCAGCATGGCAGCCTTTGCAAGAACAATCTTTGTGTCATAGATGGCTGTCTGAATACTATCTTTTATCAATATTTCACTATTGTTTATAGACTTGGAAATGGCTTCATCTATATTTATAAGTAGGGTATCTTGAGCCACTATGCCAGTAGTAGTGTACAGAAATAATAGGGTGTAAAAAATCGCTTTAAATTTGTTCATAGTTTATGGTTTTAGCGATACATTCAGATGATTTCCAATGAGTTGCAAGAGATGTTCTTTAAGTTCGGTTTTATTTTTTTCTGTATCCTGTAGTGCTAATAACTGCAAGCCCACAGGCTGAAGCACATCTTCCGCGCTTATATACATCCTTAGTGTCCCAATGATGGTAAATAAGGTAAATGGAATATTCACTTTTGCAAATTCCTTATTGTCTATACCCTTTGCCATCGTCTGTAAAAGATAGCTAAAATTGGAAAAAAGTCGTAAACGTATCTTTTGGGTAAGATGATGACGCTCGCTGGTACTTAATTCTCTGAATACAATTTGCTGAAAATATTTCCTTTCTATAAATTTATCTACCAATACATCTATCAAGAATGCCAACTTTTGGGCATAATTAGGAAGTATGTTCAATTGGGGTATATACTCCTCAAGTGATATTAATCTACTGTCAATGACAGCCTCATATAGTTTTTCTTTAGAGCCAAAATAATAGGCAATCATAGCGATGTTTACATGGGCCATCCTAGCTATTTCCCTAGTAGATACGGCATCAAAACCTTTCTCTGCAAATAGCTTTTCGGAAATCAGAAGGATATGTTCTTTTTTGTTTTTCATTAAATGACGTTACAAAATTAATTAAACGATTGATTAATTATTATTAAATTTATGTATAATTAAACGATAATTTTTAGTCATTTTATAATGCTGTATTCATGATAACAAATCATGATAGCGTATTTTTGCGGTGATGAGAAAATCAAATCTACAATTAGATATCACTTTAGATGATAATAATCTGCCTCATGAGATAATTTGGACTTCCCATGACGGACAAAATACTGAAAGTAAAAATTGCAAGAGTATGTTCCTATCCATGTGGGATGGTGAAGACCAAAATACCATGCGCATAGATTTATGGACTAAGGATATGCAAATTGATGAGATGCATACACATTTTTTTCAGATGCTCTTGAGCATAGGTGACAGCTACAAGCGTGCTACAAATAATCCATATATACAAGAAGACATTAAAAATTTTTGTATGGAGCTTGCCGATAAGACTAGGGCGTGGGAAGAAGGGAAAGCTAAATCATAATTTTTATACTTCATGCTACAACTCAGCAATATAGGCTTATCTTATGGTTCACGGACATTGTTCGAGAATGTAAATATGACCATACGCCCTGGTGATAGAATAGGACTGGTAGGCAGAAATGGCACAGGTAAATCTACACTACTACAAATTATTTCCAGCAAGATAAAACCCGATGGTGGCAATATAGCCATGCCCAATGGCTACCTTATAGCACACCTTACACAGGATATACGCGTACACAAGCATGATACAATATGGGACGAGGCACTTTCTGCTTTTGACACCTACAAGTTATTGGAAAAAGAATACGAAGCAATAGAGCAGGAAATGATAGCTCGTAGCGATTATGATAGCGATGATTATATGGATTTGTCGCAGCGAATGTGTGATATTCAAGATCACCTGATGCACTTCACCCCTGAGGAAGTGGACAAGCAGATAGAGCTGGTCTTGAAAGGGCTGGGATTCAAGCAAGAGCAATTCACGGAGCATCCTTCCATATTGAGTGGTGGCTGGAATATGCGTCTGGAATTGACAAAGCTACTTTTACAAGCTCCAGACTTATTGCTTTTGGATGAGCCTACTAACCACCTCGATATTCATTCCATTATATGGTTGGAAAAGTTTTTGAGTAACTACAGTGGTGCCGTCATGTTGGTAAGCCATGATGTGGCTTTCATGAATAATATAGTAAAAAAAATATATGAAATAGAATTGGGTAATTTCTATGAATATGTTGGCAATTACAGTAAATATCTAGAACTGAAAGTATTGCGTAAAGAACAGCAGACCGCAGCCTACAATAACCAGCAGCAGCAGATAAAGCAGATGGAACGCAATATAGAGCGTTTTCGTGCCAAAGCCTCCAAGGCTACCTTTGCACAGAGCCTTATCAAGAAGCTAGATAAGATGGATGTGATAGAAATAGAACAGAATGATACTAGCAGCCTCAAGTTTACCTTTCCAGCATTCCGCCAGTCTGGTAAGGTAGTGCTGAAATCCGAGCATCTCTCTCATAGCTACGGAGAAAAATCAGTACTGCAAGATGTGGACATAGAGATAGAAAGAGATGACAGAGTAGCATTTATCGGCAAAAATGGCATGGGCAAAACTACTTTTACCAATATCATCACGAGCGAACTATATCCTACTATCGGCAAAATAGAGATGGGATTCAATGTAGAGATAGGCTATTTTACACAGCATCATGCTTCGCTATTACCGAAAGAACTCACCATATTTCAGTATATGGATACTATCGCTGAAGGAGAAATCAGACGCAGTGTCAGAGGTATTTTGGGCGCATTCCTATTTTCCGGTGATGATGTGGACAAAAAAATTAGCGTACTATCTGGAGGAGAACGCGCCAGAGTGTGCCTTGCTGCCTTATTGCTGAGACCTACCAACCTGCTCATACTGGATGAACCCACCAACCATCTCGATATAGTTGCCAAAGAATCGCTGAAAGATGCCATACGCCGTTATCAGGGTACTGTAATTATCGTTTCTCACGATAGGGAGTTCTTGAGTGGACTTACAAATAAACTCTTTGAGTTCAAAGACGGAAAAATTATTGAGCACC
This sequence comes from Chitinophagales bacterium, assembly GCA_044227665.1. Taxonomy (GTDB): domain Bacteria; phylum Bacteroidota; class Bacteroidia; order Chitinophagales; family JADIYW01; genus JBGAWK01. The sequence continues at coordinate 118,224 of JBGAWK010000002.1, forward strand.
TCTATTCTATAGAAGAATTCTTGCAAAGACAAGAGCTGGAAAGCTTGCGGAATTATGAGTCTGAGAAAACAGTAAAAGAAAAAGCTGTAGCAGCAACTATAAAGCCTGTTACTACATCACCTAAAGATAATAGCAAAGCTATACGCAGTCTGGAACAACAGATAGCAGAACTTGAAAAGGATATGCAGCTCCTGGAATCTTCACTTTCAGGAAGTCAATATGATGAGCAAAAATCATTGCAATACAACACTAAAAAATCTCAATTGGATGAGTTATATATTTCTTTGGAAAATTTATTGGAATAATTTTTGAAGAGAGTACAACTGTTATAGTATTATAAGTCTATATTTTCTATATACTTTTATAATTTATTTTTTAATTAACAAAAAGGCATGTAAATTTGTGGCAAATAATGGAAGAAAAGAAGCATATACATCCTGTATTTGATAGATTGCTACAGCGTACAGATAAAGAAAAACTACTGGAACAAAGAGGATTATGTATATGGCTTACAGGACTGTCGGGCTCTGGCAAAAGTACATTGGCTATAGGATTAGAACGCAAGCTTCACGCAATGGGTATTCTCTGCAAAGTGCTGGATGGCGACAATGTAAGAACAGGATTGAACGGCAATTTAGGCTTCTCGGAAGCAGATAGAAACGAAAACATACGCAGAGTAGCAGAGGTGAATAAACTTTTCTTGCATACAGGAATCGTTACAATAAACTGTTTTGTAAGTCCTACGAAAGATATTCGAGAATTAGCTAGAAACATTATCGGACAAGAAGATTTTTACGAAGTATATGTAAATGCTTCCTTTGATGAATGTGCCAGAAGAGATGTAAAAGGACTGTACAAAAAAGCTTTGGCAGGAGAGATACGTAATTTTACGGGGCTGGATGCTCCCTTTGAAGCACCAGAAGATGCTGCGCTAGAAATAGACACTCACTCCTTAGATATTGAAACTTCCATAGAAAGACTATTTGATTTTTTTATACATAAAATAAAACATACTAACACCCATATACTTTAACAGAAATATATAATAATGGATTATAATTTGTCACATCTCAGGGAACTCGAAGCAGAATCTATATATGTGCTTAGAGAAGTAGCGGCTCAGTTCGAAAATCCTTGTCTCTTATTTTCGGGAGGTAAAGATTCCATCACGGTATTGCATTTGGCACGTAAAGCGTTCTTTCCTGCATCTGTGCCTTTCACACTCTTGCATGTGGACACAGGGCATAATTTTCAAGAAGCGCTAGATTATAGAGATGAGTTAGTAGAGAAATTTGGACTTAGGCTATTGGTAGCATCTGTTCAGGATGCAATAGATAAAGGGCTGGTGCGAGAAGAAAAAGGCTATAATGCCAGCAGAAATGCATTACAGACGATACCATTACTAGAAGCCATAGAAACGAATAAATTTGACTGCGCCATAGGCGGTGCTCGCCGTGATGAGGAAAAAGCTAGAGCCAAAGAGCGATTTTTCTCCCACCGCGATGAGTTCGGACAGTGGGATCCCAAAAATCAAAGACCAGAACTATGGAATCTTTTCAATGGTCGTAAACATATAGGAGAACATTTTAGGGTATTTCCCATCAGTAACTGGACAGAAATGGATGTGTGGCAATATATCTATCAAGAAAAGATACCTATGCCTAATCTCTATTTTACACATCAAAGAGATGTATTCTTTAGAGATGGTGTATGGTATGCCGCTTCAGAATATATGCAACTCAAGCCTACTGAAACAATAGAAAACCGTACGGTGCGTTTCCGTACTATAGGCGATATCACTTGTACTGGCGCAGTATTCTCAGAAGCAGCAACAGTAGAGGATATCATCCAAGAAGTTGCAGCTTCACGTACCACCGAGAGAGGTACTCGTGCCGACGACAAGCGCAGCGAAGCAGCAATGGAAGACAGAAAAAAGGCAGGGTATTTTTAACCTGATTACATACTAACGATTAAAAAAATGAATATGACTCAAGATAAAATCAATACAGAAGAAGCATTTGACAGCAAAGCCTATATGGACATGGAACTCTTGCGTTTTACTACAGCAGGTAGTGTGGACGATGGAAAAAGTACACTTATAGGCAGACTGCTTTATGATAGCAAATCTATCTTTGAAGATCAATATGAGGCTATAGAACGTACCAGTCAGCAGAAGGGCGAAGAGCATGTGAACTTGGCATTGCTTACGGATGGACTACGTGCTGAGCGTGAGCAAGGTATTACTATAGATGTTGCTTATAGATATTTTTCTACACCAAAGCGTAAATTTATAATCGCAGACACTCCCGGGCATATACAATATACACGCAATATGGTAACGGGTGCCTCTACGGCGAACTTAGCCATCATACTAGTAGATGCTCGTAAAGGCATCTTAGAGCAAACACATCGCCATTCATTTATTGCCAGCTTACTACAAATTCCACACATCATAGTTTGTATCAATAAGATGGACTTAGTGGAATGGAATGAGCAGGAATATGAACATATATGTAGAGAATATAAGGGCTTTGCCTCAAAACTGGATGTAAAAGACGTACATTTTATTCCTATTAGTGCGCTGAAAGGTGATAATGTGGTCACACGCTCTGAAAATATGAAATGGTACAATGGGCCTACACTTTTATATTTATTAGAGACTATACATATTGGCAGCGACCACAATCATATAGATTGTAGATTTCCTGTGCAATATGTGGTTCGCCCCCAGAAGACAGAATTCCACGACTTCAGAGGTTATGCCGGTAGAATTGCAGGAGGTATCTTCAAAAAAGGCGATACAGTATTGGCATTGCCTGCTGGATTTACTTCTACTATCAAGTCTATTACGACGATGGATGGTGAATTGGATGAGGCTTTTGCACCAATGTCTGTCACTATTCAATTGGAAGATGAAATTGATATCAGCCGTGGCGACATGTTAGTAAGAGAAAATAATGTTCCTCATCAGGAGCAGGATTTTGATGCTATGCTTTGCTGGATGAATGAGAAAAAACTCGTTCCTAGAGGTAAATATATTCTCAAACATACATCTAGAGAATGTAGAGCTATGGTGACTCAGGTAAAATACAAAATGAATATCAGCACTTTACATCGCAATGAAGAAGACTTGGAAATAGGTCTCAATGAGATAGCACGTGTGAGCATACGTACTACCATGCCTTTGTTTTTTGACAGATACAAAAAGAATAGAATTACAGGCTCTCTTATCCTCGTAGATGAAGGAACAAATGAGACGGTAGCTGCCGGAATGATAATTTAATCACGGCTAGAATACAATATTTATAAAAAAGTGCACTACGTAATTGTAGCGCACTTTTTTATATTAATGTACAATCTTATTCAGCGCATCTATATAGGCTTTTGCGGATGCATATACGATGTCTGTGTCGGAGCCAAACCCATAGTAAAATACACCATCTCTAGAAACTTGGATATGCACTTTGCCTATATCGTTGCTTCCTCCTGTGATGGCTTGTACTAGATATTCTTCCAACTTCACTGATTTGTGAACAATCTCATCTACAGCTTTTAGTGAAGCATCTACAGGGCCATTGCCTTGCGCTTGTGCAGTAAGTTCTTCTCCATCTTTGGAAAGTACTACCACAGCAAATGGTTTGCCATCCGTTCCACAGCTTACTTTTAAGGATATTATCTGATAGATACTACTTTGGGCATCTTTACCCACTATGTGCAGTAAATCTTCATCATATATTTCTTTCTTGCTGTCGGCTAACTCCAAGAATTTTTGATATATCACATCTAATTCTTCTTGAGTGGTAGGTACTCCAATATTGTCCAGTCTATGTTTGAGAGCGGCTCTACCGCTTCTCGCCGTAAGTACGATGAGAGACTCGGGAATGCCTACATCCAAGGGGTCAATAATCTCATAGTTCTCTCTGTTTTTGAGTACTCCATCCTGATGTATGCCCGATGAGTGTGAAAATGCATTTCTCCCTACTATGGCTTTATTGGGCTGTACAGGCATACGCATCAATCTGGTAATAAGTCGGGAAGTAGGATATATTTTCTTGATATTAATATCAGTATGTAATTGGATACTTTCCTTATGACTGCGCAATATCATAGCAATTTCTTCCAATGATGTATTGCCAGCGCGTTCTCCGATGCCGTTCATGGTAACCTCTACCTGTCTAGCCCCATTTCTTATGCCTGCAATAGTGTTGGCAGTAGCCATTCCCAAGTCATTATGACAATGACAGGATAATATGGCCTTGTCAATATTGGATACATTATTTCTGAGGTAGTGCATGATATTGCCATACTGTTCAGGAAGGCAGTACCCTGTAGTGTCCGGTATATTTACTACTGTGGCGCCATTGGCAATGACTGTTTCCACAAGTTTTGCCAAAAATTCTAAATCTGCACGTCCGGCATCCTCACAGAAGAATTCTACGTCATCTACAAAGTTGCGAGCATATTTTGCTGCCCATGCAGCTCTCTCTAGAATGTTTTCACGCGTAGTGCGCAGTTTATTCTGAATATGAATATCAGAACTGCCAATACCTGTATGTATCCGAGCTCTTTCGGCATAGCGCAGTGCTTCTGCTGCTACGTCTATATCTTTTTGTACTGCACGGGTAAGTGCACAAATAGTAGGCGTCCTTACATTTTTGGATATTTCTACTACAGAGTTAAAGTCCCCTGGACTGGATACTGGAAATCCTGCTTCTAGAATATCTACACCCAGAGCTTCCAGTGCCAATGCCACTTCTATTTTCTCAATAGTATTTAGCTGGCAACCGGGTACTTGTTCACCATCGCGTAGTGTGGTGTCAAATACATAAATTTTCTCTGACTGTTTACTTTCCATGAAACTAAAGTACAAGAATTACTTTAGTAATAATTTTTAGCAAAATGAAATCAATGTTAAAAATTGCTACGTGCTTTTATTAAGAAATGCAGTATTTTCTTACAAACCGTTCAATTGAATACCAAAGGAGAAGGGTGTAAGACGAGCACTACCTGACTTGAATAAATCAGAAAGTGAGTAATAGGCAAAAGCACTCACCATACCATAGCCCCCTCTGAGGGTTACACCATATCTGAATTTTTGGAAATTATCTATATTGAATTTTTTCCATTTTACATCGTCTTTATCGGCATCTGTAGGATCTGCGGCTAGGTCGCTTCCTTTGTATTTCCATTTGTTAGAGATATTAATGCCTGCTTTGAACCCTGCACCCAGTTTCCATGATGTTCCTTTTTGGTTAGGCTTAGAGCGAAAACGCAATTCTACCGGAATATCAAAATAAGCAACACTAATTTTATTTTTTTTGTAATCGTATATGTCCTTATTAATAGGAACAAAATACGTTTTAGAGGTATCTGTAACAATAGAACTATTGATATAATAATTATTAGTACCTATGCCTAATCCCGGGGCAAAGCTGAAGTGAGATTTGGCTATCACTACATCATACATGAAATAGGCATTAATCCCCCGTGAGAAAAACTTTACCTTCAATGAATCTGGCTTATTGAAGAGCATATCTACCGATAAGTCTATAACGAGACGATCTTTTGCTTTATTGACTATTGCTTTGGTCTCTTCAAATGTCTTTGCTTCATCGTTATCTTCAGCAAATCCAGAGAAAGCCATACTTAAAGTGAAAATGCAAAAAAGTAATTTTTTCATCCTTATAATTTGAAACAAAAATAAGGTTTCGTCCTTAATAAATGGACTTTTTATAGTTCTCATTATAAATTATTAGTAAATAGTTTTATGCTTTCCTCTATAAATTGTGAGAAGCATCCCTTTATTAACAGTATCATTTTGCTTTAGTATCATAAAGTTTATACTAATTTATTTTCCATTCCATAATCTTTGTAAATATTATTTTGTTCTTAAAAAAAAAGATTATGCGCAAAAAAGTTATTGTTATAGGAGGAGGCTTTGCAGGAGTTCAATTAGTGAAGAAACTAGATTCTGATTATTTTGATATTTTACTTCTTGATAAGTTGAATCACCACCAATTTCAGCCATTATTTTATCAGGTGGCAACGGCACAGTTAGAACCTTCAAGTATTTCCTTTCCTCTACGCAATATTTTTAAGAGAAAGAAAAATGTGCAGGTGAGGCTGACTGAAGTTACTGCTATTTCCAGCGACTCAAAAACGGTACATACCACTATAGGCGATTTTTCTTACGATATCATAGTGATAGCTGCGGGATGTACCACAAATTTTTTCGGCAACAAAAATTTGGAACTGCATAGCTATACCCTGAAATCTACGGCAGAAGCCCTTGCGGTTCGAAATCATATATTGCAGGTATTTGAAGATGCACTTACGGCTACTACTGAAGAAAGAGAATCTTTACTAAATATGGTCATAGTGGGAGCGGGCCCTACAGGCGTAGAGCTTTCAGGGGCTTTTGCAGAAATAAAAACCCAAATTCTCCCAAAGGACTATCCAGATATGGATTTTTCTAAGTTGCGCATTATCTTGGTGGAAGGCAGCAAGCATACACTCAATAGTATGAGTGAAAATTCCAAAGCAGTTTCAGAACTGTACCTCAAAGACTTGGGGGTAGATATTATAAAAGAAACTTTTGTCAAAGACTATGATGGCATTCGGCTTACACTGAACACAGGGCAAATCATAAATACGAAGACCGTAATATGGTCTGCAGGCGTGATTGCAAACTCTATAAGTGGATTGAATAAAGAAAGCATCACTTTTGGCAATAGAATTAAGGTTTCTCGTACTAATGAAGTGTATGGTTATAAAGATATTTATGCGATTGGCGATATTGCATATATGGAAACTCCTCTATATCCCAAAGGACATCCCCAAGTAGCCAATGTAGCTATAAATCAAGCAAATACATTAGCAAAGAACTTAAAAGCTATATCCATTTCTAAACCTATTAAAGAATACGAGTATAAAGACTTAGGTTCTATGGCTACTATAGGAAAACACAAGGCTGTGGTGGACATTGGCAAGATGAAGATTACAGGTTACTTTGCTTGGTTTATATGGATGTTTTTACACCTCATGCTTATACTTAGTGTAAAAAATAAGCTCATTATATTTATAAACTGGGCATGGGCTTATATTACTCGCGATACATCCCTGCGCCTTATTTTGCGTCCCAAAGAAAAATCTTAAACACAGCAAAAAGACGTCCTGATGATTAGTAGAGTACCCTTGCCTTGATGGTGTGGGGTACAGCCTTCAGTTCGTCCACAATCTCCATATCTACGTTGCCTTTGATGTCAAATACCACATAGCCTATGCTTTCATTGGTTTTCAAATATTGCCCTACAATATTTAGTTCATGTTTGGTAATAATAGTATTTATAGACGAAAGTATGCCCGGAACATTGTGATGTATGTGTAATACTCTGCTGGTATCACTTTGAGTTGGCAGGTTGAGAGCAGGAACTGTGAGAGATCCAATGGTAGAGCCCGTATCCATATAGGCTGTAAGTTTTACGGCAACTTCTGCACCTATATTTTCTTGTGCTTCCTGTGTAGAACCTCCAATATGCGGTGTAAGTATGACATTGCTAAGTCCTTGCAAAGGAGAGGCAAAGCCAGGGCCTTTTTGTTTGGGTTCGACAGGGAATACATCTATAGAGGCGCCGCCAACTTTTCCTGACTCATACGCCACTTTTAGTGCATCTATATCTACTACGGTACCTCTGCTGAGATTCAGAAATATTACACCATCCTTCATCTTGGCGAAATCAGCAGCCTGTATCATATTCTTAGTCTGTGATGTACCCGGAACATGTAGCGTGACTATGTCGGATTGTGCATAGAGATCTTCCATGCTATCTACAGACTTTGCATTTCCCAAAGGCAATTTGGGCTCTACATCATAATAAATTACTTTAAGTCCCATAGATTCAGCCATTACGGATACCTGAGTGCCTATATGTCCATAGCCTATTATGCCCATTGTTTTTCCCCTGAGCTCGTAGCACTTATTGGCATCTTTAAGCCATATACCTTGATGTGCCTGCTTGTCCTTCTCCGGGATGCGTCTTAGCAACATAATGCTCTGCGCTATAATAAGCTCTGCTACAGAGCGCGTATTGGAATACGGAGAATTGAATACTGCTATGCCTAATCTAGTACAAGCATTCAGGTCCACTTGGTTTGTACCTATGCAGAAGCAGCCTATGGTGCGGAGTTTTTTGGCTTTTTCAAGTACGGCTTCAGTAAGATGGGTTTTAGAACGTATCCCTACAATATGATAATTTTCTATGCAGTTCAGCAATTCTTCCTCATTCATGGCATCTTTACTGGCATCTATATTTACATATCCTTTTTTAATTAATTCATCAAAAGCACTATGATGTAGCCCTTCTAGTAAGAGTATTCTAATTTTTTCTTTGGGGAATGAAAGTGTTTTTTTCATATTAATGTCAAACTTATAGCATATCTGCCAAAAACTTATTACTGAATATGCTATTAAAATTTTAAGATTAGCTTCTTGATGTAAGATCTATTACTAGTGTTAATTTAACGTCAATATATAAATACTAAGTCTATATATTAAATAGGATTATTTATTTTTGAATAAAATTACAAATAATGAATTTCAAAAGAGAGATTTTGATGGGCATTAGTGCTATACTAATTACACAATATGCCATAGCTCAAGATACCAGCAAGGCGGGCTCAGGGATTATTTTTAGTATCGGTGGAGAATTTAAGAGCAGATTCGAGATCCGAAATGGATATAGAACTTTAGCCCCGAAAGATACTAGCGTAGCCGTGTTTGGTAATATGCGCACTCGTTTGAATCTTGATTTCAAATCTCCGCATGTCAATGCCTATATTTCTATTCAGGATGCGAGAGTGTATGGTGAGTATAGTGGTCAATTCAGAGGTGGAAGTATAAATCTATTTGAAGGATACGCCGAAGTTCCACTAGGAAAAGGATTTTCTGCAAAGGTAGGGAGGCAGCGTATTATGTATGACAATCAGCGTCTTTTTGCACAAAACGATTGGCGTGTATGGGCAAGATCCCACGATGCAGTACGCTTCAACTATAAAAATGTAAATACAGATCTAAGCACTATAATAGCCTTCAACCAATCCGCTGAAAATAACTTTGGTACGGTATATACTCCGACAACTAGCTTAGCATCTGAGGACTATAAATTATTGCATATTGTAGTACTTACGCAAAAACTTAAAAAAGGTTTTACTGTATTTGTATTACATGCTGCCGATGGCTTTGAATCTACAATAGCTACAGACAAAAAACACTTACGCATGAGATATACAGATGGCGGCAGAATAGAATGGCAAGACAAGAATAAGAAAATCTACCTTACTGCAAATACGTATATGCAATATGGTAAGACTACTGCCAATCAAAAAATATTGGCTTGGTACGTGCAGCCGGAAATAAAGATAACTGCTCTTAAAAATACCACCATACGTATAGGGGGTGAGTTCCTAAGTGGTCAGAATGCTGAAAATACAGATAATATAAAATTCAATTCCTTTGTACCATTATACGGTGTAGCCCATCGCTTCAATGGCTACATGGATTACTTTACCCGATTCCCTTCCGATACCAAAAATGGGGGCTTACTAAATCCATATTTATTTGTTGATTATAAGCTGAATGACAAAATATCTTTCAGTGAGAATGTACATTATTTTGCTTCTCATCATAATTTATTTAATGAGCGTGTAAAACAAAAAAAATCATTAGGATACGAAAATGATATATTATTTAATTACAATCCCAACAAAATCATTGGAGTGGAACTAGGATATTGTCTTCTATTGCCTACTACAAGCTTGGAATATATAAAAAATACTGCGACAGGTAAGTTTAATCAATGGGCATATATACAATTTACCGTAAAACCTGAATTTTTCAAGTACACTAGATAAAATAGGCTCTACAATGGAGTTTGGTATTGTCAAAAAAATGCGCATAATGTTAAAACCTTGTAAAATAATTATTTGTGGATAGTTATATTTACACAAAATTTTAGCAAAGATGGAAGTAACTAGACTATTTGATGTTTATAAGTATCAGCAGCAATCATACCCACAGAAGGTAGCAGTTGCGGGAGTAAAAGATGGCAATTGGCATACCTTGTCTATAGATGATATTATCCTACAAGCTAATGCATTAAGTCATGGCTTACTGAGTCTAGGACTACAGAAAGGTGACAAAGTAGCCACAGTTACTTCTTCCAATTGCCCTGAATGGAATATTTGTGATTTGGCAATATCTCAAATTGGATGCATAAATGTGCCATTATATCCTACTATTAGTCCCTCGGAATATGAATATATTTTAGACCATGCCGAAGCTAAAGTATGTTTTGTCTCTGACGAAGGCTTGTATAAAAAAGTAGTAGCGGCCCAACCCAAGGTAGCATGTTTGCAGGAAGTATATGTATGGGCAGATATTGCGGGAGCTAAAAGTTGGAATGAAGTAGTAGAAAAAGGTAAGGGTGGCGATGATAATGCAATTAAGGCGATTAGCGATACTGTAGATGCAATGTCGTTGGCAACTTTGATTTACACATCAGGGACTACGGGATTGCCAAAAGGGGTAATGCTTACCCATAACAATATTATTTCCAATGTAAAGACTGTTACTAAAGAATTGCCTATAGAACAAGGGCTTTCTGCATTGAGTTTCCTGCCTTTGTGTCATATCTTTGAGCGTATGGTCATCTATTCTTACATATATAGTGGCATAAATGTTTATTATTCAGATATAGATACACTTAGCGATAAGCTACAGAGCGTACAGCCGCACTTCTTTACTACCGTACCTCGTCTATTGGAGAAAGTATATGAAAAAATAGTAAATAAAGGTTTGGAATTAACGGGATTGAAGAAGAAGTTATTCTTTTGGGCGTTGGGTCTCACAGATGATTATCAGTATGACAAACAACCAAGCTTGCAGATGAAGCTTGCAGATAAGCTGATATTCAGTAAATGGCGTTTGGCGTTAGGAGGAAGAGTACGAGGAATAGTTACGGGTTCTGCCGCATGTCCGCTAAAAATAGCGAGAGTATTCTCTGCTGCGGGAATTCCTATACGTGAAGGTTATGGACTTACCGAGACTTCTCCGGTACTTACTTTTAATAGATTTAGTGAGGGAGGGGCAATGTTGGGAACAGTGGGGATGCCTATACAAGATGTGGAAATCCGTATAGCCGAAGATGGAGAAATATTAGCCAAGGGACCAAATATCATGAAAGGATATTATAAAGAAGACGACAAAACGAATGAAGCAATCAAAGATGGATGGTTTCATACAGGGGATGTGGGTACTTTTATCACAGCACCTAATGGCAATAAATTCTTAAAAATCACAGACCGAAAAAAGGAATTGCTGAAAACCTCAGGCGGAAAATATGTCGCTCCAGCACCTATAGAAAGTAAATTCCGCGAGTCTTTCTATGTAGAACAAATCATGGTAGTGGGTGAAGGTAAGAAATTTGTATCTGCCCTTATAGTCCCGGCATTTCCGGCACTTATAGAGTGGGCAAAAGAACAAGGAATTGGTGTATCGGCAAATAGCGATTTGATTCAGAATGAAAAAGTCCAGTCGTTATATAAAAATCTGATAGAAGAAATCAACCCAAATTTCAACCACATAGAGCAGATAAAGAAATTTAAGCTACTTCCTCACGAATGGACGGTAGATACCAAAGAACTTACACCTACCATGAAAATCAAGAGAAAGGTAATTTCTGAAAAGTATGCTAAAGAGATTATAGATATATATGGGGAGTAATAAATTATGCTTCATTTAGGACTCTATTATACATAGCTATTGTTCTGTCGAGCATGATGTCCATCGTATATTGAGACGCTAATTTCTCTTTTCCTGCCTTGCCCATATTCTTAGCGAAATCTTTATTTTTTAAGAGATATATTATCTTCTCTTTTAAAATTTCTTTATCAAAAGGAGGTATGAGATATCCATCCACACCGTCAGTGATGATCTCATTTGGTGCAGGCACATCAAAAGCAATTACAGGTACTTCACTATGCCATGCCTCTAGGATCACTACGCCGAACCCTTCAGCACTAGATGGCAACAGCTCTATATCTGAACTTGTTAGATAGTCATGAATATTATTGCAGAATCCTGTAAATATTACACTTTTATCAACTTTCATTTGGGTAGATAGTTTTTCTAATTCTTGTTTGTGATTTCCTTCGCCAACGATTAGGAGTTTAATATCTGGAATTTCCTTAATAATATCTGGAAGTATTTCTATGACAAGATGATGTTGTTTTAATGGTACTAATCTTCCGATAATAATCATTTGGTTATTAGAAAGTCTGTATTTTTCTGTTTCATTAGAATTTTGTATATAGCTAAAGTCAAAGCCTAATGGGATAATCTCAATTTTGTCAGATTTAATAAGTTTTGTATCTACTAATAGTTTTGCTAAACCTTTAGAGACAGAGATATTATTATCAATAAAAAGATTAGAAAATTTTGAAGTCCAAGCATAAAAATCAATAAACTTATCAGATTTTGAATTAAAGCCATACTCTTTAATATAAGCTTCATCATAACCATGCTTTGTCGAAATAATTTTAATGTTATGTCTGAAAATCAGTTTTGTTATTCCTCCAATAATATCTGCATGGAGAAGATTAGTTTGAAGTATATCGTAATCTCCTTTTTTGAGTATTTTATTAATGTGATAATATAATCTCAGCGAGAATGGTCCTCGATAGGGAACTCGGAATACATTTATTCCATTTTCAATAATTTCATTGATAAAGTCATCATTTAAGTGTTCTGAACCTTTGGGTTCCATAGCAAGAAAATCTGCAACTATACCTCTTTTATTTAATTCTAATAACAGCGTTTTGATATACAGCTCCGAGCCAGAAATTCCGGCAATCTTTTGCGTAATTAGAATTTTCATAAAGCAAAATTAAGGATTATCTCTAGCTAAATAAATTAAAACTAGGTCTTCTTCTCCTTTTTTTTCGCAGCAGGAAAAAGAATGTTGTTAAGGATAAGTCTATATCCAGGGCTATTGGGATGCAAATTTAGGTCTGTAGGTGGATCTCCGACCAAGTGCCTATAATCTTCGGGGTCGTGGCCTCCATAGAATGTCCATGTTCCTTTGCCATATTCTCCATGTATGTATCTAGCTTCTTCCAATGCTTTATATTCACCCATTACTAACACATCTTTTTTTATTGCAGACTTACGAAAGGCAGTAGTTTGTCCCATAAATCCGGGAATAACTCGCATGTGATTTTGTGTGAGCATAGAAGGTACTTGATCCCACTTTGCAGAGAACTCGAACAATGTAAAAATATCTTGTTTTTCAGATACAGGGCGACTTTGAGGCACATCTATATTAGAAAATTCATATTCATAGGGATTTAAACTCAATGCAAAATTTTCAAAAGCAAAGCACCTATCGTAGGCTAACTTATCTTGACAGTTCGGATCTATAGGATCACCATCAAACACTTGGTGGCATATATCTGTGCCTTCTGCGGCTAAAGCTATATCATAGCTGTCGGTAGCACTACACATAGCAAACATGAATCCTCCTCCCATGACAAAATCCCTAACCTTCTTGCTTACTGCTAATTTCTCTTGTGATACTTTGTCAAACCCTAATTTTTTGGCTCGGGCTTCGCTATCTTGCTGGTCTTTTATATACCATTCTGCATTGTGGTAAGAGGCGTAGAATTTGCCGTATTGCCCCGTGAAGTCTTCATGATGGAGGTGTAGCCAGTCATACAAATTGAGTTCGTCATTTATTATTTCTTCATCGTATATGACAGTATAAGGAATTTCAGCATACGTTAGCACCAAAGTAACGGCATCATCCCAGGGCATTTTAGACTTTGGAGAATATACTGCCACTTTGGGTGGCTTTTCGAGTCGTATTGCATCCATATTCACCTCTGGAAGTGAGATTTCATCTATAATTTTTGACATGGCGGCATCAGAAACTATGTCATACTTTACGCTGCGTATAAGACATTCTTTCTCTAGTTCTTTTGCATAAGGAATGCTGAAACTCCCTCCTCTATAATTGAGCAGCCAATCTGCCGTAATTCCTTTGGTAAGTGTCCAATAGGTGATACCATAAGCTTTGAGATGGTTTGTCTGAGTTTCATCCATAGGTATCAGCAGATAATTAGCCTTGCTATTCAGGCTTAGGAGCAAGAATATATATAATATCAGTGATTTTCCCATCTTAAAAATATCCTCAAAAATAATGCGAACTTTATTACTTACTGTGTATATTTATTCAGTTTAACAAATTGAGTGTATGAGAAAATTGCTATTTGCCTTAATATTTGTGTCTAGCTGTTCTATTTATGCTACTGAAGCCATAAGTAAAGAGGTCTCTCTTTCTTTATTTTTAAGAAAAATAATTTCTGCTTATGAAGATGGAATGAGTGCTGTAGAAAAATATAAGGGTAATCAAAAAATCAAAAGCAAATACTATATAGATGATGATTTACGTGCCTGTACAATCACTCCTAAGAATGCTGTGGAATCCTTCCTTGCAGACTTTAGTTCTAGCTATGTCTATTATGCATATTATGGTGATTCTCAGAATAAAGCAGAGTTAGCTCCTAAATTTCAGAAGCTGAAATCGGAGTTCGTAAAGTTTATGGATAAGCTAAGTGATTTTAGTGTAAGAGATAATAATTCTGAATACACTATAGAATATAAATCAGATTACTGCGAGGTTACGCTAGAAATGTACGAGAATTCCAACCTCCCTGATGGCACTTGGTGTATCACCTTAAATATTGATGCCTTTTAAGTCTTATTTTTTTCTGAAAAAGATATGTATAGGTACTCCAGTGAGCGTGAAATGACTTCGTAATTTATTTTCCAAATAATTTCTGTAAGGTTGCCTGATATAATCGGGATGATTGCAGAAAAATGCAAATGTAGGTACCTTGCCGGGTAGCTGCGTGATATATTTTATCTTGATATACTCACCCCGATATGCAGGGGGAGGGTATTTTTCTATCTCTGGAAGCATGACATCATTCAATTTGGATGTAGGGATACGCAAATGTCTATTCTCAAATACTTGCAACAGCACATCTACAGCCTTGTAAATTCTTTGTTTTTCAATGGCAGATATAAATATTACGGGGACATCTGTAAAGGGTGCAAGCCTTTCTCTTATATTCTTTTCATAGTTTGCCATCGTATGGTTGTCCTTAGTGATAAGATCCCATTTGTTTACGAGTACTACTACGCCTTTTTTCTTACTATCAATTATAGAAAATATTTTTAAATCCTGATTTTCTATTCCTAATGTAGCGTCCAATATTAATAAGCACACATCGGCTTCATCTATAGCTTTTATAGCACGGATTACACTATAGAATTCTAGATTTTCTACTACTTTACTTTTTCTGCGAATACCAGCGGTATCTATGAGTAAAAATTCTCTACCATAGAGATTATAATGTGTGTGAATAGAGTCTCTAGTAGTACCTGCAACGTTGGTTACGATATTTCTATTTTCTCCTATTAGTGTATTAAGCAATGTTGATTTGCCCACATTAGGCTGCCCTACGATAGCGATTTTGGGGAGTTCTTCCTCTTCTTCCTGATTATGGTCTTCTGGAATCTTTTCTGTGATGGCATCCAGCAATTCTCCTGTGCCACTACCACTCATAGATGATAGCGTAAATAACTCTTCAAAGCCCAAACTATAAAATTCCCCGGAATCATAAGCGCGTTGTTGATTATCTACCTTGTTGACAACCAATAATACGGGCTTATTGGTCTTGCGTAGTTCTTGCGCCAGAGCATCATCGAGGTCTGTAATGCCTGTAGTTACATCTACCATAAATAAAAGTATGGAGGCTTCTTCAATGGCAATGATAACTTGCTCTTTGATAGCTTGCTCAAAAACATCGGAGGAAGATGGAACAAAGCCACCGGTATCAATGATATTAAATATTTTCCCATTCCATTCCGTGACATCGTATTGCCTATCACGAGTTACGCCGCTTAAATCATCAGTTATAGCTTTTCGAGCTCCTACCAGTCTGTTGAATAATGTGGATTTTCCTACATTGGGTCTGCCTACTATGGCTACTGTATATCCCATGGTGCAAAGGTAGGTAAATTTTCAGACACTTATCAGTCACCTACATAATAGCCGAAGTTCTTGAGGTGAAAGTCGCTCTCCCTCCAATCTTTGGATACTTTTACAAAGGTCTGCAAGAATACTTTTTTGCCCAAAAAGGCTTCCATATCTTCTCTGGACTGAGTGCCCACTTTCTTGAGCATCTCGCCTTTTTTGCCTATAAGTATGGGCTTTTGGGAGTCTCTTTCTACGTAAATGACGGCACTTATACGTGCGATTTCGGGACTGTCCTCGTAGGCTTCCACGACCACTTCTGTGGCATAAGGTATTTCTTCATGGTAGTTGAGGAAAATTTTTTCCCGGATTATTTCTGTAATAAAAAAACGTATAGGTCTATCCGAAAGTTCATCTTTGGGAAAGTAAGGTGGCGATTCCGGTATGCATTTTATAATAAAGTCAAGAAGTATATGCTTATATTTATTATCTCTAGCACTGAGACATAAGGCAGTAGCTTTCGGAAAATCTTGTTGCCAAAGGTCTAACTGTTCTTTCGCAATATTTTCATCTACAGTATCTATTTTATTGAGCAGTAGAAGTGTAGGGATGTCTTGAGATTTTATAATTTCATATTCTTTGGGCTGTGTGTCGGGCTTATCCTTGATTTCTGCCATGTATATAAAGATATCAGCATCTTCGAGGCTGGATTTTATAAACTCCATCATCCGAGCATGCAACTTGTAGTGTGGCTGTAAGATGCCGGGAAGGTCGGATACTATAATTTGGTAATCATCATTATTTATGATGCCAAAAATTCTGTGTCGGGTCGTTTGGGCTTTTTTAGTAATTATGGATAATTTTTCGCCTACCAATAGATTAGCAAGCGTAGATTTCCCTACATTGGGCTTGCCGAGTATATTCACAAATCCTGATCGATGCATAATATAGCGCAAGATACCCCATTCTCAATCATTTTACTGTAGAAATTTCTTCTGCATAAAGTAATCCCACAAAAATATTATTATTCCATATCCTACTATTGCAATTGGAACTAGGATTATTACAAAAACCAATCCATACCCATGAGATTTTACAGCGTGTATTCCTATAGCTTTATCTATAAGATCATAAAAAAAACATAATGAAATATAAGCTAACACAGGTATTAAGATGATGCCTAATATTTTAGTCCATAGGAAGCTTTTGTTTTGACCTTTGCGATATCTTCTGATACTAAATAGATGAATAATTACCATGATTACTGCCAAAACTAGGGAGAACCCAAATGGAGAAATGCGTATCATCCACTTGGCTAATGCCGACATAGATGGTGAATAACTTATAAGTATCATCTCATCCTTAGGCAGATGATGTGTATGCCATGATGCTTTCTCTTGAAGGTCTCCACTAAAGGACTCTGCCCTAATATTTGTAGAAATGGTGTCACGAAATTGAGTGGCATCTAAATGGATATTCAAGTCGCCAAAAGCCTTCCAATAGCGTGCCGGAGACAATGAGTACCTAAAAATATATTTCTTCATCCAACCTCTTTTGTCGATATATGGTTTCGCATCATAATATACATCTATTACATGGGTAGGCTTATCAAAGTTCAGTAGAAAATATTTTAGCTCTGACATGCTTATACTTGTCTTTTCTGAATTATCTAGTCCAAGTGGAATCTCAATATTAGCTTTTTCATTATTTTTTATGAAATAGGGTTCAAAATATTGCTCGACAGCTACTATATCGCTGCTATATTCATTGAAAGTCTTCACAGGTACGGGTTTTCCATCGAGCAGTACCGAAAATTTGGTATTAATTTCAGGCGCATAGAATAACATAGGCGCATCATTTCTCTTTGACAAAGCTTTTAATTCATACCGAATATGGTAGGAAGCTTTCTGAAAATTAGAATCAAGATAGATGTAGATATCTTCCTGTAGAATTTCTACATTTTGAGCAACGAAAGGCTCACCCATTGTACTCCCAATCAATATTGGAGAAGCCATATTTGCCCAACATACATAACACTGTAGGCTTGAAAATAGTACAAAGATTATTTTTTTCATTTATGAATATTATTAGGTTGGAGTAATCTTCTATAACTATAAACTTCTATTCCAAGTAAAATAAGTAGCCAGAATAATAATACATAAATCCCATACAACAGTGTGACTTGGGTATAATAACTAATACAAATAAATGCTATTACGCTTATAATATTGGCAGTAAGTAGAGACAAGTCTAGCATTTTTGATTTTATAAATACATTGATTAATAATATTTTAGATATAAATATACTTATTAGAATAAAGAAGTTTGCCCATTTATCCTTTGCATAAATAATAGCACCTATGCCCGATGCGGAGCAAGGTATAGGCTTTGTGATTGTGTTAAAAACTCTTTCTTTAACACTTTTCACTTCTAGAGCCCGCATAGAATCAATATTTCTTCCCCATTGTGTGGATGCCACTTTGTCTTTTACGGCTAGATACTCATTTTTATTATAAGCAGCATAGTATTTTGTACCCGTACATTTTTGGAAAAAAAACATACAAGGTAGAAAATAGCAGCCCAATAGTAATACCCTCGAAGTAAGCCTATACATCACAACAACTAATATAGTTAATTATTAGCTATATAATTTTTTTAGAATGAAAAAAATATATAGCCACATATTTTCAAAAAAAATGCAGATGCTATTACCTTTGTGGCATGAGTAAGGTGAAGATAGCAAATGTAGAGATTGTAAACAGGAAAGCCGGATTTTCTTATGATTTGATAGAGAAATTTACGGCTGGGGTAATTCTTACCGGTACGGAGATAAAATCTGTGCGCGAGAGCAAAGTGAGCCTCTCTGACGCTTATTGCCTGATGAAAAAAGAGGAACTATGGATAAAAAATCTTCATATCAGCGAATATAAATTAGGTACATACAGTAACCATGACCCATTGCGGTGGCGAAAATTGTTGCTTACGCGTCGTGAACTAAAAAAACTATCTGGCAAGGTAAAAGAAAAAGGTCTCGCGCTCATACCTACACGCATGTTTATCAATGAAAGAGGTTTTGCCAAGGTGGAATTTTATTTAGCCAAAGGCAAAAAAACGCATGACAAGCGGGAGTCGCTGAAGGCTAAAGATACAGAAAGAGAGATGAGTAAAGCCTTAAAAAGCAGTCGCTACCGCTAGTAGAGCGGAAATTCTTCCATCATAGCATTTACTTTCCTGCGGTTATCAATAAGATAGGTGTCATTAGGATGCTGTCCTGTTTTCCTCACTTTTTTTTGGTAAAAAAACAAAGTCAATAAAATCAATGGTTTTGACGGATATTTTTTGATTTTTGGGTGTCCCAGGTTCTGATTTTGTACATTTAGTGCATGTTTATTCGGAAGAAACTTAATAAATCCGGAGTTATAAGTGTACAGGTTATTGATAAAAGTTCTGGGGCTTATAAGGTTATAAAGACTATTGGTAGCTCAAAAAACAATTCTGACATTGATAGGTTTTACTTGGAAGCAAATGATTGGATTAAAATTAAAACAAGAACTCAAGAATTAGACTTCGATCAAAAAGAGAAACAGTTACTACAATTATTCAATGCCATTGATTCGTTGAAATTAGTAGGCATTGATTTGTTATTAGGTAAAATATTTAATGAGATAGGTTTTAATAAAATTGGTGATCCCATCTTTAAACAATTAGTGTTGTATCGCTTGGTATATCCAACAAGTAAATTAAAAACAACAGAATATTTGCAACGCTATCAACAAATAAATTGGGACGAAAACAAAGTATATCGTTATTTAGACAAACTTTATAACACGCAAAAAGAACTAGTACAGCAAATCAGCTATGAGCACACTGTAAAGATATTAGGAAGCCAACCACAGATTATATTTTATGATGTAACCACTATTTATTTTGAGGTGGAACGAGAAGATGAACTTCGTCAAACAGGATTTAGTAAAGATGGTAAGCATCAAAATCCACAAATCGTTTTAGGTTTATTAGTGAGTATAGATGGCTATCCATTAGCGTATGATGTGTTTGATGGAAAGAAGTTTGAAGGACATACCCTGATACCCATTATTCAACGTTTTAAAGCAAAATACAAACTGGAACAATTAGTGATAGTTGCCGATGCTGGATTGCTATCTACAGCCAATATCCAACTCCTTATCCAAAATAAATACACGTTTATTTTAGGTGCAAGAATAAAGAATGAAACTAAAGCATTACAACAACAAATTTTAGACAACACTTATAAAAATGGCACCAGCAAAGTGTTTACCAAACAAGATGGCACCAAACTCATCGTATCTTATTCTGATAGTAGAGCCACCAAAGATGCCGTCAATAGAGAACGAGGCATAAAGCGTTTAGAGAAACAAATCAAACAAGGAAAACTCACCAAAACAAGCATCAATAATAAAGGTTACAATAAATACTTAAAATTAGAAGGCGATATAAACATTAGTATCGATTATGAAAAATATAAACTCGATACTTGTTGGGATGGATTGAAAGGATATGTGACCAATAGCGAATTAAGCAAAGACGAAGTGATACAAAATTACAACCAACTATGGCAAATAGAAAAAGCATTTAGAGTATCCAAAACAGATTTAAAAATAAGACCCATTTACCACCGACTACCACGAAGAATAGAAGCACATATTTGCCTGACGTTTGTAGCCTATAAAATATACAAAGAATTAGAACGACAACTAAAAGAAAAAAAAGCAATGATTAGTGTGCAAAAAGCTATAGAAATAGCATCCTTTATTTTTGAAATCACCATAACACTACCTCAATCCAAAGAAAGAATGTCCAAAATATTAATAAAGACAGACGAACAACAAAATTTAGCGCTACTCTTTAATTGGGTGTCCCAGTGAGGAAAACAGGAAGAATATTTGAGATAGATACGTGAAAAAGATATAGTCAGTATTTTTGAAATCTATTTTTATTAAACTTTTAATTTAAATAAAATATTGTAATATCTTATTAATAAGCTACTTAACGATTAAAAATAATCCTGTTACTATGCCTACATTATTAAGTAGGCTCGTAAATTCAGTATGGTATTTGTTATATTCTGTAAAATTTTGAAATTGTCGTACGCACTGCGTTTTATCTCTAAGTTTTACTATTAATTCATATACCATCTTCTCCCCTTTGTAATAAAATTTACTACTTATGGAAGAAATATCTGCATTGAGAATGACTACTTGTTCCATATCACTTTATTTTTAAAGGTATTCTGAAATTTAGCTTAGTATATATTCCAGTTTGTAGTGATACGGGACTATTGCCGTCGCTGCCTTTGAGGCGAGGGAATCCTTTTGTATTTGCACCAAAGCCACTTCTGAATCCTGATGTGAAATAGATATGTTTATTAAGATAGATGTCAAAGTCCATACCTGTCATGAGTCCCCATTCGTTCTGATTATATTTTTGGTCAAAGTCGTTCGTAATGCCATCTATGCTCATACTGCATTTTTGTAGATGACTGTAATGACCGCCAAATAAAAGATTGAGTATGATAGGCTTGGAATTGTACTCATTGAGAAACATGATTTTATATTTCATCATAATGGGTACTTTGATATAATTTATCTTTAAATTATATAGTTTGTCGGAACTATTATCTTTATACTGCATACCCTGTTCTGCATAAGCAAGTTCTGTAAGGACACCCCATCTGTCACTAAAGTCATATCCTGTAGAGATTCCATACATCTTATTGAGTTGGAAAGTATGGTGTAATAGGTCTTTGTTTTCGGGATTATCTGTTTGGCGACTTAGCCAATTATAAGTTATAGCGATATAGGGGCCTATATGGAAACCTCTTTTTACGTTATAACCTGCAAACTGTTTTAGATTTTCAAGTTTTTTCAGCGTGTTATTGCTAACTTCATCAATTCCTGCTGCTGTAGTAGGTGTTTCTATTTCCGGAATTTTTACATCAAGTAAATCTTCTAGTTCTTTATGCATTTCTTGTAGTACTACAGCCTTTGATGGCAATACCACAGATTCTTGAGATGCAGGTATTGCTGTAGAACTGCCTACATATTCATTTGGGGACGCAGATACAGGAATAGAATTTTGAATTACTTTTGCAGGCGATGAAGGAATAGAATTTTCCTCATCTTTATATAGGTTACTTGTATTGCTATGTTGAGAATTCTTGTTTTTAGTATTTTTTTTGAAAGCACCTATGCTAGCACTTTTGTCTTCTTTTTTATTTCCGTCATATTTATTGCTTGAAGCTGTGAGATTTTTGTCATAGGCAGAAATCTTATCATCGGTATTTGCAGCATTTTCATTGGTATATGGGATGGTTTTTGCATCTTGTATGCCATTGTTTACAGGAGAAGTCTCTTGCAATACCTTTATATCTTGTGCCATAGTGGCGGTAGATTTATTAGCTGTTGACTTATTGGCGGGTAAGGAAACTTGAGGTGTATTGTTACCTAAAAAATGGTAGGTAAGTAGTGATACTACAAGTAATGCCCCTGATGTAATACCTATTGGCAGCCAAGGGATGCGCTTTTTATCTTCCGGTAATTGCGATTCAATCCGCGCCCACATATCTATGGGCGGCATCATTTCGGCATCCACCATTTTTTTGTTAATATTATTATCAAATTTATTTGTAAAAATTGACATCTACAGTTCTAGTTTTATTAGTATTAATAATTAGTTTTTGTAATAAATATCTTGCGCGCGCTAGTTGGGATTTTGAAGTTCCTTCGCTGATTTTTAGCTGTTCTGCAATTTCTTTATGTGAATATCCTTCTATTACATAAAGATTGAAAACAGTCCTATAGCCAGCGGAGAGGCTTTGTACACATTTCATCAAATCTTCAAGCTCTAAGTCGTCGGATACATTTTCATGTGCTACGAAATAGGCTTCGGTCTCTTCCGAAACGGCTATCATCTTTGCCTCCTTTCTGTAGTGCTCTACAGCAGTATTGACAAAAATTCGCCTTACCCATCCTTCAAAAGAACCATCGCCACGATATTTATCTACGTTTTTGAACACCTTTACCCATCCCTCCTGTAATATATCTTCGGCGGCTTCCCTATCTTTAGCATATCGCATACATACTGCAAACATTTTCGCACTAAGTACTTGATACAAATTACGTTGTGCTATCCGGTCATTATTTCTACAACCTTCTACCAACTGATTATATAGTTCTATTTTATTGGTATTAGGTTGCATGGTTTTTCAACAAATCATGTGGATAGCTATGGAGGGCGGGCATTATATTGCCCTCAATGTGTAACAAGAACTTTTCTAAGGCTTTTGTGCGATGGCTATAGAGCTTCTTTTCTGCTAAAGTATATTCTGCCAAAGTCCTCAAATCCGGCATAACAAATATCGGATCATAACCAAACCCATACGCACCTTTGGGAGAGGCTGCAATCTTTCCTTCTAAAAGACCCTCAAAAGAAAACAACTTGCCTTGTTCATCAATATAAGCTATTACTGTCTTAAAATAAGCACTTCTATCTTCTATATCCTCCATACGCCCCAGCAACTTATTATAATTATTGACATCATTACTAGGCTCACCGGCATACCTCGCACTATATACTCCAGGCTCACCGCCTATAGATGGGACAATCAATCCCGTATCTTCAGCAAAGCAAGGTCTTTGGAGGTGATGATAGAGAAATTCTACTTTTTCTATAGCATTGTCTTCTATAGTATCATGTGTCTCCGGCAATGAAGCAGTGAAGTTTATATCTTTTAGCGACAATAAGCGAATATGGGCAGGCATTACGGACTGCACTTCTTCCAGTTTATGTTTATTTCCAGTGCCAAATACAATTTCCACTTTATCCTAAATAATGGTTTTTAATAGATTGCCAAAATCTCTTTTTAATGTCTTCCTTTTCTTTTACTTCCTCAATATTATAGGTATATAGGATGCTGATACCATTAAATGTATAAAAGATATTAGGAGACAGTTGTGCATGAACACCTATAGAATTATATAGAGGAGAAAAGATTATAATATTTGTAAAACTACTGCTTAATGAGGCAATTCTAATTCTTTTGGCTGTAAGAATATCTATAAAACTAAAGCTGTCTTCAGGTAATTGTAAAGCGGCTACTATCTTGTCAGTCCAAGACAAGACTTCTTCTAAGGATTGTCTTAATGTATTGGTATCTATAATGAACAAGTTTCTTCCTTTACCTTTTTTGATATAATCTTCATCCTCTATGATATTATTAAATGACGCTATATATAAGACATTCGTTGCTTCCATATTTCAATGGATAAAATTATAGTATTCTCGACAAACAAATGACATAATATCTTAAATTTGTTCCATGCAAATCACAGTAGAACAAGTAATAAGCTCCAGACTCGATAGTTTTGATTTTTCTAATGTAGCCTTCGGTAAAAATTTTTCCGACCACATGCTTATTGCTGAATATATAGACGGCAAATGGGATACTGTAAAAATACAGCCCTTTCAGCCATTGTCTCTGA
>JBGAWK010000030.1:0-28200 GCA_044227665.1 Chitinophagales bacterium
GGTTGTCGTCGGGTACAAATAAGGCGGTGTGTGGTTCATATTTTAATACATTGTCATGCATTAGCTCCATTTCTTTCTCAGGAATATACGGAGGGTTGCTTACAATGATATCCTGTGTAATACCCAAAGGACAAGAAAGTAAAATGTCTTGCTGGTAAAAGGTAATAGCAGTATTGAGATTCTGGGCATTGACTTTTGCAACTTCAATAGCTTCATGGCTTATATCTAATGCACTAACGTCCCATTGAGGACGATTTTTTTTCAAGGCTATGGCAATACATCCGCTCCCGGTGCCTATGTCTAATAAGGAAAGGGGTGTAGTATCATGATTTTTGAGTATGAGATGTACCAGCTCTTCAGTTTCTGGACGCGGTATAAGCACATGTGAGTTCACGTAGTAGGCGGAATCATAAAAATAGGCCTCTTCCAATACATATTGTATAGGCTCTTTTGCCTCCAATCTTCTGTATATATGGCATAGCTGAGAGGAAGATAAAGGATGCCTATTATTATATTCAGCAATAATTTTTTTGAGGTTATGGGCCTCACGCTCGCCATATATTTCCGTCAATTTGTCCACAGGACAAAAATAATAAAGGAATAGCTTGTGATGCTATTCCTTTATATCGTTAGTCAGAATTTTATTATTCCTTAGGAAGGAGTACTTTGGCAGAGAGGCGGAATTTGCCTGTCTTAGGATCTACTTCCATCAATTTCACCTTTATGGTTTCACCTTCAGCAAGTATGCCTTCCATATTTTCTAATCTTTTCCATGATATTTCGGAAATATGTAATAAGCCCTGCTTGCCGGGCATAAATTCTACGAAAGCACCGTATGGCATTATAGATACAACCTTTGCTTCATAAGTATCACCAACTTCGGGTACTGCCACTATCTTTCTTACTTCATTTACAGCAGCATCCATGTCGGCTTTGTTTACCGCCATGATAGTGACGATACCTACGCCTCTTTCTTTTATTTCTTCTATAGTTATCGTAGAACTTGTCTTCTCTTGAATTCCTTGGATAACTTTTCCGCCTGGGCCTATAACGGCGCCGATGAAATCTTTCAATATTTCAAAAGAGTAAGCTCTAGGTGTATGTGGTTTTAGGTCTTCTCTAGCGGCAGGAATACAGGTATGCATAGCTTCAAGTATATGTAATCTTCCTTTCTTGGCTTGTGCCAAAGCTTGTGAGAGTACATCATAGGAAAGGCCATCAATTTTGATGTCCATCTGGCAGCCACAGATGCCGTCGGTAGTTCCAGTAACTTTGAAGTCCATGTCGCCGAGGTGGTCTTCATCGCCAAGAATATCTGATAAAATAGCATATCTCTCCCCCTCGGAAATCATGCCCATAGCAATGCCGGACACGTGTTTTTTGTAAGGAATACCCGAGTCCATAAGAGCCAGAGACCCTGCGCATACCGTAGCCATGGAAGATGAACCATTGGATTCCAATACATCAGATACTACCCTTATCGTATAAGGATTTTCGTTTTCGGAGGGAAGCATCTGTTTTAGAGAGCGCAAGGCAAGATTGCCATGACCTACCTCTCTGCGTGAAGGTCCACGCTGAGGTTTTACCTCTCCCGTACAGAAAGGAGGAAAGTTGTAGTGTAATAAAAACTTCCTGAATTCTACTGCTTTGGCAATATCTATCAACTGCTCATCATCTTTAGACCCCAAGGTAACAGTAGTCAAGGACTGTGTTTCGCCTCTGGTGAATAGCGCAGAGCCATGAGCAGCAGGAAGATAATCTACTTCCATGTATAGCGGTCGAATTTCATCAGTTTTTCTACCATCTAATCTAATCTTTTCATTAAGAACCATCTCACGGATAGTTTCTTTCTCCAGTTTGCTTACATAGTTATCAAAAAGAGGGTTGTTCAAGGCTTCCAATTCCTCCTCAGAATATGTAGCCAACAATTCCTCTTTAATTTTCTTAAAGGCTGCTTTTCTTTCTTGCTTACCCGACCCTGACTTTGCAATATCGTAGATAAGCTCTTTTGCGAAAGATTTTATCTTCTCTTTCATTTCTGCATCTTCTTCAGCAGGAGCTACTTCACGCTTAGCTTTGCCACATTTTTCTCTAAATGCTTCTAATTCTTTGCAGTGATGCTGTATAGCTTTGTGTCCTACTTGAATTGCTTCTATGAGTTCTTGTTCTTGACATTCTTTTGCCTCACCTTCTACCATCATAATGTTGTCATAGGTGGCACCTACAATGATGTCTAGCGTAGCATGTTTCATCATGCTGGAATTAGGATTGACATGGTATTCTCCATTTATTTTGGCTACACGCACTTCCGAGATAGGGCCGTCAAAAGGTATATCGGAAATGGTAAGTGCTGCCGATGCGGCTAGTCCTACTAATGCATCAGGTTCTACTTCGGCATCTAATGATATGAGGCTTATGAGTACCTGAGTTTCACAAGCAAATCCTTTAGGGAATAGTGGACGGATAACTCTGTCCACAAGCCTGCTTATCAATATTTCGTAGTCTGTAGTTCTACCTTCTCTGCGGTGAAAGCTGCCGGGTATGCGTCCTGCGGCGGCAAATTTTTCTTGATAGTCAACAGTGAGAGGGAAGAAGTCTATTCCTACTTTGGGTTCTTTGGCAGCTACTACGGTAGCTAGCAGCATGGTGTTGCCACATTTTAAGGTGACGGCACCGTCGGCTTGTCTTGCTAATTTTCCGGTTTCAATAGTTGCTTGTTGGCCATTACCTATCTCGATTATAGCCTTATGTATGTTAAAATTCATGTTATTAAGAAATTGATGATAAAAAAAAGCGAGGCGTATGCCTCGCTATATTATTGCTTTGCTTATTTACGCAAGTTTAGTTTTTCTAGTATTGCCCTGTAGCGGGTTATATCTTTTTTAGCAAGGTATTTAAGTAATTTTTTACGCTGTCCTACCATCTTGTAAAGACTTCTTGTGGTAGAAAAATCTTTTCTGTGAGAACGCAAATGGTCAGAGATGTGATTGATGCGATGTGTTAATAACGCAACTTGTGATTCTACAGATCCGGTGTTTGTTTCCGCTCCGCCAAACTCCTTAAAGATTTCTTGTTTTTTTTCGATTGTTAGCATCTTTTACTGTTTATTTTTTCAAAGCGCAAAGATAATATTTTTTATTGATACTAAAATATTAAAAATGTATTATCCGATGTCAAAATGTATGCCCTGCGCCAAGGGAAGATCTGAGCCATAATTTATGGTGTTGGTTTGGCGTCGCATATAAGACTTCCAAGCATCAGATCCGGATTCTCTACCTCCGCCTGTTTCTTTTTCGCCACCAAAAGCACCCCCTATTTCTGCACCAGAGGTGCCTATATTTACGTTGGCAATGCCACAGTCAGAACCCTCGGCAGAGAGGAAGGTTTCTGCTTCACGAAGTTGCTGTGTGAAAATGGAAGAAGATAATCCTTGTGGTACATTATTCTGTATGGCTATAGCCTCCTCTAAATCATTATATTGCATTACATAGAGTATGGGTGCGAAAGTTTCGTGCTGCACGATATTCATGTCTGGTTGTACTTCTGCTATGCAGGGCTTTACATAGTATCCGCCGGCATATTCGGTACCTTCTGCTATACCACCTTCTACGATGAATTTGCCTCCTTGTTTTTTACATTCTTCTATAGCCGCAAGATAGGTTACTACAGCTTCTTTGTCAATAAGGGGACCTATGTGTATGCCTTCTTGAAGTGGATTGCCAATTTTTAGCTGCTGATAGGCAGCTTTTAGTTTCTCTATAAATTCTTGATATATAGATTGATGGATAATTAGTCGCCTAGTCGTAGTACACCTTTGACCCGTAGTGCCTGTAGCACCAAATACACTGCCTATTACGGCTAGCTTCATATCTGTAGAAGGAGTGATGATGATGGCATTATTACCACCTAGCTCTAATAGGGAACGCCCCAATCTTGCCCCTACGGTTGCCCCTACGGACTTACCCATACGTGTGGAACCTGTGGCAGATATGAGTGGAAGTCGTATATCGGCAGCCATAGTTTCGCCTAAAGTTCTGTCACCTATTACCAAGGAGGATAATCCCTCCGGAATATTGTTGCGTTCCAGCACTTCTGCTACTATCTTCTGACATGCCAATGCTGTAAGGGGGGTTTTTTCTGAAGGCTTCCAAATGCAGGCATTACCACATACCCATGCCAGCATACTATTCCATCCCCATACGGCAGCAGGAAAGTTGAAAGCCGTAATTATACCCACTACGCCGAGAGGATGCCATTGTTCATACATTCTGTGTTGCGGACGCTCGGAGTGCATACTTAGTCCATATAATTGGCGAGATAGCCCTACTGCAAAGTCGCATATATCAATAATTTCTTGTACTTCACCCATGCCTTCTTGTAGGCTTTTGCCCATTTCATAGGATATGAGCTTGCCTAGGTGAGGCTTTTGCATTCTAAAGGCATCGCCCATTTGCCGTACTATATCACCGCGCTTGGGCGCAGGTATTCTTCTCCAGTGAGAATATGCTACTAAGGATTGTTCTACTACTCTGTCATATTGGAAGCTGTCACAAGTGCTAATTTGAGCTATTAGACTTCCATCTACTGGAGAGTAGGAAGATATATATTCATTACTTTCAAAATATTTGATGCCAGTAGAAGTGCCACAGTTTGTAGTGGAGATATGGAGTTGCCTTAAAAAATCCATTATATTTTTTTTCAAATGTAGAAAAAGATTATGGTATATAGAGAAGTTTTGTTAATGTTAAATTAACCCTTTAAAGACGACCATTACGCGTAATTTTATATTCTAATTATACGTTACAAAATGAGCTTTGATGTTACAGATATTCCTTATGTTGCTCCGGAGACGAGGTATTTTACAAGTAAGACCGAATTTGACAATGCCGTAGGCAAAGATTTTATTGATAATGCCAATAAAGTATTGAAAACGGGTGAAAATTTTTTGGTAGGATTATCACACGGGCAGTCTCCATCAGGAGTATATCAATATATCGTAGAACACTTTGATAAGATACAATATCCTGATAGAGTGTATTTTATGTTTGTAAATTCCCCTTTAAAAAGTCAAGAACAGACCACCAACCTCTTGAATGCTTCTAGTTTTTTGAAAAAGTTATTTAGAGAGGGCTATATCAGAAAGCATCAGGTGCTTGGCAAAAGAGTAGAAGAGGAGAACTTGGATGATTATCTTGAAGCGTATAATAAAACTATTGGAGATTTTTTATTGGTAAATAATAAAAAAGGTATGGATTATGCCTTTTTGGCCTCTAATCCTAAGGGTAGGATAGCGGGTATAGAGCGTAAGTCTAAGGCTTTTGCCACGAAAGATATTGCCACAGTAGTTACTTTGAATAAGGAAAGAGAATTTACTACTACGCCTCATTTTATTATGCAGACCCTAAGGATTGCGTTTTTGGCTACTAAAGCGGATAAAAGACGCCCGCTGGCATGGCTTTTCAGTACTTCAGGTAAGGCCGACGAAAGTCCTAGTTTTATCCGTTATGTGGAGAATGTAAAAAGCAAGGTCACTGTATTTATCGACGACAAAGCACTTACATGGCCACAGATAGAAATACATAGAGATACCCCTTATGGTATGAGTACCATTCGTCTGGATCTTACCTATCCTTACAAGGAAAATGCAAAGGAAAAATTGCCGGTATTGGTGATGATACATGGATTCTTGGGCTTGAACTCATTTGACGGATTACTTACTACGCTGCCCACTACAAAATATATCGCTGCGGCTATGCATTACGGCACCATACCTACTGATTTGCCGGTAGAAGATTATTCAAAACATATCATGCTCAATATTGATGCTGTAGTGGAATACTTTGGGGCTAAGGGGCATCCTGTATATATTTTGGATCACTCTATGGGAAATATTTATTTCCTGATGTCTGACCATAATTTTGATAACTTGAAGGGTATAAAGAACTATCTGAAAGGAAGAATAGGTGCAAATCCTTTCTTTGGAGAGGAGGCTAAACATGCTTTGCTGGGATTTTTGGATAATGTAATTATTCCCTCGTTAAATTTTTCGGAAGCTATACTAGAAAAGCCATTTCTTTTAGCCTTTAGGCGTGTAGTACCCTTAGACTCTAAAAATGGTGTCCGTAACAGGGGTATAAATCTCTCCAAAATGCTTATAAATAAAGATTCCAGTCAAAGTAATATTTGGCATGCCATGAAAAGCCGTATTATATATCTTATGACAAATATGGACTCTTTGCCACAGCTCAATCGCATACCCATAGAAAATGCATTGAATAAAATTCCGCCACGAGTTTTTGCGATACAAGTACATTCTGCACTCAGGGAATCGCGTAAGTTTGACAAGCAAATAGGATTGACAAATATGCCTAAACACAATATTCCTGTGTTGATACTCAAGAGCGAGAGAGATAGCGTTGCAAAATTTGTACCCCGACTTTACTCAGGAAGTACTAATAAAGTAGTAGATATTACCAATATTAATGATAAAGATTTATTCCGAGAGCATCTGTATCACATGGTAAATCCACAGCATATCGCTAAAATTATTGACGAATTTATTACCAGTGTAGAATCTCGCCAAAAATCTTAGCTATAACAATCTTTTTCCTTTCGCATCATACGAGCGTAAAGCAAAATTTTTGTACTGCGAGATATTAGAATATAGATTCAGCTCCAACCTCCAAAATAATATGGGGGAATTAACATTTTCTAGCTTATGGTAGCCTAGTTTTTCTGGGACTTTCAGACTCTTTACATTGTCCTTTTGGCAATGAATTTCTAGAGCTGTGAGATTTTCAATTTCAAACCCCACCTTCGTAAGTGCCGTGACGGCCTCCGTGATATATCCTTTACCTTCGTATGCAGCATGAATCCAGTAGCCTATTTCGCGTTCTGATGTTGTAAGGCGGGTATGTAGTCCTGTGGAACCTATACATCTCATCTCTTTTTTACTGAATATACCAAAGGTAAAATCTTGCTTTTGGATAAATTTTTCTATGAATCCATTGACAATGTTTCTTCTAGTAGGGAAGTCTAGTGGTTCATGATGTGCCCATGGCATCCAAGGCTTCAGATGTTCAGCACTTTCTAAAATTGCCCTGTGGAATTGCAAGGTATCATCAGGAGTATAGCATCTGATGTTCAGTCGCTCTGTTTCTATCCAGTATGTGCGATGCTCGTATATATTTCAATAATTAAACTAGTTACGAATATAATAGTATTTTGAAAAAATACGAAAGTTAGGTGAGCTTCATTACCACAATCCCAAAAACATTGGCAGCAGCATCGGCTCTATCTGCCATATTGGAAAGGTGGCGATATACTTCACGTTTATAGAAGAAGGAAGGAAGAGTATCTAAGGTGATAGGCTCTATAAATAAGTCCCTAAGTGCTTTTCTGTATTGCTTCTCTACATCCTTCTCAAAAGCCTTGGTACGGAGGGCGTGCTCTCCTGCTATACGAGGATTTTTGCTCAGTCGCTCCATGGCTAGAGTGAGTTCTTCTGTCTGCTTGCGTACCAATTCTACCATCTTTTTGATATGATCATCAGCCTTTACTTTCAATACACGCATCTCTTCCGTGGTAGTGTAGGCATAGTCTACCATGTCGTAAAGGGCATTGGAGATATTGTAGATGTCTTCTCTGTCTATAGGCGTGATAAAGGTATTAAGCAAGTCATCTATAAGCACTCTTCTAATTTCTTCAATTTGATAGTTTATCTTTTTGAGTTCATCGAGTTTTGTGTTTATTTCTTCCTCTGCTATAGCTCTTTGTAATACAAGAATAGCTTCATGTGTTTTCTGAGCTTGTTCTATGAGTTGAAGGATAAATTTATCTGTTTTTTCTTCCTTTGAGCTGAAAATCCCCATTTTATTGTATGATAAAAGTTAATAATAAATAGATTATAGCAGATAGTGTGGCTGTAATCGGTATGGTAAGTATCCAAGTATAGAAGATTTCAGTAAGTACAGTCCATCTTACTTTGGAAGCCTTGTCGCTAGCTCCTGCACCTATTATAGACATACTCACGACCTGATTTGTACTCACAGGTCCCCCTAAGAATGAGGCTGTGATGATTACCATAGCGGATGCCAACTGTGATGTGAAGCTGTGTATGGGGCGTATTTTGTAGAATTTGCCACCCAAAGTTTGGATGATACGCCATCCTCCCAGTGCTGTGCCTAACCCTATAGAAGATGCACTTGCCAATATTACCCATATAGGCACTACAAATTCTTTCTGAAATCCCAATATCACCAATCCCATGGTGATAATACCCATAGTCTTTTGAGCATCATTTGTACCATGGCTAAGTGCAAGGGCTATTGCCGTAGGAATTTGACCCACTTTTAGCCCTATATCTGCTTTGGGAGAAGCATTTTTTAATAATTTTTTGATTAGAGTCATAGATAGCCATCCCATTGTGAAGCCTATAATGGGAGAAGTAAATAGTGCTATGAGAATAATATAAATACCCTTTAGCTTTATCGCATCGAAGCCTGAATCTATAATTACGCCGCCGATAATCCCACCTATAAGTGCATGAGAGGAACTTGAAGGAATACCAAAATACCAAGTAGTAAGATTCCAACAGCTGGCACTCAGAAGTGCTGCAATCACCACATATATCGTAATAGCAGAAGGATCTGCAACATTATGGCCTATGGTTTTTGCTACGGCAACCCCAAAAATAAAAGGACCAATCAAATTTGCTACTGCTGCCAGTGCTAAAGCTGCTTTCGCAGACATAGCACGTGACGAGATAATCGTAGCTACTACATTGGCACTATCATTAAAGCCATTGAGAAAGTCAAAAGTGAGCGATAATACCAATAGGATGATTAACCAAATTTCAGGCGTCATAATTCGATTCCAAAAGTACACACTATTATTTTAAATTGTGTATTTTATGTGTATTTTATTTGGTCTAATTATGTAAATAATGCTGTGTTGTTTTCATAGAAATCATCACGTAAGTAAGGACCATTGTCGGCAGCTTGTGTTGCCAATAAGTCGCAATAGTTATTGAGGGGATGATCTGCGTGACCTTTTACCCATATCATAGTTATGTGATGTTTTTGGTACAGCTTATAAAACTTTGTCCATAAATCGGGATTTTTTTTCTTAGCAAAATCTGATTTTTTTATCCATGAAAACAACCAGCCTTTCTCTATGGTATCTACTACATAGCGAGAATCCGAATATATTTTTATGTTACAGCCATCTTTGTTCAGTGCCTCTAGTCCTGCTATTACGGCCATAAGTTCCATTCTATTATTGGTCGTATGATGATATGCCTTTACGATCTCTAGTCTCTTCTTGGGATGAATGAGTACAGTAGCAAAACCACCCTTGCCTGGATTGCCTCTGGCTGCGCCATCTGTAAACATCTCTAACATTCCGTAAAACTAAAAATAATATGTCAATAATGGAATAATGAACCATTTATCAGTACCTTTGTTATTTAGATTCAGTATAAATAATATTTATGCCCGAGCAAGATTTAGTTTTAGAGCAACATATTCAATCCGAGTATAAGTATGGATTTGTTACAGATATAGAAAGTGATAAAGCCCCTAGAGGCCTTAATGAGGATACTATCCGTTTTATTTCGGCTAAAAAAGCGGAGCCTGAGTGGATGCTGGAGTGGCGATTAAAAGCCTTTCGCACGTGGCAGAAAATGGAACACCCCGAATGGTCGAATACACATTTCCCTCCCATAGATTTTCAAGATATAATATATTATGCTGCGCCTAAGCCCAAAAAGCAATTAAATAGCTTAGACGAAGTAGATCCCGAAATTTTGAAAACTTTTGAAAAACTAGGCATTTCCCTAGATGAGCAAAAGAGATTGTCGGGAGTAGCCATAGATGTGGTCATGGACAGCGTATCTGTAAAGACCACCTTCCAAGAAACCCTCAAGGAGAAAGGTATCATCTTCTGCTCTATGAGCGAAGCCATACGCAACCATTCGGAATTAGTACGACAGTATATAGGCTCGGTAGTTCCTGTCAATGATAATTATTATGCAGCACTCAATAGTGCTGTATTCAGTGATGGTTCTTTCTGTTATATTCCCAAGGGTGTGCGCTGTCCTATGGAGTTGAGCACCTATTTTCGTATCAACGAAGCTAATACGGGACAATTTGAACGCACCTTGCTTGTTGCAGATGAGCGTAGCTATGTTTCTTATTTAGAAGGTTGTACGGCGCCCATGCGTGATGAGAACCAGCTACATGCTGCCGTCGTGGAACTTGTGGCATTAGATTATGCAGAAATTAAATATTCTACTGTGCAAAATTGGTATCCCGGTGACAAAAATGGCAAGGGTGGCATCTACAATTTTGTTACCAAAAGGGGTATTTGTAAAGGCAATTTTGCCAAGATTAGTTGGACACAAGTAGAAACAGGATCTGCCATAACGTGGAAGTATCCTAGCTGTATCCTGTCAGGGGACAATACTATAGGAGAGTTCTATTCTGTCGCATTTACCAACAACTTCCAGCAAGCAGATACAGGCACTAAGATGATACATATAGGCAATAATACTAAAAGCCGTATCGTATCCAAAGGCATCTCGGCAGGAAAAAGTCAGAACAGCTATAGAGGGCTGGTAAGTATATTCAAAAAAGCAAAGAACGCTCGCAACTTTTCGCAATGTGATTCTCTACTCATGGGCAATCAATGTGGAGCGCATACTTTCCCCTATCTGGAGGTATCCAATCCTACAGCAAAAGTAGAACATGAGGCTACAACATCAAAAATAAGCGAAGATATTCTTTTCTATTGCCGCCAAAGAGGTATCAATCAAGAGCAGGCTATAGCTATGATTGTCAATGGATTTTGTAAAGAAGTGATGGATAATTTGCCTATGGAATTTGCTGTTGAAGCCAGAAAATTACTATCACTGAGTTTAGAAGGAAGCGTAGGGTAATGGGAAAACCGAATAATTAGCTAATAAGTAAATAAATAAAAAATATGTTGCAGATAAACAACTTATATGTGTCCGTATGTGGGCGAGAGATACTGAAGGGATTTTCACTTACCATAAATAAAGGAGAAGTACATGCTATCATGGGCCCCAATGGCACAGGCAAGTCCACATTAGGTAATGTACTGTCGGGAAAAGAGGGATATGATATTACTGCTGGAGAAGTTTGGTTTGAAGGTGTAAATATCTTGGAATTAGAGCCAGAAGAACGTGCACATCTAGGGATATTTCTTGCCTTCCAATATCCAGTAGAAATTCCAGGGGTAAGCAATGCCAATTTTCTTAAAGCTGCGCTCAATGAGACTCGTATTGCCAAAGGACTAGATCCTTTGTCGGCATCAGATTTTTTGAAGAAAATGAGAGAGAAAATGCAGCTCGTAGAGATGAAACAAGACTTCATCTCCCGTAGTGTCAATACAGGCTTTAGCGGTGGTGAGAAAAAACGCAATGAAATATTCCAGTTGGCTATGTTAGAACCCAAGCTGGCAATATTAGACGAAACAGATTCTGGACTGGATATAGATGCTTTGCGTATAGTATCGCAAGGAGTCAATACACTTCGTAATTCCGACAACGCTTTTTTGGTAATTACCCATTACCAAAGATTATTGAACTATGTCGTCCCGGATTATGTACATGTTATGTACGATGGTAGAATTGTGAAATCCGGTGACAAGAATTTAGCATTAGAATTGGAAGAGAAAGGATACGAACAATTTGAAACAGCATTAGTGTAATCCTTATGAAAGAAACACAATTTTATATAGATATTACTAATAATACCATACATTCTACCTCTGTCCACGAGCATTGCAAGCCCTTTGTAGTGCCTACACAAAAGCATGAAGATTGGAAATATACTTCTTTCAAAAAATTATTACAGCCAGCATTAGAGCCTAAGAATAAGTATGAAAACACAAAATTTTCAGAGTGGGAACATCAGGATTTTGTTACGCTAATTATCAAAGATGGGATGCCACAAGGAGAAATTCTTCATCCTATATGTGTAGTAAGGGAGGAACACCGCAATGAAAATGATGATACACTTCCAGAATTATTGAAAAAAAATAGGATTGTAATTTCTTTCACTGACGATGTAGTAAAACTTCGCATTGTACATCTCCTCACAGATGCTACTCAGGGGATAAATTCTAATATTCGTATCCTTACAAAAGCGCATCAAGAAATCACTGTTGTAGAAGAATATGCTATTCCTGATGAAGCTCTGTTTTTTACCTGTATGAATGTAGAAGTAGTATCTCATGCACATGTTCATCATCATATTTTGCAAGACCTGCCTACTCGGAGTAACCTTATGACACAATTGCAAGTGAAAGCCGCCGAAGCTTCCTTCTACAATCACAATATTCTTACGCTGAACGGCAATATTATAAGAAATGAAAGTGAAGTAGTAATAGAGGGTGAACATGCGCATGTAAATCTTTTTGGAGCTTATATTCTTCGAGGAAAATCACATGTGGACAATAAAACAAAAGTTTTACATTTACAGCCCAATAGCCAAAGCAACGAGTTGTATAAAGGCATCCTTAGTGACCAAAGCGTAGGCGTATTCAATGGACGTATTTATGTACACCAAGAGGCACAGAAAACCCAAGCCTATCAATCTAATAAAAATATTCTGTTGAGCGAAGAAGCAAAAGTTTACACGCAGCCACAACTGGAAATATTTGCTGACGACGTAAAATGTTCGCATGGTGCTACCTCTGCACAGATAGAAGATGCGGAGCTGTTTTACCTTAGAACTCGTGGTATCAGCAAGGATACGGCGAAAGGATTTCTCATATATGCGTTTGCAGAAGCGGCCTTAGAGAATATTCGCAATACGCATTATAAAAATTTTTTGGACAAAAAAATTGCCACACACCTCAATCAACCCTATATATAGCGTATGTACAGAGAGCATTTCCCCATATTACAGGAGAAGATTAGAGGTAAATCACTTATATACTTCGACAATGCCGCTTCTACGCAGAAGCCATTGTCGGTAATAGAGGCAGAAAAATACTTTTATGAACACCAGTACAGCAATATTCATAGAGGCGTACACTATCTAAGTCAGGTGGGTACTACTATGTATGAGGAAGTACGGGAGAAGGTAAGGAAGTTTATCAATGCTCGCCACAATGAAGAGGTGATTTTTACCAAAGGCACTACCAATGGGATAAACACTATAGCCTATTCCTTTGGCAGAAAATATCTACAACAAGGTGATGAAATCCTCATTACAGGGATGGAACACCACAGTAATATTGTCCCTTGGCAAATTGTAGCTTCACAGCATGGTGCACAAGTGTGTCATGTCCCCTTACAAGAAGATGGGGGCTTGCTATTGGAAGATTTTAGGAGTAAAATAAATGAAAAAACCAAGATTATAGCCTGTACATGGGTGTCCAACGCATTGGGTACGATAAATCCTATAAAAGATATCATTGCAATAGCCCATGAAAAGGATATTCCTATATTGGTGGATGCAGCACAGGCAGTACAGCATTTTAGTATAGATGTTCAGGAATTGGACTGTGACTTTTTGGTATTTTCAGGACATAAGATGTATGCACCTACAGGCACAGGAATATTATATGGCAAAAAGGAAATGCTAGATTCGCTGCCACCCTTTGAAGGGGGTGGAGATATGATTAAGGAGGTAACGCTGACGGCGACTACGTACAATGATTTACCCTTTAAATTTGAAGCAGGAACACCCAATATTGCTGGCGTGATAGGTTTGGGTGCTGCAATAGATTTTTTGGAAAATATAGGTATGGATACCATTGCAATACATGAGAGCCGATTGTTACAGTATGTCCAAGAACAGCTTTCCACTATAGATACTATCAGAATACTTGCTGCTCAGCAGTCAAAAGCAGGAGCAATTTCCTTTTTAGTAGGAAATGCCCATCCCTACGATGTAGGCGTATTACTCGATAATCAGGGTATAGCCATACGTACAGGACACCACTGTGCACAACCTATCATGGATAATTACAAAATCTTGGGAACGTGTAGAGCCTCCTTTGGATTATATAATACTTTACAAGAAATAGATATTTTTATGCAGGCTTTACATAAGGCTGCACGTATGTTGCGATAAACTAAGATTATGACGATAGACGAGAAACAGGACTTGTTGATAGAAGATTTTGAGTTGTATGACGACTGGGCAGAGCGTTACGAGTATATTATAGATATGGGGAAGGATTTAGCCATATTGTCAGAAGAATACAAAGTCGAAGAAAATAAAATCAGAGGCTGCCAAAGCCAAGTATGGCTACATGCCTATGTGGAAGAAGACAGACTTTACTTTGAAGCAGATAGCGATGCCTTGATTACCAAAGGTATCGTAGGTATGTTGGTACGGGTATTGAGCGGACATACACCAGCAGAAATAGCCACGGCACAGCTATATTTTATCCAGCGTATAGGTTTGCAGGAACATCTTTCACCTACGCGTGCCAATGGTCTTGTCAATATGATAAAACAAATGAAATTGTATGCTGTTTCATGGCAACAAACAACTAAGTAATTATAATAAAGCCATCAATAATTTATAAACTTTGGAAGGGAAATCACATATTCAGATTCAAGATGAGGCAGTAACTATATTACAGGGTATTTATGACCCCGAAATACCTGTCAATATTTATGATTTGGGACTGATATATGAGGTAAATGTTTCCCTTGTAAATGACGTGGAAATAGTGATGACGCTTACCTCACCCTCCTGTCCCGTGGCGGAAAGTCTTCCCGCTGAGGTAGAGCAAAAAATAAAAGCGATAGCCGGCGTAGGAGAGGTGAAGATAAATCTTACTTTTGAGCCATCATGGGATATGGAAATGATGAGCGAAACTGCCAAGCTAGAATTAGGAATGTTATAAATCAGTAATTAATTATATAAATATAAAAAAACAATATGTATCCGCAACAAATGACAAAACCAATGGAAGCAGAACTCGTAAATAATGGGTTTACTGCTCTAAAGTCACCAGAAGAGGTGTCGGCAATTTTAGACAAAAAAGAAGGTACTACCTTTATCGTTATTAACTCAGTATGTGGATGTGCTGCTGCCAATGCACGTCCTGCTGCCATCATGTCCTTGAAGAATGAAAAAGTACCTGATAATGTTGTTACGGTATTTGCAGGGGTAGATGGCAGTGCGGTAGCTAAGGCAAGAGAATATACTTTCCCCTACCCGCCGAGTTCGCCATCTATGGGCGTATTCAAAGATGGTAAGTTAGTACATTTTATTGAGCGTCATCAGATTGAAGGCAGACCTGCGCAGCTCATAGCACAAAATTTACAAGCTGCTTTCAACGAACACTGTTAGATTTACAGAATGAAACCAGAGAATATTTTGTCGCAATCCTTCACGCTGCCCAATGGTGGTGTGGTGAAGAATCGTATGCTGAAGTCTGCCATGAGCGAGGCACTAGGTACTGCTGATGGCTGTCCCAAGCCTGCACTTTCTACACTTTATGGCGTGTGGGCTGATGGTGGCATAGGCATCAGCGTAACGGGAAACGTAATGATAGACAAAAGAGCCTTGGGAGAACCCGGCAACGTGATAATAGAAGATGAAAGACATCTCGAAAGCCTCAAAAAGTGGGCTGCTGCCGCTACTAGAAATAATACACATTGCTGGGTGCAGCTCAATCACCCCGGCAAGCAATCACCTAAAGGGCTAAATAAAGAAAATGTGTCGCCTTCGGCAGTGCCTTTCCGCAAAGAGATGCAGTCTTTTTTTGCTACCCCACGTGCACTCACAGATGACGAAATAAAAGATATCATCCACAGATTTGGTACGGCAGCAGGGGTAGTGAAGAAGGCAGGGTTCACAGGCGTACAGATTCATGGCGCACATGGGTACTTGGTAAGTCAGTTTCTTTCACCACATCACAATATCCGTACCGATGATTGGGGAGGCACGCCAGAGAAGAGACGCAGATTTGTCATAGAAGTATATAAGTCTATACGCAATGCCGTAGGTACAGAGTTTCCAGTGGGCATAAAACTGAATTCCGCAGATTTCCAGCGCGGGGGATTCACAGAGGAAGAATCATTGGATACCATACGTGCCCTTTCGGAGTTAGGCATGGATCTCATAGAGATATCAGGAGGTACTTATGAAGCCCCAGTGATGACAGGGGCTAAGGGTATGCCCAAAGCATCTACGATGGCAAGAGAAGCTTATTTTATGGATTTTGCAGAAAAAGCACGTGCTATCATAAAATCTCCATTGGCAGTAACAGGAGGGTTTCGAAG
Source organism: Chitinophagales bacterium (assembly GCA_044227665.1). Classification (GTDB taxonomy): domain Bacteria; phylum Bacteroidota; class Bacteroidia; order Chitinophagales; family JADIYW01; genus JBGAWK01. The sequence continues at coordinate 16,274 of JBGAWK010000030.1, forward strand.
CCTCCACGGCATGGCTGCAGCAGTAAGTTCCGATGCCGTAGATTTTATAGGCATAGCAAGACAATTAGCCATAGAACCCGATGCACCTAACAGGTTGCTATCAGGTAAGGAGGTGCTACATCAGGTTGTAGCCAAGAAAACAGGCATTTCCTATATTGATAAGATGGGACTCATGGAGGTATCGTGGTACACACAGCAGCTCAAGCGTATAGGTCATGGACAAGCTCCTGAACCCAATGCCTCGGTACTGCTCACACTGGCAAAAGCCCTATATGGTCAATTGCAGGTGGGTAAAATGTTTACACGTATGAGAGCCTAATCCTTCATTTGTTTGTTGAATATTAGGATCTGTGTCTTGTGCTAAAATTAGGTTTACACATTTTAAGTAGAAAAAGCATATAGAAGATGCAAAAGCGTAAAGTTATTTTGGATTAAAACGTCCGAGCTAATTTCCCTTAAAAGAGCGTAAATGAATGGTAGAGTATCCATCCGGGAACAAAGAGTAAAAAACAGGATAGTGTACATGAATATAGCGTTGTGTGCTATATGTATTTAGTGCTACTTTGAAAATAAATGTGGTGATTTTTTAATTGTATATTAATTTATAAAAATTTAAATAAACTATAGTTATGTATTATCAATTGACAAGTGAAATACAAAGTAATGAAATAGTTAACATTATAAAATGTGACAAAAATTGCAATTCCGAAATTGAACAATGGGATTTGCCTTTGGATTTTAAACGCGCATTACAATGGTATTGGTTTGAGTCAGAAATAACTGTTGGGCCATCACTTTATAGTGTCTCTCAAATTGTTGAAAAAGAAAAACAAATGAATAATTTGAAAAACAAACTTTTGCAGATGGGTGAAGGACCAAATGGTGATGAGTTATTCATAAATTCAGAAACACTAGAAGTATTATTTTGGAATCATGAAGAAGCGACAACAGATAATTTTAGAATTATTGCAGATTGTTCAAAATTATATAACCATATATTTTTGCTATTATTGAACGTACGTAATCGAAACTTTATTCCTTGGGATTCATTTGCTACTAAAGATTATTTTAAAATATACAATGGAATATAAAAAATCTTGTATTCTATCTTTTGTACTAAAGTAATAATCTAGTATAGAAATAATAGAATGATAATTTTATGTTAGACCATTATGTTATATTTAAAAAATACAGCACACAACAAAAAATTGGCAATAGTTGTGGTAGATTTGGAAAAGTAAGCTTTGTGTAATAAATTACATTTGTAAATAAGTGTTGATTTGTACTAAACATGCAACCCCATGCAAGTGTAGATAAAGAATGTATATAAAAGACCCTACTCAACTACCCCTTTTGGATGGGGGCTGCTATAGGGCATTTTTCTTTTTATTACCACATCAAAAGCCATTATTGTACCCTTAATAAATAAATACTACTACCTTCTACATAGAGCAAGCAGCTGTGTCTTTCCTTAAAGAAGTATTCTATTATAGCTTATAGAATCTTTCAATATTGCTGCATCTGTAGCAGATACTTATAGATGCCGTCCGTTTTGTTTAAGAGTTCCTCATGAGAGCCACTTTCTACTATTTTGCCGTGGTTGATTACAAATATTCTGTCCACATTCCTTATCGTAGATAGTCTGTGTGCAATGATAATACTGGTACGCCCCTCCATCAGGTTTTCCAATGCATGTTGTACCAATTTCTCTGACTCCGAGTCTAAAGCACTAGTTGCTTCATCGAGTAAGAGTATAGAAGGATCTTTGAGTATAGCTCTTGCAATGGCTATGCGCTGGCGTTGTCCTCCCGAAAGTTTTACCCCACGTTCACCTACCAAAGTATGGATGCCTTCGGGAAATTTCTGAATAAATTCCCAAGCATTAGCTTTCCGACATGCCTCAATGACTTCAGCATCGGTAGCATTAAGTTTTCCATATAATATATTTTCTTTTATACTGCCACCAAATAGTAATACTTCCTGAGGCACTAATGCCATATTTGCTCTAAGATTTTTTAAGTCATACTGTCGAGAGTGCTGGCCGTCAAATTGTATTTCTCCCGTGCGTATGTCGTAGAACTGTAGTAAGAGCTGAATGATGGTGGACTTTCCTGAACCAGAAGTGCCTACAAGCGCTATTTTTTCTCCAGATTTTATTTCAAAGTTTAATCTTTCAAAAATTGTAATATCAGGACGTGAGGGATAGCTAAAACACACCTCTTTGAAAGCAATATCGCCACGTAATTTTACGAAGGCAAAGTCCTCAGATACATTTTCGGCATCTTCTTCGTCTATAATATGCATAATACGCTCAGTCCCTCCGGCTACACTTACGAGTTTGCTGCCCATTTCTCCAAGACCGCCGATAGAGGCACCGATGAATATAGAGTAAGTGATGAAAGATAAGAGCGTGCTAATACTCATTTCTCCGGATTGCACATATCCAGTAGCATAATACAACATTACCAATATCGTAGTAAAGACACCTCCAATGATAAAAGCAACAAATCCTGCTCTGAAATTGGCAGAAAATATGGCTAAGTCCATTACTCTATTGATTTGATTGCCATATCTTTTGGACTCAAATTGTTCATTTGTATAAGCTTTGACCATATTTACGCCCATAAAGGTCTCATCTACGATAGTACTTGCATCAGCAAGAGCTTGTTGGGTTCTGCCAGAATAGCGTTTTAAATATTTTGCCAAAAAAGAGATAAAAAATACTAATATGGGCATGAGCAAAATAATAATCCCTGTAAGTTTGGGTGAGATATAAAAGATGATGCCCACACCAGCAATAAGGGTAATAATTTGCCTAACAAATTCTGACAATGTAAATGCCAGCAATTCTTGCAATAAGGTAACATCAGCATTGATGCGGCTCACTAGTGCACCTATACGGTTTTGCTCGAAAAAATAAACTGGCATCCTTATGATTTTGTCATACAATTGCTGGCGGATATTGCGTAGTACTTTTTCGCTCACCTGGTTGGAAAAAAATATTCTCCCAAATGACGATAATGACTGGAATAATACCAAAATAAATAAAATAACCACAAAAGATAATCTGTCCTCTACAAATAGGGTCTCACCTATAAGTTCCGGCAGCAGATAAAAACTTTTGCCTTGGGCAATATCTGCCATTTTGGGCAGTAAATAGGGGAATAAAATGACAGTAATACTGGAAAGAAATAGAAATATAATACTAAAAATAAAATGTCGCTTATAAGGCTTTATATACTTAAATATCTTAAATATCTTCTTAAATAATTCAAAAGACAGCCGAGGTCTTTTCCTATTCACGGGAGAATAGGTATCGTCTAATATTTCGTCTTCTTTTTCCAAAATATTATTTAAACATGTTTTTTACACTGCTTTTCAATATGCCCAGGAGACCACGTGTTACTTCTCTCGTAATTGTGGTACTTAACCTCTTCGCCATAGGACTTTGTAGTACTTCTGCTACCGTAGATTTTTCTTCTTGCTTAGGCTTGGCAGCAGTAGTTGGCTTACTACTAGTTTCATGATTTTGTGCGGATTGCATTTTAGCACCTAGAATTTCGTAAGCACTTTCCCTGTTTACTTCCTCTTTATACTTGTGGTACAGTGGCGAATTTTGCAAGAGCGTATGTTTCTCAGCGTCTGTAATAATATCCATTCTCGACTGAGGTGGCGACATAAGTGTATGTACCAATGGCGTAGGTATGCCTTTCTCATTAAGCACAGTAACAAAAGCCTCCCCTATGCCTAATTGTGTTATTAATTCATCTACATCATAATGATTGGTTTCGGGATAGTTTTCGGCTACCATCTTTATTGCCTTCCTATCGTTGGCGGTAAAGGCTCTAAGTGCATGTTGTATCTTCATGCCTAATTGGCTAAGTACGGATTCAGGAATATCTGTAGGATTTTGGGTGCAAAAGAATATCCCCACACCTTTAGAGCGTATTAATTTAACTATAGTTTCTATCTGTGTCTGCAATGCTTTGGAAGCTTCATTGAATACGAGATGAGCTTCATCTATAAATATCACTAGCTCAGGCAAATCGCTATCACCTCTTTCGGGCATTTTCTCATATACTTCTGCTAGCATTTGCAGCATAAAGGTAGAGAAGAGCTTGGGTTGGTTTTGGATATCGTTGACACGAATCACATGGATATAACCCCGACCTTGACTATCCTTACGTAAGAAGTCTTCAATGTCGAAAGATTTTTCACCAAAAAATATAGCGGCACCTTGAGTTTCTAATTCTATGATTTTTCTTTGTATTGTTCCTATCGTAGCAGGACTTATCATGCCATACTGTGCCTCTATTGCTGCTTTCCCGTCACCTGTAAGATACTGCAAGACTTTCTTCATGTCTTCCAAATCTAAGAGAGGCAAGCCATTGTCATCACAATACTTGAATATCATTGCCACTACACTCTCTTGCGTATCGTTCAGCCCCAGTATCTTAGATAAGAGTACAGGACCAAACTCACTTACTGTAGCCCGCAAGCGCACACCGTCTTGTGCTGAAAGGCTCATGAGTTCCACTGGAAATCCAGCAGCATTCCAATTGTCTCCTATTGCTTTTACCCGCTCCTCGATCTTGGGATTGAGAACACCAGGCATAGATATACCGCTGAAGTCGCCCTTAATATCCAGCATCACTACACCTACCCCATTTTCTGAAAGCTTTTCCGACAATTTTTGCAAGGTCTTCGTCTTTCCCGTACCCGTAGCTCCTGCGACTAAGCCATGTCTGTTAAAAGTTTTAAGAGGTGCTTTTACTTGCAATTGTGGTATGGAAGAACCACCATACATTGCACCACCCAATATTATAGAAGCACCACCAAAATTGTAGCCTTCCTGAATTTCTTTGTTGAAATTTTCTAATGATGTACTCATTGTTGTTATAAATAAAAAGCAAAAATAAGGTATTGTGGAAAAGAATGACTGTCGTAGGAAACTTATTCCTAAAAAAAAGACTTTTGGATAATATTATATTTACATTTACAAAAAAAATGATTTATGTTTGAAGAACTAATAAGTAAAATCGAGACTACCGTACAGACACAACTACAAGAAAGATTTGGCATAGATTCGCAGCAGGCTACGGATTCCTTTAATGTAGTAAAAGATAATATTAGTGGGGTCTTCAAAAATGGGTTTAACCCCCAAGATATACTACAGAACTTTAGTAATCTGGAAAATTCAGAAACAATAAAAAACCTAAAAACAGGAATACTTTCTCAGCTACAAGACAAAGTAGGGCTAAGTGAGGAAACAGCGCAAAAAGTCAATGACTTTTCTTTGGCTGAAATCATGAAGAACGTAACTGCCGAAATAAGTGGCGAAGACGGAAAACCGGATTTACAGAAGATTATGGCTAAATTTAATTTGGAAGACCTCCAAAAGATGGCCGGAAATATGCTTGGAAACATTTTTAATAAACAATAAAATATTTAATTATGGCTAAAATTGAAGAAATTGAAGGCATTGGCGAAGCTATTGGCGCAAAACTACGTGCTGCAGGTGTAAATACTGTAGAAGGACTATTAGAGGCAGGAGCAAGCCCTAAGGGTAGAAAAGAATTGGAAGCAGCTACGGGCATAGATGCCTCAAGAATCCTAGGATGGGTGAACAAAGCTGACCTTTGCAGAATCAAAGGTGTGAGTACACAATACTCCGATCTTTTGGAGGCAGCAGGTGTAGATACTGTGAAAGAACTTAGAAACAGAAAAGCAGATAACTTGGCAGCTAAAATGGAAGAAGTAAATGCAGCAAGAAATCTAGTAAACCGCACACCATCTGCTAAGGTGGTAGCAGACTGGGTAGAGCAGGCAAAAAGCTTAGAACCCAAAGTCAGTTATTAACTTTTTATCCAAAATAATTGAGGAGGCTGTTCGCAAGGGCAGCCTTTTTGTTTTATATAAGTTAAAAAATAAAAACCTGAATATTGTAGCATGTTTTTTGTCTAATAATGTATATGAATTTAGAGGCACTAAAAGATAAATATTTCAATACCACAACTACTACAAAAAGAAATTTAGAGGCAATTAATGAAGAAACTTGGCAGATATTAACGGAGCATGCTATAAATACCTGCTATAGCGATGATACATTTGCGACCTATACTGCGCGCGAGCAAATGCTAGCATTCGTATATACCTTATTCCAGGGCTATTCTCTATATGAAGAGTTTCTTCATGAAATTCATTTTTACGATATCAAGAATTTTAAGATATTAAAGAATTCTTCAATTACATTTATAAAAGACAATATAGATTATGGAACTTCCATAGGAGAAATTCAGGCACGTACTTGGTGGAGTCGTCAGTATCCCGATATTATTGTAGCTGCCATATTGGGATTGAGCTACCTCTGGATAAAAGATACGTCTTCAAATAAAGAACAAACCGATGCTGGAATAGACAAATTTATTAATTGGATATACGATATTATGCAGCCTAATGCTATTGATAGCGGCATAGGCGTAATTCAATACTTAGTAGAATTAAAGCAACAACATGGCAGAACAAAATAGAATCCCTACAAGCAAGGTACAACGTGCAGGCAAATTCATCAAGACAGGGGTAAAAGTAGGTGCCAACTATGCTGGTCATTACATGAAAAAGATGATAAATCAACCTGTGGATGAGGATGCCCTTTCTAGGAAAAATGCAGAAGAGATATTTAATACACTTTCCCAACTCAAAGGCAGTGCCCTGAAAATCGCTCAAATGATGAGTATGGATACGGGTATCCTTCCCAAGGCGTATGCAGAAAGATTCGCTGCTGCCCAGAATTCAGCTATGGCATTATCTGCTCCTATGGTCATGAATACCTTTATCAAAAATTTTGGCAAAACACCCCAACAGGTTTTTGACAAATTCAATATGCAGGCATCTTTTGCGGCATCTATAGGTCAGGTACATGAAGCCTACAAGGATAGAGAACGTCTAGCTGTAAAGGTGCAGTATCCTGGTGTAGCTGATAGTATCAAAAGTGATATAGCCCTCGTGAAACCTATATTATTACGTGTGGCAGGCGTGAGCCAAGCCGCCGCCGCACCCTACATAGAAGAAATAGAAACTAGGCTTATTGAAGAAACCGACTATGAGCAGGAATTGGCTAATGGCATAGAAATGAAAGATAATGCCTTTCATGTTCCCAATGTAGTCGTTCCTACCTATTTTCCCGAATTATCCAATAAGCGTATCCTTACGATGGGATGGCTAGATGGAAAAAGTCTCAACGACTTCATTGCAGAAGAACAAAATAAAGAAGTACGAACCAAAATTGGTCAGACCATACTGGATTTTGTACATTATCAGATACATGAAAAAAAACGCTTCCATGCGGACTTACATCCTGGCAACTTCTTAGTTACAAAGGACAATCAGTTGGGTGTTTTAGATTTCGGCTGTATGAAGTCTTTGCCTGAGGATTTCTATAAGCAATATTTTTCACTAGCAAAGCCTGAGGTGCGTAATGATGAAAATAAGCTTAGAGAAGTATTGAAAAACTTGGATATGCTACGTTTACAGGATACACCTGAGCAAGATAGGCTATTTTTTGAAGTTACTAAAGCCTCTATTGATGTGATTGCACTACCCATGTTGCAAGATAGATTTTACTTTGGCGACAAAAGATATGCAGCACAACTCATGGCACATGGAGAGTCAATTTTTAACGACAAAAGTTTTCGCAATGATGATGCTTTGCGAGGTTCTAAACATGGAATATACTTGCACCGCACTTTTTTGGGATTGTTCACCATTCTCCAAAAATTGGATGTAACCTTGAATATTGACAGAGGATTTATTAGCAAATTGTAAATCGCTTCAAATTTTAGAGAATAAATATTACATTTGCAGCCTCAATCGGCGAGGTAGCTCAGACGGTTAGAGCGCAGGATTCATAACCCTGAGGTCACGGGTTCGATTCCCGTCTTCGCTACTATAATTATCCTTGTCTTTATTGGTAGGTGTACAATAAGACAAGGATTTTTTGTTATATAGTAGATGCAAAATTCATATTTTTGATATTTCTTATTCAAAAAATAAAGTCTATAGTATACGGGGTATGAAGGTGATTTGATGATTTAGAGCCTCAATTTTAATTTCTATAATTTTTAAAAGAAAACCAAAATGAATATAAGCCACATAAGTAAAGAAGAAATTCAAAAGGGTGAACACCTAAAAGGTCAGGACATCAGAGAAGGCATTTTTAACCTTATCAAATCTGAGCATCCCGACTTTGACAAAGACAGTTACATTACTGTAGCTGAACTCAACCAATATAGACGACTATATTTAACCTCATTAATCATTCAAGAAAAAGGAGAATTAGCAATCATTGACAGAGATGTAATGAATGCTATAAAAAACAACGCAATCCTTTCAGAAAATATTCAAGATGAAATTGAAGCCGAACTTACTTTTGGACAAAAAATTGCCGACAGAGTTGCTGCATTTGGTGGTAGCTGGACTTTTATTATTACATTCTTTTCATTCATTTTAATATGGATGATAATTAACATTTGGTTTTTAGCTGCAAAACCATTTGACCCATATCCCTTTATTCTTCTTAACCTGATACTTTCTTGTTTGGCAGCCATACAAGCTCCTATAATTATGATGAGCCAAAACAGACAAGAACAAAAAGATAGACAAAGAAGCGAACATGATTATAAAATCAACTTGAAAGCAGAACTTGAAATCAAGCTACTGAACGAGAAAATTGACCATTTGCTTGTTCATCAAAATAAAAAATTATTGGAAATACAAGAAGTTCAAATTGACTACTTGGAAGACCTATTGAAGGAAATGAAAAAGAAATAAAATTAGAAAATCGCAAACAGAAACTTACATCATTCCCTAACTTCTTCTACAGACTTGGGCATTATCTACCATCTAAGTTTATAGATAGCAGCAATCCAATTAGCTCTCATCTCAATTAAATTAGTCAAAAATTCAAACCATCTTCAAGATGTCGTGTTCTTTGTAAAATTTGCACTTTTTACAATTATGAGATTTTTGACAAATTCATAAAAGTTGTTTATATTTGCATTGCGTGCGACATAGACCAAGCAATTGGCACTACTTAAACGCAAGTTCGGGATAGGGCAATACTTCGAGTAGATCCTATCCCATTTTTTTATTTTCTTGGATTGAATTTTTCTTCTAAGACTTTCAATAACTCATCTTTATCAAGCATTGTGTTTCTGTTTATCAGTTTTGATTTTCCTTTATAAATTATTAGTGCGTATTTAATACTCTTAGACGCTAATATGCCGGAGTTTATTCCTTTTGATAAATTATTCATTGACATTTTTACAATAATATCTATAATCACAGTCTCAGCTTGATTATTAGCTGAAGTAAAAGCATGTTCAATACTACTTACTGTACCAGTTCTATTTGTTTTAAAATCAGCTTCTTTAAGTTTGTGATTCACTACTATGTAATTATCAAAATTAGATTCAAAGCGTTTTTCTTTCGTTTTAGGATTTTTAAATTGTGATGGTGAAGAAAATATTACATCATATCCAGTTTCAGCTGTTTTTTCTGCTGCCTTCAACTCATCTAAAGTTGGTTTCCTGTCGTCTGGCACATGCACTGTTTTTTCTTGACCTTTAACCTTAACTGAATATACTTTTTTCATACCATCAAGGTTTTTTATTTTTTCAATCCTTGATTTTCTTACTAAAACAGATAGTTTATTAATGCCGTTCAACATAGTCAGCAATCCGGTTGAGTCCATTAATAAAAGTGCTGGTTCTTTCTTAATATCAGTATTGGGTTCTATTTTAGTTCTTGGAATAATATTTGATTTATATGCATTTTTTGGTGCAGTATCTTTATTGTCATCTTTCCCAACTTGCTTTGGATTTCTTACCCATTTTACTTCGTGGCGGCAACGATAACCGCCACAATTCATACTGAAATTTTCAATAGTGGTACCGTCGTACATTCCAGCACCTTTTTTGGTAGTTTGCTTTACACCATTAACCGTTTCATAAGTAACAGACGTATTGCTTGGTTCGCCATTTGGACAAAATTCGTCCAAGATAATTTGCAAGTCATCTATTGAAATTGCACCTTTGAAATTATCACGTATATGTGCGCAAATTGGACGTGTATTTTCTATTTCTGATCCCACATAGAAGAAATATTTCAATCCATAAGTTTTACGGACTTCATCGCTAATTGCACCATTATACTGTCTTAATGCATCAAATGCAACTTGGTCAACGTGTCTTACTAATAATGGCTTATCAACTAATTGTTTTTTTAATAAATCAGCAGTTTCTTGATATGGCTTTTTCAAGAATATTTCTTGGCGCATTAGGTTTTCAAGAGGTTTTAAAATACCTTCGTTAGCACCAGAACCGCGCAAATTGCTCAATACCGTATCTTTAATATGCGGTATGATTTGGCTGTTATCTAATACTGGTTTTATAACTAATTTTTGACTGCTATAATATTTTTCGTTATGTTCTTCTAATTTACTAAATGCAGAAAAATAAGTATCTGTAGCGGCACTGTAGCCGCTGTCTTTCAGAGATTGTTTTAGAATACTATCTAACTGTGCTAATTGTTGTTTATTGGCATCGAGATTGCCTTGTGTGGTATGTTGTGCTAATTCTCGCAATAAAATATCATACAGCTTCTTACTTGATATTCCAATGCTGTTAATATACCCTTTGTGAACATCATCTATAAATGATCCTGCTGTCAAGCAATAGTATTATTGATTTGTGTAATAGTATATTTATCAATCTCTTTATCTATAATTGCCTTTACTTCATCGTATTTTTTTTCTAAAATACTTTCATCTGAGTCAATTAATTTTCTTAGAATTTGGAAACCTTGGTGATGCAACAACACATCTTTAGTAGAAATATCACTACCAAATGTGGCTTTAGCAGTTTGTAATTCATCTGTTCCATAAGCAAATAATTTATCTGCATTAGATAAAAATTCAACTATAAAATGGTTGATATTATTATCGCCAAAATTTTTAAGTAAATATCTCTTTGTTAACTCAACTTGAACGATGTATGGCGCACCAGATTTTTTAGCTTCTGATAATTGGTATAAAATATCATCTGCATTTCTTACATCGAAATCCTGCGGAAATGAAATCTTGATATTACCTTTTCCACCGCGATATAAATCAATAATATTAAGAATATTTGCATAAGTCAAATATAAATCAATAATTATAGATGTATTTCTATCTACCTTATGACTTACATCATAGCTTTTACTTTCTGCACTCTGATTAGTCATATTTTGAGACATAACACAAAGTGATGAAAGCATTTTATCAAAATAAAAACTTTCTCTCTCTGCACCATGCTTCAGAATTTCTGTAGGTGGTGTTATAAATCCTTCCCGTCTTCGCTACTATAATTATCCTTGTCTTTATTGGTAGGTGTACAATAAGACAAGGATTTTTTATAATCTATATGTAAGAATTTATACATCTATAACCGCATTTTGGAGCGTAAAAAAACCTTCATTTTAGAAGAACGACAAAGTATTCTGAAAACTTTTTAGTGATATTACGTATCCATTATGTACAAAAAAATGCCTGATTTAGTGCTACTCAGTGGTTATAACTTTCTGACGTAGTTTACCAGAACTTACTTTATTTATTTTTCTTCTTTGCAGTATCTGGATTATTTTGTTCTAACAATGCTTTTTCTTCTGCTTCTTTCTTTTTAATGCCTTTACGCAAGAAAATACTGCTTTGTAGTGCTTCTAAATCAGTATTTAAAGTGCCAACTGTACTATTTACAGAGTTTATTGTTTTATCTACACTATTAGCTATCGCATCATCTTTTAATAATCTACCTAGTGTTCCATTACCAGAATTTAATCCATTCATTATCCCTTTTACATCAGAAGTAATATATATAGCATGTCCTGCT
>JBGAWK010000031.1:0-27484 GCA_044227665.1 Chitinophagales bacterium
AGATATGGGTGCGGCAGGTATAATCTGCTCTACCTCCGAGATGAGTGCCAAAGGAGAACATGGTATGAATATTTACCTCGACAAAGTACCTACGCGTCAAAAGCACATGCAGCCCTTTGAAATCTTGCTATCCGAATCTCAGGAGCGTATGCTTATAGTGGTAGAAAAGGGTCGTGAGAAAGATATAGAAGCGGTCTTCGACAAATGGGACTTACATTGTGCCATTATAGGTGAAGTAACTCAAGGCAATCGTCTGAAGTATTATATGAATGAGGAACTGGTAGCCGACGTTCCCGCAGATACTTTGGTCTTAGGTGGCGGCGCCCCCATCTATCAACGTGAATATACTCAGCCTTCCTACCACAAGGAGAGAGATGCCTTTAGCATAGATGCAATCGCAGTACCCAATAATCTTAAAGAGGTGGCTATGTTTCTGTCAGGGCTGCCAAATATTGCTTCTAAAAGGTATATATATCGCCAGTACGACAGTATGGTAGGCATCAATACTGTAGGCACAAATGCTCCTGCCGATGCAGCAATAGTGAGATTAAAGCATAATGACAAGGCTTTGGCACTCACCGTAGATTGTAATAGCCGCTATGTTCATGCCGATGCTTACAAAGGGGGTGCTATTGCCGTTGCTGAAGCGGCACGAAATATTGTATGTACTGGAGGCAAACCCGTAGCCATCACAAACTGCCTCAACTTTGGCAATCCTTATGACCCAGAAGTATATTGGAATTTTGTTCACGCACTCAAAGGCATGGGGGATAGCTGCACCACCTTTAGTACGCCAGTTACGGGAGGCAATGTAAGCTTTTACAATCAGTCTCCACAGCGTGCTGTAAATCCTACACCTACCATCGGGATGCTCGGCATTATAGATCATATTGATGAGGCGATGACCCTGAATTTCAAAAATATAAGTGACAATATTTTACTTATTGGTGCCTCAAAAAACTGTATAGGTAGCTCCGAATATGTTTTTCATTACCACAAGACAAAACTTTCTCCAGCACCCTATTTTGAATTGGAAGAGGAAAAGAAAGTACAAGACTTTGTTTTGGAAAGTATAAAAAATAAAACGATAAATAGCGCACATGATTGTTCCGAAGGCGGATTATTCATAGCCTTATTAGAATCTTCCATGGCAGGGAATAAAGGTTTTGAAATTCATACTAATAAAAATTTCAGAACAGATGCCTATCTCTTTGGCGAAGCTCAAAGCCGCATAGTGGTTACATGTTCTGACGAGAAGCTGGAAAATTTGGAACAACAATTACGACAGCAAAACATTCCTTTTGAAGTCATAGGGAAGGTTGTATCAAATACAAATCTCACAATAGACGGTATGGATTTCGGCACCTTAGAAGAATTTTCCAACCATTATAATACTTCTTTGGAGCATATCTTGTCCTAATATATATTGCTTCCTTAGTAAAAATGTAGTAAATAAAGGTGGAGTTAGAAATTTTTATGACATAGATTTCATGAAAATTTTCTTTGCACCAAAAATCATTAATGTCCGATAAAACTTTCCTGAGGACGTTTAAGCGCCGAAGGTATTATATTTTTTATAATTGATTATACAATCCTAAATAAGCCTGTTCCTCATAGCGTATCTTTTTCTTTGGTGGGTGAATTGTTCTTGGTTTTATTCTTGGAATGTCTGTAATTTTTATATTGCCTTACAATACAGGTATAGCCTACTGCCATAGCATTTTTCCAAAACAAATATATGGATAGTAGATTTTGATGAAGTAAGTATATTAGTGTACTCTGTCCCCTCGTAGTGTCCATTCTTCCATAAGTGCAGCTTCAAAGGAAAGCCACTGCTCCCAGCGGCTTTTCACTTTCTCTTTATGAAAATATTCGTTTGCAATATCCAAAAACAGGGTATAATGCTGTGCTTCTGCTATCATCAGTTTGCGATAAAAACTTCTAAAATATTCATCCTCCAAATGCTCTGACAATAGGCGAAACCGTTCACAGCTTCTAGCTTCTATTAGCGCAGACATCAATAATTTGTCCAAAAACCTATCTTCTGCTTTCCCCCCTCTAGGGGCAAAATCTTGTAATGCTGCTACATACTCATCTTTTCGCTGCACCCCCAGTGCCATACCGCGCTTTTTGAGTTCCTCCAATACCATCCTGAAATGTGCCCATTCTTCATGGACTATAGGCGATAATTTATCTACCATATAAGTCTTTTCGGGATAGGTTTGTATCAGCGAGATACAGGTAGAAGTAGCTTTTTGCTCACAGTAGGCATGGTCGGTAAGTATTTCTTCCAGCTCCGACATCACCATGCTTGCCCATCTAGGGTCGGTAGGTAGCTTGAGTCCCAACATGATATACAAAGGTATGAAATAGAAATAATAAAGCCATTCCTCCTGAGGAATGGCTTTATACAACTTACATGCAACTTACTTTACTCTTTCTACTATGGCGTTGAATGCCTCAGGATTGTGTAATGCTAAGTCTGCCAAAACTTTTCTATTAATATCAATATTGTTATCCGCCAATTTTTTGATAAACTGAGAATAGCTGATACCATGAGGACGTACTGCTGCATTTATACGCACTATCCAAAGGCTTCTATATTGGCGTTTCTTGAGTTTACGACCTACAAATGCATAAGCATTAGCTTTATCTACAGCATTTTTGGCTACCGTAAGTACATTTTTCCTTCTGCCGAAATATCCTTTGGCGGCTTTAAATACCTTTTTTCTTCTTTCTTTAGATGCTACCGAATTTACTGAACGTGGCATTGTAATTTATTTTAATTGAGTACTAATAATTTTTTTACGTTATTCATCTCTTCTTTGCGAATAACTACTGTTCCTGACAATCTATTTTTACGTTTTTTAGACTTTTTTGTCAAAATGTGTCTTTTATAGGCTTTTGAACGCTTTACTTTTCCAGAACCTGTAAGAGAAAAACGCTTTTTAGCACTTGAATTTGTCTTTTGCTTAGGCATACTTAGATTTTTCGGACTGCAAAGATAGTATTAATTTCCGTATATAAAAAATGGGGCAGTACGGATTTTCCACAAAGTTAATATTCAATGCGAATAACTTTATCCTCATATCCTCCGAATTAAGCATTTTTTTGTATCTTGCCTTAATATGCAGAATCTTTGTATAGCACAAGTAACAGATATTCATCTCAGTAGGGATGGGCAATATGTACATGGCATTGATACTCAATCCAGATGGCAAGAAGTCTTGCAACTTATAAAGAACGACAAACAAGTAAATTCTTTGGTCATCACGGGCGACATCTGTCACGATACACCATCCATAGAACAATATAGAGAAATAAAAAAACAAATAGAATCCCTTAATATTCACTATCACGTACTTCCTGGCAATCATGACGATGCACAGATGATGGCGGAAGTATTCGGGCTTAATGAATGGTACAACGACGACCACCTATTTTATACCGAAGAATATGACTTCGGCAAAATACTTTTCCTAGACAGTTCCAAAGGAGTCTTGTCCATAGACCAATTGATATGGATAGTAGAAGAATGTAATAGCAGCCATTACAAGTTTTTGCTTTTTGTACATCATCCTCCTGTCCATGCGGGTGTGCCCTTTATGGACACCAAATATCCCTTGCAGAATATGACGGAAGTGCAGAAGGTGCTGGCAAAAGCAAATAATATTCAAGGCATATTTTGTGGACATTACCATGTAGCGCGAGCTGTTCGCTTACAACATCATGTGGTGTTTTTATCGCCCTCTAATGCCTTCCTGATAGATGACAGCAGTGAAGATCTTATCATCAAGCAGTCCCCTGTTACTTACAGGAAAATATTCTGGGACGGAAGTAATATGCGCACTCATATTGTGTGGGGAAATTAATATAATTTTATGATTTTTACGAATGTAGAGATAGCTTGGCTACAGTATCTTTTTTTGATAATAATAGTACTCGCCATTGCCATTGCTGCCAATTGGCTCATAAATAAGTTTGTGAATGTATATTTCGACAAAAGAGCTGAAGAATTAAAAGTAGATGCCACCAACTATTCTTTTCTAAAAAACGCCACAGGTTTTATTGTATATAGCATAGCTATCTATTTTATTTTAGTAAATATTCCAGCACTAAAGAATGTAACGAACACCGTCTTTGCTGGAGCAGGTGTACTGGCGGCTATCATGGCATTTGCATCCCAGCAAGCTGTTTCAAACATTATTTCAGGAGTTTTTCTCATCATATTCCGCCCCTTCAGGGTAGATGATGTCATAGAAATAGAACCCCTGCACAGAGGTGTAGTAGAAGATATCACACTACGACATACCATAATCAGAAATTTTGAAAACAAAAGAGTTATCGTCCCCAACAATGTCATCAATAATGCGGTGATAGTAAATAGCGACATTGCGGATGAAATGGTACGCCGACAGATAGATATAGGCATAGGCTATAGCTCTGATTTGGACAAAGCCATAGCCATCATGCAGGACGAATCACGAAAACATCCATTATACAGGGACAAACGCTCTCAACAAGATATTGACAAAGGTATCGAAGATATAGAAGTAAGAGTAGTAGAGCTAGGAGAGTATTTTGTAAAACTGAGGGCATACGTATGGACAGACGACCATATTTCAGGCTTCAGATTACATACCGATCTTAATAAAACTATCAAAAAAAGATTCGATGCAGAAGGCATCGAATTTCCCTATCCCTATAGAAATATCATCATCAAGAAAGAGGCTTAGTTCTCTTTGTGAAATATCTCACTTTTTTTTAAGAATTTCAGCGCACAGACATAGCCTGTAACTTTCAAAGTGCCATCAGGAAGGTATTGCGCTTTACCACAGAAGGTGTGACCATTCACATAGGCACTACCATTCTCAAACATATTTTTTTCGGAATTATATATAAGTCCCCACAACACTCTCAGTCCTTCCATAGGCCTATTCCTCAATGTGGGATCTGGATTATGGACATCTAATGGAGGCTTGCCGTCTTCGCTTTTTATCCAAAGAATTTTTCCTTCATAAGTGCTGCCTAATTTGTAAATTTGGACTTTCACACTATTATCTGATGACATCCATACACCACATATATCTTTTGAAGGATACGCCCATAGGCATAATACAGAAAGCAAACAGCCTAATAGAAAAAATAGTTTTTGCATATAGCTGGTTAATTGTAACGAAGTTAAAATAAATATTATGAAATATATAATTAAGAACGGAAAAATTATCAATGAAGGTAAAATATATGAATCAGATATACTTATAGAAAATCACAAGATAGCGAAAATAGCTCCTTCTATTTCTATATCCAACGCCAACATTGTAGAGGCTTCAGGAAAATATATTATACCTGGAATAATAGACGATCAGGTACACTTCAGGGAACCTGGGCTCACCCACAAAGCGGATATAGCATCAGAAAGCAAAGCAGCTGTAGCCGGAGGGGTTACCACATTTATGGAGATGCCAAATACTAAGCCCTCATGCCTTACCCAAGAGCTCCTATCAGATAAATATGCTATTGCTTCTCGCACCTCGTATGCTAATTATTCATTTTTTATGGGTGTAAGTAATGATAATTATGATGAAGTAATGAAGACCTCGCCAGCGGACGTGTGTGGTATTAAAATATTTATGGGTTCTTCAACAGGAAATATGCTTGTGGACAATGAGAATATTCTAGAAAAAATATTTGCTGATACGCCTATGCTTATCGCCACGCACTGCGAAGATGAACATACCGTTATTACCAATTTTGAGCAAGCAAAAGCACTATACGGCGATAATATACCATTGTCCATGCATCCTATTATCAGGGATGAAAGGGCTTGCTATAAAAGTAGTCACTTAGCGACATCTCTAGCAAAAAAACACGGCACTCGGCTTCATATCTTACATATATCTACGGGTGATGAACTCGTGCTATTTGATAATACCATACCTTTACATGATAAGAAAATTACTTCAGAGGTATGTGTGCACCACCTCTACTTTGATGCAGATGACTATACAGAAAAAGGTGCGCTAATAAAGTGCAATCCCGCTATCAAAGACAAAAAACATAAAGAAAAACTACTGGATGCCCTACTGGATGACAGACTAGATATTATTGCTACTGACCATGCTCCACATACTTGGGAAGAGAAGATGAATCCATATCACCTATCGCCATCGGGTTTGCCACTGGTACAACACAGCCTGAATATCATGTTGGATTTTTATCATAAAGGCAAAATATCCCTAGAAAAAATCGTAGAAAAAATGTGTCATGCCCCAGCTCAATGTTTTAAAATATCAGAGCGAGGGTATCTCCGAGAAGGCTATTTTGCAGATATTGCCATAGTAGATATAGAAAGTCCCTATACTGTACATAAAGATAACCTTTTGTATAAATGTGGATGGTCGCCCTTAGAGGGTCAATCTTTGCGAGGAAAGGTTAAGCAGACCTTTGTATCTGGTGAACTGATGTATGACAATGGGCTCTTTGATGAAAAATCAAAAGGTAAACGCATCACTTTTGACAGATAATAAATTTTGATTTTCATTAAATAATTACAAATTTTGTAGAAAAAATACTTGAATACTCTTTACACGAATTCTTTACATATTTTAATTCTAAATTATGAATACCCTCCTATAGGTGGCGGTGCCGGGGTCATAAGCAAGTATCTTGCGGATAATTTTATCCATAAGGGTCATAAGGTTACGGTCATTACTTCTTGGTTTGAGGGTGAAAGAGATATTGAAAAGACCGAAAATCTAGAAATCATACGTTTGCACTCCAAAAGGAAGAAGATATTTCAAAGCAATCCTTATGAGATGTATTCTTGGATGAATTATTGCATTAAATATCTCAAAACCATCGCAAATGCAAATTATGATATATGCCTTACTAACTTTGCACTTCCCGGAGGCCCTCCTGCCCTATACCTCAAAGAAAAATTCAATATTCCTTATGTAATTATTTCTCATGGACATGATATACCTTGGTATTATCCAAAAAAAATGTTTATCTGGCATCTGCTTACTTATCCTTGGATAATCAAGCACCTCAACACTTCTGCTTATAATATTGTACTCACAGAGGAAATGAAAAGAATTATAGATAAGCAATCCTCTGTTCCCTCAAAGAATATAATAATACACAATGGTATTGAAGTAGGAAATTTTGATAAAAAATTTGAAGGCACGACGCTACGGATACTTTTCGTAGGGAGACTTGTACACCAAAAAGATCCTTTTACCTTCTTGAAAGCCGCCAAACTATTAGAACAAAAATCCATTCCTTGTGAGTTTATTATCTTAGGCGATGGGGATATGAGAGAGAAACTGGAAGAATATGCTATTGTTCACAACATACAAAATCTTTCCTTTAGAGGAAAAGTAGGTCATAAAGAGGTCATGCATGAATATAGGCAATCTCATATTCTTATATCCTCTTCTCTCAATGAAGGAATGTCGGTAGCTATTCTAGAAGCGGCATCACATGGTTTGTATATCATCGCAACCCATGCCAGTGGGAACGATAAAGTGATTTTGGAAGATGTAAATGGGCATCTTGTTGATTATGGGGACTATCATGCCATTGCAGACAAAGTAGCCTATTTTTATCATGAAAAATTTTTAAAGGAATTTAAATATTTTGAAAGCTATATTCAGGAATTTGAAAATACTTTTAGCTGGTCAAAAATAGCAGACCAATACTTACAATATTTCTATAAAGCCATCCAAAAAGACAACTAACTTGCTATCATTCTCAGCTTATGCAATGATGCCACGATGGCAAATGCCAAAGTAAATCCACAAAAAAATGAAATGACGATTACATCTATGCCAAATTCCGCATGTAGTCCACTAAGGCTTATCTTACATACAGCAATTATCAGAACTAAAAGATAATATCCTAATATTCTTTTCTCCACAAAATCCCTCCAATTGAAATACGCTAAATAATCATGAAAATTACTATACATAATATAAAGCCCGAGTAGCAAAAAAAATAATTGCGGTAAATATATACTCCCCCAATAGGTTGCCTTTAGCAAGGGTTCATAATCGCTAATTTTGTACTTTACTATCTCCATTATCGTCCATGCGTCATAATGAGAAATCAGGTCTAAAAATATATGGAAGTATATTGACAAAAGTATATTGACAAGAAGAAGAAGGTAATTTTTTTTTGTATTTTTAATATCAAAAACAGGGATATTCTGTCCAATATGCCGCAATAAAGGCGGACATTTTTCGATCATAAAATCTCTCATGATGTATGCATAAAAAAACACAGACAGCAATGACAGCGGCAACAAAACTGCTAGTACCGTGACTACATCAAATCTAAAAATATGATGCCTGGTTTCTGTAAATCTAAAGATTATGTCATAGTCGGGAACTATACTTCCTGCAATCAATGCAATAGGAATACAATATGCTTTCATCCTATTGTATATAGGTACTACAAATACAGGGTGTACAAGAGTGAAAGGCACTTTAGACTAAATTTTGTACTATCTCATCTAAAGATAAGGGATTTTGTTCTCCCGTGGTGAGATTTTTCAGATTACATGTATTGCTATTCACCTCTTCATCTCCTGCAATAATCATATATGGAATACCTTTTTTTTCTGCATACATAAATTGCTTTTTCAACTTGGAAACTTCAGGATATAGTTCGGCTGCTATATTATTACGGCGTAGATGGCTCAATAATCTTAAATTATAATTCAGGGTAGCCTCTGAAAAATTGGCTACCAATACTTTAGTATGTGTGGAGACCTCTTGCAACATATTCAACTGTTGCATAGCCGTAAAAATCCTGTCTAGTCCTAAGGTCGTACCTACTGCGGGCAAATCTTTGCCTGTAAACATGCCTATCATCGTATCATACCTTCCACCTCCAGTAAGGCTTCCTATATGGGGATATGCCGGCAGCTTGGTCTCAAAAATAGGCCCAGTATAATAGTCTAATCCTCGAGCCAAAGAAATATCAAAAGTATAATTCGCGCTGTCTATCCCCCAAATATTCAGACATTCTAATATCTTTTCAAGTGTATCTATGCCATCCAAGGCTTCTGGTATCTCTGACAGCACCTCTTTGAGCTTAGGTAATGTGATGTTTGCCTCTACAAACAAATCTTTAAGTTTTGCTACAATATCATGAGAAAATCCATCCCCTATCAGTTCTGCCTCCACTTCCTTCCACGAGACTTTGTCTAGCTTATCTATACTTCTACATATATCGGCAGTAGCAGTTGCCGGCAATCCTACATACTGAGTGATGCCATTTAGGATTTTTCTATTATTTATTTTTACCAAAAAATCTTTAAAGCCCAGGACTCGCAATACTTCACAGGTAATGGCTATAAGTTCGGCATCTACGATTGGCGACTCACTGCCTATGACATCACAGTCGCACTGATAAAATTCTCTAAATCTCCCTTGGTGAGGCTGTGGGCGATCGGCACGCCATACCGGCTGTACTTGGTAGCGCTTGAAGGGCATAGGCAAGTCGGCATTCATAGCCACTACCCTGCTCAGGGGTACGGTAAGGTCATAATGCAAGGCGGCTTCATCAGAAGTACCCGTTTTATAATTCAGCTTATATATCAATCTATCCGCTTCGTCGCCATATTTCCCCGATAATACATCCAAGTATTCTATGGCAGGGGTCTCAAGTGGTGCAAACCCATATTTCCTAAAAATCTGTTTCATAGTATCTACGATGCGCTCCCTATGCAGCATCTGCTCAGGCAGAAAATCTCTAGCACCTTTAAATAACCTTGGCTTTATCTTACTCATTCTTTCTTATTTTACATAGGTTGGATAGTAATTGAGATAGTTTTGGGCTTAAAAAACAACACTTGCTGGCGTTGTACAATCTTACTTTTCCCCGACTTCTCTATATACATCTCTGTACGATTAGACAAAAATATTGACGTAGTACTTTTCCATATTTTCATTGACTCCACGCTATCATCACCATAGTGCAACACCATTTTTTTTATGGGAATAGATTTTTTGTGGATAGTATATGTAACCTCATGATTAGTACTGTCTTTACTTATATAGTCGAGCCATGCCGATTTATGTAGGTCACATTGGAGAAAAGGCAAGTATTCCACTTCCCAATCCAAAATTTTGTAGATTTTTGTTTGTGCATTATCGCCTACTGTTACCGTCTTGCTATACTTCGTATTTTTATTATTAGTACGGATAGTTTGCTGTATAAAATTTTTTATAGAAAAAATATTGCTATCGGCAGTAGGCTTTGGTGCTTTATTACATGCACATATTGCTATGGAGACTAAAAAAGCTGCTATATACTTCATCTTACTTAAACAAAATTTCACCATCCATTTCTTTGGGGATAGCTATGTCCATCATCGTCAATATAGTAGGAGCTATATCGGCAAGCTTGCCGGATTTCAACTCACGCCTATTGTCCCTGTCAATATAATATAAAGGTACCAAATTTTTGGAATGCGCCGTATTGGGGCTACCATCGCTATTCACCATATTGTCGGCATTACCATGATCGGCAGTAAGTAGAATGCCATAGTTATGCAGTAACGCCTCTTCTACTACCTTCTGCACACATTTATCTACTGTTTCTACAGCTTTTACGGCAGCAGAGAATACGCCTGTATGTCCTACCATATCTGTATTTGCAAAGTTCAGGCATATAAAATCGGGCTTCTTATCTGTGATATATTGCACTACTTTATCTGCAACTTCTGCTGCGCTCATCTCCGGCTGTAAGTCATAAGTACTTACCTTAGGTGAAGGTACAAGTATCCTGTCCTCTCCTTGAAAGTTTTCTTCTCGCCCTCCCGAGAAAAAGAAGCTCACATGGGGATACTTCTCAGTTTCTGCAACCCTCAACTGTGTTTTTTTATGCTGTTCCAATACTTCTCCTAATGTGTTGCATATCCTTTCTTTGCCAAATACGTTATAAATGCCCTCAAATTTCTCATCATAATTGGTCATAGTAACATAGTACACAGGAATTGTATGCATACCTAACTCTGGCATATCTTTCTGTGTAAGTACTGTAGTAATTTCTCTACATCTGTCCGTTCTGAAGTTAAAACACAATACGGCATCCCCTTCTTGCACAGTAGCTATTGGCATATCTTGTCGCTTCAAGGGCGTAGCTGGAATGAACTCATCTGTAATACCTTTTTCGTAATAATAAGACAGCACATCTGAGGCTTCAGCAAAAGCAACTTCTCCATCCTGAGTACCTTGAATAAGCATATCGTAAGCTTTTTTTACTCTTTCCCAGCGCTTGTCCCTGTCCATTGCATAATAGCGTCCACATACAGATGCAATACGGGCAGAAGTTCCTTCTATATATGACTCCAAATCACACAAAAATTTATATCCGCTTCTGGGGTCTGTATCTCTACCATCCGTAAATACATGAATATATATCCTTTCTACTTTTTTGTCTTTAAAAAAATCCAATACAGCTTTTAGATGATTGATATGGGAATGGATGCCCCCATCAGACACTAGCCCCATGAGATGTATAGGTTTTTGATGATGGATGGCATATTGCGCCAACTCCTGCAATACTTCATTGCTAAAAAACTGACCACTTTCTATCTTTTTGTCTATCAATAGTAAGTCCTGCCATACTATCCGTCCGGCACCTAAGTTCATGTGACCCACTTCAGAATTTCCCATCTGTCCGAAAGGCAATCCCACGTGCTCACTATGTGTAAGCAAGGTAGTATGACTGTATTTATCCTTCAGGCTATCTACAAAGGGTGTATGTGCAGCAGCAATAGCGGATACCTTGGGGTCAGAATTCATACCCCATCCATCCATAACTATCAGCATTGTTTTTTTGTTACCTGACATAATATTTACAGCATTTGATTATTTTAGCAATCTGTGGCACAAAATGTGCTGCAAGATAATACGAAATTACTATATGCTAAGATTCTTAAACATAGTATGGATATTAAGTTTGTGTAGTGCCTTGTACGCCAAGCCCTACGTATGGATGGAGTTGCAGGATCAATTAATTTCTATGTTTAACACTTCCAATATCAAAGAATTATCCAAAAACTTTGACAAAAGATTAAAAGTTACGCTCGATAATGAAGAAAATATTTATAGTAATGTTCAGGCAGAAATTGTTATCAGAAATTTTTTGACCAAATTAGAAGATAAAAAATTTTGCTGTATCAAAAGACTAGATATTGATGACGAAACATTTTATATCACCGGGAAATTGACATGCAGTACTGGCACGTATAAGACCTTCATATTCCTCAGCGAAGAAGAAGAGGTAGAGATTATCAGGGAAATAAAATTTGAGAAGATATAGTGAAACTGAGCTCACAAGAATTATATAGTTTTATTGCTCATGCCTTAGCTGAAGATATTAGGGATGGCGACCATAGTGCTAGAGCCTGCTTAGATGCTCACACACAAGGAGAAGCCCAATTGCTTATCAAAGATGTAGGCATTTTGGCAGGTATAGAGGTGGCAAAAGCTATATTCCATTTTGTATCGCCCTACTTACAAATAGAGACCTACAAAAAAGATGGAGACACCCTATCCAAAGGGGATATAGTCCTAAAAGTAAGTGGCAATGCAAGTGATATATTGAGTGCAGAAAGATTAGTACTCAATACTATGCAACGAATGAGCGGTATTGCCTCCAAGACAGCTCAATATGTAAAAGCTGTACAAGGCACAAATACCAAAGTAATAGATACCCGCAAGACTACTCCTGGCATAAGATTTTTGGAAAAATATGCAGTCATTCAAGGAGGTGGTGCCAACCACCGCATGGGGCTTTATGATATGGTTATGCTCAAGGACAACCACATAGACTTTTGTGGTGGCATCGAGAATGCGATACATAAAACCCAAAAATATCTCAAGGATCAATCTCTATCTTTAAAAATAGAAGTAGAAACCCGTAATATAGAAGAAGTAAAACGAGTAGTACAAGTAGGAGGTATAGATAGGATAATGTTCGATAATTTTATACCTAATGATATACGAGAAGCTATTGCTTATGTTCCAGGATATATAGAAACAGAGGCATCGGGAGGGATAGTTTTAGAAAATATTCGCAGCTATGCTGAGACTGGTGTAGATTACATTTCTGTAGGGGCACTCACACATTCTGCTGTTGCTTTGGATATGAGTTTAAAAGCTAAGATTTACAAATAGAGTTTATCACGTATATTTGCCGCCGTAAAGATTATGTATTTTATTCATCCTTCTTTTTGGTACGTTCATATCCAGACAATAGCAAAAATTGTGTATTTACAATGTGTAAAGCATTTCAGCATCAAAAGGTTTATTTTCACCCTCATATTTCTGTTATTATTTACGTTTGTATCACTATTGAATATTTTCTTCAGACTATGTGATGAAATAATTTTTCCTGCATATAGAAAAATTAATCCCAAAGCCCCTATATTTATTATCAGCAATCCTAGAAGCGGTACAACACATTTGCACAGATTGATGTGCTTAGATGCAGATAGATACGCCTATACCAAACTATTTCATACCATTTTACCCTCTATTACTTTTGCTAAAATTGTTTCCTTACTTTACAAGATAGACATTAGAATCGGAAGCCCATTATTGAAACTCATTACGACCGCTGATGATGTATTTTTTAAAGGATGGGAAAATATTCACCCTATGGGCTTCAATAAGTCGGAAGAAGATGAGGGCACCTATGTATTCACAGGCATTACTGCCGGAATTTTCTTGCTATGTCCCTATATGAATGAAATACCAGAAGTGCGCTTCCCTGACAATATGCACCCTAAAGTCCGCAATGCCCTAAAAGAATTTTATAAGAATGCCATACAACGCTGGATGTATGTAATGGGTAGCAATAAAATATTTCTTTCTAAGAATGTAATGTCCACGGGAAGGCTACAAACTATATTGGATGCTTTTCCAGATGCAAAAATCGTATATATCGTAAGAAAACCCGACGAGTCTATACCTTCATTCATCAGTATGTTCTCATTGGCATGGAAAGCCCATAGCCCTGAAATTCCCGAAAACTCGCCACAGCATAGGGCATGGGGAGACTTGGGCATGGATTATTACATCTACTTTCACGAGCAGATGAAAAACCATGACAAGAGTCAATTTTACACCCTAAAATACGATGACTTAGTATCACAGCCTAAAGAAGAAGTTTTGAAAATATATGATTACTTCGGCATAGAAAAAACTGAAAAATTCCTGACAGCACTTGATAAGGCTACCCAAAAAGCTAGAAGCTATAAAAGCACACACACTTATACCTTAGAACAATATGGTATGACAAAGGCAGATGTCTTAGCAAAAGTAGGCTTCGTTTACGATATCTATGGCTTTGACAAGAATTGATGCTTACTTATCTTTTAGCGTTATAGTTCTTGTTACCGGATTATAAGGGGATTTTACCAAACTGCCATCGGCATTGTGTAAGCTCAACTTTATTGTAGATTCACCCATAGGCAATCCTTCTATCCAGAATGCTCTCCATCTTGTAAGTTTAAAGGACTTCCCATTTATAGTAGCAATGACAAAATATCCATTCGCTGAGAGCTCACAGCCTGTGATGAAAAAATCCAACAATACCATACCTGTTTCTAGCTCCCCTACATACACCCCTTTAGGACGGCTATAGAACAAATTAGGCCCTCTAAGGTCAAACCCATCATTTCTGGGTGTTGCATTGCCTACTGTAAACTCCGTCATATAGTATCCACCAGTACTTTTTACACTCTCATGGTATGAACGTGACAGAAACGAAAGGCTCACATAATGTCCGGGTACTAATTTCTTCTCATAAATAGATTTATATTCCGCAGTATAGGGCATGTTGTTGATTATATTATGGATATGCTGACCCTGTGCCGAATTGGCGCATTTACGTGTACTAGCATCGGAAGTTTGTGCCGCTAAGTTAAAGCCATAAATATTAAAATCGTAAGCTATACTGGTATCTGTAGCATAGCTCTTATTGGGCGAAATCACAGCACCTTCTATTAGGGTAGAAAACTGTTCATATAATTTAATATTGCCATTCTCTTTTACCTCTAATACTGGTTCTTCTTGTACTGGTGGTGCGGCATTTTGTACCGTCTGTGTCGTATTTCCGCAGCCATACAAGCCTGCTACTGCCAAGAGTGTGATAAAGGTATTTTTAGTCATAAAAAATATTTAAAGTTTCAACCCACTAAAGTAATAAATGTTTACACTAGTATTTATAATTATTTATTATATAAAAATGCCTCGGCGAAGTATCTTTGCTGCAATCGTTCTTATGATAAGCAGACACAGTGCCAGAGTTAAAACCATGCAAGCCATATATGGCTATGAGCGTTCCGAATTTGAAAATTTTGAATTATACCAGAAACAACTATCCGGCAGCATAAGTGGTGTCAAAAATATTTACCTATATATACTACTGCAAATCAGAGAGATAGCCAATATCACAGAAGCTATTAGAGATATAAAATATAATAAATATTTGCCTACCAATGAAGATATAAACTTCAATACCAAAATCCTCAGCAATACGCTTATCCAATATTTGAATCATGACAAAGAATTCTTGAAAGCCATTGATGCCTCCAAAGTAAGCTATAATCTGGATGAAACTATCACTCGCAAATTATACGACATCCTTATAGACAGTAGAGCGTATCAAAAATACATACATAGTGACAAGGAATTTGACTTTGAAGAAGATAAATCTATCATACAATATATTTTCGAGTCTTTGGTCATAGGCGAACCCATTTCTATGGAATATATAGAAGAGACCTTCCCTACCTGGGACGATGATGCCTTCTTCGTGGTATCCGCAGTACGTGAAGTTATAAAAAAGAGTAAGAGCGAATTAAAACTACACATAGAAAAAGAGACCTTACAGGATAAATTCAAAGAACTTACCCAATTTGGTCATGAACTATATAGGCTGACTATAACACATAGAGACGAGCAACTAGAAATTATAAAACCCTATCTCCAAAACTGGGAAGCTGACAGACTTGCCAATGTAGATATGTTGTTGCTACGCATGGCACTCACCGAATTACTCTATTTCTCGTATATTCCCTACAAGGTTACGCTCAATGAGTACATAGAAATCTCCAAAACCTACTGTGGCCCCAAGAGTAAGGACTTCATCAATGGTCTTTTGGACAAAATAAGTTCACATCTCATGCAGGAAGGTAAGATTAAAAAGTCGGGACGCGGCTTGGTAAATGGGTAGTTCAAATAATAATTTTCAAAACCTCATTACAACAAAATCTTTTACATTTGATTTATATTTTATATAATCAAATAGTATGAATGCCAAAATATGCTTTCCTCTCCCTGTCAATGAGCCTATATGTGATTATGCTCCCGATAGTGGCGAAAGGAAAAGACTACAAGACACCCTCGCCGAGCTACTAGCTACGCAAGAAAATATCCCTATGGTTATAGCTGGCAAGCCTATATTTACAGATAAGAAAATAAAAATATTCCCCCCAGATGCTATACATCATTGTATAGGAGAACATTCTTATGGTGATAGCAAGCATATCCATGCTGCCATTACTTCTGCATTATCGGCAGCAAAAATGTGGCGTAATATGCCTTGGCAGCAACGTGCAGCCATCTTCCTGAAGGCTGCCGACCTTATAAGCACAAAATACCGTTATCTTATAAATGCGGCTACAATGCTCTGTCAGTCCAAGAATGTCTATCAAGCAGAGATAGACGCCGTATGCGAGTTGGCAGACTTTCTGCGCTTCAATGTGCATTATATGGAGCAGATATATGCAGAGCAGCCCTACTCTCCGCCCCTGCTGCATAATAGTGTAGAATACCGCCCCTTAGAGGGATTTGTCATGGCGGTTACGCCCTTCAACTTCACGGCGATTGCCGCCAACTTATGTGCTGCTCCCGCACTCATGGGCAATGTAGTAGTGTGGAAGCCTGCCGACACGCAGATTTATTCGGCACATATCATCATGAAGATATTCAAAGAAGCGGGATTGCCGGATGGCGTTATCAATATGATTTTCGCTGATGGTGCTACTGTAGGAGATATGGTATTCTCACATCCTGACTTTGCAGGCTTGCACTTCACAGGCTCCTCTGCGGTATTCGCCCATTTATGGAAAACTATAAGCAAAAATCTCGATACTTACAAGAACTATCCTCGCATAGTGGGTGAAACCGGAGGTAAGGATTTTGTATTGGCGACAAAAGATGTAGATATAGATACATTGGTAACGGCACTTATTAGAGGTGCTTACGAATATCAGGGACAGAAATGTTCTGCTGCCTCACGTGCTTATATTCCCGCGAGTATTTGGCAAAAGGTGAAAGAGAAATTTATTGCTCAGGTAGCACAGATTAGAATTGGAAAAACTACTGATTTCGGCAATTTTGTGAATGCTGTGATTTCTGAAACAGCCTTTGACAAAATTACTTCTTACATAGAACGAGCAAAAGAAATTGAGGGCAACACCCTACTATGTGGCGGCATCTTCAACAAAGATGAGGGCTACTTTATTACGCCTACAGCTTTTGAAAGTAAAGACCCTAAAAGCCTTACCATGTGTGAAGAAATTTTTGGTCCTGTGCTCACCTTTTTCGTATATGACGATGACAAATTGGAGGATACACTCACGCTTATTGACAGCACCTCCAACTATGCCCTTACGGGTGCCATATTTTCCGACGACAGACATCAAATAGCCCATATAATGAAAAGGCTTACTTATGCGGCAGGAAATCTGTATATCAATGATAAGCCTACAGGTGCTGTAGTAGGACAGCAACCTTTTGGTGGCGCACGAGGTTCTGGCACTAATGACAAAGCAGGCTCCTATATGAATCTATTGCGATGGGTGAGCCCACGGACTATAAAGGAAAACTATGTCCCACCCAAAGACTTCCGCTATCCATTTATGGGATGACTTGTTGTAAAAAAAGTTTAGAGCTTAGCTGGATTAACCCTATTATAAGTTTACAGGAGGAGATTTCTTAATAAAAGATTGAGGGGCGGCCGAAGGCCGCCCCTCAATAGAAAACTTTTTATCACACGTATTATTTATACAAAAAACTGTACTATATAATATGTGATGGCTGCAAACAATGCACTTATAGGTATGGTAATCACCCATGCTATAAACAAGTTCTTGGTAACACCCCATCTTACGGCACTCAGACGCTTAGTAGCACCTACGCCTATGATAGCACCTGTAATAGTATGTGTGGTAGATACTGGAATACCCATTTGCTCTGTCAGAAACAAAGTGGTAGCACCTGCAGTCTCAGCACATACGCCTTCCAAAGGCGTAACTTTGGTAATACGAGAACCCATGGTTTTCACAATCTTCCATCCACCACTTAATGTGCCCAAAGCTATAGCTGTATAACAGGCTAGAGGTACCCAGTCTGGCATATTTTTGATGTCAGCAATAGTCCCATTAGCCATCAATGCGGCTGCAATAATACCCATAACTTTTTGCGCATCATTACCACCATGACCTATGCTGAAAGCTGCCGATGACAAAAGTTGCATACGCTTGAAATTATTGGCAGTGCGCATAGCACTAGGCTCTTTAATTTTTTCAGTATAAATAAAGGATAGGATAATGATTAGCAACATAGCCATCAACCCGTATCTTATAATCTTATTATTTGATTTGTCCATTTCCTTAGACAGGTCGTTTTCAATATCAATTTTTACTAACTTAGAAAATTCGTCAATTTTATTTGGCTGAACAAATCCTGTGGCTACCATAGCTTTAGCCATACCTTCCATGCCAAGTTCCTCATGTTTTTTTGCTATATGTTTCAATGAATCTATGGCTTTCTTTGCATAATTTGCTGCCTCCTTCTGCGCGGGATCTTTTTCTGCCAATATTTTCAATCTGTCAACTTCAAAATATAGCTTGAGTTTATCTTCTATCCTCGCAGTAGTCACATCCTTTAAATCTAAATTCGTTGCAATATCTTCTGCTACTTGATCACTCCCTTTTTGCTCGTAGTAGTGAATATACTTGAAAGAAGCCTCGGCATCAGCTTTCGCCTTTGCTAGTTTCTTCTCATTTTTCTCTAGGTCTTCTGCCTTTTTGCATGACCATGCCGAATAGCGGTGCCAGAAGTATGAAATAGATGGTTTTACTCACTTTAGCACTGTCAATAATTTGCGCTAAAGGCATAATGCCGTTTTTCATAAATGCGGCGGTGACAGCGGCACCCGCAAATCCCCCGATAAGCGTATGTGATGAGGATGACGGAATGCCAAACCACCAAGTAATAAGATTCCAAGTTATTGCGGCAATAAGACCGGCAAAGATGACCGGCAAGGTGATAAATTCTTTGTTTACCGTCTTGCCTATGGTATTGGCGACAGCGTGGTCTTTGAATATCAAGAAAGCCAAGAAGTTGAAAAATGCTGCCCATAGTACTGCCTGAAAAGGCGTAAGCACCTTGGTAGATACGACGGTAGCTATAGAGTTGGCAGCATCGTGAAAGCCATTGATATAATCGAATACCAAGGCCAAAAATATTATGACTATTAAAAATTCCATACTTAATATTTTAAAGGTTTATAAATAATTCTGAGGTTTATGCCATGCATAAAGTTGCCTCTGTTCCTTTAGATTAGTTATGAATATTTTATCACTATACCCTCTATCACATTCGACAAATCCTGACATTTATCTGAGATGAGTTCCAATTCTTCATATAAATCTTTCATGACGATAATTTTCACGGGATTATCTTTATTGTTGCGTACGAGATTACCCATAGCCTGATTGTATATCAAATCTACTTTGGATTCATAGCCGTGAACATTCATACATGCTTCATTTACCTTTGTTAAGTCTCCCATACCGCGAAGTCCGTATATTGCTTTTTTCAGGTCTTTGATAGACTCATCATTGAGTACAGCCATTTCGTAGGCAAAATCGTCAAAATCATTGAATTCATAATTTTTCATCTTGTGTCCGATTTCATCTATATAATCTACTACGTCATCAAAAGCCGATGCCAATTGGTGTACATCTTCCCTGTCGAAAGGAGTGATAAAATTCTTGTTCAGCTCTACGTATATATTGTGTGTAATGCCGTCCGCTTTGTGTTCTAGACCATTGGTATGTGCCAGTAACTCGAACCTCTTTTGTCCTGTTTCGTTCATACCTTTTACGAATACTTCACTCACTTCTACCATTACATCTGCTGCTTGTTCGAAGAGATTGTAGAAAATTCTGTCTTTCGGTTGAAAGAACTTTAAAATTGATCTTGCCATGATTTTTAGTTTTTATGTTTAAATATATTAAAAATTAATTTGTGCCTGCATCCTTATGAGATGTCCTTTCTGAAAATTGTCTTGAAGAATATAGTCTTCGAATCTACGTTGTGAATATACATAAGCCATTACAAATTCAAATTGCTTTACTGGCTGATATTCTATACCTACTTCTACTTCTTTTAACTGATAGCTCCTTGCATCCAGTTCATGCTTCTTACCACCGTCATAATACTGAAATCTTCCATACGGATATATAATCTGTTTTTTGATAGGCAAAAAATAGGTCATTGTGATGTAACCCCCATGAAGTTTTTGAACTTCTATAGAGTCTGTAGCTTTATTAAATTCGGGACCTCTACCGAAATTATATTCTGCCTGAATACCAAAGGGCTTTGGATATAGTACAAAGCTTCCTGCAATGCGCTGATCTATATACTCTTTTTCTTTTGTAGTCTTCACGCCTGTGCTTAGTAAATCTTTGGCTATGCCATATTTTCCTGTATAGCCTTGGAATGCAGGTTCTATAATCTGGTTCTTAATTTTGATGGGATAACACGCCCTAAAGACTACATGTGGCGTTTTATTGAACTCAGGCTTATTGGCAGTCTGTCCATTATAAACACCTAATGCCAATATTCCATAATCTCCTGAACCTTTAAATCCTTCTTTTACTACCTCTGAAAAATGTTTACGCATCTTCTCCGGTGCCCAATATACAAATACGCCTATATCTCGTTCATTCGTTACTGCACTATTGAGCCCATCATTTCTATCTAAAGGCAATCTATTCTGGGAAGACTGCATATTCTCGAAGCCAAAAGGCACTTTACTCTGACCCAGCCTGAATCTCAATTCATTATGCTTGCCCACTCCTAGGTCGAAATAAGCATCTCTTATTTGTACAAAATGTAAACTTGACGAAGATGCACTACTGGCAAAATCTGGCTGTATATAAAAATAGACATGCTTACTTATTTGTCCAAAAAATATAATACGTATCCTACGTAGGAAAAATCCGCCTCCTTCGCCCCAGCTTTTATCACACTGCTCGCATTTTAGTTTTTCGTTCGTTTCGGCAAGTCTATTGTAGCGAAATTGCATATATCCACGTATAGAAAAACTTTCAAACCACTTTTTTTCTGTTTTTGTTGTATTCGTACTCAGCCCTTCGTCTTTCTGATTCTGATACCAATTTTTAAATTTTATAACGGCTTTAGGCTTTTCATTATCAGTAATGGTGGAGTTGCTAACAGTGGAATCACTAGCATACAAACCTACCTCACTTGTACCCACATTACCCGCACTTACTTCTCCTTCGACACTAATATTATGCATAAAAAATATTGCCATCATTAAGATAATTGTCTTCGGTTTTTTGAAAATAGATTTCATTTAAAATTGTATTGAGAATTAATTGGGTAAATTTTTGACTTTACCCGAGTAATATAGAATGAGAATTGGTAGCTTCTTTCCTGTTATTAATCATACGATGATTTTCTGATACAAAGTTCTATAAGAAAAGGATGTAAAAAACCTGTGTGAATTTTGCTACGTAAAGTTAAAATTAACTCATCTATCCCAATATTCACATATTATATAACTAATTATAAATCTATAACTTGCAAAGCAACTAGATTGCCTGAATATTACTATCCTAATTTTCTACTAAAGAAATTCACACAAAAAACACAATCTATACACTTTACTGGATACATTTTCATGAAATCTGACCCAAAATTGTACTCCTATGTATATTTATTGTGTACTAAATGCGAAGAATACGCTAGTGAAACATCTTCTTTCCAATAACTAATGGCAGTCAAAATAAAAATAATAAAGGTTTAGGCCTAGAATAAATTTATCCTAAAAGACCTATAAAGTATAGCAAATTGATTGATTATAAAATAAAAAGCATAATAATGTTTTTATTCAACACCAATACCACAAAATGAAGTACCCACAATAGGTACATTACAAGGCTATTTGGAAAGAATCACAAATTCTGTCCTTCTATTCTTTGCCATTCCTTCCTGTGTATCATTGGAAGCTATTGGGCGACTATTGCCAAACCCCTTCATGCTGAGGCGATCTTGGCTGATACCCTTCTCCAATAAATACTGCATTACGGCATCTGCTCTATCCGTAGAGAGTTGCAACAGTCCTTCTGCTGTAGAAGTACTCGTACCCTTATCGGTATGCCCATAAACGCCTAATCTTACAGAAGGGTTTGTATGCATAAAGTCCACAATTTTGTCTAATTGCATATATGAAGATGTCAATAGATTGTAGCTGCTGGGCTCGAAAAGAATATTTTCTATCGTAAAACTTTCGTTTACCTCTATAGGACGCAATCCTACAGCTACATATACGCTGTCATGTAGGATTGTAATGGCAGTATCATAGGGTAGATAGCCCTGTTTGTTGACAAATACAGTATATTTCCCTTCTACTACTACCTGCGAAAATTTGCCTTGCAAAGAAGTCGCCATCACATACGCTCCACTTTCATCCATCACTTTTACAGGGGCAAAAACTGTCAATTTATTTTTGGCGTTATAAATTCTGCCGTAAACGATGTGCTTCTCTTTGGCAATAATCTTTTCGATAGTAGTCTGTGGCTTTTCTTGCTTTTCAGAAGCAGTGTCTTTCATATCGAATTTATCTATAGCTTTAATCTTATCTACTATGGATGGCATCACTTCCATTGTTTCTGTAGGTTTTGATTTTGGCGGCACGTCTTCCTTGGAAGGAGCAGGTTTTAGGATTGTGGGCGATGTGCTTGCAATAGCTTTAGGCTCAGGAATTAGCAGCTCAATTTCATTGAGATATTCTCCATACTTATCGAGATTGCCTCTACCTATAGG
The DNA here is from genome assembly GCA_044227665.1 of Chitinophagales bacterium. Taxonomy (GTDB): domain Bacteria; phylum Bacteroidota; class Bacteroidia; order Chitinophagales; family JADIYW01; genus JBGAWK01. Next base: position 23,169 of record JBGAWK010000031.1, read on the forward strand.
TGTAAGCCTGTCGGCAGATATACCTTTGTCATATAAATATTTGGCTATGCGCTTTGCTCTATATTCTGTATGTTGTAGTGCAAATTGTCGTTTCTGATCGGCATTGAGTTGCGCAAAGTATTTGGTACTGTCGGCAAAAATGCCGTGAGATAGTATATTGATTTTTATCTCTGGCTGCGCCTTCATCATTTCCGCTATAGCGTCTAGTTCTTGTTCGGAGTAAGCTATATACTTTTTTTTATTTTGATGATAAAAATAATAGTGTAGAAGTGGGCTCTTTGCTCCATTGACAATAGGGGTAAGTGGTGTCGCCCCTCTATAAAAATGATACAGTTGGTTGCCCAAATAATTGATATAGGATGGAGTTTCGGTATAGAACATTCGAGGAACATACTGGGGAGATTGTACTAAAGAGAAGTAAGAAGTATCCTTCCTCAGGGGCTGCCTTATCACAGCACCCTTACCCGAAAGTTCTGGCATACTATTTTTACCTAAGATAAAATATAGGATAGAAACCGCTACAGGGGAAAGAGTGGATTTGTCGTAGAAGTCTGCTTGCAGATAGGCCTTGCCCTTCTGTACAGGGACATAAGGCAAGGTGATGGTAGAATCAGCATCCTCGGGCTGTGTACCACAGTCGTCGTATTCCGCTACGCATATATCATCCACATAGTAAAAACATGAGGTGATGATGTCCTCTTTTTTACCTTCCTCCAAAAACACTAGATTCGTTTGGTTATAGTCGGTAAAGCATCCAAATACAAAATACTGTTCGCCGCCTTGGGCTGTATAGAGACCTTCTATGCGTATCCACCGCTTCTTATTACCCAATATTCGGCCCTGTATATTGCGTACTTGCGGTATATAGGGCAACACCTGTGTAAATAATGGATTGTAAGTCTTCTGATCTTTATAAAAATAAAAACCCATATCATCGGTAGCCATCTCCGAATTGTCAGAAAGGCTCACGTAAGCACTCACCGTATATTGCTTACCTCTCTCCAAGGGATGGGTAAGCGTTCCGATAAGATATTCTCTGTAAATCAAATCATCGTGATTATCGGAATAAATAAATATTCCTGCATAGTTCTTCCCACTTCGTGGAACTTGGAATCCGTTATTATTCTCAGGTGTTTGGAAGTTGACATCCAATGATCCTACTTTAGTCTTTTCGTTACACGGCTGAAAAATATCTGCGGTAGCATTTTCGGAAGTACATTTCCACCCCTCGGGATCTACCATCATCAAACTTGGTACGTTGTCATATTTCCCCTGTAATGTCGGAATCTTTATACATTGCTTTGTCACTTCAAAAGAAGGATTAACTACTAAATTTTGTGCGAGAATACACGGCATAAAAGCAGTTATGGCAAATAAAATTAAATATCTCTTTAGCACAAATGACACAGCTCTATTATTTTTGTACAAATTAATGGTGAGATGTGTAGATATATATTGCTAATTTTTGCACTTTTGTGGCTAACATCTTGCCGTAATCATCAAAAAGCTATACTTGGAGAATGGGTATTGGAAGATATTTCGGTAGTACCGGGTTCACATCTCAGTGATGGTGAGAAAAGGGCTTTGATAAAGGATTTTATAGGCAACAAATCTGCAATACTGGCAATTTCAGGATTTAGCTTTACAGCCGACAGCAACTACATATTTGAAATTGCAGGTAGCGTAAGTGAAGGTAAATATTATTTTATTCCTGGTAGCAACAAAATGGTGGTAACGGTTACAAACAATCCCGAATATAGAAATCTTACAGATACCTTTACCGTAGCTATGCGTGGAAATAATAAAATTGGCTTATCACAAAGTGCCCCTTTTGGCAAATTATTACTATATTTAAGAAAAAAATAGTGCCATGCCATTCGCCGCCAAAAGATGGTCTCTACTCCCCTATCTCATCATAGCTGTTGCCAATATTGCTTTTGAATATATACCTAATTATGAGGGCACGGCACTCACCAAAGCGTTATTAATGCCCATGCTGCTTTTGTATTTATGGCAGAATGTGCCGACAAAGCCCTTACTTATCATCTTTGCGCTGTTTTTCTCTTGGCTGGGAGATATATTTTTGCTCAAATCCTCTATACCCCTACGCTTTATGATGGGGCTGGGTGCGTTTCTTATCGCCCATATTTTTTATATAGCATTTTTTGTTCGCGAAATAAAAATGGCTCGCCAACCTTTCTATAAACATCATTTCTGGGCCATATTACTTATATGGGTAGCAATGATGTGCCTCCTCATGCCTAATACTACAAGCTTCTCCGCACCAGTGGCTCTCTATGCTACTGTAATACTTACCATGCTGTACTTAGCACTCACCCGTAGGTCAGTAGTTGCCTATGCTTCTTTTATATGGGTAGCGACAGGTGCTGGTTTGTTTGTACTCTCGGATAGTATGATAGCTATAAACAAATTTGTCATACCTCTACCTTTGGCACGCATCCTTATTATGACTACCTATCTTTTCGGTCAAGGTGCTATAGTATATGGTATCATCAGAAAAGGGTGATTGATTTCTCTTTATACATCTCTCAAATAATTGAAGAATATAATCATTTGAGACTACAACCATAACAAGATAACTCAAAAAGATGACAAAAGACAAGATACTTTCCGCTTATGAAGCTGTGGCAAAAAAGTATAATGAGCTTATAGAGTACAAGCCACACAACGCCTATTACGACAGACCTAACATGCTACAACTTTTACCGGACGTATATGGAAAGACCATTCTCGATGCGGCATGTGGTCCTGGTAAATATGCAGAACTCCTTATAGAAAAAGGGGCGAAAGTGATAGGCTTTGATAATAGCCCAACAATGGTGGATTTAGCTTTAAAACGAAATAATAATAAGGGGAAATTTTTTGTTCACGACATATCTGCACCTATTTCAATGGTGGAAAATAATACTTGTGATATTGTACTCTGCGCTTTGGCACTACACTATATAGAAGATTGGACACCACCCATACAGGAATTTTACAGAGTATTGAAGTCAGACGGCATCCTTCTCCTGTCCATAGAACACCCATTTTATGAATATACATCTTCCAACTCCCGAAATTACTTTAACATAGAAAATATACAATGTGATTGGAAAGGTTACGGGCAACGCATAGAAATGCACAGTTACCGAAGACCCTTGTCGGAGTGCATATCCCCACTTACGGACAACGGATTCTATATAGACAAAGTTATAGAGCCCAAGCCCACCAAAGAATTTGAGGCTCTAGACCCCGAAAACTATATAGAACTCAATAACTTCCCTGCCTTTTTGTGTATAAGAGCTGTAAAAAGGAGAGGCAGTAGCCCATGTGTTTAAATAAATAAAAGCCTATCTTCGACAATAATGTAATAACAGACAATGAAATAAGCTCAAAGACAATGAACAGTAGGCTATTTATTTCCTTAGATTTACAAAAAAAGAAATTCATAAAGATACTATCTCATTTTCCTTCTCCTCGTATGATAGTAAGAAAGGTTTGGAGTAGAATAGCAACATCTAGTGTGATAGAGTAGTTTTCGATATATAAAATATCATATTGCATACGATCTATCATTTCATCTATCGTAGAAGCATAACCATATCTTACCATGCCCCAAGATGTAATACCTGGTTTTACTTTATGTAAAAAATTATATTGCGGTGCATTGGCAATAATTTTGTCTATAAAATATTTTCGTTCCGGACGAGGCCCTACCCACGACATCTCGCCTTTGAGGATATTATAAATTTGTGGTAATTCATCGAGGCGGTATTTGCGCATTACAGTACCCCAAGGGGTAATACGCATATCGTTGTCTTCAGCAAGTCTTGGTGTACCATCCTCTGCATCTACATACATAGATCTAAATTTGTATAATACAAAAGGCTTGCCCTTATGTCCTATACGTTCTTGCTTGTAAAATATAGGCCCATGATTTTCATTGCGTATTTTGAATATACAAAATACATAAAGGGGCAGTAATATAAGAAGTGCACATATAGACATGAGAATATCCATCACGCGCTTCATGATCCACTGCCACGGCTTAATAATCTGATTATCAATCTCTATCAGTAGTTCGCTATAAATATTGTCCATACGTACTGCACCGGCAATAATCTGATAATTTTCGGGAATTATCTTAATCACTTTATCTGCATCATCCAAATCGTGTATAGCCTGCAGTATTTCATTTTCTTTAGGATACTCGAAGGCAACAAAGCACTCTTCAAAGCATGTCTTTTCCAAAATAGATTTTCTATCTTTCCATACCCCTAGATGCGGAAGGCGTATATCTGGATTCTCATTGC
>JBGAWK010000032.1:0-26707 GCA_044227665.1 Chitinophagales bacterium
TTAGAGGAATATCGTCCTATAGAGGCTGGATTGGTATAGATATTGCTCAAATCAGCACCTACGGCACTAAAGGCATTGGAAACACCCATAGAACGTGCAGTTCCTATGCTCTGTACATTTGCTATGCGCAAAGCATCTATATCATCTTGTGCATATAACGATATATTCATCACTATGCACCATAGTGTAATTTTGATTTTCATGGCAAAAATCTATTATTTTTTGATTTCTTTTACATTTATAGGAGAACTCGGCAAATTATGCTGTGGCTGATTGTTATGCTGTGAATTATTATTCTTTGGCACAGACGGATAGTCATACTTATCAGAATGATTGCTGTTAGGACTATTGTTCTGATTATAGTTTTTGTTAGTGGGCGTGTTTTTTGGAGGGCTTACTTGTACTGGCTGATTATTTACAGGGGGCTTTACTTCATTGTTATAGCCACCAGTTTTGGGACTATATACAGGTTTGGGAGCGTTTTGGACAGGTTTAGGGTCGTGATAGTTTGGGTAGTAATTATTATAAGGATTGTAATTGTTGTAGATATGCCAAGGGCGATTCCAGTTGTTGTAATAGTTGCCCGAATACCAAGGATTGTTATAGCTATAATTCCCCCATTGGTTGCTCCAGGGATTCCAATAGTTCCAAGAATTATTCCATTGTCCCCAATTCCAACCATTAGGTACATTCCAGTTATTAAAGTTGTTACAATAAGGATTAGAACCCCAATTATTACCCCAGTTGAAATTCATATTCCATCCACTGCTGTAGTTATTCCAGGGATTGTTCCAATAATTGTCCCATCCATTACTCCAAGAGTTCCACTGATTATAGGGAGAATAGTAGCCGAAATCGTTACCACTGTGAAATCGCTGTATTCTAGAGCTGTAGGAACTACCTCCATAATTATTTATAGTATTATAGTTGTTCGTAATATTTCGACTCGATTCATCCTCTTCATACCTTCCACTACGCGTGCTAGAATTCGGTGAGGTATTAGTACCTTGAGCACTTACTGGTTGCGGCGGTGTCACTGTAGAGGAGGATGCAGGCGTATTATAGCTGTTTTCCCCATATACATCGTCAACGAAACCAGTACTGGCAGTATTTCTCATCGTAGTACATGATGTACTTATGAATATACATATAGAAAGGGATAGGATTAAATTTTTCATAACTACATTTTTTATGGTTAAAAAGTTATGCCAATTATATTTGTTCCGTAAAAATAAATCAAATTATATACCAAAAATACCTATGGCTAAAGAATTAACATCACGCGATACCGATTATTCTGCATGGTATCAGGATTTGGTAATAAAAGGCGGTCTTGCAGAACACTCCGAAGTGAGAGGCTGTATGGTAATAAAGCCTTATGGATATACATTATGGGAGAATATGCGAGATGTACTGGATAGAATGTTTAAGGATACCGGACATGTGAACGCCTATTTTCCATTGCTCATCCCTAAGAGTTTCCTGAGCAAAGAAGCTAATCATGTGGAAGGGTTTGCCAAGGAATGTGCCGTCGTGACCCATTACCGTCTAAAAAATTCTCCGGATGGTAAGGGTATCATCGTGGATCCTGATGCTAAATTGGAAGAAGAACTTATCATTCGTCCTACTTCGGAGACGATTATTTGGAATACCTACCGCAATTGGATACAGTCGTACAGGGATTTACCTTTGTTGATAAATCAGTGGGCAAATGTAATGCGCTGGGAGATGCGCACACGCCTATTTTTGCGGACATCAGAATTTCTGTGGCAAGAAGGTCATACTGCCCATGCTACTCCAGAAGAAGCGGTAGCGGAGACCAAGCAAATGTTGGATGTGTATGCTACTTTTGCTGAAGATTATATGGCTATGCCTGTAATAAAAGGCGTAAAAAGTGCCAATGAGAGATTTGCAGGCGCATTAGATACCTATACGATAGAGGCACTTATGCAGGATGGCAAAGCCCTGCAATCAGGAACTTCACACTTCCTTGGGCAGAACTTTGCCAAGGCCTTTGAGGTTACTTTCAATAACAAAGAGGGACAGCGAGAATATGTATGGGCTACATCTTGGGGTGTATCTACCCGACTGATAGGAGGACTTATTATGGCACATTCCGACGATGAGGGTCTTGTCCTTCCGCCAAAGATTGCGCCGTTTCAGGTTGTAATAATTCCTCTTTTATTTAAAAATGAAGAGGAGAATAGGCAAGTGTTGCAAGCTATAGATCTTATCAGAGAGCGTTTGCGCGAGAAAGGTATGAGAGTACTTTTGGACACAGATGACACCAAGAGACCAGGTTTCAAATTTGCAGAATATGAACTCAAAGGTATTCCTGTACGTATAGTAATAGGTATGCGTGACCTCACTAATGGCGTAGCAGAGGTGGCAAGAAGGGATACCAAAGAAAAAACTTCCATACCTATAGAAGGTATAGAAGTAGCAATTAGTGACTTGCTCGATAATATTCATGTCAATATGTACAATAAAGCTAAGTCATATTTGGACACACATATCACAAGTGTGGATACGTGGGAACAGTTTATTGAAGTACTGGATGTGAAAGGCGGATTCGCCTATGCCCACTGGGATGGTACTACTGAGACGGAGGAGAAAATTAAAGAATTGACAAAAGCTACCATACGCTGTATCCCGTTGGATAATCCTCAAGAAGATGGGGTATGTATTCTTTCAGGAGCTATGTCCGTACAAAGGGTGCTTTTTGCTAGAGCCTATTAAATTTTATCTTCCAACATAATTTTGGGGGCTAATAGCTTTGAGTTCTTCTTTAAGGGTATCGCTGACATTAAGATTGTGAATAAAGTTATAAATTTCTGATTTCCCCACTTTGTTATTGGAACGAGTAAGCTCTTTTAGTGCTTCATAAGGTTGGGGATAACCTTCCCTACGCAACACAGTCTGGATGCCTTCAGCCACTACTATCCAATTATTTTCCAAATCTTTGTCTATGGTTTCGGGGTGTAGTTGTAGTTTTCCTATGCCTTTTATAATACTTTCTATGGCTATTACAGTATGAGCAAAGGGAACGCCAATATTGCGTAATACTGTAGAGTCTGTAAGGTCGCGTTGTAAGCGGGATATAGGTAGCTTTTCTGCTAGATGACTAAAAAGGGCATTAGCAACCCCTAAGTTGCCTTCAGCATTTTCAAAATCTATTGGGTTTACTTTGTGTGGCATGGCAGAAGACCCAATCTCTCCAGCTATGATCTTTTGCTTGAAATAATCCATGCTTATGTATGCCCAAATGTCCCTGCAAAAATCTATCATAATAGTATTGATACGCAATACATTATGGCATAGCGCCGCTAGATGGTCATAGTGCTCTATCTGCGTGGTAGGGAAGGAGCGGTAGAGTCCTAACGTTGTATGTACAAAATTTTTAGCAAAAAGTTGCCAATCTTTATCCGGGTAAGCTACATAGTGGGCATTGAAATTTCCAGTAGCCCCACCGAATTTCGCTCCAAAGGGGAGGGTGTGTAATAGCTGCAACTGCTGCTGTAGTCGTTCTGTAAAGACAGTAATTTCTTTTCCCAATCGGGTAGGAGAGGCAGGCTGTCCGTGTGTACGTGCCAGCATGGGAATATCTAGGGTTGAATCTGAAAGGTTTTGTAGCTTTTGTAGCAAATGAGTGATATAATTGTGGAAGTCTCCTTGTATAAAGTCTTTCAATGACCAGGGAATAGCAGTGTTATTGATGTCTTGTGAGGTGAGCCCAAAGTGTACAAATTCCGTGTAGGCTTCCAGTGGAGAATCTTTTAGTTTCTCTTTGATAAAATATTCTACGGCTTTTACATCGTGGTTCGTAGTCTTTTCCAAATCTTTGATATGCTCTGCATTTGCGATAGAAAAATTGCTTATGATGTCTTCGGTTATCGAAAAGTCTAATTTTTTTTCAGGATATAAAAATGCTAATAAATCTTGGAGATATGCTAACTCCACTTTTACTCTATAAAAAATCAAAGCATATTCAGAGAAATAGGAGCTTAACGGAGATGTTTTGGTGTGGTATCTGCCATCCACGGGTGATATAGCATACAAAGGTGAAAGCATATTAGTATATTTGGTATAAAAATAAGCGTTTTTTATGTTATTAGAAATTCACCCCAAGAATCCCGATGCGCGCAAGGTACGTCAAGTAATGGAATGTCTCAAAGATGGCGGGGTGATAGTATATCCTACAGATACGGTATATGCTATGGGCTGCGATATTCTCAATGCCAAAGGCATGGAAAAGCTATGCCGTATTAAAGGTATAAAACCCGAAAAAAATAATTTTAGTATAATATGCTCGGATTTAAGTCATCTAAGTGATTTTACCCTAAATGTAGATACGCCCACATATAAAATGTTGAAGCGCGCATTTCCGGGACCTTATACGTTTATCCTAAAAGCCAATAACAGTATCCCTAAGATTTTTAAAAATAATAAACGCACGATAGGTATTCGCGTGCCGGATCATACCATACCGCTGACAATAGTAAAGGAGCTAGGCAACCCCATCGTGACTACATCTATACACAGTCCTAATCTGATTCAAGATTACCTGTCAGAGGCTTGGGAGATAGAAGATATCATGGGCCATTTGGTGGATATTGTTATTGACGGAGGCTCGGCAGGATTAGCGCCTTCTACCATCATAGATGTAAGTGGCGACGAGCCTATATTGATAAGAGAAGGCAAAGGTTCTCCTGAAATATAATATATGATATCGTCGCGCTATCCTATGGTGGTTTTAGCCTTGGCGCTAGCTTTAGGCATATTTGCAGGGTCATGGCTGCAGCCGCAGACAATTTTACAAGGGCTGCTCTTGGCAATAATTGTAGTCATGTGGATTGCTAAACGGGTATTATCAGTAAAATTTATATTGTTTAGAGACTATTTTCTTCCTATTGCAATGTTTGCAGCCGGGGTCTTACATGGTATCACCATAAATACGGATACGCTCGCTGTACTTCCTGAAAGAAAAATTGATGCCATAGCTATAGTCAAGGATGTACAGAAAACAGATAAGGGCTATAAGGCTATGTTGCTTACGGAAGCTATACAAGGTATAAAGCTGACTTCTGAACACCTATCTGTTATGGCATATATGCCGTGCCGGAAAGATAGAGAACTCCTTCCCGGAGATATTATTGCTATTGAAGGTACTATGTCTGCCTTGCCAAAGCCTATGAATCCCAATGTCTTTGATTATGGCAAATATCTGAAAAGGAAAAACCTCCAACAAATATGTTATGTAAAGCTATGGCAGCCTACACAAGAGGTAAAATCTGCATTATATATCAAAAGATGGGCCTATTCCATACACATGTATTGTTCAGATATTTTAGATAAATATTTAGTGGATAAAGAAGATGCAGCAATAGCCAAAGGGCTGCTCCTTGGTACTAAATCGGATATACCCCAAGAAACATTACAAGCATTTATGTCATCAGGATTGATGCATTTGTTATCAGTATCAGGGTATCATGTAGGACTTATTTATCTGCTATTGCGCTATGCATTGGCTGTATTTTATAGAAAGAAAAAACATACACAGTTATCAAAGGCTATTATTTCTATAATAGTGATATGGTCATTTGCACTTATCAGCGGAATGAGTGCCGCAGTAGTGAGGGCTGCAATGCTATTTACATTACTTCAACTCGGAAAGTCCTTTGCCAAGAAGACTGAAATCCTCAATCTGCTAGCAATTACTGCCGTAATATTACTATTCATACATCCACAATATCTTTGGGATATAGGTTTTCAGCTCTCTTATCTCGCTATGATAGGGCTCATAGTCATCTATCCCAAAATCTATGCATTGTTGTATTTCAAAAGTAAAGTGGCTGACACATTATGGCAGATGTCTGCCGTATCCATAGCGGCAATGGTACTGACAACACCGCTCACAATTTATTATTTTGGAAATTTCCCTACCTATTTTTTATTGACTAATATCTATTCGGGAATAGTCGCCTTGGCAATTATAGTGCTTAGTATTTTAATACTTTTATTTTCAATCTTGCATATAAATATAGGGGCAGTGTGGCTTGGGAATATATCTAATTTGGTCATCAAGTATTTATTTGTAATGCCTACGTCGTGGGTGGTACATTTGCCAGCAGGAAGTATAAACAATCTGTATATCAATATTGTACAGTGTATAATATTGCTAATGGCCGCAACGATTTTTATGTATTATTTATATGAAAAAAAAGTAAGATGGCTCAACACCTCATTAATAGGGATTGTGATAGTCATCCTATTAGCCTATTATGATACGTGGCAGAGTGTTCAAAATAATTATCTAATATTCTATAGCGTAAAAAACAATATATATATAGGGATAAAGAAAGGATTGCTTACCGACATCATTACGGATGATAGAGATAATTTTGATAAAAACTTTTCGTATAACATACAACCTTCGTTACGAGCCACACATAGCAGCGTAGGGAAGATTCACTATATAGAAAGTAAGCAATATAATTTACAATATTGCAATGAGTACCTAAAGATAGATAATAGGGTGCAAGCAGATAGTATTAATACGCACATCTTACTAAGGATGAACAGAGAAGTGTACTATATAGAAAATAATGAGGTATCTAATATTACCAAAAATGGATGTAAGTATTGGTAATCCAAGATACTATATTGCAACGATGAACAGAATCATTTTTTACTTATAAACTATTGATAATTAATATTGTGGATGTGTTGTGTAAAAAATATAAAAAAAATCTGTGATTGTTCGTATAAAATTGCTTTACATTTGCAGCATTATATCACTTGATTATGTCATCAATTTCTGATAGAGTAAAAAAAATAATAGTTGAGAAACTCAACGTAGAAGAAGATCAGGTTACTCCTGAGGCAAGTTTTACTAACGACCTAGGCGCAGATTCATTAGATACTGTAGAGCTGATTATGGAATTTGAAAGAGAATTTGAAATCAGTATACCTGATGAGCAAGCAGAAGCTATAGCTACTGTCGGAGATGCTATAGCATACCTCGAAGCCAACGTTTAAGGATTCTTATGCAACTAAAGCGAGTGGTGATTACCGGCATGGGTGCTATTACCCCTATCGGTAATGACTTACCTGCTTATTGGGGCAACCTTATTGCTGGCATAAGTGGTGCAGCTCCCATATCACGTTTTGATACTGCTAATTTTAAGACAAAGTTTGCTTGTGAAGTCAAGGATTTTGATCCACTACTATTTCTGGACAAGAAAGAAGTGCGCCGTCATGATTTATTCACACAATTTGCATTGGCTTGCGCCGAAGAAGGAGTACGCCATGCGGGTTTGGATAGAGAGGGTATAGACAAAAAAAGAGTAGGCGTAATATGGTGTTCCGGCGTAGGGGGTATAGGTTCTTTTCAGGAAGAAGTGTTGCAATATGCCAAAGACAATTTTGTGCCTAGATTTTCACCCTTTTTTGTGCCTAAAATGATAGCGGACTTGGCCGCAGGCTATATATCTATACGCTATGGCTTCAAGGGATTGAACTTTTGTGTGGTCTCGGCCTGCGCCTCCGCCACCAATGGACTTATAGATGCTTTTAACTATATAAGGCTAGGAAAAGCCAATGCTATCGTATGCGGTGCTTCTGAGGCGGCCGTTAATGAGGTAGGCATAGGTGGATTCAATGCTCTAAAAGCATTGTCAGAGCGTAACGATAGCCCTGCTACGGCATCACGACCTTTTGACAAAGACAGAGATGGATTTGTTATGGGCGAAGGTGGTGGATGTATCATATTAGAAGAATATCATCATGCGGTAGCAAGAGGAGCAACCATATATGCCGAAATGATAGGAGGAGGTATGTCGGCAGATGCACATCATATTACGGCACCACATCCAGATGGCGAGGGGGCTATGGCTGTCATGCAAGATGCCATAGATGATGCCAGTATAAGTATTTTGGATGTGGACTATATCAATATGCACGGTACTTCTACACCACTAGGAGATGTGGCAGAATCCAATGCCATAGTCAAGTTGTTTGGTGAGCGTGTAGCCAGTATGCACCTATCTTCAACCAAGTCCATGACAGGACACCTGCTGGGTGCTGCTGGTGCCATAGAAGCTATAGCTGCCATACAAAGTGTATATCATAATATTGTACCTCCTACAATCAATCATTTTACCGATGATGAAGCATTCGACACAAGGCTGAATTTTACTTTTAATAAAGCATATCATGGAAATATTAATATAGCCATGAGCAATACCTTTGGTTTTGGAGGGCATAATGCTGCAGTAATATTCAAGAAATATGAATATTGAATAGATATGAATCCTATAAAGAGAATATATCATTCTATCTTTAATTATCCGCAAAAAGCCATAGGTAATATACATTATCTGAGCAAGCTTTTTGATGTAATAGGATACTTTCCCTTGCAGAATTATGTACTGTACGAGGCGGCACTCACACATAGTTCGTATAACCATAAGATGCGCTCAGAAAACGAAAGACTAGAATTCTTGGGCGATGCCGTACTTAATTTAGTAGTAGGTGAGAAGTTATATTTACAACACCCCAATAAAGATGAGGGATTTCTTACCAAAGCACGTTCCAAGATGGTAAGCCGAGAACATCTTAATGCCATAGCAGAAGAACTACAACTCACCAAATATATACACCATACCTTGGATGCTAAGCAGATAGCGCAGATGCCCAATCTTTCAGGTAATTGTCTAGAGGCCTTGATAGGGGCATATTTTTTAGATTATGGCTACCCAAAGACTACGGAGATAGTCCTACATATTATGGAAAATTTTGCAGACTGGGACGAGCGCATGTCGCAAGACAAAGACTATAAAAGTACACTATACCACTATGTCCAAAGCAGAAACCTATCTATAGAGTTTGAAAGCAAGATAGTAATAGATAAATCAGGGGCTAATCATTTTGACTCTACCGTAAAAATAGCTAAGGAACAAAAAGGGCAGGGTAGAGGCAATACCAAGAAATCTGCTGAACAAAATGCCGCTCAGGATGCACTCAAAAACTTAGGTCTTTAATGAGTCTCTTTCCAGTGGTAGGTACTAATGTCGAACCCTGCTAATACCAGTACTCTATCTACAACCGTAGCTGCCAAATCTTCAATAGTCATTGGATGTGCATAGAAAGATGGCGTAGCGGGACAGATAATGCCACCTGCCAAAGTAACTTTTTCCATGTTTTGGATATGGATAAGACTTAATGGGGTCTCTCGCGTGACAAGAATCAGCCTCCTACGTTCCTTGAGCATCACATCTGCCGCCCTTGTACTCAGATCGTCAGAGATGCCACAGGCAATTCTACCTAGAAGCCCCATAGAACAGGGTATGGCTATCATCGTGTCATATAGCGCAGAACCCGAGGCAAAGGGTGCCATAAAATCATTTTTAGTATAAAAATCAAAAGGATAGGTATCGTAGGAGGATGTGCCAAGTTCATACTTCCAATTAAATTGGGCATTGTCACTCATCACTACACCTACATTTTGCCACTGTTCTTTTATTAAAGTTAGCTTATCCATCAGTATTTTGGCATATAATACGCCAGAAGCACCACCTACGGCAATAACGATTTTTCGAGTTTTAAACATTTGACGATTATATAGGTTATACAAAATTGGTACTAAATTTGTATTTTTATAATTATTACGATAAAATATGAAAAATAAAAAAATTGAAATCCTTGTTTTTGTTGCATGTATGAGTGCAATATCTCTCTTTATGGCCTTTAGAAAGTCCGGCATGGCAGAGACACCTTCAGGAGCTATACAATGGACAGATATTAATACATCCATGACTAAGCAAAAAGATGCACCTAAGTTTGTCTTGGTAGATCTTTATACCTCTTGGTGCGGATGGTGTAAGAAAATGGATGACAACACCTTCTCAGATCCTTCCATATCCAAAGTGATAAACGACAATTTCTATGCCGTAAAGTTTGATGCAGAACAACAAGCTACGCTTGTTTTTAAAGGCAGTGAATACAAATATACTGAAAGCGGAGGCAGAGGGGTACACCAGCTAGCAAAAGATTGGGGTACCGTCAATGGACGCATAGGATACCCTACCGTAGTCATCTTAGATGCCGAGGGTAACAAATTGGGAGCATACCCTGGATATAAAGATGTAGAACAAATGAGTAAGCTATTACAATACTATGCCTCTAAGGCTTATAAAACAAAAACTTGGTCAGAATATTCAAATGCTAATTAATATCTCAAAAATATTGCAAATAATAGTAGTATCCATAGTTTCGATATGGGTGCTAGGATGTAAAGCCAAAAACTCTGACAATAATGAAGTAAGTATTTCTACCGCTAGCAGCGTAGTTGCCGAACACAGTCCTGCTAAAATACACTGGCTCACCTTCGAGGAAGCCGTAGCCGCCAATGCCACTGCGCCTAAGAAGATTTTTATAGATTTTTATACGTCATGGTGTGGATGGTGCAAGGTCATGGATAATAAAACCTTCGATGATACAATTATCGCTAAGATGATGCAGGAAGATTTTTACTGCGTAAAATTCAATGCCGAAGACAGAAATCCTATAACTTTCAAAGATAAAACCTATACCTATGTACCCAACCCCAATCGCCCAGATGGTGAGAGAGGCTATCACGAGTTAGCGGCAGGTATCCTCAATGGACAGATGTCCTTTCCGTCTTTTGTATTTATGACCTCAAATTTTGAGATTATTACACCTATATCAGGATATGTTCCTAAGGAAGAATGGGAGCCTATCATTAGCTTTATAGGTAAAGATTATTGGCTGCCGGAAAAAAATACATCTTTTGAAGCCTTCAAAGTTTCTTATAAGCCCGTGTCTCGGTAAATTTTATTTATGGGAAATAAAGTTACTTGGGTAGTTGCCTTAGCAGTTGTAGGTGTTCTTTTGTTTTTATACAAAAGATATAAGATACCACCAGAGTTGAAGAAGGACAAGTTAACTTTATTAGACGAGTTTGGACAGCAGATAGATTCACCCCTTCATCAGGAAGGCACTCATATCATTGTGGTTTGGGCTACGTGGTGTCCACCTTGCGTGAGAGAAATGCCTCTTTTAGAAGTTGTGTATCAGCAGTATAAGGAGGATGCGCATGTAAAGTTTTGGCTCGTTTCTGACGAAAATATGCAAAAACAATTGTCCTTCAAGGAGAATAAAAACATTACAATGCCCCTATATCGCCTATCTAGTGGTAGAATGCAAGATTTAGGCGTATATTCTATTCCATGTACATTTATATATAAAGATGGTGAGGTAGTGTTAAAGAAATTAGGACAATGGACATCTAAAAAAGAATTAATAAATACCATACAAAAAGCACGTAAATAATCCCTTATTTTGTCATTATGAAAATTTGGCAAAAAGGAACTATCACAAAGACAGATGTAGTCAGTAAGGTTACAGAATTCACAGTAGGAGAGGACAAGGATTTAGATGTACTTTTAGCACCCTATGATATTCGAGGTTCTATTGCACATGTGAAGATGCTGGCATCAGTGGGGCTAATAGATGCCGATAAGGAAATGCCTATGCTGATAAAGGCTATGGAAGATTTGCTACTGCTGGCAGAAAATGGACAGCTAACTATAGGTGATGGCATTGAAGATATTCATAGTGAAGTAGAATTCCGCCTTACGGAGCTACTTGGCGATATGGGTAAAAAGATTCATTCTGGCAGAAGCCGTAACGACCAAATTCTATTGGATTTAAAGCTATTTACACGAGCAGAAATTTTAGGGATAAAAGAAAAGATACAAAAGCTTTTTGATACACTCATCACATTGAGTGAGCACCATAGAAATGTACTATTGCCAGGTTACACACATCTACAGATAGCTATGCTCTCATCTTTCGGACTGTGGTTTGGTGCTTATGCCGAGAGCCTGATAGATGACATCCACCAATTGAGAGCTGCCTATACTATGGCCAATAAAAATCCATTAGGTTCGGGTGCCGGCTATGGTGTATCGCTGCCACTAGACCGACAGATGACGACAGACTTGCTAGGCTTTGATACTTTAAATGTAAATGTTGTCTATGCACAGATGAATAGGGGGAAAATGGAGCGTGTTACGGCAACTGCTATCGCAAATCTTGCTGCCACCATCTCCAAGATGGCTATGGATATGTGTCTGTATCTAAGCCAAAACTTCGGATTTGTCTCCTTCCCTGAGGAACTTACTACGGGTTCCAGTATCATGCCGCACAAGAAAAATCCTGATGTATGGGAGCTAATACGGGCAAGATGTAATAGGATACAAGCCCTGCCACAGCAGATAAGTATGATATGTGCCAATCTTCCTTCAGGATATCATAGAGATATGCAGGAGGTAAAATCTTTGTACCTGCCCATGTTTGAGCAAATAAAAAATTGTATAGATATGTCGGTGCTGATGCTAGAAAATATAGAAGTGAATACAGCAATTTTGGACGACGAAAAGTATGACTATCTCTATAGTGTAGAGTTGGTCAATGAGAAAGTCAATGAAGGTATGCCTTTTCGCGATGCCTACGTGAGCGTAGGCAAGGCTATTGAGGATGGCAAATTTATTCGTCCTGAAAGGCTACACCATACCCATATAGGCAGTTTGGGTAACCTTAGCAACGGTAGGCTTGTCAGCATGATGGAAGAAGCTATGTATTGGGGTGAAAATCAGAAAGGATAGCCGATACCAAACTGTAGTACCGCATATCTGCGACGCCATTTCCCCCATCCTCCGCCACTCCATTCCGAGATATTGTTATCATTTTCGGGGCGGTTAGGGTCATGAATTTTGTATCCATTGTCCAATCTTATGATAAATAGATTGAAGTCTAGGCGTATGCCCCATCCAGCACTTACGGCAAGATCTTGTTTTAATTTTTTAAAACTAAAATTAGCGTCAGGATAAGCAGGGTCATCATTGTATAACCATATATTTCCTATATCACAAAATATAGCACCTCTAAGTGTCTTTTTAAGGATATTGAATCTATATTCTACGTTGGTTTCAAATTGCATATCACCAGTTCTGAAATCTACGGAACCACTATCTAGACTTAGAGAACCAGGACCTAAGGTGCGAAAATTCCAGCCTCTCATAGATTGTGGCCCTCCGGCGGCATACTGCTTTACAAAAGGCAAAATTTTGCCATTGCCATAAGGTATGCCCACACCCAAGAACAATCTTCCGACAAAAGATGACATATTCCTGAAATTGAAATAATGCTTATACTCTCCATCAATCTTAGAGAATTGGGCATATTTTATGCCAGCCAAAGTATAATAGGTATCCTCGGGTTGTTTGCCTTTTATAGCACGCTGGATGCCGTATATGATATTACCATAAGTGCTAAGGCTGCCCCTGAAGAAGAAGAAGTTTTTTATTTTTCCTAAAGTTATATCCTGGCTGGAGTACGTATAGGCATATTCCTGCCCTAGAATAAACTGCTGACTAAATAGCTGCTTATTTAGGGGGCTGGCATTGAGATAATCTGTAAAAGCTTGGTTGAAGCTGTTTTCCTTAGGTTTTTGCAACGTAAAATAGATGGGAGTAACCTCGTGACGCATACGGAGATTGGATTTCCAGTCGTACCCAAAGGACAAGTTGATATTATTCAATAAATAGTTGAAGAAGCCCAACCTTCTTTGGAAGCCATAGGATATAGAAAGGATAGTGTTGCGCTTAAAAGGCAGGGGCGAATATTTATTATAGGAAGATGATTTGCGGCTGAAGGAGGGGAATATTTTCGGGAAATAAATTTTGGCAGTAGAAGAAATATTTACAGAATTGAAAGCTGCCTTTGCCGTATATTTACTATTAAAGGCTATCTCTAGTCCTGTTTTTACATTGAATTCAAATCTTTCGGCATGACGTAGCAAATTTTTGTTGATATAAGAAAAACTTAGTCCTGTTCCTAGCACTTTTCTATCGTCGGTATACATTTCCAGATTCGACTTCCATGATTGCTTACGCAAGAGTTCACAAGTAATATTTACATCTACCAAACCCTCATTGTAGCTAATCATGAGCGGTTCATAACGAATCCTATTGAATTTGAATATACCCAAATCGCTGAGTCTATTCATGGTCTGATTATACTTATAGGCAGAATATAAGGAGTCCGGCTCATAGAATATAGAACGTATTATGCTATTGGGATATAGCTCAGTATTGGGAATATGAAACATGACTTTCCGCAAGGTATCATAAAGCGGTCTGTTGCGCTTCGACTTATAGGCATCGGCATATTCATCTTTTATATGAAAGTTTACATTGCCGATAGTATAGGTATTGAAAGCCACCATTTCAGTGTCTTCTTTTACAATCATATATACATCTAACTTGTAATTGCCTACGGAGGTATCTACTTCAAAAACCAAATAATCACTCTGGTAGGCAAAATATCCTGTATTCCTAAAGTTGTCGGCTATCCTGTTGCGTTCTTTTTTGATATTTTCTACACTATAGGCTTCTCCTGCTTTGATAAAGGAAGCAGCACTATCCTGATATAGTATAGGTATGATGGTACTGTCAAATGCAGTCCTATATATTCTATTGATAAAATATTGAGGTCCCGTAATAATATCGTAAAGAACCTTTGTCTTTTTGCTTTCTGTCGTAAAGCTGCCGTGGGCAGTTCCATAAAAATAACCACTGTTGATTAAGGTGTTTATCATCCTTATCTCAGTAGTGGCTATAAGGTCGGAATCAAATTTTACAGGAGGTTCTCCCAATTTGTCACGCATCCATACCTTGAATTTTTTCTGTTCATTTTTTTCTTTCTTCTTGGGTCTCGTAATCATATTATAGACCTGCAACTTAAAAGGCCATATATTCAGGAACTTCTTGTTGGGCTTCTGAGGGAGCATCTGATTCAATGATGAGGCAAGTTCCGCATCTGTATTCTTTTTTTTGCTTGATTTTTCATTTGTAATCTTTATCGTAGAGGACTTGAGTAAGGATTCATTTTCTTCAAGATTTTTAGTGGCACTACAACTTGCTAATAATAGCAGTGTATATACTAAACCCAAAATTTTAGTATAATTTTGAAAATTATTTTTTGTAAACATGCTAAGTAGCTCCACTATAAAACACATCAATGCCCTCAAAATTAAGAAATACCGATGTAAATATGGAGAATTTGTTGCCGAGGGGCCTAAATTAGTGTTGGAATTATTGTATAATAATTTTAAAATCAAGCAATTATACTATGTAAAAGAGGAGGAGGCACACTTCTCGAATTATCCGTTCTCAATAGAAGTAACGGATGTGGAAATGGATAAAATCTCACACTTACATAGTCATCATTACAAGGTATTGGCAGTATGTGAGATACCAAATTATACATTGCCCGAAAAATTGGACAAACAACAGTGGTATGTAGCCTTGGATGAGATACAAGATCCCGGTAATATGGGTACCATCATTCGTACAGCGGATTGGTTTGGCGTACATACCATATTAGTGTCTGCGGATTGTGTAGATGTGTATAATGCCAAAACGGTGCAAGCTACTATGGCATCTCTGGCGCGCGTGCAAGTTATAGAAGCGGACTTGAAAGATATATTTCAGGGCAACGCTGACATTCCAGTATATGGGGCACTTTTAGGTGGCGAAAATATTTTTACCATAAAACAAAAAAGTAAAGGAATCTTGCTTATCGGCAATGAAGGTAAAGGTATATCTGACACATTACGTCCCTATATTGCTCAAGCTATAACTATTCCGGGTAGTGGCAGTGCAGAATCTCTAAATGCAGCTATTTCGGCTGGTATAATTTTGGCGTGGGCTTGTGAGGGCTTATAGGGGCTTCCCCATCTTCGAGTTTTTCATAAGGTATGTTGTTGATAAATTCCCATAATCCATTTTTCCATTGGTAGCCGTCCATAGTGCCGTCAGGGACATAGTTGAAGTAGAAGCCTTCTTCTATACCCGATAATGGAACGATATGGTCAAATAGAATCTTTTTCTCATCAGCATAGTAATTTAGGGATAGGCTTGCTTGATTTTTATATTCCAAGATTACTCGGGTAGGGGATTTTCCCTTCTCCGGATTGAAGAGTGGATAGCCAAACTTAGGCGTCCCTGCTTTGTCGAACCACAAAATGTCTATATATTTTTTGCTGCTCATGCTATTATTGTCATCCCAGCCCAAAAGGGTGTAGTATGTCTTTTTTCCTGCTTTTACTTTAATAATATTATAGTATAGCGCGCCTATCCACCTGTCAGCATCTACAATAATGGAGTCAGGATTTTCATAGAATTCGCTGTAATCTACTAGGGGAAAGAGCTTTGGGGATTTGCCTCCCGTCTGTATTACGCCGTAATAGCGAAAGGCTTCATCATTGAGCTTGCATTGCCAAGTAAATATCCTAAAACTCATATCTTCGGCTTGAAGCACGGAAACCGTAGGCAGTGAATCAAAAGGATATTCATAAGAGCCGGACTGTAATAGAGCAGACTTTAGTGTCTTTATCATCCTATAGCTGGCAATAGTTCTGTTTTGCTCGAATTGAGAGTTGATGAGTGTGTCTGACCAAATATTCAAGGTGTCGCGGTAGGCGCGAAATTGAGCCTCTTGCTCTGCGCTAAGCGTAGCAAAGGCGGTTTGATACAAAAAAATAGCAATTAGAGCTAAGAAGGATTTATGCATAAATATATTTTTTCAAAATTGATACCAAAAAAGGCAGACTATGTTAAAACGATAACTTTCAGCCATTTATTTTCATAAAATATATAAATAACAGTACCCATCCTGCGATAAAAAACAGCCCGCCTATAGGCGTAATCGGCCCTAAAATGGGCGTAAAACTTTCGATATGCAAGAGGCTGCGTGTAGCCAGTAGATAAAGAGACCCACTGAAAAGCAGTATGCCTAAAGCAAAGCAATTGCCCGACCACATCAGCCAGCTATTAGTAGTTTTAGCCATTAGGATGGCTACAGCCATTAAGGCAAACGTATGATAAAAATGATAGCTTACGCCCTTTTCATAGATAGCCCTAGAATAATCGTCCAAAAGAGGTTTCAGTCCATGTGCCCCATAAGCACCTAGTATTACTGCCAATGCACCAAAAAGGGCTGCTATCTGTCCATATAATTTATACATGTAGTAAAAATACGTTCATTACCGAAAACTTATTAGATTCGACTATTTTTTTTAGTTAAAATTTACTGCCTTGTGGATTTATTATATATGCGAAAAAAAATTGCAATAAAGGCAATTAATAAGGCTATCCACGGCAACTTTGTCCACCAAATATTCTTGGTGCTGGGCAGGGAATTTACTCTCTCACTTGTAGGTGCTATAGCGGATTGCTCAGAAAGTGAGCTTACGGGCTCTATCGTTACTTTTTCGAAGAAAGCTTTTGCCCTCAGGGGGTTGTCGGGGGCTTTGGTGATATCCCAATAGCTGAGACATACGACTTTTCCCTTATAGATAAAACATATATTTTCTGTTATTAGCGGATTGGATAAGTCCTCCATAGATTTTATCTTAAAATACCTACATAGCAGGTGCTTGTAACGGTCAGACACGTTATTGAGCAAGAGATTGCCTTGCGCCATGTCTCGGATATATTTGTTCAAAATTTGTGAATAGTAGGTCGAGTCCAATTCCCTGTCGAAGTGTATGTCTGTTACTGTAGCCAAAAACATTTCTTCCTTAGTAGTATGGCTGATTACATCTGTATTGACACTATCCACGCGGCTTACAGTAGGAGATTCCGGAAAATACACGTTGATGCCTTCGAGGACAGGGTAGGGCATCCACGATTCTTGTGCCAACAGCACGATAGTGATGGCATGAAAAAATATGACGATAAGTACACGCATAAAAAAGGGGCTGTTACGCCCCTTCAAATGTAGTATTTTTTTATAAAATCAATATCTGTAGTATTCCGGCTTATAGGGTCCTTCTACAGGGATGTTTAGGTATTCACTCTGTGTAGAAGTAAGCTCATCGAGTTCTACACCTATTTTTTTGAGGTGTAAACGTGCCACTTTTTCGTCCAGATGTTTAGGCAAAGTATATACTTTGTTTTCGTATTTGTCACGGTGCAGCCACAATTCCAGTTGCGCCAAAGTTTGGTTGGTGAAAGAGTTGGACATCACAAAAGAAGGGTGTCCTGTAGCACAGCCTAGATTTACCAATCTGCCTTCTGCGAGTAGGATGATATCTTTGTCGCCAATAGTATATTTGTCCACCTGAGGTTTGATTTCCACTTTGGTATGTCCATAGTTTTTGTTTAGCCATGCCACATCTATTTCGATGTCGAAGTGTCCTATATTGCTGACGATAGTTTTGTCTTTCATTACTTTGAAATGCTCTGCGTTGATGATATCACGGCATCCTGTCGTTGTTACTACGATGTCGGCTTCTTTTACGGCGTCTATCATTTTTTTTACTTCGTAGCCTTCCATGGCAGCTTGTAGTGCACATATAGGGTCTATTTCTGTGACGATAACGCGAGCACCGGCACCTCTCAAAGATTCTGCGGAACCCTTGCCCACATCACCGAATCCGGCAACTACGGCTACTTTTCCTGCTATCATCACGTCAGTAGCGCGGCGTATAGCATCTACGCAGCTCTCTCTACAGCCATACTTGTTGTCGAACTTGGATTTAGTAACAGAGTCGTTGATATTGATGGCAGGCATAGGTAAAGTTCCTTTTTCCATACGCTCGTACAGGCGGTGTACGCCCGTGGTTGTCTCTTCAGATAAGCCTCTGATATGCTGTACAAGTTCGGGATAGCGGTCTAATACCATATTGGTAAGGTCGCCACCGTCATCCAAAATCATATTCAAAGGGCGATCTTCGCTGCCGAAGAACAGGGTCTGCTCTATACACCAGTCAAACTCTTCTTCGTTCATGCCTTTCCAAGCAAATACGGGTATTCCGGCAGCAGCGATGGCAGCAGCAGCATGATCCTGCGTAGAGAAGATGTTACAAGAAGACCATTTAACCTCAGCACCTAGATGTATCAATGTTTCTATCAGTACGGCAGTTTGTATGGTCATGTGTAAGCATCCTGCGATACGCGCACCTTGCAAGGGCTTGGTGTCGCCATACTCTGTACGCAAGGACATCAATCCCGGCATTTCTGCTTCGGCAAGCTCTATTTCTTTGCGTCCCCATTCAGCGAGAGACATATCTTTTACCTTGTTTTGTAAGGTAAAGTCTATAGATTTGGCAATAGTTGACATAATAATTATTTTATGCAAAATTAGTGTCTTTTGCGACGCTACGGATTGTCTTATGACAAGAAAATAATACGACCTATCTATAATGCTATATCTTTGGAATTATGAATAAGAATATCTTGCTTGTCTATCATAGCCAGGGTGGCAACACCGAACAGCTGATGCAATATGTAATTGAAGGAGTTGCCAATGAGCCCCAAGTAGAATTGCGTGTCAGGCGTGCCTTTGATGCCACTTTTGACGATGTGCTTTGGGCGGATGGTATCTTGGTGGGTACACCTGAATATTTTGGGACGATGTGTGGTGCGCTGAAGGATTTCTTCGACCGCACCTATGATGATGCCCGCAGCAAGGGGGTAGCATTGCCCTTTGCATTGTTCATCTCCTGTGAATCTGATGGGAGTGGTGCCGAGCGCAATGTATTGGCTATAGCCAATGGCTATATGCTCAAGAAATCTATAGACACACTTATTATAAGATCACAGAATACACAGTCTTCACAAGCACAGATGCAAGAATTTGGACAAACATTCGCCATGGGCGTAGCTATGGGTATATTTTAAAGTTATAAAAAACAAAAATCGTAAAACTTTAAATTATTTACTTTTACTCCATGAAATTTATTAAGTTTTTATTTCTACTTGCAATTATAGGTATAGGCTTGCTGTACTATGTATTTTTTATGCCAAATTTTTCTGACAATAATAGTAACGCCGTATATATTCCCACCGGTGCAGATTATGCTCAAATCACGGATTCTTTAATGAAATATGAGATTGTTAAAAATAAATTCACTTTCAACTTAGTATCTGAGCTATTGAAATACAAATCCTATATAAAACCCGGAAAGTACAATATAGACGATAAGGCAGGAAATCTCTCTTGGATTCGCAAAATTCGTAATGGTGTTCAAGACCCTGTACGTGTAACACTCTCAAATGTAGATTCTCCTCAAGAATTGGCGCAACGCCTAGGCAAGAAACTGGAAAAAGACAGTATAGATTTTATCCCATATTTACTCTCGGAAGATACTAATGCACATCTCAATCCCGACAACAGGTGGGGCATATTTCTCTGTAATACCTACGAGCTTTATTGGACGACAACGCCAGAAAAAATTATGCAGCGTATGGAGAAGGAATTTGCCAAATATTTTGATGGTGAAAATGGGAAAAGAACACAAGATTTGGGTCTGTCCCCTATACAGGTCATCATTTTGGCATCTATAGTGCAGAAGGAGACTTACAAAACGGATGAACAGGGTAAGGTTGCTCGTGTATATCTCAATAGAATTGAGAAAGGCATACCATTACAGGCGGATCCTACGGTAAAATTCGCCTTGGGCGACCCTGCTATAAAACGAGTGCTGAATCGCGACCTTACTGTAGATTCCCCGTACAATACTTACAAGTACGGAGGCCTGCCTCCTGGGCCTATATGCCTACCCGAATTGTCCTGCGTACGCGAGGTCTTACATGCCCCCAAGCATAGCTACATATTTTTCTGTGCATCTCCAGAATTTAATGGCTATCATGTCTTTGCAGAGACTTCATCAGAGCATGAAGCCAATGCTCAATCCTACCGAAAGGCACTTAATGAAAGAAAAATATTTAGATAAATAGTATAATTTTGTGTGGATGATTCAAAAAATCATACAAAAATACCTGCCTCAGAATTTTGAAGAAAGAATACAGCGTTTTAGTATGCCGGGATTCGATGGCATTCCTGTGATAGATGTATTTACGATGTTTCGGGCTGAGGTGAAAAGAGATGCCTTGGGCGTAAGAGCTTCTTCTATCTCATTTTTCTTCATACTGGCCATGTTTCCTAGTATTATTTTCTTCTTTTCTCTCATTCCCTATATTCCAGTTGCGAATATAGATACTGTAATTTTTGACTATCTTCAAAAAGTACTTCCTACGCCTGTCTATTTAGTTTTACAATCTACGATTAGAGATATTATCAGCATTCAGCGTGGGGGGCTTACTTCATTCAATTTTATGCTTGCACTTATCTTTTCGTTGAATGGAGTAACTTCCATGATGCAGGTATTCGACAAAATCAACCCGATACATAAGAAAAGGAATTTTTGGGCAAAACGATGGGCCGCCTTCAAGATAACTATACTCATGAGCATACAGCTCATCGTTGCGATGGCACTCATAGTAATAGGGGAGCAATATATCAAGGAACTCTTGAATACAATAGGTATCGAAAATAAATTCGTTGTTACCATCATCATGATTTTAAAGTTCTTGACGCTAGTACTTATATTCCTAAATACCATCGCCTTAATCTATTATTATGGTCCTTCGGTAAAGGAGCGTTATAAATTCTATTCTCCCGGAGCTACATTTGCTACCCTGCTGATGCTACTGCTATCGTATATCCTCAAATGGTATTTTGCCTATTTCCATAATTTCAATAAACTTTACGGCTCCTTAGGTATTGTCCTCGTGGTGATGCTTTGGGTGTATTTTAATGCTTTTGTATTGCTTTTTGGCTATGAAGTCAATAATAGTATAGCATTGAATAAGCGCCTCAAACAAATGGACTTCGAGGATGATGTGTAAAATCTTTATACTTGCCTAGTTTTTTACCACTTTTATAACCTGATATATTTCATTATCCACATTGATTTGCAACAGATAAGTGCCTTGCGCTAATATAGATATATCAAATTGGGTGCTACTACTCGCAGATTCGCCTAGTAATTTACGCTGTAAGACTATCTGCCCTTTTGTATTGTACCATATAGCTTCTTTGCTACCTATTAAGTTCTGTATATCCAATTGTACATATTGATTGCTAGGGTTGGGAAACAATTTTATACTATTGTCACGTGGGTGGGTTGTGCAACTGTAATGTAATATTGAGGAATATGTGCTATGTCCGGAATAATCTACTTGTTTTAATCTATAATACGAACTATTGGCTAGTGGTTGTGTATCTGTATAGGCGTACTGCTGTAATGTTGTAGAATTGCCGGTATTACTCTCTATGGTTGCAATAGCTTGGAAATTATTGCCATCTGTGGCGCGTTCTATTACAAAGTAATCGTTATTCCATTCACTAGCAGTTTGCCATTTGAGTTCTGCCTTATTATCAATACAGGCTGCTGTAAAACTAACTAATTCTATAGGCAATGGAAATTGATTGTCCACGAGTACCCACCATGGGTAAAAATTGGGAGGACTCACCATCAATATATCCACCTGATTTGTACCTGTATTAACCGTGCCTATGGGATTGAGGTCGTTCCAGTCGGATAAGTTTGGATTCCAACGTTGCGCTTGCAAGAAGCTCTCAATGATGGCATTGGAAGCTACCGTATGCTCTATATCCAAATAGGAAAGCTGCATATTTGTAATCGTGGGACGAGTAGCATATCCTGTGGCATTCAGCTGATAGAACCTATCTAGTACGTGATTAGAGTTATCGCTACCGTCTATATCGGAATTCATGTGGGTAACGGTGGCAGGCATATACAGGCTATTCTGCCAAGTGGGCGTACTATATGTAGAAAATATAAAATGCCCACTCCCTACTGCACCACTAGTAGTAAATGATACAGGAAGATACGAGGATGTCCCTAGTCCAAAGGGTACGATATAGCTGCCTGCCGTGGTGCCAATATTCCATCTTACTCTGTCATTTTCGGTTTCGGAGATGATATGCCCTGAGGTATTACGAGTGATGGCATTAGGATTGGGATTGTCCACCACGAGATAAGCACTGTCCTCTATGTTTATTATGCCCCCATTATTTATAACTATGCGTGCCTGTGCGCAGGCATTTTTTATTGACAACAACAATAGTAAGTGTAGTAGTAGCTTCATAACTTTAATTTTTAAAAATCATATCAAATTTACATATAAATATCTTAAATCTTGTAATAGATATGTATTATATTGTGATTCTTGCTGCATATATAATGTAAGTTGATGCCACCACAGAGGTGGATTCTTTTTCCTTTGGAATTTTGCAATTATTTTTTATTTGATTTTGTAATGTGTAAATGGTATTAGGTACTTGATTTTGGATGCCTTGATATAGTTTTTTATTATTGTAGTATTCTACAAATTTGGCTTCCATAGAAAGATATTTACCACTACTTTCGAAGATAATCAAGCGTCTATAATCGTTTTTTAGTTTCATCAATGCGCTGTAACTTATTTTTTATCTATCATTTAGCAGGGCATTAACTTGAGCTTGTAAGGCTTCGATTTTTTTGTTGGCTTTCTATTTGCTGTTGCTTCTCCTTTATGGCTTTGTCCAATATCTTTATAAATAGTCAGCTATACTCAATTGTTCTACGTATTTTTTCATAGAAAAATATAAGAAATAATTTGTTATAAAATTATATAATTTATATACATAGTACTGATTAACAATATATAGCATATAATTTGTCGTGAAACTATCTTACTTAATTATTTATTTAAAAAGAATACCCTCTAAATTTTGCATTATGTAAAGGATTTAAGTAGGTATCTGCATTAAATGTTCTATTCCAATGAAAATCAGTATCAATAGATGTTCCACTTTCTACTAAAGTATCTAAATCACAAAGATAAGTACCTCTTATTTCTAATAAGTTAGTTGAATCACGTACACTTCCATCTAGATTATATACGGTTGCTCTAAACTGAAACTTATAATTTTCTGCTTCTATTATATTGATTACTTGTAATTTTCCATATCTATTTTCGTTGGTTTTAAATACAAAAACATCACCTTCAGACCATTCAATTCCTTCTGCATTAGTAGCATTGATGGATTCATTACTCATAGATGTCTCCACTTGTTTTATATCATCAATATCTATTTCAGTATAGTTTGTAGGTGCAGGATTTACTGGATTCTTTGATTCTTTTTTGCAAGAGAATAATGCTGATACAAAAAATAAGCTCACTATTAATTGGCTCCATTTGTTGGTTTGTTGATTTTTTGCTTTCATTTTTTTAATTTTAATCGTTATAAAAAGTTTGTTTAATAATTAATATTTTATCTTTATCTAATATAGCTTTACGCCTATATTTAGTTAGAATAGCGCATCCTGTTTTTTAAATGTATCTGGCATGTCAATTACGCTTGTTATCATAAGTCTTGAATTTTTAGTATCACTAATTCCTTATCATCGTCCACAGTATAACTCAATTTTTTATTAAACTTGGCTGCTAAAAATGCGGTAATATCAATGAAATCATTTTTCAGAGCAGTTCCTTTATAACTTCTATTCCCTTTAAATTTTGGATATAGTTTTTGTATAAATTCTTGTCCTTTTTTATTTTCTATATATTGATAAATTTGTTGTTCTTTATTGTCAAAATAATTTTCTACCGTATATTTTTTAGTTGCAGTTTCATATTGCTGTTGGCTTTTTACATATTTGTTGCTGTTGAAATTAATTTTTCCATCAATAAATGGATTATCGGTAGCATCATATTCTACATCATTATATGCCAATGCAATAAAATCAGATAATTCCATCCAAACCATATTGCCATACAAATGGTTTTCTTTTTCATTTCTATCAAAGCAGATATCTTGACTACTAAAACCTAAGTCATATTTTTTTCCATTTTTTTCCATTATCAGAAGATATTCGCCTAATTCTTCTTGACTATCGTGTGTGATTCTAAAACTACTAATTCCTGGAAAATCTATTGTGTTATTAAAACTTTTGAGGATACTTTTTACAAAAAATATTCCACCAATTATCAATACAATAAATGAGATTAGACAAGATGATTTTTTCATGATATATTTTTTTATTTTAAAAATGAATGATGTATAATTTTTTTTCTTCGTCAACAGAATAGTGCAAATCCATTGGGTTTTTCTATTTTTTTTACTTATTCAAACTATTTTTGTTGCTTTTTAAAGCTGGCTTTTTTGTTTTTTTTGCAAGAAAATTATGCTGTTACAAAAAATATGCTCACTATTAATTGGCTCCATTTTTTGATTTCTTTTTTTTAAATTTTATAGTTATAAAAGTTTGTTTGGTAATTAATATTTTATCTTTATCTATTATAGCTTTTTTCCAATATTTAGTAGAATAGCGCATCCTGTTATTTAAATCTATTTGGCAGATCAAATACATTTATTATCATAAGTCTTGAATTTTTAGTATCACTAATTCTTTCTCATCATCTATGGTATAACTCAGTTTTTTATTAAACTTGGCTGCTAAAAATGCAGTTATATCTATATAATCATCTTTGATGGGAAGTCCACGTTTCCTTCTAGAACCTTTAAACTTTGGGTATAATTTTTGGATAAATTCTTGCCCTTTTTTATTTTCTACATATTCGAATATTGGCTTGCCTTCTTTGTCTAAATACGTTTCTACATCAACAGATTTTGAAATGCTTTCATATCTGCTGTCCTTTTTTGAGTATTTAAAACTGGGGTATGATAAAACACTATCCATAAAGGGGTTTTTAGATTTTCCGACAGTATAATCTTCATAAACCAATGCAATAAAATCAGCAAAATTATACCAACTCATATTTACATATAAATGGTTTTCAGTTTCGTTTCGCTCTATGGCTGCCTTCGTTAAATTTAAATTTAAGTCATACATTTTGCTATTTTTTTGCATCACTATTTTTTTTAACCCTATTTCTTCTTGACAACAAGGGAAAATCATTAAATCGCTAAAGGATGCACCACTAAAGAGAACGGAAGAGTAATGTATGGAAAATGCAATGCTTAAAAATATAATGGTAACAATTATTCCGCCTATTGCATCATTTTTTTTTGATTTTGCCATATTATTTAATTTTTTTTATTTTTCGTTTTCTAATGTTTCCAAGTATATTCATAATAGGTGGCGAAGCATATTGATGAATGATGATTACTTCGTTTTTATCATTTGCATTTACTCGCACCTCTAAAATGTTTCCTACATCAAAGAGCGATAATCGCTCCCAAATAAGCATCGTCTTGGATGTAGCTATATAGGCTGCTTCATTTTCTATACGCACTTCTAATTGAAACAGAAACACGGGTCTTCCGTTCCAGTATGTGGCTATGCTGCGTTGAAAAACCCTTGCGGTGACTTTCAATCCGTATTCGAGCAAATACTCGTATCGTTTTACGATATAAACTGTATAACGATAAATCAATGCCACTACAACTATCGAAGCCAATAACATAAGCAAACCGAAACCCCATTTGAATTGCCCAGTATTTGTAAAAAATTCTGCACGCCTAAAATATACAATCGCCACTGCCATGAAAACTACAGCATAAATACTCCACTTGCCTAACCATTTTAAGGCACTTAACTCTTCTTTGTATTGCGGTATATCCTGTTGTTCAGTCATTACATACAACTTTTTCTATGGGCAGTTCTTGTTTATTTTTTCAGAATGATTTGTCTTCGAGTAATATGTTGCAAACAAAAACTGCAAACTAGAAAATTTGGGTGTCAATGTCAATGAATTTTTAATATATATCGTCTGTGCATCTTGCATCAATTGATAAGCTT
>JBGAWK010000033.1:0-25658 GCA_044227665.1 Chitinophagales bacterium
GCAATACATTTTGCGTTTTTACTTTTTCAAAATGCTGGCTGGCATCAATGAATAGAATGTCATCAGGATTTTCTCTGCATTTTTTGAAAACCAATATACAAGTAGGGATACTGGTTCCGTAAAATATATTGGCTGGTAACCCAATGACAGCATCCAAATAGTTTTTGTTTTCTATCAAATACCTGCGAATGTGTTGCTCTGCACCACCACGAAACAAAGCACCGTGAGGCAATACAATTGCCATGGTACCATTGTCTGCCAAATGGTAAATCATGTGTTGTACAAAGGCAAAGTCGGCTTTGCTGCTGGGTGCTAGTCGTCCATATTGACTAAAACGGTCATCGCTTGTAAACAAGGGGTTGGCGCTCCATTGAGCGGAAAATGGGGGATTGGCTACAATGGCTTCAAATTGTTTGTCAATATGCTGTGGGTGTTCGAGCGTATCGTCTTGCTTAATGTCAAATTGGCGGTAATGTACACCGTGCAGTATCATATTCATTCGGGCAAGGTTGTAAGTAGTACGGTTCATTTCTTGTCCGTAAAAATTACTTACATCTTCCACTTCTCTAGCTACTCTTAATAATAAAGATCCCGAGCCACAAGTGGGGTCATACACAGATTTGAGTTTGCTTTTTCCTGTCGTTACAATTTTGGCCAATATTTTAGAAACTTCTTGCGGTGTATAAAATTCGCCTGCTTTTTTCCCTGCTCCGCTGGCAAATTGTCCGATAAGATATTCGTATGCATCACCTAAAACATCAACTTCTTTAACGTCATTTAATTTGAAATCAATTTTGTCTAGGTGTGTCAGCACTTTTGCAATGATTGCATTTCTAGCTTCGGGTGTTTTTCCCAATTTTGAACTGTTTAAGTCCATATCCTCAAAGAGATTTTCATAATCCTCTTCGCTGTCAGTCCCCATTGTACTTAACTGGATATTGATCAGTATTTTTTGTAAGTCCTCTAAAATAAAATTGCTTTTACTTTCGTCAAATTTGTCCACATTATCATCGTTTTCACCTTTGCCACGTTTGGCAACTGCTGTAAATAGTTCTTCCGGTTTTAGAAAGTAGCCTAATTTTTCAAGGGCTTCTTCCTTGATGGCTTCAATATATTCTATGTGGAGATGTTGCACTCCAACGTCTGAACTACCCTTTATATCTTTAAATGTAATGCCGTCTTGTTTCAATATTTCGTCAGCAAAAATGTCCATCTTTTCGCTTAGGTATTTATAGAAAATGAAACCCAAAATGTAGTCGCGAAATTCGTCTGCATTCATTTTACCACGTAGCGTATTAGCTATATTCCACAGTTGGGCTTCTAATGCTCTTTTATATTCTTCACTCATGGAGCTGGCTTTATTTTTTAGGGTGTAAAATTAGTTTTTTATACGCTGTTATTATCAAAATATGCCGTCAAATTGTCTGCTGTCCGCAGGTTTGGTGGACAGTGGGCACGGTTAGGTATAATTAGATGTGCTACAAAAGCATTGGCTTGTGTGTAGGCTTGTATATTTTTTAATTTTGCGAAGCGCAGGCATTTTTCTGTGCTATTGTTATTGGTCGTGTCGGTTTTTTTTAGACTTGCGTGTAACAATAAATTTATGTATTACATTACTATCTGCTAAAGATTCAACTAAATAAATGTACAATACTAAATGGAGTAAAAAATAGGATTATATAGAGTATATGAAACTCTATACATACAAAAGCCTGTTATCTGATATAGGTAACAGGCTTTTGTGTATTGTGGGTGTTGAAACTTTATTACTTCGCTACAGATACGCCACGAGTTTCTCGGATTACTGTTACTTTAATCTGTCCGGGATAGGTCATTTCATCTTGTATCTGTTGTGCTATCTTGAAGGCTAATTCATCTACATCTTTGTCGCTGGTTTTTTCGGCTTCTACGATTACCCTAAGTTCTCTACCAGCTTGTATGGCGTATGCTTTCTGTACCCCTTGATAGCTTACTGCTACTGTCTCTAATTCATTGATACGTTTCAGGTAGCTTTCGAGTATCTCTCTGCGTGCCCCTGGGCGTGCCCCCGATATGGCATCACATGCCTGAATGATAGGCGATATTACATAGAGCATCTCCATCTCGTCGTGGTGCGCACCTACAGCATTGATTATCTGTGCGGATTCGCCATACTTTTCACAAAGTTTGGCACCTAATAGGGCATGTGGTAGTTCTGGGTCTTCATCTGATACTTTGCCTATATCGTGTAGTAGTCCTGCACGCTTAGCCAACTTTGGATTTACGCCCAATTCTGAGGCCATGATAGCACAAAGATTAGCTACTTCGCGCGAGTGTTGTAGCAGGTTCTGTCCATAAGAAGAACGGAAGCGCATCTTGCCTACTAATTTTATCAATTCGGGGTGTAGTCCGTGAACGCCCAAATCTATTACGGTGCGTTCGCCTATTTCAAGGATTTGAGCCTCCATTTGCTTTTCTGTCTTAGCTACTACCTCTTCTATGCGTGCGGGATGTATTCTT
Organism: Chitinophagales bacterium; assembly: GCA_044227665.1. Taxonomy (GTDB): domain Bacteria; phylum Bacteroidota; class Bacteroidia; order Chitinophagales; family JADIYW01; genus JBGAWK01. Next base: position 2,500 of record JBGAWK010000033.1, read on the forward strand.
CCATCCGATACCAATCGCTGTAGCGACAATCTGGCAATCTCTCTTTTGTAGGGGTCATATCCGGAGATGATGATAGCTTCGGGTGTGTCGTCCACTATTATTTCTACTCCTGTGGCTGCCTCTATGGCGCGTATATTTCTACCTTCTCTCCCTATGATTTGTCCTTTTTGGTCGTCGCTGGCGAGATTGAATACGGATACCGTATTTTCTATGGCACTTTCGGCAGCTACACGTTGTATGGTTTGTATGACTACTCTTTTAGCTTCTTTATTAGCTTTGAGTTTTGCCTCGTCTATTACTGATTTTACGTGAGCCATAGCTTCCGTCTTTGCAGTTTCCTTGAGTTGCTCTACCAATTGTGTTTTTGCGTCTTCGGCAGAAATTTTGGATATTTGCTCTAGCTTTGCAATATGCTCGGCATGAGCTTTCTGCAAATCCTCTCGCTTCTTGTTTGCAACTTCTAGTTGGTTGGCAAGCTGAATTTTCAAAGCTTCTACTTCTTTTTCTTGTTTGCCAAAGCTCGATAGCTTGTCGTTTATGGATTGCTCTTTTTGTTTTATCCTGTTTTCACTTTCTGCAACTTTCCTGTTGCGGTTCTCAAGCTCCTGACTGTGTTCCTCTTTGAGCTTGATAAAGTGCTCTTTGGCCTCTGCCATTTTCTCTCTTTTTGCTGTTTCGGCTTTGCTTTGCGCTTCTTTGATGAGTAGCTCTGCATCTTTTTTCGAGGACTCTTCTAAGAGTTTGGCTTTATTTATCTGTTCCTGCACATCTGCCTTAGATAAAATTTTCCCTAATACAAAACCTACTATCAACGCTACTATGGCTGCGATAATTACAATTACTGTTGTTCCCACTTTCTATTTTTTTAAGTTATTAAAAATTTGAAAGGAAGTACAGGCTTATTTAGAGTGGAGTATGCTTTCCAGCAGTGTGTCTAGGTCATTCAGTCGAACGTCCCAATCTGAAGACAGACCGCTGTCATTGGCTTGCTTTGTTAGTTTTACCATATTTTCCAAAGCTATCATCGCCAAAAAGTCTTGTTTGTCTTGAGAGAAATATTGTTGTTGCAGTTGAGAGATTTTGTCATTTATAGACTTCGCTGTTTTTCGTACCAATTCTTCTTCATCGTGGGATACCTTTAGTTTGTAGGGTCTGCCCGCTATATTAATATTGATATTTAAGTAGCTATCCATTATTTATCTTGTCAATCCTGCCAATATTTCATCAATTTCTTGAATATAAGACTTAATTTGTGCTTTTACTTTCATACTCTCATCTCCATTTAATCCTACTCCTTTCGCTAATTTTACTATATTTAGTTGTTCAAGCAAAGATTCATTTTCTTGCTGAACTTTCCTAAAGTTCTTTTTCACATCTGTTAGTTCTTGTTCATAATTCACAATCTGACCCTTCATCTGCTGATTATGTTCTATCAGTATCTGAATTTTTTTAAGTATGTTATTCCATTTCTGAACAGATTTCTCCATATTATTTTCTTATCAATCCTCCTAATTTTTGTTCGCAATCACGCATTATTTTTTGCATCAAAACATCAATTTCGGTGTCAATGAGCGTTTTTTGCTTGTCATTAAAAGTCATAGCTATAGCCATGGATTTTTTTCCTTCACCTAGTCTTTGTATGTCTCTGTATATGTCGAACACTTCTATATTTTGCAATAGTGATTTGCCATATTGTAATGCTATGTCTTTGACTTTTCCAAAAGGAACATCTTCATTCAATACAATGGCTAAATCTCGGCGTATCGAAGGGAATTTTGAAATTTCTTTGTACACATTTTTATTGTTTATTAACATGTTAAGTATCGAATTACAATGTATTACTGTAATAAAAACATCAGTCTTCAGTCCCATCATCTGTTTCCAAACGGAATTCACTACGCCCGTCTGCGCAATCCTTATGCCTTGTTTGTTTTTGTATTCTATCACAAAGTCCAAATCTTCCGTTTTTTCTATGATATCAGTAGAAAAATCTAGGATTTTCCAATTATCTAAAAGCAAAGATACTAAACCTTTGTGATAATAAGTATTTGATTTTAAATTTGGTGTAAAAATATTTTCATCCATTACTTCACCAAAACTTGCTAATACCAATAAAGGCAATTCTGTATAAGTATCTTTACAGCTGTAAATATTGCCAAACTCAAAAAATTTGGCTTGCCTTACTCCGTGATTGTAATTGTATAGTACGGTCTCTAGCAATCCCGGTATCATAGATGGACGCAGAATATCTAGTTCTGTATTTATGCTGCTAAGTAATTTTACAAAATGAGCATTTTCTGATGTGGTATAATATTTTGATTTTGATAATGAGTTATTCATTATCTCTCTGAATCCTAATGATTTAAGCATTAGCGAGGTCTCGCTGCGCCATGTGTAATTTATTTTATTTTTATCATAAGAAATGGAGGCATTTATTTTTTCGGGGATCGGCAATCTGTTATAGCCGTAGATTCGCAAAATCTCTTCCACTACATCTACTTCTCTGCTTACATCATATCTGTATGCTGGCAATGAAAGGAGGTATTCATGTTCCTTTTTATCTACAATAGAGATATCTAGTACGTCTAATATTTTTTCAAAGGAATAGGCATCCCATTGCATCCCTGAATACTTATTAAGTGTTTGTATATTGAAGGCTAATTGGCGTTTCAGGATAGGTCGGGGATACATATCATAGGTCTTGGAAGCTACTTTTCCGCCAGCATTTTCTACAATTAATTGAGCAGCAAACAATAGTACCTCTATAGTTCTTTCAGGGTCTATGCTCTTTTCGAAATGCTGTGCTGCTTCGGTTCTGAGTTGATGATACTGTGATGAACGCCTAATGGAGGAAGGATCGAAATAGGCACTCTCCAAGAATACTGAAGTAGTGGATTCGCTTACACCAGAGCCTAAGCCACCGTAGATTCCTGCCATACATAAGCTGTGCTGTGTGTCGGCTATCATAAGCTCCTCACCACGAAGTGTGCGTTCTATGCCGTCCAAGGAGACGAACTTCTCCTCAGGCTTACCTTCACGTACTATGATGGTACCTCCACTGATGGAAGATAGGTCAAATGAGTGCAGCGGTTGCCCATAATAATGGAGGCAATAATTTGTGATATCTACGATATTATTGATGGGTTTCTGACCTATGGCTTTTAGTCTGTTGCATAGCCACTCAGGAGATGACTTTACTACTACATCATTTATGACAATGCCGGCATATCTAGGGCATTTTTCTTTGGCTTCTATGGTGATATGGAGTGGTGTATCCGTATTTCTGTTGTCAAAGGTAGGAATTTGGGGTAAGGCATAGTTTATACCCTTGCGTATGGATAAGGCAGCCCATAAATCTCTGGCAACTCCGTAATGACTGTAGGCGTCATTGCGATTTGGGGTAAGCCCTATTTCTATAATAATGTCATTATATACCTTGAAAAAATCAGATGCCTTAGTTCCTACAACTGCATCATGAGGTAATACCATGATGCCGCTATGGTTGTCATCTATGCCTAATTCATCTGATGCACAAAGCATCCCTATAGACTCTACGCCTCTGATTTTAGATCTTTTTATACTGAAAGGCTCTCCTTTGCTGGGGTATAGTGTAGCACCGACCATCGCTACCACTACTTTTTGTCCTACGGCTACATTAGGTGCACCGCACACTATCTGTAAATGTTCGGCATTGCCTACATCTACTTGCGTGATAGATAGTCTGTCAGCATCAGGATGTTTCATGCAATCTACTACTGCTCCTATGATTACATTGTCTAAACCTCTGATGGAAGCATATTCTTCTATGGATTCTACCTCTAGTCCTATATCTGTAAGCAAATCTTGTATTTCTTGTATTGTAAGTTCCAAAGGAATTATCTCCTTCAGCCATTGTAGCGAAATTTTCATAATTAGCACAAAAATAGTGCTTTGGTAAGTATTTGGCTAAATACAATATATTAACAGTGTGTAATTATGGGATACTGAACGCAATCCTCTATTTGTCTGCCTTTAGCGTATTTTGTATATGCGATTTTTCAAGGAATACTAATTATTGCTCAGTCGAGAGCGCAATATAATTGAAGGAATATTGCTTTTGTAGATAATTCCAAAACCAAAAACTATCTTTGTTATCCTTTGATTACACAAGCTACCATACAGAAGATTCAGGATTATGCACGCATAGATGAAGTCGTAGGAGATTTTCTCACGCTCAAGCGTTCCGGGACAAATTATAAAGCATGTTGTCCCTTTCATGATGAGAAGTCACCTTCATTTATGGTATCTCCGGCAAAGAATATCTTCAAATGCTTCGGTTGTGGTAAGAGCGGCGACCCCATACATTTTGTAATGGAACATGAGCGACTGACCTACCCCGAAGCCTTGCGATATCTTGCTACCCGATATAATATAGAGATAGAAGAAACGTATGACTCTGCTAAGCAGGCAGAAGAAAAATTACTTTCAGAGCAACTGTATGAGGTTATGGAGTTTGCCAAAAACTATTATGTGGAACAGCTACATCATAGTGAGGATGGTAAAGCCATAGGTCTTACCTATTATAAGAAGAGGGGATTTTTGGATGTTACCTTACAAAAATTTGCATTAGGCTATGCTCCTGATAGTGGTGACGCACTATATAAAGCGGCAATACACAAAGGCTACAATGCCGATATTCTGGAAAAGGCGGGATTGGTGAAGAATATCAATAGTCGGTATGTAGATTTTTTTAGAGGCAGGGTAATGTTCCCTATCTTGAATGTAGCAGGGAGAGTTGTAGCCTTCGGTGGAAGAATTATGGGCAATGCGGAGAAGCAGCCCAAGTATATTAATAGCCCAGAGACCGATATTTATGTAAAAAGCAAGTTGGTCTATGGCATATACTCTGCCAAAGGTGATATACGCAAACATGATAACTGTCTTTTGGTAGAAGGCTATACAGATGTAATAGCTTTGGCACAAAATGGTATCAGTAATGTTGTAGCCTCTTCGGGTACGGCACTTACCGTAGAGCAGCTCAGACTTATAAAGCGGTTTACGCATAATCTCCTGATTATCTACGATGGGGATAGTGCCGGGATAAAAGCTGCCTTGCGAGGTTTGGATTTGGCACTAGAAGAAGACATCAACGTGCGCATAGTCCTATTACCGGAGGGGCATGACCCCGACAGCCATGTAAATGCCATAGGGGGAGAGGCTTTCAGCACATATATAGACAATCATGCACAAGATTTTATCTCGTTCATGGCAAGTCTCTTGTTCAAAGATTCCGGCAACGACCCTATAAAACGTTCGGAAGCAGTAAGACAAATCATACAAAGCATAGCCCATATTCAGGATATGATTAAGGCTACATACTACGTAAAAATATGTAGCGATTTGTCTCAAGTGCCAGAGGTTGTACTGCTCAAAGAACTCAATAAGGTCAAAAAAAATGCGCTCAAGCAAAGGCAGCAGCTCCATGATGACCAAGTGCAAGTGCCGGAACAGGAAGTGACACCTCTAGTGGATGAAAAGCTACCTGTTAATGACTTATATCTGCAAGAGTTGGATATCATACGTGTGATGTTTGAGTATGGCGACAAACCTATGGACGACTTCGATTATGCCATAGAATATGTAGCGCAGGAATTAGGCGACGGTAATTTTGTACACGAATCACTACAAAAAATATATACCCTATTTCTCGATTTCTTCGAGCAAGGCATGGATTTTTCTTATATAAAAAGTCAACATAATTATCCTAAAGACTTACAAAATATTATCATAGACAGCACTAGCGAGGTGTATGCCCTAAGTCCTAATTGGCAAACCAAGCACCAAATATTTATTAAGAGTAAAGAATATAACTATAAAAGCGATATCACCTCTGCCGTAGGAAGGATACTCATGTATCGTTTTATGACTCATATCAAAAAATTGGACGAGAACATCAAAATAGCGTTTGAAGAAAAGGAAGAGGAAAAATTAAATCTATTATTGATGGAAAAAGGCAGATTCCAAAAGGAGTTGCGCAATTTGGCTAATACATTAGGCACTGTAGTGATACGCTACTAAGCATTTTTTGAATTATATTTTCTTAAATAATTATGAATGAAGGCGTATAAACCCCTCTATAAGTGAATTTATTTGTAATCTTGCACTTATGGAGTTATGGATACGAATTGCACAGTTGATGTTGAGTATTACGCTACTTGTATTTGTGCACGAATTAGGACATTTTATCCCTGCTAAGTTATTTAAGATAAGAGTAAGTAAATTCTATATCTTTTTTGACTTTCTTTTTCCACTGCCCAATGTGTTGCCATTTTCACTCTTCAAGAAAAAGATTGGAGAGACAGAATATGGCTTAGGATGGTTTCCTTTTGGCGGATATGTGCAGATAGACGGCATGGTGGATGAGAGTATGGATGTGGAAAAACTGAAAGAAGAGCCTAAGCCTTGGGAATTCAGGTCTAAGCCTGTATGGCAGCGCTTCATAGTAATGGTAGGTGGTGTAGCTGTAAATGTGGTGGTGGCGATATTGATATATATAGGACTGCTATGGTGGAAAGGGGAAACCTTTCTTCCTATGCAAAATGCAAAATATGGGGTTTGGGTTACAGATTCCATAGGCTACAAACTTGGGTTGCAAAATGGCGATAAGATTGTGAAAGTAGGGGATAAGACTATCGAAGATTTTGATGATTTTACTAAAGAGCTTATATTGTCCCAGTCTAAAGATATTACTATAAATAGAGGGGATTCATTGAGGGTTTTGCAAATTCCTAAAGGATTTATAGGGGAATTGGTAAAATTCAAGAAAGAAAAGCAGCCGCTCATTATGCCAAGATTTCCTGTAGAAATTAGAGATATAGTAAAGGGACAGCCTGCGGAAAAATCTGGCTTACAGCATGGTGACAGGATAGTTGCTGTCAATAACAACGATATTCAGTTTTTTGATGAATTACAATATGAATTAGCACAACTGAAAAATAAGTCTGCGGTAATAAAATATGTAAGACATACAGATACACTACATTCAGATTCCATACATGTAACCAAAGAAGGGAAAATTGGTATTGCTGTAAATGACTCGCTACCTTCTTTTTTTGAATTAAAAGATATTCATTATAGTTTTATAGGAGCGATTCCTGCCGGGTTTAGTAAGGCTTATACTACTTTGAGCAATTATATACAGCAGTTTGGCCTACTCTTCTCAGGGGAGGTGAAAGCCAAAGATTCGCTGGGAGGTTTTGGGTCTTTTACTAAGATGTTTGCCCCTCAGTGGGACTGGGTAGCTTTCTGGAATATGACGGCACTTATCTCTATCATTTTAGCCTTTATGAATATCTTGCCTATTCCTGCTTTAGATGGCGGACATATAGTATTTCTACTCTATGAAGGCATATTCCGCAAGCCTCCACCGCAAAAGGTGATGGAATATGCACAGATAGCCGGTATGATATTATTGTTTGGATTGATGATATATGCCAATGGGCTAGATGTATTCAGAGCGTGGTTTCAAAAATAGCAGTATATCCACATCGTCCTAAATATTTAACATACAAGCTAAGTAATATTTACTTAAACTTGCTGTAACTAAAATGTAATATATGTCAAGTGCAGCAAATACGGCATACAATGCTGAAGAAATCAAGATACGGAGAGTAAACTTTCAATTCTCTGAATCTTCTAAGCGTTTTTACTATAAAAACAACCCATTTAGTACCCACTTTATCAATGCATTACATATAGTATTTCCTACGGGAGAAAGATTTTTTGTCAATTCCGTACTCAAAAACAAAGACAAAGTGAAGGACGAAAAGCTGAAAAAGCAAGTTCGTAATTTCTGTGGACAGGAAGGCATTCACAGTGCTATGCACGAAAGATTTTGGAATATCCTATATGCCAAGGGTTACAATATCAAAGGGTATGAGAAACATATAGATGATGTATTGCACAAGGTGGTGGCAAAGTTGCAGTTGCCTTTATCCGAAACTAAAGATTTGGATCTTATTGCTACTACCTGCCTCGAGCATTTTACTGCCTTATTTGGACATGCACTTATAAAGAATGTCCAAGTAAATAAAGAAGAATTTCCTGATGACTTATTGGAACTTTTCCAGTGGCATGCTGCAGAAGAAATAGAACATAAACACGTAGCCTTTGATGTACTGCAATTAGCAGATAAAAATGAATATCCCAAAAGGGTAATTGCTATGCCTGTGGTAACGGCATTGTTGTATTTTTATCTTTCTGTAGGAATGGGCATACTCCTATACCAAGACAGGAAAGAATTACGTGCAAAGGAGCTGCCACGGCAATTCTATGAATTTGCCACAGGATTATTTTCAGAACTTCATGCCAAAGCCTATAAAGAATATTTCAATTTCTATAAAAAGAATTTCCATCCCTCCGATTTGGATGACTACTATTTGGCAGAAAATTTCTTTAGAGATAAGACCTATGCCTGAAATTATTGTGTAGGCTTCTGAATAATATCAGGCATCTGCTTGCGTAGCTGTTCCAGTCGCTGCTTAGGAGGCAGCGTAGATATTCGCTGTTCTATAGGGGCTAGGGTGTCTTTTACCGCAGGTATCTTCTCTACTTTTTTGCTGATATTACTTAGCATACTATCTAAGAGTATAGGATGTTCTATGTAATAATTGTATGAACTATTAAAGGTCAAAGAATCCGTATTGTGTCTGGAAAACACCCATTGTGTTACCGAATCCATTTGCTCGACACTCAACAGCCCTTGGTAGTAGGTGGAATAAGATTGTGTAAGTAACATATCCAGCAGTATAGCTTCCATTTTATCTTCAGCTATCAGATTCTTAGGTTTATCCCGATTTGAACAGGACAACACAATCGTGATAATGACATATATTTGAAGAAAAATCTTCATGTTTGATAGTTTGCAGTATGATAGGATAGCAAAGGTAGCAAAAGAATATGAGGCTACGATAATAGCTGTCACCAAAACAAAACCCATAGAAGAAATAATTGAAGCCTATAATTATGGTCTCAGAGACTTTGGGGAAAATAAAGTACAAGAACTCTGTGCCAAATATGAATGTATGCCTAAGGATATACAATGGCATCTGATAGGGCATCTACAGACCAATAAAGTGAAATATATTGCCCCATTTGTCACACTTATACATAGTATAGACAGCTATAAATTACTAGAAGTAGTAAACAAAGAAGCCACAAAACATAATCGCATCATCAATGTATTATTACAAGTACATATCGCTACCGAAGAAGAAAAATTTGGCTTCGATAGCAAGGAACTTTTCTCCTTATTGAATGAAGGAATATATAGAAATCTTTCACATATCTCTATATGCGGACTAATGGGTATGGCTACTTTTACAGAGGACAAAGAAGTCATACAAAAAGAGTTTAAAGAACTTCATACTTTATTTTGTAAAATTAAAAACACCTATTTTCAAGGACATGATGCCTTTAGGATATTGTCTATGGGAATGTCCGGTGACTATGATATTGCACTAGCCTGCGGCAGTAATATGATTAGAATCGGCAGCATATTATTTGGGAAACGGTAGTCTTTGTGTTTATTAAATAATATTGTACATTCGTAGCAATGTTTCAGCAAGGATTATTTAAAGACAAAATAGTTTTGGTCACCGGAGGTGGCAGCGGTATTGGATATGCTATTGCACAGCAATACTTGTCTTATGGGGCTAAGGTATGGATAGGGTCACGTAAAGAAGATAGAATCAGCAAAGCAATAGAAGAGTTGAGTGCTTATGGAAATGTACGTGGCACAAAGTTAGATATCCGTGAACCGGAAGATATACAGCAATTGGCGGCAAAGATAAAAGAAGAGGACGGCAGGCTGGATATTCTTATCAATAATGCAGGAGGACAATTTCCCTCCGCTGCGGAAAATATATCTTTCAACGGTTTCAAAGCAGTAGTCACCAATAATTTGATAGGGACTTTTTATGTATGTCAAGTGATGGCAAACACATTTTTTATACCTCAAAAATCCGGAAATATCGTCAATATTATAGCAAATGTATTTAGAGGATTTCCAGGTATGTCCCATACCGGAGCGGCACGTGCAGGTGTAGATAATCTTACCATGTCGCTGTCCGTAGAATGGGCGCGATTCAATATCAGAGTAAATGCCATTGCTCCCGGTATCATACAATCCTCAGGGTTGGACAATTATCCACCGCAATTTTTGGAAGGCATAACTCAGGCCATTCCAGCAAAGAGAATGGGAAGTACCGAAGAGGTCGCAATGCCTGTATTATTCTTGAGTTCACCTATGGCATCATTTGTCACCGGAGAGACCCTTTATGTAGATGGTGGCAACAGACTTTGGGGAGACCAATGGAAAATGTAATTTTTTTTAGTATAATTGCAGTTTAATTTTATCATGACGGAGACAACACAAACTCAAAACAACAACAAACTCCACGCCGCTTATATCACTATAATAATTTTGCTTTTACTAGGATTGGTATATACCAATTTTAGGTTAAAGAAGCAGACGGAAAATATTGTAGTAGTTACTAACGAATATGATAAAGCCAAAAAATTATATAGTGATTTGGACAATATGTACCAAAAAGCTCTTACCGATATAGATACCTATAGGGACGAAACAGTACAGCTGGATAGTGTCCTTAATGCAAGAGAGACAGAACTTACGGCCAAAAGAAACTATATAGCAACATTATTGAACAATGCAAAAAATAATGATGTTGAGTTGGCAAGAGTTAAAAAATTGATTGATGAGTTCAACAACGAAAGATTAGCATTCCAAAAGAAGATAGATGAATTATTGATGGCAAATCAGGAGCTCAAAGCTTCTAATGACACGCTTACTATAGAGAAGCAGACTTTAACACAAAAACTCGAAGAGATTTTTATAGAAAAAGATCAGGTTATCAAAGAAAAAGAAGAAGCACTCACAGAAAATCAGAAGTTAAAAACAAAAATTGACAAAGCCTCTATACTTACTACTCGCAACCTATCAGTTACGCCTATAAGGCTAAAAAAGAATGACAAAGAAGTGGAGGTAAGCAAAGCTTCGGAAGTAGAGAAGCTAAAAGTATGTTTTGAAGTATTAGAGAATAAAATTGCACCTTCAGGTGAGACAGAATTGGTGATACGCATTATTTCTCCTGATGGCTCTACCATACAGACACAGGCATTGGGTAGCGGTACATTCATAGATGCAGAATCAGGTAACTCTATGCCCTATACCTATAAAATTCGTCCCGACTATCAGAATGTTTCAAAGAATATATGCTCCCTTTGGAGTCAGGATTTCAAGTTTTCTGCCGGAAAATATAGCTACCAAGTATATCAAAAAGGGATATTAATAGGCGATAATACCTTTACGCTGAAATAAATAACTTATTGCTAACTTCTGAAATCATCGCTAGCAGGCTTTTAGTTTATTTAGTAGTTGGAACCCAACCTATTGTAAATAATAATGACTAGGGCAAGGTATGAAAATTCTTGGTGTCTCTAAAGTCAGAATATTGTTGGCTATCCTGTAATAATAATGATTACACGATAAAACGCTTTGTTTTAATAGCATATTTAGCAGCAACTTTTGTACTAAAAGGTCAAGCCATAAGACTACAATCAATGAATATATCCTATTTGGGAGAAATGTAACACATCCAGACTTGAAACTTGGAATAAGCTATATAGGAAAACATTGGGACAAAACCAAAATAAAAAGATGCGGGCGGTAATTCAAAATAAATAGTTAAGCTCAAGTATCGCATTTTATTTTCATAAGGTTTTCCAATTGGCAATTTTCATCTTACCTAGATTGAATTATTCGAGAAAAAATAGCAAAGGAATTTACATTGCGTATGCTTTAGCAGTAGGATAGATGAGAAGAGTTATTCCAAAAGTTTATAGTTAATATATTCATTTATTTTCTTAGATAATCATTATATGTGTAATCTCTCTTTTGACCGTATAAAAAATGTAGAGGGGAGAGCTAAGGCTCGGTTTTTTTTGGAGGGGCTAGCTTTTGGTATCTTTGAGTATTGCGGATGACTGCCCATTTATCAATAGGTTTTAAGTTCCACCTCCAGTTAAATCCATCAAGAAGATAATTGTCTAAGTCTATATCTTTCATGGGCGTAAATATCGCTTCCGGAGCTTGTAAAAGACTTATTTGCTGTATCTCATCGTCCAAAACATTGATTTTGATATAGGCACTCTTGGTGCGGTTGCCTCCTATATACTGACTGCTGTCATTTTTCAAAAAATATATGCTTTCGGCATTGCCATCTACGAAGATATGCGCTATCTTATCATTTTGTAGGTAGATATGTATGTCGTTACCTTTAATTTGATTGAAGATACTGTCTTCATTCATTGTAGCAATAAAGGCATTGTTGTGCAGTACTATTTCATCTACTTTCTTGTCCTTCATGAATAGGAGTAGGGTGTCTGCGGATATTTGTGTGCTGTCCATCCATGCCAGAGGGCTGCCCGTGAGTATCATTACAGAGTCTCTGTAGTCGGCATAGAGCGAGTCAGCGAGGACACTCAACTCTTTTTGGAATATTTTGGTGTGATAATATGCCTGCAAAATTCTAGCACTATCTTGTATGCCTATGATGCTGTCTTTTACAAAGTAAGTATAGTAGGAGCGTATGGTGTCGGCACTAAGGTATAGGGTGTCTGATTCTGCTGTATCTATTTGCAAGAGCAGGGGGTCGTCAAATGCCTTGCTATAGCCACCGCTATCGGCGTAGATGATTACGCCGGATTGTATCTCAAAATGCTCTTCCTTATGTACAAAGGATACATCGCCGACGGCTATACCTGTATTGTGTTTTTTATTTATATCTATAGAATCTGCTGTAAGTGTGGCATCGGTACGATTGATAGTCGTTCTTCCGTCAAAGCTTAGTTTGTCATGGATATTGTCATAATATCCGCTAGTAGTGATGATGGTGTCTTCATCGCCTATTATTAGCGTTTTTCCAACAAAGTAGGCAATATCTTTACGGATATCATAGCGGAGAGAATCTGCATAAATATCGTAATCGCTATTGGAGAGATGAACTTTGTTCTTAAAAAGGGCAACTTCTTTCTTGTGGTCATAGCGTCCCTCTATACTGGTAATAGTTGTACTGTCTTTGGTGATGGTAGCACCTTGGAGATAGTTGCCTATATCTTTATCCATGTCATAGTCAAGGGAGGGGGCCTGTATTTTTATTTTGCCGTCATCTAATAGCACATTTCCCGTAAGTGTAGCCATACGCATATCTCCGTAGTATTTTACAAAATCTGCGTAAATATGCATTGTGTCGCCGTTCCTGATGTGTATATTTCCTCCGGCTTCTACATAGTTGCTTTCTACAAATAGCGTGGCACTATCTCCTGAAAATTTGGTCGTCTTATGCCGTAGTACTACATTGTCTTTCAGTATCCTTTTTGTAACACCTATTGTAGAATCATGGGATTGGGAAAACAAATCGGAGCGCAGTATTTCTATTCTTCTGAGCCGTTCTTTCTCAGAAAGTTTTGTAGAGTCTATAACTGTAGGCTTTATGGAATAGGGGTCAAAAGGTAAGCTAAAGCCTGGTGGCTCAGCTCTAAGGATGCCAAAAAGTAATAACGATGTTATAAGTAAAAGTCCATACTTACCATGCCTGATTAGGGGCATATTATTTTTCTTTATTTCTGTCTATGAGGGAGAAGTGAACATAGCGTTTGGGATTTTTTTGCAAATCCTGAAGTAAAAAATTTAGAGAGCTGATGGTACTGTCAATATTATTATATAGTCCTTCATCTTTAATTATCTTACTGATAGTGCCATCGCCTTCGGTGATTTGTGTAAGCAGTTTGTTCACGTCCTGTATGGTCTTAGTGATATCGTTTACAGTTTTTGCTACATCTACTTTTGCTAAATTTCCAGTCAATGTCTCGGCATTGGCTACAATCTTGTCTATCTGAGTACTATTTGAGGCGAGTTTTTCCGATAGTATATTGAAATTGGCAATTACACTGTCGGCATTGCTGACGATACTATTGATTTTGCCACTGTTTTTATCCAAGATTGCTGTGACAGATTGTAAGGAGTTATTGGCAGTACGCAGTGTGGTGTTTACTTCTGTGAAAGTCTGCTTTAGCGTATTGGCGTCACCTCTGCCTATGGCATTATGCAAATCTGTGATTACAAAATTTAGCGAGTCCATTAAGTTGGCTGCTTTTTCTGTGACAGGTGTAAGAGCGTTTGAAATTTCAGCAAACATATCGGTGGTAGGCTCGGAAGGATATACGATGCCTTCTTTCACGGCTTGCTTGCTTTTGCCCATTTCTATTGCAATACCTTTTTTACTCAATAGATCCACGCTGATAATCTTGAATTTGCTGTCATCGGGGATAAAGATATCTTCAGAAGTTTGCAACGTTACGAGGACTTGGTATCTTGAATCCTTGGACATGCTTATGTCTTTTACTCTTCCTACTTCATGACCATTTGCCATAATAGCGTTGGATTCATAAAGACCTGTTACATCGGAAAAGTTTACGACGAATGTCTTTTCTCTGGTAAATACATTATCGCCTTTAAGATATTTGAATCCTAATACAAGTACCGCCAAACCTACCAGTGTAAGTGCACCTACAGATATTTCTTGTTTCAATTTCACTATGTTGTACTATATTTTATCCAAAAATAGTATTATAGTACTATTGTTCCAAATATTTCTGTGCATCCGAAGGCAATAATCTGCTATTTTGTTGATAAACTGCAATAAAAGCATCTTTATAACCCTTGTCTTTTATAATAAATAGTTGCTGCTTGGCATCTGCTAAGGTGAAGTATTTTCCTGTAAGGTATCTGTATATATTCAAATCTGAATTATACTCTATCTGCAACTTAGGCAATGCATAAATAGATTTGTTGGTGGTCGGAATTTTTTGCTTGGTAGCTGCCACCTGAATTTTGAAGAAAATGGTATCTCCATTGCCAACTACTAGATATTCAATATTATCGGTAGTTGCAAGCGATGCCGTTTTTATGATTTCAGGTTCCGACTTTGGTTGAGTAACAGGGAGGGATTCTAAAGGGGTAGTTTTTTCTAAAATTTGAGCCGTATCAATGTTTGTTTGATAATTGGTATTTTCTTTGATGGTAATTTGCTCGGCTAGTATCTCTGGGAGAGGGTCTTCACCTATACCTGCGCTGTCAGCGTAGTTTTTTTTTTCTTCTATTATTAAAGAAGTTTTTTCCATGGCTGATTTATACTCTTTGAAAGCCCGGTAGAGCGCACTGGCAATAAAATCTTGCCCTTTGGAAGAAGATAGGTAGCTTTCTTCATTGGCATTGGTAAGGAATCCTATTTCGGTAAGTATGGAAGGCATGGTCGTGCGATACAATACTACAAAACCAGCTTGTTTTACACCTCTGTTGTTTCTATTGAGTGTCTTGGTATATTGATTTTGAATTTTTTGTGCTAGTAATGTGCTTTGCTCCAAGTGTGCATGTTGGTTTAGTGATAGTATGATGTGTGTCGTAGGGTCATTAGGATCATAGCCATCATAGTTTTTCTTGTAATCTTTTTCTAAGGTGATAACCTCGTTCTCACGCTTGGCAACATCAAGGTTGTCGGCAGTTTTATGTAAGCCCAGTACATATGTCTCAGTACCGTATGGAGACGTAGAAGGATTGGCATTGCAGTGTATGCTTATAAAGAGGTCTGCTTTGTTGCGATTAGCGATAGCCGCCCTCTCATGCAGTTCTATAAAGTTGTCGGTCATGCGAGTGTAATACACCTTAATGCCGGGATAGGCTTCTTTTATATATGCCCCTAATTTTAAGGCTACTTTTAATGTTACAGATTTCTCTAGGGTGCCTTTGCCACCATGACATCCATTATCTTTTCCTCCATGCCCTGCGTCTATGACTATCGTCTTGATCTTATAAGGTTCACTGTCAGCTGCCGCAACATTTAGCGACTTATGACTAAGAAAACATACCATCAAGATGAGGTATCTCGTTAAAACACTATATTTGAACCCCAATCGCATATTCAATGCAAAATTGCTAAACTTTATTTATATTTTGATATGGTATAACATAAATTTATAATTTGAAATTCCGTTTTGCCATATTATTTTATAGTTTTTTTACATTTTGTACGCTACATGCACAAAATGAGCAGTTTTTTCCTGTCTCTGACTCCTTAGCTTTTACTATAGACAGCAATATAGCTCTTACACAGCGCAATAATGAGACTATAGTTGTAGAAAAAAGAGAGCTAAAAATTTCTGAGGATTCTTTGGAATATCCTGTTCAATATTTTGCTGAAGATTCAATAATTTATCAGATAAAGCAAAAAAAGATTTTTCTATATGGCCATGCTAAAATAGAATATGATAAGATAACGATAAGAGCTGATAGTATCATCTTTGACTGGGATAAAAATGAAGTGTATGCAACTATGATTCTCATTCCTGAGGATACATTAGTGCGAAAAGTGAGATTTACGGATGGCGAGAATAATTTTGAAGCAGATGCTATGCGATTCAATTTCAAAACTAAGAAAGGCAAGAGTTATGGCATGATTACACGCTTTGATGAAGGGTATTTACATGGAGAGCAAATTAAGGTGGTCAATGATAGTACATTATATGCCAAAGGTGCCAAATATACGACTTGTGAATACGAGCACCCACATTACTATATAGAAGTAGGTAAAGCAAAAATTATCAAAGATAAATTGATAGTAGGGAAATCTGCGGATTTGGTTATCGCTGATGTACATACACCATTTTACTTGCCATTTGCTATTTACCCCACTATCAAACAACGCACATCAGGATTCATTTTGCCACGCTGGGGGCAGTCTGCTGGTCAGGGCTTCTTCTTGCTTGGTGGCGGATATTATTGGGCCATAAACGATAAAATGGATTTACAAGCTACTGCCGACATCTACACACGGGGAAGCTGGGGCGTACAAGCTACCTATAATTTTATAAAGAAATATAAATTCTCTAATTCTATAAATGTAGGCATTAATAGTCTTAGAGAGCAAGAACGACAATCACCGAATAAAACGAAACCCTCTCGACAATTTAATGTACTTTGGAATTTTCAGATAGATCCTAGAAGAATGTATAACAGCAGCTTCTCGGGTTCAATAAATGTCGTTTCTAATACTTATAATCAGTTGAATATTAATAGTGATAGAACTACTGTATTAAATAATCAGTTTACATCTACTATAGCGTATAATAAGCAATTCAAAGGTAAATATCCTTCCCAGCTCAGCCTTAATATCAATCACTCTCAAAATACCCAAACCAAACAAATCTCTGTAACCTTACCTTCCATAAGTTATTCACTGAATAGGATTATGCCTTTTAAGAGAAAAGTTCAGAGCAGCGTGAAGAAGTGGTATGAAAATATAGGCTTTAACTATAACCTCGTCACTTCTAATCAGATTACTGCCACGGATAGCACCTTCTTTACGAGGCAAACACTCGATGATATGAGAGGAGGCTTGAAACATAGCGCTCCCCTTTCAGGTAATTTTAATCTACTCAAATATTTGAATTTTAGTTATAATTTCGACTACACCTCACGCTGGTATTACAAATACCAGACTAAGTACTATGATGAAACTCCCGATACCATTAGTGGCAGACCCGTGTACGTAGTTACTCAGGATAAATATGGGTTTAAAATGATTAGAGACTTTGGACTGTCGGGTGGATTCAATACGCGTCTCTATGGTTTGGTTCAGTTCAAAAAAGGCAAACTTAAAGCCATCCGGCATGTATTTTCGCCTTCCCTAAATTACAGGTTTCGTCCAGATTTTTCACAGCCTAGATGGAAGTATTATGATTATGTTCAGACAGACACATCAGGAAATAGACAATTTTATTCTTTTTACCAAAATAATATATATGGAACAGCATCTCGGGGTAAAGAAGCATCTATAGGCTTGTCATTTAGTAATAATATTGAAATAAAAAGATATAGCAAAAAAGATACGCTCACGCATACCAAAAAGATACCGATTTTGGACAATTTTGGACTTAGTTTGTTTTATAATTTTGCCAAAGATTCTCAGAATTTAGAGCCTTTGGCATTTTCTGGGAATACCAAGATATTGGAATTTGTAAATATTACCTTTAGCGGTTCCTTGGATTGGTACACTTATGATAAGTTTAACAACAATAGATTAAAATCATTCCGCATAAGTACAGACAAAAGGCTCACACGATTGACCAACTTCAATATCTCTATAAATGGTGCTTATACATCCAAACAGCATAGAGACAAGATGGTATCCCAAACCCCTACAAGCTATACGCTAGATGATAGAGTATTTAACCAACCTATTGCCTCAGTAAACTTTGAAGTACCTTGGTCTGTGCGCTATGGCTATAACTTTAATATTAGAAAGTTCTATACAAAGGGTAAAGATACTGCTGCTGTTACCCAGGCAGTAAACCTCTCCGGAGAAGTAAATCTCACGCCCAAGTGGAAGGTGAGTATAGCTACAGGGTTTGATATTACGCAGAAAAAAATATCTCGAACAGACATCTCCGTATATAGAGATTTACATTGCTGGCAGCTAGCTTTCAACTGGATACCGCTAGGTATTCAAAAAAGCTTTTCTATAAGGCTGAATGTAAAATCTCAAGCACTAAGTTTCTTACAACTCAATAAGCGCAAATCGTGGTTTGATTACTAAATGGCTTATAAAAAATTGTATGAAAATATTAAGATTCCATATAGTATTTATAGAAATAGGGTATGGTCTCTATACCCTTGAAGAAATTAAAGAGTCCATAATGCTCATTGGGAGAGTGGATGTCGTCGCTATCCAAGCCAAAACCCATAAGTATAGATTTTACTTTTAATTCTTTTTCAAATAAGGCCACAATGGGAATACTGCCACCACCACGTACAGGATAAGGGGTGCTGCCAAAGGTGGTTGCCATAGCCTTTTCCGCAGCTTTGTAAGCGTGGCTGTCCATGGGCAATACATAGGATTCACCGCCGTGATGAGGTTTTACCTTTACTTTTACTCCTAGTGGCGCTATAGACAAAAAGTGCTGTTCAAACAATGCCGTAATCTGCTCATGGCTTTGCCCTGGGACGAGGCGCATAGAAATTTTGGCATAAGCCTTGGACGGCAATACAGTCTTAGCACCTTCACCCATATAGCCACCCCATATACCGTTGACATCCAGTGTAGGACGTATGGAAGCCCGCTCAGGGCTGTTATACCCCTTTTCTCCTACGCCTACGGCTATAGCCAAATCCCGATTATACGCTTGCTCATCAAAAGGAGCTTGTGCCAATAGCTTGCGCTCTTCCAAACTCAATTCGCCTACTTCATCATAAAATCCGGGAATGGTGATGCGGTTGTCGGCATCCTTTAGCGAAGCAATCATTTCACACAAAATATTTATGGGATTGGGTACCGCACCGCCATACACGCCGGAATGTAGATCTCTATTTGGGCCTGTAACCTCTACTTCTACATAGCTCAATCCTCGCAAACCTGTAGTCAAAGAAGGAATATCGTTTGCAATTATGGAAGTATCAGAGATGAGGATTACATCGCAAGATAGCTTTTCCCTATTTGCGACTACAAATGTCTCCAAATGGTCTGAGCCCACTTCTTCTTCGCCTTCAATCATGATTTTTACATTGCAAGGCAAAATGCCTTGATCAAGCATAAGCTCTATAGCTTTCACATGCATGAAGAACTGCCCTTTGTCGTCACAGGCACCACGTGCATAGATGTTGCCATTGCGGATTTGAGGCTCAAATGGAGGTGTTGTCCATAAATCTAATGGATCGGCGGGTTGCACATCATAATGTCCATATACTAGAACGGTAGGGAGATCTCCAGAAATTATCTTTTCACCATATACTACAGGATGACCTTCTGTAGGAAAAAGCTCTACGGCATCTAATCCTGCCTTTTTCATATATGTAGCTACAGATTCTGCACAGCGCGCAACGTCTGCCTTATATGCAGGGTCAGCACTTACAGAAGGTATCCTCAATAGTTCGAATAGTTCTTCTACATACCTGTCTTTGTTTTTGTCTATAAGCTCTAGCAAATTATGCATACCGTCATTTTTTGTCAAAAGTATTTTAAATAATAATTCTTTCAAAAAAAACTTACATATTTGAACATGGATAATGCGAGTATAGCTGCCCATTTTGCCATGCTGGCAAAAGTCATGGAGTTACATCAGGAAAATGTTTTTAAGATTAGAAGTTATAGTAATGTATCTGAAGTTATTGCATCATATCCTTCACCTTTAGCGGCGATGTCTTTAGAGCACTTGCAAGAGATTCCGGGTATAGGAAATGCTATTGCCGCCAAAATTGTACAGTTGAATACCATAGGACACTTGGATTTGTTACAGAAATATTTGAGCCAAACGCCACAAGGGGTAATAGACCTGATGCAGTTGAAGGGGTTGGGTGTCAAGAAAATTTGGATACTTTGGAAAGAACTGGGCATAGAAAGTATGGGAGAGTTGGAATATGCATGTAAAGAAAATCGGTTACTAACACTGAAAGGCTTTGGAGAAAAAACGCAAAAGAATATCTTAGAGCAGATTGCCTTTTTGCAGCAGCATAATGGTAAAATTCTTTTGCATAAAGCAGAAAGGTGGTGGCAAGAATTATATCATATCATATCTGAGCAGTACCCCGAAGCAGTACTCCAGTTTGTAGGTGCATTACGGCTGCGAGAAAATGTGATTTCCCATGTGGAAATTGTAGCCAAAAACATTGCTAAAGTACAAGTATCGGAACTGTTTTCTCTACATGCCATTACCTTTGATGAAGAGGAGAAAACGATTAAGGGTAGCAATCCTGTGCTTTGGACTATATATTTTCTAGAAGAAAATGAATGGGCAAAGTGGGTATTTGAGAAAAGTGCTGAGCCCAATCATGTTTCAGCGGTGAGGGCTGCTATTTCTGATTACGATACTAAGTATTATTATGAGGAAAAAGATATTTATCATGCTGCCCAATTACCCTATATAGCGCCAGAACTCAGAAGCAGCCTGCATAGCTTGGAAGAGGCTATGCAATGGCATAAGGATTTGATACAATTTCAGGACATAAAAGGTGTAATTCATACCCATACGAAGTATAGTGACGGCCAACATGCTATTGCAGAGATGGCGGATGAATGTTTGCGATTGGGATATGAGTATCTTGCCATTTCCGATCACTCTAAGTCTGCATTTTATGCCAATGGGCTTAAAGAAGGGGATGTAATAAGGCAACACCAAGAAATTGACAGGCTCAATGCAAAGGGCTTTGGCAGGGAATTTACTATCCTAAAAAGCATAGAATCAGATATCCTATCAGATGGCAGTCTGGATTACGATGCTGATATGCTATGCTCATTTGATGTAGTAATAGCATCTATACATAGTCTTCTGAAAATGGATGAAGAAAAAGCTACAAGTAGATTAATCAAAGCTATAGAAAATCCTTACACTCATATTTTGGGACATTTAAGTGGTCGCCTGCTCTTGAGTCGCAAAGGATATCCTTTGGATATGGTAAAAATCATTGATGCTTGCGCTGCCAACAAGGTGGCAATAGAATTGAATGCTAATCCGCATCGCCTTGATATAGATGCAAAATGGCTAACCTATTGCATGGAGAAAAATGTCCTCATAGCGATCAATCCAGATGCACACCACATAAATGGTATAGCCGACATTAAGTATGGAATATATGCTGCCCGTAGGGGAGGACTACAAAAAAACTATTGCATAAATACCTATAACAAAGAAGATTTTTTGCATTCACTAAAGAAATAAACTACTTCTCAGCAATAAAGCAAATATAGTCAAACATAGGATTCTCAGGCTTTAGAGGTACTACCCGAATATTTTTAAAACCTATATCTTGTAATAAATAGAGATAATCTGATTTGTCATGTTGCTGAGGATGTAGGGCATCCGTAGGAACAATCCTTAGTAGAAATTTGAGCACCTGAAATCGGTGTACATCTGTACTGATAATAGCTTTCCCACCCACCTTTAGATTGCTGTAAATATTTTTCAGGGAAATAGGTAGGTCTGCGACATGGTTAATAGCATTGAGAGAAAATATATACTCGAAGTTTTCAGCACTAGAAAAGTCTTCCAAACTCTTATGGAGAAAAGTACAGTAGGGATATTTGCTTTCCTCGAAATGTGGCAGCGACAGATATTGCCCCATAAGTGGATCTAATGCGGTTACATCATTATCTTCCAATATTATAAATATACCGGCAGGACCACATCCGGCATCCATAATTTTTTTTCCTGCCAGGAAATGTAAATCATCGGGTAGGTTCTGTAAAAAATCTTTCCAATACTTTTTTTTCCATGCGAGATATTCTTCTGGATTTTTATTTTTCAAATAGCGTTTCCACCACCACCATTCGAGTCGCTGTGCCAATTGCCATAGTCTGTTTTTTCTAAATTCCATGTAGGTTATTTCTCAATGCCGTATAGAGTGCCTCCCTTAGCAAAATGTTTATCTATGGCCCTATTGACAGTATCTTCCATCATGAGTTCGGGAGCATGGTGTGGCTTTTTACGGGCATCTATGAGGAGCGCACCCCTGCAACCCCAATGTTTGTAAGCCGTAAAGCTATCTACACCATAGATGTCATGCGAAGGGTTGGATCTTGTAAACGTTACCCATAGGAAATTGGAAGCGTTTTTTGCCATAAAGTCTGCATCATCGCAGAGTATAATCAGGCGCAAGCCGGCAATCTGCTCCTGAATTAGCGACAGTTGTGCCGTGAGTTGTGCAATATTTGGAATTTCTATAGCATAATCTTTGAATATATCCATTTCAAAAGCAAATACTCCGGGCATGACATTGCGGATTTTCTTTACCTTTTCCAAAGCAGGAAAATCATCAGGTAGTGATGCGGAAACAGGGTATCTTGCCTCGCCACAAGCTGCTAATACTACCTTAGAACCCGTATTGAGACCATCGCCGGAATAATCCAAAGTATCTATCGTCGTGTGTGTATGGAAATGTATATCCCTACTCCAATCTATGCGTTCCAAAATGTGCGAGAAATAGGCTTCTATGTCGTGTGTATGCAAAGAGGGGTTGTCATTTTTATCACAAATAAAGAGATACTTTGCCAGCG
>JBGAWK010000034.1:0-25144 GCA_044227665.1 Chitinophagales bacterium
CGTTCTCCATTAGCGGAAGGGATTTTAAAGCATAAAATAAAGGCTGCCAGCAAAAACTGGATTGTGGACTCTGCCGGAA
The DNA here is from genome assembly GCA_044227665.1 of Chitinophagales bacterium. Lineage (GTDB taxonomy): Bacteria > Bacteroidota > Bacteroidia > Chitinophagales > JADIYW01 > JBGAWK01. Next base: position 80 of record JBGAWK010000034.1, read on the forward strand.
CTGGTGGGTGGCATAGTGGTGAGTTGCCGGACAAGAGGTCTGTAGCTGTAGCAAAGAAATATGGTATAGATATTACTGACCAAAGAGCACGCAGGGTGCGTTCCTCAGACTTTGAGGACTTTGATCTCATTTTTGCTATGGATACTTCTAATTACAATGACTTACAGAAATGGACTCTTGACGACAACGAAAAGCAAAAAATTAAGCTCATCATGCAAGAGGTGTACCCTTATGAGCGCCACAGTGTTCCAGATCCTTACTATAATGATAATGGATTTGAAGAGGTTTATGCAATGCTGGAGGTAGCTTGTGAAAATATTATTTCTCGCTACGGCTAAATTTTGCGTGGAATCTAAGGAAAACGATATTCAGTAACACAAAAAAAGCTACCTGCTGATGTAATGTAGCAGTAGCTACAGGAATATGACCATTTCTACACCCTATTAAAGTTAGTATGCCCAATAATACCTGTGCTAGTAGCAATGCTACCAGTGTCCTTCTAGCATAACGGAATCTTTTGGACATCTCCCATTTGGTAGAAACAAGATAAAATAAGATAATTACGACGGTAAGTATATAAGCGGAAATTCTATGATTAAATTGTAATGCTGTATTGTTTTCTATCCAGTTTCTCCAAATGGGGCTAAGCTCCATCATGCCCTTAGGTAAAAATTCGCCATTCATATCTGGCCATGTTGTAATACTTAGTGCCGCCTTACTGCCTGCAAGGAGAGCTCCTAATGTAATCTGTATAAAGAGAAATAATAGAAGATAATTCGTCCAAGAATAGGCTATATCCTGTTTGTGAAATTTTGTTTCTTCACTATATATGTTTTCGAGGGCTAGCCTAAATACCCATGCCAAAAGCCATGCAGCAAGAAGGAGGTGTAAGGCGAGTTTTGTAGGTTCTACCAATGTGCGTTCCGTAAGACCACTTTGCACCATTATCCAGCCCATAGCACCTTGAATGCCCCCTAGTGCCAAGATGCCAAAATACTTGGGCGACTCACGCCAAGATATATATTTTTTGAATAGAAAGAATAATAAGGGTAGTAAGAAGATGCTGCCCATACTTCTTGCCCAAAGCCTATGTATGTACTCCCAAAAATATATTTTCTTAAAGGAGGAAAGGGTCATGTTGCTATTTACTAGCTCAAATTGAGGTATTTGCTTATATTTTTCAAAAGCTATACCCCACTCTTCATGTGAGGTAGGAGGTATAGCACCCATGATAGGTTGCCATTCTGTGATAGAGAGTCCAGAGCCTGTAAGGCGTGTAACACCGCCCAGCATTATCTGTATTAGAATCATGACAACGCCAAATAGCAGCCATGCTGCCACCACTTTTCTTTTTAGCCTTTCATCATACATAATTCTGCACTCAAAGGTAAATAAAATAAATTTTTTTAACAGCCTTAGAAATTTATGCTTTCTATCAAAGACTGCTCTATAGGCTTAAAAGAGAAATGTAATGCAGAGACCACTTTTTTATTATCGTATAAAAATTGCTGCTGGGCGAGATACAAATTCTCGAAGCTGAGCATTCTTTTTTTTAAAGTAAAAAATGATAGAATATAGTCGAAAGCTATCGCTAAATATATCATCCAATTGTTTATAGCAAAGCGGGGTGGTTTGGCATTCAATATTTTAGCACATAGTTTGAGATAGTCATATAGTTTGAGATTCTCAGCCACCAATATATATCGCTCTCCTGTATTCTGTAATTGACCTAATTTGTAGGTTGCCGTAACTACATCCTCAATATCTATAAAGCCATTGCTGCCTTTAGGATAAAAGGAAAGCCCTTTTTTTATCATAGATAATATTCGCTGTGGAGATTTGTCCTTTGGGGCGTTCTTGCCAAGAATTACACCGGGATTTACGATACAGGCATCCATACCTTCGGCGATGCCTCTATACACCTCATGCTCAGCCATCATTTTGCTTATGCCATAACGAGTTTGCTTATATCCGGCATCCCACAGGGCTTCCTCATTTATAGCCATAGAGCTAGGACGAACACCAAGGGCTGCAATAGAGCTTATATGTACCAATTTTTTTACCCCACAATGCAAGGCTACGTTTACTATATTGGCAGTGCCCTCTACATTGGTTTTATACATGATGTCATAATCAGAAGGATGATATGAAATATAAGCCGCACAATGATATATAGTGCTTATCCCATATAGTGCCTTTTCCAAAGAAGTAATATCTAAGATATCTCCTTGATATACTTCTACATCTGCATGAAATATCTGCTTTGTAGGGTTGCGTACTAATACCCGTACCTGTATGCTCTGGGCTAAAAGATATTGTACCAATCTGCCGCCTACAAATCCAGAGGCACCTGTCACTAATACCATAAGTATAGTGCGCCTCCTACGCTATCGCGCTCTGCTCCTGTTACTGAGGCCAAAAAGTTGGGTTGTTGGAGATAGCGCAACAATCCCGCAAATCCTATAATCATCGCTTCTTTATAGTCAACGATTTCCTCTGTAGGTATCACGATAGATTTTTGTGGGGTATATTTTTTTAACGTTTCTATCAAAAAATCATTCTTGGCACCACCACCTGTTACCAATACAGAAGGGAAAGAGGCAGCATTTATACACTTGGAAATTTGGAAGGCTATGTGTTCTACTGCGGTAGCGAGGGCATCATAAATTCCCAACTGTTGAAATTTTGGAAAAAAATTGGCTTCGATGAACTCCGTACCCATAGATTTCGGAGACGGTAAGCCATAATACGGAATTTGGTTCAGTTCTTCAAAGAGGATCTTGTTCGGGCTTCCTGTTCTAGCCATTTCGCCACTATTATCATAAGATTTTCCTGCTTGTTGCGAAAGGTGGTTCAGCAGGGTATTAGCCGGGGTACAGTCATATCCTATTACCTTGTCGGCATTGTGGATGGAGATATTACTTATGCCTCCTATATTTAGGAATAATTGGTATTCTGAGAATAAAAACTTTTCGCCTATAGGCACCATAGGTGCGCCTTGCCCTCCGAGTGCGATGTCCTTAGTACGAAAATCATTGACCACATGGATGCCTGTAAGTGCCGCCAAAGTTGCTCCACAGCCCAGTTGCATAGTGAAGCCCTCTTGAGGTTGGTGTGTTACCGTTTGTCCATGCGAGGCGACAAGTAAGATGTTTTCTCTGCGTATAGCATTTTTAGCTATAAAATCATTTACGTAATTTGCCGTCACTGTCGCTATGCGTGTGTGTAATGCGGCGATGTCGAATATGTTGCAGGATTTTATTGAAGAAAGTTCCTGCCTAAAATCTGAAGAATAGGTATAGCAGTGAGTATGTAGGATATCATATTGCCAAGAAGAATTTTTGCTAAAGCGGATATGAACGAGGTCTAATCCATCTAAGGAGCTACCCGACATGAGACCTATGACTTCGTATGACGACATGCTGCAAGATAAGTATTTATGTAAGAATGTAACTGCAAAAATGCGTTCTGTAGCAGCGGAAATTTAGGATTCCATCTTTTCATCTTCTTTTAGAATACTCAATTTCACGGTCTCAATTTTGGTATCTGATACATCTATAATTTTTAAAAGATAGTTGCCAATTTCAAGGATTTCATCTTTTTGCGGAATATTTTCATGCTGAGAGGTTATGAAGCCGGAGAGGGTCTCATATTCTCCTTCGGGAATCTGTAGATTGTATTTCCCGTTTAGATAATCTACTTCCAGTCTGCCTGAGAGAATATATTCATTTTGCGAAAGCTGATTTTCTATATATTCGTCTTTGTCATATTCATCGTCTATCTCACCAAATATCTCTTCCAAGATGTCTTCAAGGGTGATGATTCCTGCTGTACCTCCATACTCATTGACTACCCAAGCTATACTTTTGCCTTCTTTTATAAAAGTATTCATCAGCTTTTGGATAGGCATAATTTCGGGTACAATCTTTATAGGAAGTAAGATGGACTTGATATCCATGGGTTTTTTATGCATATCGAAATGATGTACATAGCCCAAAATATTGTCTATAGATTGATTGTATACCAATATGCGTGAATGATAAGTGCTAATAATTAGGTCTTTAAGATTGTCAATACTAGAATTAATTTCAATAGCTACTATTTCCTTACGAGGCACCATGCAATCTCTTACTTTTAGGTTCTTTAGGGATAGGGCATTCTCAAATAATTCCGTATCTACCTCCTGTTCATTAGCATCAGATTTTGGAGTGTGGTCTTTAATAAATTTTTCTAAGTCAACAGAGGTATATATAAAGTCATTGGAAGACTTCTGAATCTTAAACAACTTCATAAACCCATTAGTGATGGCATTCAGAAAAATAACGCCTATGCGCAATAGCCAAAAGAATGCATAAAAGGGTATAGAAAACAAGGGCAATAGGGTGTCGGCGAAAACCTTGAACAATACTTTGGGAATGAATTCCCCAATGAATATTAAGATGATGGTAGAGATTACTGTCTGTAATATCATAGCCCAAAATGCGGAGCCTATCCATACGTGTAAAGGCTCTTCTATAAGCCTAGCCATCATCATCCCAAATACAACCAATACAATATTGTTGCTTAGTAAGGTGGTGATGATAAACTTTGAAGGATCTTTGTAGAAGTAGTGCAGGATTTTTCCTGCTACCGTTCCTCTCTGGTATGCCAACTCTATCTTTAATCTGTTAGCACTAAAGAAGGCTATCTCAATACCGGAAAATACCGCCGACAATACCAAACAAATAACTACTGCTATAATTTCCACTGCTACGAATATCTGATTTATTTTTCTTTTATGCTAAATACGCCTGTAACTTTTTGTAAAGAGTAATTGCTAAAAGTCTCGTCGGAATAAAAGTTATAGCCTTTTATGTGCTCATTTTTTGTCTTGAGCACTACCATTCCGTCGGCATAGATTATTTTCTGTTGTTCATTCCACACCATTTTTTCGCAAGAAAGAGATTCTCCATTATTGTTTACAATACGAACATTTCCTGATGCCACGAGTTCTTTCTGTTGGGGATTATTTTCTGCATAATCTGCCTTTATCCGACAAGATTCTAAGCCTTCATTATAGAAAAATATTTGTGTACCCTTAGGGAATAACATTTTTGGCTCTGGCTTAAATTGTTTGCGTAAAATAGGTGCCACAATTACGGCTCTACGCTGTCCTTCCTCGTAATACACCATAGATATTTTATCCACTATATCGGCATTCACTTCTTCTTGACCTGAAAATGAGCGTACTCTGTTGAGGTCATTCTCACATGCAATATGTAGTAATGCGATACATATATAGACTACAAACTTCATGATACTTGGCGGTAATTGTAAATTTGGTATATATAATAGGCAGATGCCGCTGTAAGAAAATGCCACAAAGAGTGTCCTTGGTATATACTTTCGGGATCGCAGGCGATTTTTTTTACATCTATAGTCCTAAAAGATATTGCCATAGCCAAGCTGATGATAGCGGCTACTCCCAAATAAATAGGTTTTTTATGGGGCTCATTTTTTACGTAAATGACGGTAAGCCCAGCAGTAATGAGGAATACAGGAGGCAGGATTTTTCCTGATAGGTTATAAAATGGAGATATAAAATAGAATATTAAAAAGGTGACTAGTAAGGCTGTGAGTACATAGAGTAATTTATCACGGTGTTTCGCAGTTACACCATGTATGGAGAGTACCAATGCTGAAAGCGGTATGCCGTATGTTCCCAACATATCCCATCGCTGACCATCTAGGGTAAGAGATGCGTGATAATAACCGCTACCTATACCCAGAAATATCATTAGACTTCCATAATACATCGTAAAAAAATAGGGAAGCCTTCCTACGTTATGGGATAAAAGAAGCAGTATTCCCACAAAGATGAAGCCAATATTGGAATAGCTATTCATTTCCTGTCGCAGAAAGGCATTCATACGATTCTGCTCACAATATTCTGCGAATTTCCCAGCAGTGCCCAGAGGCAGGTTCTGCCAAAAATTGCTAAAGCTACTTAGGTGATCCATAATATAAGCAACCCCCAGTAATGCCGTACATAGCAGTGTAGTGATTACAAACTTATTTTTCATGTTGTAAATATCATCAATAAAAGTAATATGCAGGTTCATACGGAATTATTCTCATGCATCTTTAACAAATTAGGGGGTATCCCTTTGGGGGGCAGAGGATTATAGAAGTCTAATATTCCGTTCGTTCTTCTATCATTGTTCCACCACGGCATAGACCATCGTAATACGTGTCTATCCATGTCCGATAATTTACCTGTTAGTTATACATATCGTTCTGTAGCGTGGTGAAGTGGCAAGTGAAGCATTGGCGTTGCCCTATTGTAAAATCTCTAATTGTTAGGCTCAATTCTTCTTGTTGTTAAGTCCAAACTATCTCCAATTGTTGCTCTTGTGGTTTGGTTTTCAGTCCATGATTATGTTGGTCTATTTGGTCTGTGTCAAAGTTGCAAACGAGAGCTTCCACAACTGTGCGTCTATTTTCAATGCTGCCACCATTGTGATAAAAATGGTCTTTGGTAACAATGTTGAACTTATTCCAAAACTTGTTTATCATTTCGTTATCGCGCCAGTCATTATGATGCCAGGTTGAGAGAACAAATTTTGCCTTGGTTTCCGAAAGTAAGTTGAATAAAATTTCTTCATCCTGTTCTGTCCAACCGTTATAATAGTCAACGTGTCTGCCATAGTAAGGTGGGTCGCAATAAATAATATCATTCTCTGTCGCCAGAGGAATGATGTCAGCAAACGACTTGTTGTAAAATGTCCAATCGGGTTCAGGTTGAATAACTTGAGAAACTGTCGCAACCTGATTGGTAATTTTTGTAATGTACGCTTGTGCAAAACGGCCAGGCTTTTTACAAAATGGAATATTCCAATTTCCTTTGCTCCCAAAACGCATCATTCCGTTAAATCCTGCCCTTGACAAAAAAATAAAGTCGTAGGGCGAAAACGCTCCGCTATTGAAACGAGAACGAACTTTTAAATAATGCTCATAGCCATTATTTTCTGCTTTACTCAACAGTTTACCTTCTTCCTCTAAGTATTGCTTCATTAAAGGTGCAGAAATTGTTTTGTCCTGTATGCCTTTGTAAAATCCAATTATATGAGGATTCGTGTCATTTAGAATCGCCTTTTTATATCCTGAATTAAAGGCAACTACACCAGTTCCTAAAAACGGCTCTATCCATGTTCCTTTTTGATTAGCAATAGTTATGATGTCCTTAATCCAAGGAACGAGCTTCGTTTTAATGCCTTGACTTTTTATGGGTGGAACAATGACTTTCATAAGCTTAATCTTTTGAATTTCTTCTTGCGATTTTATCCCACAAATCCGTTCTACCTTTAAACGCCAAGAAGTCTTTGAGATTAGTAATTCTAATGGTTTTACCCTCTTTAACCATTGTAGCAGAACCAAAATTTATCCAATACTCATCAAACCATTCTTCACCAAGCTGACTGAAAACACCATTTTCACTGCGTAAGTCATCAATACTCAATGTAGAGCCGATGTTTGCAGTATTGCCCGAACCTTGTTTGTCGCTTGCGATTTTCCATTTTTCGGCAGCAAAAAAGTCAAAGTCCTTAATTACTGATGTTATAGATTTTAAATGCTCAACAGTCGTAACTTCTCGTTCACCCACTTTTCTATTTGGTGTTTCGTATTCCTCTTGCAATTCTTGAACTTGAAAAATTTCTGTGTCGGAAGGGTCATCTGCATTTATGTCTGCCCTTGTGTAGATAACGCCCAAACAGTAATGTCCTGAATATTGATTGTAGGGAAATTGAATATTTTTTTTCTTGTCTCTTTCTTTGAAATAGTTTCCGTGGCTACCGAGTGTAAAACTTGAAATACCACTTTTCTTTCGATAAGTTGTTTTCAAATCAACTGCAAACTTTACATCTTCATTGTCTTTATTTATGAAAGTTAGGTCGGGATAATAATTTTGATGTTCGGTTAGTAAAATTTTGTAGCCGATTTCGTCTGCAAATTGAAGAATTAGAGGGAAGATGTGTATTTCAAGAATTTTGGAAACAATTTTTGTGTCGGAAGATATTGTGTAAATATTCTTATAAACGTCAATAAATCCTTTCACCGACCAATCACCATTGTCGGTAGAAACGTATTTTTCTAACTTGGCGGTAAATTTGTCAAGTTTGTTCTTAAAGTCTGCCTTATATTTCTCCTTTTCTTGTGCTGTCATTTGTCAAATTTACTAAAAATTTTGGTCTTAGTTTTTGTCGGTCGTTCTGTCAGCATTGAGCATATAATTACTGCAAGGGATACTAGTAGCTGTAAATTATGCCCATTGCACTAGGGGGGGTATGAGAAAATTGGACTTGCTGTGGCAGTATTATAGCCTATAGGACTATCTGAAAAAAATATCTAAAAATACTGGAAAATGGTCGCTGTAGCCACCATAGTAATTAGGGCCCGCATAGGTTCTGAAGGGTTTGGTGCCAGGGGCTTCATCATCTGCTTGTTCTAGCCATGAGGGTTTGAATATTTCAGCAGCATCAGGAGGTGTAAGTAATTTGTTCTTCCCAGTCAATAAGCTCCTAGAAACGATATAATGGTCAAGCATATTCCAATAACCCTGAAATTTATAGGTGCCCAAGCCTTTGTTTACTTTCATGTCGTACATAAAATTATACAGCTCTCTATTATTCTTACTGTCCAAGTTGCCTTTGGCATTTAGCGTGTCATATATGCTGTTATTTGTAGGTTCATCATTAAAGTCTCCGGTGATGATGATATTCGCATTGGGATTTATATCCAATAAGCTATCTACGCGAATCCTTACCTGTGAGGCTACAAAGCTGCGACGGGGTTCACTTGCCACCTCGCCACCTCGCCGTGAAGGGAAATGACATACAAAAATATGTATAGTGTCAAAATTATTTAGCAATCCTTCAACCATCAAAATATCTCTAGTTTTGGAAGTACTGTCCATAGGGAACTTTATACGTATGATGTCATGTCTCAGGGGTATAAATGTAGTCTTTCTATACAGAAACCCTACATCTATACCTCGTGGGTCAGGAGACTCCTCATGGATGATGCCATAGTCAAAGTCATTGAGAGGACTCCTCTCAATGAGATCTTGTAATACATATCTGTTCTCTATCTCGGTAAGGCAGAGTATATCTGGCATATTGTCACCACCAATATTTGCAATGACTTTGTAAAGCTGACGAATTTTGTTGGTATATTTTTCATAATTCCAATTTTTCATACCATAAGGGAGAAATTCACTATCATCTTTGAGGGAGTCATCTTTAATATCGAAGAGATTCTCTACATTGTACGTTACCATCCTTACATCGCCTCTCTTTTTTATAGGTTCGTTAGATAGTGTGCTTATTTGGGTAGAGATATTAGGAGTTGTTTTCTTATTGCAAGAGAATATTACAAGAATTATTAGTACAACTATGCTTGTTTTCATACCTTAAAGGTATAAAGAACTGAAAACTATATTTTATTTTTAATAATAAAATTGGACATAAATAAAAAAACAGCCTATTTTTATATCATGGTCATAGAAAGCGTATGAGAAAAAAAATGAATACAAAGAGTAATGCCTCCTATGTTTCCGAAATATTGGACAAACATGCTGACAGGGTAGGCAGTTATGGCTATGATGCTTGGGGCTTCAATAAAAAAGGTATATTGCCCTTCATCAATTCGGGCAAATTTTTCTATGAGAAATATTTTAGGGTGAAGACGGTGGGCACAGAGCATATTCCGCCATCAGGACGGGTATTAATCATCGGAAACCATACTGGGCAATTGCCTGTAGATGCCATACTTCTAGGCTACGCAATGTTTACCAATGAAGATGCCCCTCGAGCACCCAAAGGTATGTATGAAAAATTTATCCCTACGCTGCCATTTTTTAGTCATTGGTTTAGTATGTGGGGGGGTACACTTGGTGATCCCGAAAATTGCGAGCGTATGCTCAATAATGAAGAGGCTATCATTGTTTTTCCCGAAGGGGCGAGAGGAATTTCCAAACCCACATCCAAGAAATATCAATTGCAGAGCTTTGGCAATGGCTTCATGTATCTCGCTTTGAAGACCGGCACACCCATACTGCCGGTAGGTATTGCAGGCTGTGAGGAAATAATGTACAATTTTGGTAATATGGACAAGATTGAAAAATTGCTGCGATTCCCCAAAGCCCCCATTTTATTTCCATTTATTTTCCCTTCGAGGGTGGTAATAAATTTCGGAGAACTCATGCACTTCGATGGTGATGTAGATACGCTTAAAGAACATGAAATTGAGGAAAAAGTGAATGTCGTCAAGGCGAGAATTCATCATCTCACGCAGGAAGGTCTTTCTATCAGAAATACATTGAAATAAAAATTCAAACAAGACACTGTTTTTGTAGTAATATTTGTATGTTTACTCCTGTTTTTTTGAATTTATGAAAAATTTCCTACAAGGTTTATTGCTATGTACACTAATAATAGGCTGTAATAAGGACAAGAAAGAGTTCTCTCATCCTTTCCAATCTTTTGAAAAAGATATTTACTCCAAGCATTGGATAGATATTCCGGGCATGAGATGCCGTGATGGTTCACCTACAGGTATAGGCGTGAAGATGGGAAATCCTAAGAAATTAGCCATTTATATAAATGGCGGAGGTGCATGTTTCAATGTCGCTACATGCGCAGACAATCCGCATAAATTCGATATTTCTGACTGGAATGCAATATCAGCGGGGGATAACCCCGGGATATTTAGCACTACTGATAGTAGAAATCCGCTCAAAGACCACACATTGATATTTGTGCCTTACTGTACCGGAGATGTACATAGCGGCACCAAAAATATAGGTTTCCCATTAGATAGCAAAGATACACAACGCTATGTAGGGGCCTTTAATTTCATAAAAGTAATGGACTATATCACCCCCTATTTTGAACACAATGATGTGGAGGAAATTGTTCTTTTTGGTCTCAGTGCCGGAGGGTATGGGGTGTACATTAATTTTTTGGAGGTGATAAAGAGATTTGAAGGCAAAAAGATTACTGTTATCAATGATTCAGGGCCTCTGTTTAGTGATCCACAAGCATTTCCTCCATGTTTGCAGGCAGGGTTTACGCTCATATTTGGCCTGCCGCTGCCAGAAGATTTGCTTAATTGCTGCGGTTCACGCAGTCTAGGGTTGGCCAATGTATATGAATATTCGAGCAAGAACTATCCCAAGGTAAATTTCGGATTTATGTCATCTTTTGAAGACGCTACCTCACGATTCTTCTTAAGTTTTGGATATAATAATTGTGCGGGTGCTCCCGACAATCAATTGCCTGCGGATGTATTCAAATCTGCGATAAAGAGCTTGAGAGATGATATTATTGTACCCAAAAGTACATGGTCTACATATTATATTAATGGTACTTCGCATACGATGCTTGCCGATAATTATTTATTTTATGAAAAAAAAGTTGAAGGTATGTATTTGTATGAGTGGGTATCCAAAATCATAAATGGAGAAAAACTCCAGATATCAGAGGAGTAACCTATAAATCTTTTTGCATAACAAAGTCATTTAATTCAAAGCTGTAGTAAGGAATATCTACAACTTGGGCGATAAAGAAGCCGCCTTTTTTATAAAAGAGGTGGGCAGGGTTATTTCTGTTTACATTCAAGCGTATCCATTTCTTATCGCGTTCCTTGCCATAGTCTTCTACAAATGACAATAAGAATGTACCCACACCATTTTTCTGAAATTCAGGTCTCACATACAGCTTGCTGACGAATACCCCTTCCTCAAATTCTTTGTAGGAGACAAAGCCTATAGCATAATTATCATCGTATGCTATAGCAAAAATATAGCCTTCTTGCATCTGTGCTTTCAAAGAAGATTCGCAATACATCTTTTCATACATGAAAGCTATTTGTTCCTGAGTGATGATACCGGTATAGGTATTTTTCCATGTCGCTTCTGCAATATGTATAATAGGCGCAATTTTTCTTGTATCAGCTAAAACTATTCGGTACACAGTTTTGTATTATTTTTACCAAAATAAATATTTTTAAATAAAAATCATGTCTTTACAAAATAAATCGGTTCAGGATATCATCACGACTACGCCATTCCCGAACAGTAAGAAGATATATGTGCCAGGTAACATACATGCCCATATCAGAGTGCCGATGAGAGAAATTACCCTCTCGGATACCAAGGTGTCTTCAGAAAAATATAGCTGCAATCCCTCTATTGCCGTATATGATACTAGTGGGTTATATACAGACGATAATCATAATATTGATGTATATAAGGGCTTGCCAAGGACGAGGAAATCATGGATTCTAGACAGAAATGATACACAACAGCTCCCAGCGTCCACCTCTATTTATGCGCATGAGCGACTGAATGATAATAGTATTGATGCCATTAGGTTTCCCAACTTACATAAGCCCATGAAGGCTAGGTCTGGAAATGCTGTAACGCAGATGCATTATGCAAAGAAAGGCATCGTCACGCCAGAGATGGAGTATATTGCTATCCGCGAAAATCAGCACCGTGAGTGGTATGCCGAGCAGGTAGGTAGAGATATTGCACTGCTCACCCAACACAAAGGTCAGGACTTTGGTGCTTCCATTCCGAGAAGGATTACGCCCGAATTTGTTCGTGATGAGGTCGCAAGAGGACGTGCTGTCATTCCTTGCAATATCAACCATCCTGAGCTGGAACCCATGATAATAGGGAGGAATTTTTTAGTAAAAATAAATGCCAATATTGGTAACAGTGCAGTGACCTCAAGCATTGAGGAAGAAGTAGAAAAAGCAGTGTGGGCATGCCGCTGGGGTGCAGATACAATCATGGACTTATCTACAGGAAAGAATATACATGAGACCCGAGAATGGATTATCCGCAATAGCCCAGTACCTGTAGGCACAGTACCTATCTATCAGGCATTGGAAAAAGTGGGCGGCAAAGCTGAAGACCTGACTTGGGAGATGTATAGAGATACACTCATAGAACAGGCCGAGCAGGGTGTGGATTATTTTACGATACATGCCGGAGTATTACTGCGATATATTCCACTTACAGCACGCCGTATCACTGGTATAGTATCGCGCGGAGGTTCTATCATGGCGAAGTGGTGCTTGGCTCACCACAGAGAAAGCTTCCTATATACACATTTTGAAGAGATATGTGAGATCATGAAAGCCTACGATGTAAGCTTCTCCTTGGGTGACGGACTACGCCCGGGAAGTATTGCAGATGCTAATGATGCCGCACAATTTGCAGAATTAGAAACACTAGGAGAGCTTACAAAAGTGGCTTGGAAGCATGAGGTGCAGACCATCATAGAAGGACCCGGGCATGTGCCTATGCACCTTATAAAAGAAAATATGGACAAGCAGCTTGCTGCCTGTGGTGAAGCTCCTTTCTATACGTTGGGACCACTTACTACGGATATTGCTCCTGGCTATGACCATATCACTTCTGCTATAGGTGCTGCCATGATAGGATGGTATGGTACTGCCATGTTATGCTATGTAACACCTAAGGAGCACCTAGGCCTGCCCAATAAGGAAGATGTAAGACAGGGCGTGATTACCTATAAGCTGGCGGCACATGCTGCTGACCTTGCCAAAGGACATCCCGGTGCGCAATATCGCGATAATGCGCTCAGCAAGGCGCGATTCGAGTTCCGCTGGCATGACCAGTTCAATCTCTCTCTCGACCCCGACAAGGCTAAGGAATTCCACGATGAGACACTACCTGCCGATGGGGCAAAGATTGCCCATTTCTGTAGTATGTGTGGCCCTAAGTTTTGTAGTATGCAGATAACTCAGGAAGTCAGAGATTATGCCCAGAAAATTGAAGAGCAACAAGATGGCATGGTAGAGAAAGCCAAAGAATTTGTAGCTCAGGGCAGCGAAATATATAGTTAGCAAAGTGAAGCCTGTATTTTTTACTACACCTAGGGAATTCAGACATTGGTTGGAAGATAACCATGCTACAGCCACAGAACTATGGGTGGGTTATTACAAGATTGCAAAAGGCGATGTGCAGTTTATATGGTCTGATTCTGTAGATCAGGCGTTGTGTTTCGGATGGATAGATGGGGTAAGAAAATCTATAGATAAAGATACCTACTGTATTCGTTTCTCGCCGAGAAAGAAGAACAGCATTTGGAGTTTGATTAATATCAAAAAGGTAGAAATCCTCATGGCTCAAGGATTAATGACCGAAAATGGACTCAAAGCCTTTAAAAGTAGGAATGATGCCAAATCCGGCATTTATAGCCATGAGACTGCCGAAGCAATATTGCCGAAGCTCTTGCAACAAATATTTGAAGCAAATCCCACCGCTTGGAGATTTTTCTCTATACAATCCCATTCGTATAAAAAGCAAATCATACATTGGATTGTAACGGCAAAGCAGGAGCAAACCCAAATCAACCGACTACAGAAAGTTATTGATGTCAGTAAAATAGAAAAGAGATTGCGGTAATTTATAGTTGGCTGTGATATTAACGAAACACCCTACGAATGGAAAAATTAATAGAAATATTTAAACATAGAAGTTTCAAACTGACAATTCTATTGACGTTAATTTACTTTGGAATTGGATTTGCGTTTTTACACTACGGACTTGCTGATTATGGTTGGGTTTTCTTTGTACTGCTTCCTTTTTCATTAGGAATTGCAGTTGGAAAAATGGAACGACAAAAATGGGCATATTTAGGACTTACTGTTGCAATCTTGATTTTTGTTGGACTCTTAATTGCAGGTGGACTTGAAGGAATTGTTTGTGTAGTTATGACAATACCAATAGTTGTCCCACTTGTTTGGCTTGGCACATTGACAAATAAGTATTTGACAAATAAAGGTATTATAAAACAGAAAAATAATTTATACTCATTTATATTCCCACTTTTATTTACATTATTCGGTGCACCAATTGAAAAGTATTTTTACACAAACAAGGTTGAAATTATTGAAGTTAAAACTGAACGAATATATCCATATTCAACAGAGCAAGTTTATGATGCAATAAAATCTGTTGACACTTTAATTGCAGACAAACCATTTTTAATGAAACTTGATTTACCAATTCCAAACAAGTGTGTTTTAGAAAAAGAAGAAGTTGGAGGATTAAGAACTTGCTATTTTAGTGGTGGAACTATTACGGAAAGAATAACGCAGCTTGAAAAGGCAAAAGTTTTAAAAATGGACGTAATTGATTACAAGCTAACAGGACGAAAATGGCTTGGATTTAAAGAAGCAATTTATTACTTTGACAAAGTAGGACAAGATAGTTGCAAAATGACAAGAGTAACGACATATACTTCTGTACTGAAACCAAGAATTTATTGGCAACCTTTGGAGAAATTAGGAATTAGTCAAGAACATGATTACGTATTTGACAACTTGAAAAACGACTTAATGAAAAAATACGGCAGGCAACTTCTTTATTTCTAATTGCTTATACTAAAAACAAAAATGGATATAAGTTTATTTCATTCTTAATTACCTTTGTTATCCTTCATTTTGGACTCAATCCATTTAAAATACATCATTATAAATTAATTCTAATTCCCTATGATTTTTATTTTATCTTATCAATCCTAATTTTTGGCATATTTGTTTTCTTCAAAGAAAATCAATTTCACTTTATCAATTCCAACAAATATTTGCCATAGCCACTCTTCAGAAGTGGCTCGGCAATAAGACGCAATTGGGCGCTATCAATGAAACCTTTTCGGTATGCTATCTCTTCTATACAACCCACTTTCAGTCCCTGTCGCTGCTCTATGACATATACAAACTGGGAAGCTTGTACTAATGATTCAAAAGTACCAGTATCCAGCCATGCGGTACCTCTGTCGAGAATGCCTACTTTTAGTGTACCTCTATTTAGATATTCTTTGTTTACATCCGTAATTTCATATTCACCACGTTTGCTAGGTTGTAAGGATTCGGCAATAGCTACCACATCATTGTCATAAAAATATAGTCCAGGTACGGCATAGTTGGATTTTGGGTGCAAAGGTTTTTCTTCTATAGATATGGCTTTATTTTTACTATCAAATTCTACTACACCATAACGTTCTGGGTCTGATACATGATAGGCAAAAATTATGCCTCCTTCAGGGTCATTATTGGCTACTAATATCTCTTCTAATCCAGTGCCATAAAAGATATTGTCACCTAATATTAGCGCACATTTGTCATTGCCGATGAAGTCTTTACCTATAACAAATGCTTGTGCTAATCCATTAGGGGTCTCCTGCACAGCATATTGGAAGTTGCATGCTAGTTGGCTGCCGTCACCTAGCAATCTTTGGAAGTTGGGCAAATCTTGTGGTGTAGAAATGATAAGTATGTCCTGAATGCCCGCCATCATCAGTACGGAAAGAGGATAATAAATCATAGGCTTATCGTAGATGGGCATCATCTGCTTGCTGATGGCATAGGTTATAGGGTATAATCTAGTACCGGAACCTCCTGCCAATATTATTCCTTTCATAAGTTCGGTAAAGATAGGAGTATTCGCCACACATTTGCAATGACTTTGGCATAGGAAATTTAAAATAGTACCGCCAAAAAATATTTAGGGTAATGCTTTAGTTTAGGGCATATTTTCGAGTGATAGTTAAGGAAATAAAAAAATATTTATCATTTTAGAATAAAAAAGGGTTATCACTTTAGGAATATTACTAATAAATAGTATTTTTGCTTTAATTAAATAATTGTAAACTATGTCTGAAAGAGCATTTAAGGTACTAATCGTTGATGATGAGCAAGATATATTAGAATTTTTGTCTTACAACCTTGAGAAAGAAGGATTCGAAGTAGAGACTGCCGAAAATGGCAAAATAGGTGTGGAAAAAGCTAAAAAAAACAATCCCGATATCGTACTTTTAGATGTAATGATGCCTGAAATGGATGGTATTGAAGCCTGCCGTCAGTTGCGAGAGCAGCCTCAATTCTCCAATACTATCATAGCGTTTCTAACGGCTCGTACTGAAGACTATTCGCAGATTGCAGGTTTTGAGACTGGTGCTGATGATTATATATCTAAGCCTATAAAACCAAGGGTGTTGGTAAGCCGCCTGAGAGCCTTGCTACGCAGATATGAAGCTAAAGAAGCCAAAAGCACCTTTATCTCTGTTGGAGATATAGAAATAGACAGAGAGCGCTATATTATCATACATAAAGGTAATGAGATGACGGTGCCTCGCAAAGAATTTGAGTTATTATATCTATTGGCATCTAAGCCTGGCAAGGTATTTAAGCGAGATGAGATATTGAACGAAATATGGGGTAGAGATATTATTGTAGGGGATAGAACCATAGATGTACATATCAGAAAACTCCGAGAGAAACTCGGAGAGGATCTTATCAAAACTGTTAAGGGCATAGGATACAAATTCGAAGAGATATGATGAATAGGCCGCTATCGCCTAATAGGATAGCTGTTTTTACAGGCATTGCCTCGTCCCTTACTTCAGTAATAATAGTATATATTACATTTTTGCTCTTTGGCATAGTAATCCCTATAGCCTTATATATACTGGCATTTATTATCATTTCCCTATGTACTATAGCTCTATATAGATATGCAATAATCAGATTTATTCATAATAAGCTAAAGATTATATATAAGACTATTGGCAAGCCCATAAAATATCAGAGAGAACTGCAAAATCGCAATACAGGGCTGATGTCATTGGTGGAAAGGGATGTGGCAGAATGGGCTATCAACAAGAACAAGCAAATTCGAGAGCTAAGAAAGCTAGAGACTTACAGAAAAGAATTCGTAGGCAATGTGTCACATGAGCTGAAGACACCCATTTTCAACGCCCAAGGATATATAGAATCACTATTGGATGGTGGACTTGAGGATAAAAATATCAATAGAGACTATTTGCAGAAGGCCGCTATAAACTTAGACCGACTGGAAGCCATAGTTACTGATTTGCTGTCAATCTCTAAGTTTGAAGCTGGGCAGGTGGTATTGCAAAAAGAGTATTTCGACATCATTGATCTCGTAAAGATGATAATTTTACAGTACCACCACTTACAAAATGAATTCAAGACCCAGATAATCGTAGATGAGAAGCTACGCCCATTACAGGTGTTTGCTGACCCACATAGAATACAACAAGTATTAGAAAACCTTATCTCCAATGCCATAAAGTATGGAAAACCAGAATATGGAAAAGTAAGCATCTCCTTTTTGGATCTTGACGATCAGATTATTGTAGAGATTCGAGATGATGGCCCCGGAATCAAGGAAGAAGACATCCCACGATTGTTTGAACGCTTTTTCCGTGCCGACAAGAGTCGCAATAGAAAGATAGGAGGTACAGGCCTTGGGCTTTCGATAGTAAAAAATATTATAGAAGCACATCATCAGACCATACATGTACAAAGTGAGGTGGGTGCAGGAACAACTTTTAGCTTCTCTCTCAACAAACTTTCGGATGATGAGCAAAAAGAAGATGACACCGAACTATCGTGATAGCTCGGCATAGCGCCAACAGGAGATTACATGATCCATCACCCAGCCTGTAGCCTGAAGATGCGCATATATGACCGTAGAGCCTAAAAATTTAAACCCTCGTTTTTTCAAATCTTTGGCTATAGCATCACTAAGTGGTGTAGTAGCTGGAATTTCTCGCAAGCTTTGCCAGTGATTGATTATGGGCACTTCACTCATAAAGGATTTAATATAATTACTAAAACTTCCAAACTCTTTTTGTATTTCTATAAATAATTTCGCATTACTAATAGATGAAGTAATCTTAGCTCTATTCCGAATCAAGTCGACATCTCCCATCATTTCCATAATCTTGTCTTCGCCAAACGCTGCCACCTTCCGTACGTCAAACCCTTCATAAGCTCTGCGGTAATTCTCTCTCTTATGCAATACCGTACTCCAACTAAGTCCAGCCTGTGCAGCTTCTAAAACAAGAAATTCAAACTGTGTATAATCATCATACATAGGCATCCCCCACTCATCATCGTGATATTTCTTATACGTATCAGAGCCGAGACACCACGAACATCTATTTTTTTCCATACTATAAAAATAGGCAGATTATATATATAAAGTCTGTTATTAATCTCTTACAATTAAATATCTTTGAAACCATGAGGCAACTATCTAGTACTGCTAATCCAGAGATAAAACATCTCATTCATATTATAGAGAAAAGCAAGGCACGTAAAGAGGCCAAAACTTTTGTCGTGGAGGGGGAAAGATTGCTGAGCAGAGCTATAGACAATGGCTATGAAGTGCTGACTATTTATTGCCTTGAAGATAATGCGCCAAAGTGGGAACATATCTGCCATAATGTGGTCATTGTCAATTACAATATATTGTCAAAGATTAGCATGATGCAATATGATGTAGTTGCAATTTTGCGGCAAAAGAAACACATCTTGGACATTGCCATGCCCCCCCATAAGGGCTTCCTGTGTTTGGTTTTGTCTGGTTTAGAAAAACCTGGAAATATAGGCGCCATATTACGTACTGCAGATGCTTCGGGTGTACATACTATATTTTTGAGTGGTAAAAATGCCGATATCTATAGCCCTAGCTGCCTTAGAAATAGCACGGGAGCACTATTTAGTACAAAAATATTTATTGCCTCTCCTGAAGATATTATTTCTTATCTAGAAAACTATGACATTCCAATATATACGACATATTTAGATGCCGCTTATGGATATGAAAAGATTGACTATTCAAAAGGTGGCGCAATAGTAATGGGTACTGAAGCAAGCGGAGTAGAACAATTATGGATAGATGCTGCTACGCAATGTATAAAAATACCCATGATGGGGACGGCAGACTCCCTCAATGTGTCGGTATCTACGGCTATAATACTCTACGAGGCTTTAAGACAGAGGCGTCTATAATTTTTTATACAATACCGATGCTTGTGTTTTGTAATAGTCTGAAGATTTGGCAAGATTCTGTAGCAATATTGCTGCGGTCTGCGTGTCGCCTTTTTTAATGTATGCCAATGCTAGATACCAATTGATATCTTCAGCATACATACTATTTTTATATGCACTATTATTATATAATCTAATAGCCTGCTCGGGTTGGTTATCGGCGAGATAGCTCACACCAAGAAACAATATATATTTATCTTGATTAGGGTCTTTATTCAGCAGTTGTTTATAATAGATGATGGCATTAGGGTAGTCCTGTTCGTTGTAAGCTTTTTCAGCTTTGTCTTGAAGGGGATTAGTTACAGAATTCTCACCCCTTACGGTAGAGGAGAAATTTTCTGCGGGCTTAAAATTTTTGGCATATAGCTTGTCAATTTGATTAGGGGCATAGATATTATTATAGGCGACAAATCCCAACAATGCCAAGAATGAAGCTGCTATTCCTATGATAATAAATCGTCTAAGTGCCGCCAGCTTAGGCTTGTTGGCTACAGTAGAAGTGCGGGCATCAATTTTTTTGTCCAATTGTGTCATAACATCCTCATAATGTTCTTGAGTGCCTTGCCATCCTTCTTTCGCTTCCTTGTCAAATGCAGATATCTCATTCTCATCTGTGGAAGTGTCTATATCATCAAAGAATTTTTTTCTTATTTCAGACATTTATATTGTTTTTTTGTAAGAAGATTTTCAAATTGCGTTTGCCGTTTTGGATGAAACTTTTTACTGCGCTGATTTCGTATCCCGTACTTTCACTGATTTCCTTGTAACTTTTATCTTCCAAATAAAATTGTTTTATGCATTGCTTTTGTTGGTCATTCAATGTAAGCAGTCCTTTTTCCAATTGCTCATACGGCATTTCAATTTCACTATCATATAATAGATGATCTTCGCCTTCATTTTCCATAAAGCTCTCTGTATATTCTACATTCTTTAACATTTTGTTTCGGAACTTACCCATGATATGATTTTTGGTAAGAATATAGAGCCAGCCTTTAAAATGCTGTATTTCATTTTTTAGCAGCTTTTGCAATAGGAGTTCAAAAACCTCCATTACTATATCTTGTGCTTCATGAGTGTGTTTAAAATGCTTGAGTGCCATACCCATTACCAAATGATGATAGCGCTTATACAGCTCCCCTACATATTTGTTGTTCCCACTTTCTTTGAATGAAGATATCAACTCTTCGTCGCTATATGATTTATAAGGATTTAGGGAAATATTGAACATAACACTGTAACTTGAAATTACTATTGGAAATTAGCATAAGTGATTACGTAGCAATCAGGAAACTCTGTCCTCAGCAGATTTTTCAAGTCCTCGGCTTTAAATCTATCATTAAATCTACCTATAAATAGTCTATAAGCCTTAGATCCACTTTCTGTCTCCACGGACTGAATAAATACCGGTTGATTGTATTTTTGACGTAGGTCATTTGCTTTTTCTATCAGTCCCTTAGAGTCGGAATAGGTAGCCAATTTTATTCCCAGACCTAATGGTGTGGGGTTTACTTTTATTATCTCATAGAAAGTACTACCAGATTTCAGGATTTGTAAAGAATCCTTTTTCTCAGTAATGGGCGATTTAGAGAATGGGTCTGGTGGTAGTGATGCTGTTGTCGTTTTTTGTTTGAGTGTAGCGGTAGTATCTTTTACGATAGTACTGGGGACTTTGTCATTTACAATTTCAGCAATAATCTCGGTAGTGCCATTCCTGATAAATCCTAAAGCTTCGGCGGCAGACTTTGAAAGATCAATAACCCTAGAAGGACTGAACGGGCCTCTATCATTTACAGTTACTATTACAGACCTATTATTTTCGGTGTTGGTAACTTTAAGCTTTGTTCCAAAGGGAAGAGTGCGATGCGCGCAGGTAAGATTGCTATGCATATAGATTTCACCGCTAGCTGTTTTTCTACCTTCAAATTCATTGGCATAGTACGATGCTGTGCCTTTGAAGCCATCTTGCCCATAACTTCCAAAATGAATCAGGCATAATATCAATATAAAAATTTTGTTTATCACAGAATTACAAATAATAATTTTTCTATATGTAAATAGGCTATTTTCAGACTTTTTCATATTATTAACTCTTAAAAGATGATAAAAACAAATACCGTCAATAGTAAATGTACTCATTTTACGCCTTCCATAGTGGTTAGTTTATCCACAAGTAAATGTAGGGCAACACTATCAATATCATGTCTTCCATCATATAAAACAACCTCAATCGGCAATTTTTCATTTTCTATTTTGTTTAGATATTTCATGCGTAATGTTTCGGGAATGAACTCATCTTGCAACCCTATCATTGCTAGTACAGGGATGTCATAAAATTTCTTATCTTGTATCACCTCATCAGGAAAGGCAGCACCCCAGCCTACCAAATAATCGCAGTTGTACAAAGTTCGCATATACCATCTACTAATCGTTGCTAATCCCTGCGAGAACCCTAGCAATATCACCTTTGCATCTTTATAAGGACTTACATAGATTTGATAAACTTTTTCTAGGTAAAGACAATAATCCTCAATTTCATCGCTGCGATGATGTGATGTCATCCATGATGCGCCCACCCTACCCTGCATACCTTCCTTATAATATCTAGAAAGAGCTTCCGGAACTATAAGCAAGTGTGTACCATCTAGGTATGGGATAAATTTTTCTATAAAAAACTCTGCTAGATAGCCGTAGCCATGTGTGATAAGCCATATATATTTTGGATTATCTGTATTGCCGTAAGTGACTACCAATGCTGTCTTTTGTACACAAATTTTTTGTAATTTTTTTTCCATAAATATTGTGGCAAATATCTTAATTTGTACACCATAATTATAACATTATTAGGAAGTAGGTAGTATGTTGATTTTCTTGATAGGATTTATGGGATGTGGTAAGTCATATACCGCCAAGCATCTACAAAAGTTGCTACATATTTCTGCCATAGATATGGATGAGGAGATTGTGAGACAAGAAAATAGGTCTATAAAAGAAATCTTTGAAGATGAGGGAGAGGCATATTTCAGAAAAATAGAGCATAAGTATATCCAAGCCCTAGAGCCAAAGATGTCTTATATTATCTCTACTGGTGGAGGTGTCCCCTGTTTTTACAACAACATGGAGCTGATGAATGATAAAGGCATAACCCTATATCTCAATAGAGATAAAGAACTCAATATACAACAGTTACTCAAACGCAAAGACAGGAGACCCCTTATCGCATCACTTACTGATGAGGAACTTAGTACATTTTATGACAATAAGCTAGAAGAAAGGACACCATTTTATGAGAGAGCCTTGCTACACGTAGGCAATGCCGATAGCGCGTCTATTGCCATGATGATAAAGAGTTTGCAATTATAGATAGATTAGAACATATATGCACCTTCGGCATCTTCCGAAGCAGTAAATTGTACTATGATATGCTCTGTAAATGTCGTCGCCAATGAAAAGCCTACATAGTCTGCCGTAATAGGGTAGAGCTTGTGCATACGGTCTATCAATACAGCGACACTAATCTTAGACGGATTGGATTGGATGATGGCTTCGAGTGCATAGAACATAGTTTTGCCTGTATTGGCTACATCATCTATCAATATTAGCGGTGTATCATCTAAGGCTATATTTGCCAGCAGTCTAGGCTTCTCAGATAGTGGCTTCTCTTTATTCACATATAACGAAGTTAGGTTTATTTTCATGCGATGCCTATCTTCTATGATTGCCTTTAGCTTCTTAGCCAGAAAATACCCTCCGTCTTCAATTCCTATCATGGCAAGTTTCGTGGCATCGTAATTGTTTTCTATTATCTGCAAAGCGATGCGATGTAATTTTTGGGCTATTCTTTCTGCATCCAAAATTTTTTGAGCATGGGCAGGAATTGTATAAGGCGGTTTTTTAGACATGGTCTAAATAATTAATTGTTAATTTTAAGTTTATACGAAAAATGTTTTTACTACGTATTTTCGCTTTTGCCAAATATACAATACAAATGGAAATTACGTCAATAGTACAAATAATTTTATTCATAGCGCTAAGTGGCGGCGCATTTTTCATGTTTTTCAAAAATGCCAAAAAAATTTATGAAAACATCATGATGGGTATGCCGGAGGAAATACATTCTGATTTTTCTTTCCGCATGAAGACGATGCTTTTGACTGCATTGGGGCAAAAGAAAATGTTTAAGATTACCATCCCGGCAGTACTACATATATTTATATATGCTGCCTTCTTAATCACCCAAATAGAATTAATAGAAATATTCTTGGATGGACTTACTGGACACCACCGCATCATCTATCATGCTATAGAAGGAACATTTCTAGAAACATTATATAGAGGCTTGGTTTCCTTCATAGAAATATTATCTGTCCTTGCATTTGTGGCCACAATTAGCTTCTTATATAGAAGAAACATGCTCAGGTTGCCTAGATTTACCAAGCCGGAACTTAAAGGCTGGCCTACTAAAGATGCAAATCAAATCTTGATTTTTGAAATACTTCTAATTCTCTGCATATTTTCTATGAATACCGCCGACAGAGCCTTACAACTAAAAGGAATAGATGCCGGTGAAGCCATAGGACACTATCTAGACGTGGGCAACTTTGCTATATCTGGAATATTTGCTCCCTTATTTAAGGGGCTTCCTACAATGGCATTGATGATTTGGGAACGCTTGGGTTGGTGGGGGCATCTATGCATGGTGTTTGTATTCCTTAACTATCTTCCAAAATCCAAGCATTTACATATTCTATTAGCGTTTCCCAATACCTATTTTACACGACCTGAACCTAAGGGTGAGCTTGTCAATATGCCCGAAATTATGAATGAAGTAAAATCCATGATGGATTCTTCGTTTCAGGCTCCTGTCGTAGAAGGCGAAATAAAATTTGGTGCTAAAGACGTACTAGATTTAAGTTGGAAAAACCTCTTAGACGCCTATACTTGTACGGAGTGTGGCAGATGTACTGCTGCCTGCCCTGCGAACCTTACTGGCAAAAAATTATCCCCACGTAAAATCATGATGGATACTCGAGACAGAATAGAAGAGGTGGCCGACAATGTCCGTAAGAATGGCTCTTTCCAAGACGACGGCAAAGCATTGATGGGTGACTATATTACTAAAGAAGAGTT
>JBGAWK010000035.1:0-24249 GCA_044227665.1 Chitinophagales bacterium
ATATACATTTTGTGTAAAAGTAGTAAGCCAAACGGTAGAACCTGTACTGGGTACGCTCATCAATTTTTTGAATATGAGGCGGCTCAATAGCGAACCGGCACGTTCATGTAGGTCATCCACATTTTGGGTGACAATGGTGACATCATAGTAGTCTTATAATACTACAAGTGCCCCATGAGGGGCATTGGGTTTGCATCTAAGTAGTTGACTTCGTCTTTGTTTGTAGAAGTCCAAGACTACATGAGGATTGCGCTGCCATCCTTGTGGTGAGGCAACTTCGTATATGTAATGCCTTACCATAAGCCGCCAGCATCTCGGAAGGTCTGAATGTCACTTTCGACACGCATGCCTGCGCCTGTGAGTATCACTAATGTTTTCTTCATCAATACTCCAAAATATTTTTAAAAGCTCTGCCGATATTTTCGATAATATCGGATGCTATGAGGGATTCTTTGGATTGTGTATCTAGCGCAATATTTCCTGCTAATCCATGCAAATACACGCCTAATATAGCTGCATGTAACGGCGTGTAACCCTGAGCAAGGAGACCTAATAACATCCCTGTGAGTACATCGCCGCTACCTGCTGTGGACATGCCGCTATTGCCTGTAGAATTAAAGTATATAGTACCTTCATTATCACAGATAGCCGTATGCGCACCTTTTAGGATGGTAATGATTTTGTGTTTTTTTGAAAATTCTTGTAACAGCGCCAGCTTCTCATAATCATCAGCCCAAGTTCCGGCTATCCTTTCAAACTCCTTGGGGTGAGGCGTAAGAATACTGTTGGGAGACAAAAGAGAAAGCCATTCTTTGTGCAGCCCTAAAATATTTAGGGCATCAGCGTCCCAAATACCGGAACGTTTATTTTGCATTAAAAATTTGTATAGGGCTTCTTGGGTTATGGATGACTGTCCTAATCCTGGACCTATAGCATAATACTGAACATCCTGAATATTACTGATTGTACTAATATTGTCTTTATGCTCATCAATACTGCACATCGCCTCAGGTATGGCTTGCTGTAATATAGGGTAACCACATTCTGGAATATGAGTAGTGAGCAATCCTAGCCCGGTACGTAGTGCAGCCTTCGATGCCAATACTGCCGCCCCTATTTTTCCCTTACTGCCGCTTATAAGATAGCCGTGACCAAACGTGCCTTTGTGGGCGAACTTATCTCTATTCTTGTGTATGCTTTTTATATCTTTTTTTTCAAGATAGTAATAGTTGGAATTTATACTATCGCGAAATTCGTTATCTAATTTTATATCTAAAATGTCAAACCTCTTGATATAAATGCTGTTCTGTGGAAGCAAGAAGGCAAGTTTTGGTTGCTGAAAGGTATATACCCTGTCAGCTTTTACTACTGTGTTTCCAGATACTCCATCACATACCAATCCAGAAGGTACATCTACAGATATTCTCAGACAATGTTGCTTATTGATATGGTGCATAATTTTTGCTATAATTCCCGACACCTCAGTATGACAACCTGTTCCAAGCAATGCATCAATTATTATCCCAGAAATATTTGGTAAAACACTTGTATCATCAATCTCGTGTATAGTAATCTGATGTATTGTTTTTAATTTGTGGAGATTTGCATTGCAATCTTTTGAATATTGTTCACTTTTAAGCAAATACACCTCTATCTTATGACCTAGCAGGTATAGCATTCTCGCTATTGCTAATCCATCACCACCATTATTACCCTTGCCACAGAAGATATGTTTTACTATTTTATTGGATTGATAGTCTGAAATAAAATGATTTACAAATTGATGTGCTGCACGCTCCATTAATTGTTCAGAAGAAATAGCTTGTTTTTGGCAAGTAATAGCGTCAGCTTGGCTAATTTGTACTACATCCAATATCTTCATGTCAAAATATGCTTTTTATGCTATGTAAAGTATGGGTAAGTTCCTTGTTTTCTTCTTTGAAAATACCCTCTTCCACAAAAGTATCCTTTCTCACTTCCCCACTTGCATGAATGATGGTGTTTTTATCCACAAGCATGCCTACGTGAATGACTCTACCTTCTTTGTTGCTGAAAAAGGCTAAATTTCCCGCCTCTCTGTCTTTGTATTCTACAATTGTACCTATTTCGGCTTGTAGGTAAGCATCTCTAGGCAGTTGAATACCATGTAACATGAAAATTAATTGGATAAATCCGGAACAGTCAATGCCAAATACAGTTCTGCCTCCCCATAAGTATGGTGTGCCCAGGAATTTTTCGCTTAACTGAATTAGCGAAGGAACATCTATAGGCATAGGCATGGTAGTTTCGTCTGCGGATATTTCATTTATTTCTACTCTTGATCCTAAAGGCAAAAATCTTCCGTCATGTGTTTTGACTATAGGATTTGAAACATATAATATTGAAGAGGGGAGGGTTTTAACACTTTTTAATTGTTTTTCATCCACCCACCCTTCATAATTATCATGTGTGGATGAAACGAATATCCAATTTTCTTGTTTATGAAGGAGTTGCAGTATTTCTCCATATAAAATCTGAGTTACCATTTCAGAGGTATGAGAAGGATTACAACGCAAAGGAATGACGGATAATCTGTTTATATAATAAGGAGTCATTATATCATAAAATTTTAGCGATTAAATATAACTAACTTGTGCCAAAATACGTTTAAACTTGTGGTGTTAAGATGAAGTTTAGTTCATATATAATTACGGTATTAGCATTATTATTTTCCAATAATAGCTGTGCTGTGGATTTTCAAATATTTGATAGTGAAGGTTGCGGTCAGCTTGCTACTTCATTCTCTATTATTACACCATCTTTGTCCGAAATTGCGTCATGTAGTTGGAATTTCGGTAATGGAAATAGTTCTACTAACTGTAGCGGAACGGTGGGGGCAAATTATACTTCTCCCGGTACTTATACTGTAAAGCTAACGATTACTAAAACTAATGGCATCGTAGAGGTAGTCAGTAAGCAAGTTCGAGTTTTTAATAAACCCAAGCCTAATTTTACTTCTAATAAAACGTTTGGATGTATTCCCGACGCAGATATTCAGTTTGCTAATCAAGTAATATTGGGAGAGCCAGGAGCAAATATTGTTAATTATTTCTGGGATTTTGGTGACGGAAGAACTAGTACAAGAGCCAATCCAGGGTATAGCTATAATACCATAGGCGAGTATAATGTTTCGTTGTATGTAGTAGATATTAATGGCTGTGACTCCGTGCTGGTAAAACCAAAATATATTAAGGCTTCAAAATACCCATCTACGAATTTTACGGGTTCAAATGTTTCAGCGTGTGCGCCACCTTTGAATGTACAATTTTCTCATCCCAAAGATAGTTTGCATCCTTACGCCCTTACATATTTGTGGGATTTTGGTGATGGTAGCACCTCTACATTGCCAGACCCTTCACATAATTATCTAATCAAAAACCCCTATAATGTTACCCTTACAGTTAGGGATTCTGTAGGGTGTGTTGCGGATACTACGAAAATTAAATTTGTAGTCATAGATACTTTGAAAGCAAATTTTACAATGTCGTACAACTCATTGCGTTGTAATCCCTTATCGGTGAGGTTTGCAAATTCCAGTAATCTTCCAGGGCTGAGATTAGCTTGGGATTTGGGTAATGGCAATGCACCCAATCTAGTTACTACGGCAAATACTATTTATCAGAATGCGGGTACCTATAATATACGACTGATAGCTTCGACAGAAAATGGGTGCAGCGATACCATAATAAAATCATTGACAGTAGAACAAAAGCCCAATGTGAACTTTGATTTGAGTGATTCTACAAGATGTTCGCCGCCACTGAATGTGATATTTAACAATACTACACAGTTTGCAAATACGTATACTTGGGATTTTGGAGATGGTAATACTTCAACTACCTTTAATGCAAACCATATCTATGGATCTCCGGGTATCTATGATGTAAAGCTTACGGCAATAGCAGGTAATGGATGCAAAGATTCTCTATTTAGAAAGCAATTAATACAAATCGGAACGGGGCAAGTATTCATTAATGCTTCCGAGAATGGGGGCTGTAAGCCTACTACCATTACTTTTGATGCCTATAAATTAGGGCCGGGGACAATTAATAACGTAATTTGGGATTTCGGGGATGGCAGTAGTGCTACTGGCGAAGCTCCTGTACCACATACTTATAATAACGTGGGCACTTATACTGTAAAAGTAACGTATAACCTTAATGATGGATGTCCTCCACTCATTGCTGCAAAAACAATATTTGTAGGTGCGACCACAACTCCTAGCGTTAATATTAATCCAGATACGGTATGTGTAAATGGAGAAAACGTTTCCTATACAGTATTGAGCCCCAATAATGCTAATAGATATGTGTGGTTGTTTGGCGATGGGACTATAGGCAATGGAATTAATGTAACACATACTTATTCCGATCCTAAACTCTATACAATTAAGCTTGTTACAATTAATAATATTGGATGCTTCGATACGGTCATTGTCGGCAAGGTAAAGGTAAACGACCCTAAAGCGGACTTTAGCTTTGTAAGGGATTGTTTTAATAAAAGACAATACACGTTCAGGAATACCTCTAGTGGATACACCTCATTTTTTTGGATATTACCCAATGGGACTACAAGTACTGCTGCTACCGTAAATTATACATTCCCAGGGTCAGGAGCTTACAAGATGACTATTGTGGCTGTCAATTCTACTACAGGTTGTAGGGATAGCACCGTTAAAACAATAAACGTTAGAGAACTCGAAATTAATTTAGGATTTAGTGTTCAAAATGGATGCGCCCCTCTAACTGTAACACTTACAGATTTAAATAATACGGGTATCAGAGGAAGAGTATGGGATTTTGGCAATGGACAAATAGATACAATAAAATCTCCGACAACAGTCTATGATGAAAAAGGTGTTTATACAATTAAGCTAATAACTACATATACTAATGGTTGTAAAGACACAGCTTTCTCAAGAAACGCAATTAAAGTACAACAGCCGGACGCAGGATTTTATAGTGATCCTCCTGGAGGTTGTGCTCCATTAAGATTTAATCTTATAGATACTTCCAAATCCCAATTCGGCTTTGTAAATGAATATTATTGGAAAATTGACACACTAAATGAGAATTCGGATAGAAACACTACTTTTTTAGCAAGCATCGATGATACTTTCAATATTTTACATGTCGTAAAAGATGATTTAGGCTGTATAGATTCTATAGAAAAAAAAGTTATAACAATACAGCCAACAGCAAAATTTACTACAAATAGATCCAATGCCTGTGTAGGCGTAGATATTATTTTTATAGATCAATCTACGGGTACGGGATTGCAATATCTGTGGGATTTTGGAGATGGAACTACAGATACAGCATATAAGCCTATACATCAATATACTATTCCAGGGCTTTTTTTTCCTAAACTTACCATTACTTCCTTTGGTGGATGTGTTTCTGAATATACTAGACCGGTTCCTATCACAATTACAAAAAATAATTACGATTTTACGGCAGATAAAAGATACAAAGCTTGCCCCTCGCTAATCACAAATTTTTCGGTAATACCTGATACAATTGATTACCGAGTATTGACATGGAATTTGGGTAATGGTAGTATTAGCGATGATACAAATAAATTTCCTGCTACAATATATACTCAAGGGGGTGAATATGATGTAAAACTCATAGTAGAAGATAATATTGGATGTAGAGATACAATTATTAAGGAGGATTATATAAAAATAGACGGACCTTCCGGAACATTTACTTTCTCACCAAAAATTGGATGTGCTCCTTTGGAAGTAATATTTAAACCCATAACAAAAAATACTATCAGGCATATTTGGGACTTTGGGGATGGCAATATACTCATTGACGATAGCCTAAAAGGGGAGATTAGATATACCTATTACGGGCAAGGCATACCTAAGCCCAGCCTTATCATGATTGGAGACGACGATTGTCAGGTAGAGCCTATAAGAGGCGACTCCATAATTGTATCCCAGTTAAAGGCGGATGTGACTTTCCTTCCACCAAATACATGTGATAGTGTTAATATGCTTTTTACGAGTTCTATAGCACTGACAAATTATGATTCTATAAAAAGTATTATATGGAATTTTGGTGATGGTGGATTAGATTTCAATATACTATCTGTAAGGCATACCTATCATGTCGAAGAATCTACAAATTTTACAATCAATAATTATTATGAGACGAAATATGGATGTAAGGATACCGTAAGTATTCCTATAACAGTTTTTAGCAAGCCCGAAATTCAGGTTGTGCCTGACCTAAAGATATGTAGAAATGAGACAGCAAAACTAATAGCAGGTGGAACAGCAAATTATATCTGGTCGCCGAGTGTATATCTTAGTAGTAATAATATACCAAATCCAATCTCATCTACACCTACAGATATACAATATCAAGTTATTGGCTACGACACTTTGCTGTGTCCTGATACGGCATGGGTAGATGTAAAAGTTATAAATGCATTGACGACGCTAGTAGCTCCCGACACTTCTATATGCAGTGGAGATACGGCTTTACTTTGGGTGTATAGTGATTCTACCTCTAATAACATTCCTATATATACATGGAGTCCCTATATAGGCATAGATACAAATAGAGGCAATGTCGTGTATGCAAGTCCATTCAATACAATTACATATACAGTTACAGCTATAAGTGGATCGTGTATCCCAGCCATAGATAATGTGACGGTAATAGTAAATCCACTTCCCGAAGTAGAGGCAGGGGATAAGCAACATATCATTAAAGGGACGACCACATTTCTACAAGCTACAAGCCCTGATAATATAGAATCTTATATGTGGACGCCTGCGCAAAATATTCAGTGCGTTACTTGTCCGAAAACGGAGGTAGCTCCCGAAAACAATACTATATATACGGTGAATGTGACCGATGAAAATGGATGCAGATCTTTAGATTCTGTAGAAATCATAGTTTTTGAAGAATGTAATGGTGATATTGTAGTGGTACCTAATTCTTTTACCCCTAATGGTGACGGCAAGAACGACAAACTATATGTCCGTGGAAAACTAGTATCAAGCGTGAATTTATTCAGAATCTTTGACAGGTGGGGAGCACTCGTGTTTGAAACTACTACTATAAATGAAGGATGGGATGGAACTTTTAAAGGTAAAGATGCTGTTCCAGATGTATATGTCTATTATGTGGAGGTAATATGTATTAATGGCGATACTACAATTAAAAAAGGAAATGTTACGCTAATACGATGATGAGAAAGCTTATAAGTATTTGTTTTACCTCTATTTTTGTGCAATGTGCATATACGCAAGATGCACACTTTTCGCAGTTTTATGTAACACCATCCTATACCAACCCAGCATTTACAGGATTTTTTAAAGGGAATATTAGAACTCATGCCATCTATAAGTCGCAGTGGGAATTTGTAACCAATGCCTATTCCACTATGAGTGCAGGTGTAGATTTTTCTCTTTTAAAAAAGCAACTAAAATGGAATATGCTTGGCGTGGGATTTAACTTAGTAGGAGATTTTAGTGGTTCTACACATCTCAATACCTATCATTTTAATGTGCCAATATCATATACTCAAAGACTCAATAAAGAAAGAAGTAATTTCCTCTCTGTAGGATTGATGCCCTCCTTTAATTTGAAGTCTATAAACTTGTCGAAGGCGAACTTTGATGAGCAATATGACGGAGTAGCGGGCTTTCAGGGGGTGAATTCTGAAAATATTCAATCTTCAAAAACATATTTTAATTTGGGCGCAGGATTGGTATGGTATAATGAATTTAGAAGAAACCATAATTTTTATGCCGGAATTTCGCTTTTTAATATCCCAAGACCCAATATGTCGCTGCTAGAAAATACCGACATCCATGTACCTTATAGATATAATATAAATGCGGGAGGGTTTTTTACCGTAAATAAAAAAGTTGCGTTTGTGCCCTCTATACAATTACAAAAACAACAAGAGTTTTCGGAATGGTTATTAGGCTCTTTTGTAAGATATAATTTGAGTGATGAATACAATCCATATAATAAGTTCAATCTTTACCTCGGATTGTGGTATAGAAGTAAGGATGCCATTATTCCTACGTTGCGATTTGATGTAAAACAAACGGTTATAACCTTTAATTACGATGTAAATATTTCAAAATATGCTAAGGCTTCGCGTGGTAATGGCGGTCCAGAGATATCTATTGTCTTCAAAACAATAAACGAAGAAGAAGCCAAAGCAGATAGAAATAGAGAGAAGTTAGGATGTCCATATTTTTAGATTTAATCATTCGATTATATTTTATCCTGTTTTTTTTATGAGACAAAAAATATCTTTATCTCATGCTTTGTAAGCGTATAATACCTTGTTTGGATATTAAAGATGGGCATACCGTAAAAGGTGTCAATTTTGTAGATCTTATTCATGCAGGCGATCCGGTAGAGCTCGCAGAAATATATGTAGAACAAGGTGCCGACGAATTAGTGTTTTTGGATATCACGGCTACCGTAGAAGCCCGCAAAACATTGGTATCTTTGGTGAAAAGAATTGCAGAAGCCATCAATATTCCTTTTACTGTCGGCGGTGGTATAAGCGATGCCCGAGATGTAGATGCTCTCTTACATGCCGGAGCCGACAAAATATCTATCAACTCCTCTGCCGTAAAAAACCCTTCGCTGATAAGCACTTTAGCCACACAATTTGGCAGCCAGTGTGTAGTTGTCGCTATAGATACCAGACTGCATGAAGAGTGGATGGTATATGTAAAAGGAGGCAGGGAATATACAGACTTACAAACTTTAGCGTGGGCAAAAAAAATTGAGCAACTCGGAGGCGGAGAGATATTACTTACCTCTATGAACCATGACGGTACAAAAGGAGGCTTTGCCTTAGAGCTTACTAAAAGAGTAGTTGACGCAGTAAGCATACCTGTAATTGCGTCTGGAGGTGCCGGCAATATAGTACATTTCATAGACGTTTTCGAGCAAACTGGTGTAGATGCGGCCTTGGCTGCCAGTATATTTCATTTTGGAGAAGTTCCAATACCATTATTAAAAAAAGAATTAAAGCACCATAATATACCCATTAGGTGATTTCTGCTAATTTTGTACTATGGCAGATTGGAGTAATTATAGTTTTGAAGGTTTGTTGCCTGCAATTATTCAGGACATATATACACGCAAAGTCTTGATGCTGGGGTATATGAATTCGGAAGCATTGCGCCTCACTGTGCAGACAGGGAAAGTTACCTTTTTCAGTAGAAGTAAGAATAGACTTTGGACAAAAGGAGAGACGAGTGGGCATTTTTTATATCTAAAAAGTATATCATTAGACTGTGATAAGGACACGTTTTTGATTCAAGTGGTACCCCAAGGTTCGGTATGTCATACAGGTGCCGATACCTGCTGGAATGAAGATAATGTAAGTACAATACAGTTTTTGGAATACCTAGAGACTATTATTACGCATAGAAAACTTACACCCGATGATACATCATACACCTCCTCATTATTTCAGAAAGGGATAAATAAAATAGCCCAAAAAGTAGGAGAGGAGGCCGTAGAAGTTGTCATAGAAGCCAAAGATGACAATGACAATCTCTTCCTCAATGAATCTGCGGACTTATTATATCATTATATGATATTGCTGCAAGCCAAAGGCAAAAAACTTCAAGATGTAGTGGATGTGTTAAAATCGCGACATAAGTAGCCTCGTAATCGTATTTTGAATACACATAATTTCGTAAAAAAATGCTGGAATTAGGGCTGCGTACTCAATACACGGGGATAGCACCTTGTAAGTTGTTTATTTGACGTACAATTTTATTTCTGCGTTTCTGTATATAGCTAGAAGGATTGTCGGGTCGCCATTTTCTAGGATTGGGAAGCACTGCCGCTATGGCGGCGGCCTCGCTCTTACTTAGATGCTCGGCATCTTTATGAAAATAATACCTTGCAGCTGCTTGAGCACCATATATGCCATCACCCATTTCGATATTATTGAGATATACGGAAAGGATGCGCTTCTTTGACCATAATATTTCTATGAGAAAAGAAAAATAGGCTTCAAAGCCCTTGCGAATATAGCTGCGCCCCGGCCACAGAAATACATTCTTTGCCGTCTGCTGGGTGATGGTGCTGCCACCTTTGATGCGTCTCCCTTTTTTATTGTTCTTAAAAGCTTTTTGTATAGCTTCAGTATCAAAGCCAAAATGTTCGTAAAATTTTTGGTCTTCAGCACCTATCACAGCCAATTGCATATTAGGTGAAATATTAGAAATAGGCTCCCAATCCCTATTAAAGGTAGGCATTTCCCCTGTTCCAATTTTTTCAATAGCCCGTATCATCATCAGCGGTGTAAAAGGCACAGGGATAATGGCATAAAATAAAACGCCAAAAACGCTAAAGGCAAAAAAATACAATACTACTTTTTTTGCTACCTTTAATAGTTTTTTCATTCTGAAAACAAATATATATAAATGTCTTACAAATTTCCTCCTCATCCACATAAGCAACATTGGCTATTTGGCAATTTACTCTATTTCA
Source organism: Chitinophagales bacterium (assembly GCA_044227665.1). Classification (GTDB taxonomy): domain Bacteria; phylum Bacteroidota; class Bacteroidia; order Chitinophagales; family JADIYW01; genus JBGAWK01. The sequence goes on from JBGAWK010000035.1 coordinate 10,539, forward strand.
CCAAGGGCAAGGTAGATTATATCTTTGAAAGCAAGAAGGAAGTAGGAGATTTTTTTACCATAAAAAACCCTATTAGAGATGTAGTAGTGCTTACCAATCCGGAGTGGATAAAGTATGTGTTGGTGGACAATAACAAAAACTATACGAAGAGCTTCGCTTACGAACCCATAAAGTTGCTTCTAGGTAATGGCTTGCTTACCAGTGAAGGGGAGTTTTGGAAACGTCAGCGTCGTCTCATTCAGCCTGCATTCTACAAAGAAAGTATCAATGCTATGTCTGTGGTGATGCTGGAAGAATCCCAGCTTATGCTAAGGAAATGGCAACAGAAAGTGGTTCAAAACCCTACCGTAAATGTAAGTCAAGATTTTTATGCTTTTGCATTAAATATTGTCACAAAATCTCTTTTTGTCACAGACACGGACATAGATATACAGAGAATTAATACCTTAGTAACAAGAGCCCAAACCGTAGCCTCTGAACGAATACAACGCCCACTATCACCACCGATATGGATGCCTACGCTCCGAAATATTCGTGACAAAAAAATATTGGACGAACTTGACAGCATCATCTATGGAATAATCACTCAGCGTAGAAAATCCGGCATTATAAAGCATGACCTCTTGGATTTGCTGATACATGCCAAAGATGAAGATACAGGAGAATATATGGACGACAGCCAGCTTCGTGACGAAGTCATTACCCTATTTATGGCAGGACATGAGACTACAGCTGTAGCCCTTACTTGGATAAGTGTATTGCTTGCCCGGCATCCCCATATACAGGATAAAGTTATAGAGGAATTATGCGAAGTACTTCCTAATGGAAAAATGCCAGATTACTATGATGTACGCCAAATGCAATACCTTCGATGTGTAGTAGATGAAGCTATGCGTATATATCCGCCAGCATGGGTAGTAGGGAGAAAGACCATCCATGAAGATACGATAAAGGGTTTTCATATTCCACCAAATACAAATGTGGTAATGCCTATCATTGCTGTACATAGAGATCCAGATATTTGGGAAAAACCTATGGATTTTGTGCCTGAAAGATTTTTTCCTGAAAATATCAAGGATAAACATAAATATGCGTATTTTCCATTTGGCGGAGGACCTCGACTATGTATAGGAAATAATTTCTCCTATATGAGTATGTATATGCTCTTGGCGATACTTTTACCCAAGTTTAGGTTTTATCTGCCCAAAGATTATCGTGAAGAATTAAATCCACTGATTACTTTGCGTCCTGCTAAAGACATATTCATGCAAATAGAGAAAATAGACTTACATCAATCCTAATTTTTCAAAAGTTTTAGGACCTGCTACACCATCTACAGTCAATCCTTTGGACTGTTGGAAGGCACGTAGCGCCCGAGTTGTCCCATCTCCAAAGTCGCCGTCTTCTGTAATCCGTGGGTTAGCCCCCTTAGTATTTAATGCCTTTTGTAGTAATAGAACCATCTCGCCTTTGTCGCCTTTTCGCAAGTATGCACCACTAATAAATCTTGAAACAGCTACACGTGGTCTGCTGCTCATTTCTTCCAATGCTCCCATGGTAAGGTCATCTACAATACCTGTTGCTGCCATCATTTGATCCATTTGGAACTCTTTTACTACCCTTTCTGTGCCATTGCCAAAGTCACCGTCAATGATAATTGTATATCCCAATTCTTTGAGCATAGATTGCACTTTAATCACATCGGAGCCTCTGTCTCCTTTTTGAATATCGTCAGATACGGGTATAGCGGTATCTGCATATACACCTGGGTTTACAAAAGATTTCACTTGAGAACGAAGTCTGTTGCGCAGCATGACCATGCCGCCGTTGCTGTCGTCATATAGCGCGGTATTCCCTTCGTAGGAAGTAAATTTTGTCTTTTCAGCATTTGTCCATTGATTAAATATGCCTATATGGTCAGCATGTCCGTCACCAGTCCAGTCAAATATTACGATATCTCCAGGTTGTGGATTTGAAGTGAGCATATTTCTATTTTTGTAGTAATTGTGTGCTGTTTGGCAGTGATGAATACCTTTGGGTGTCTGGAGATTCCCTAGGGGGACACCTGCTCGGTCAAATACCCAACTCACAAATTCGGCACACCACATTACGCCATCCATGCCATACCATTTGCCATATTTATTTTTGTTAGAATTTGCGGGACTTTCTGTTGTCCCTAGTTCAACTTTTGCCGTGTCTAATACTTTTTGTCTGTTCATGTCATATAATTTTATGTCAAATCTAATTAATATTAAATTAACCTGTAAAGATTATTTTAAAAAAGTCCCACTTAAAAGTATTAAGAAATCTATATGAGTATTGAGGAAGGAGACTTACACTTCTGTTTTAATTAATTTTGTATGTATATGAGTGACAATATAAAAATTTCTGGTGCCGAAGCTGTTATCAAAAGTTTGATTGCCGAAGGTGTGGAAGTGATATTTGGTTATCCTGGTGGCGCAATAATGCCTATCTATGATGCATTGTGGGGCTATAAATCTGAAATCAAACACGTGCTTGTACGTCATGAGCAGGGGGCTACACATGCTGCTGAGGGGTGGGCACGTATTCGCAATAAAGCTACAGTATGTTTTGCTACTTCAGGTCCCGGTGCTACAAATCTTATTACTGGTATTGCTGATGCCGTCATGGACAGTACACCTATGGTATGCATTACAGGACAAGTGCCTATGCATTTGCTAGGTTCTGATGCTTTTCAGGAAACAGACGTAATAGGTATCACCATGCCTATCACCAAATGGAATTATCAGGTAACAAAGGCCGCTGAAATCCCCGAAATTATTGCTAAGGCATTCTATATAGCTAATAGTGGAAAGCCGGGGCCTGTGCTCGTAGATATTACCAAAAATGCTCAATTTGAACTTATGGAATGGTCGAAGTATGTTCCTTGTACGGCATTGGCTACCTATAAGCCACTACCAGATACCATAGACCTATCTTCGCTACAGAAGGCGTCTAGCCTTATAGATAATGCTAAGAAACCGCTCATACTTGCAGGTCAAGGTATAGTGATTGCAGAAGCTAAGAGTGCTTTGGAGAAATTCTCTGATCGCACAGGCATACCTGTGGCATGTACAATGCAAGGACTTGGAGGTTTTGACCCTGCTCATCCTCATTATGTAGGAATTCCCGGTATGCATGGTCAATATTCTGTAAATATCAAAATGAATGAGTGTGATGTGTTGATAGCTATTGGAATGCGGTTCGATGACAGGGTTACAGGAGATGTAAGCAAATTTGCAAAGCAAGCAAAAATAATCCATATAGAAATTGATCCTGTAGAAATTGACAAAGTAGTAAAATCAGAAGTAGCTATCCTCGCAGATGCTAAAGATGCCTTGGAAGCCTTGTCTCCGCTTGTTTCTGAAAATTCTCACAAGGAATGGATAGACACCTTCAAAGCACTAGACTTGCAGGAGGATGATAAGGTGATACAGCCTTCTATATTCCCTACTTCCGGAGGGATAAAAATGGGAGAAATCATGCATCTTATAGATGAAAAGACTAATGGGGAGGCTATTATAGTTCCCGATGTAGGTCAGCACCAAATGTATGCCATGCGCTACTATCACTACAGAAAACCTAATTCATGGGTGAGTAGTGGAGGCTTAGGGACTATGGGCTTCTCTATACCAGCAGCTATAGGTGCACAGATGGCAGCACCCGAGCGAACCGTAGTAACTATTGTAGGTGATGGATGTTTTCAAATGACGGTACAAGAACTGGGTACAATAATGCAGGAAGAACTTCCTGTGAAGATTGTGATTTTCAATAACAATTTCTTAGGCATGGTACGTCAGTGGCAGCAATTGTTTTTTGAAAAACGCTATTCTCAGGTAGAACTCAAAAACCCTGACTTCGTTGCTATATCTAAAGGTTTTGGTATAGCTTCTGACAGGGTAGAAGATAGGACTTTATTATCAAAAGCCCTGGATGTTATGTTCGCACATAATGGCCCTTATGTGTTAGAAGTAAAAGTAGAAAAAGAAGAAAATCTATTTCCCATGGTACCCAGTGGGGCAGCTTGTAGTGATGTAATTCTAGAGCCTAAATAATGACTTCAGTATTTCTATAAATATTGAATAAGCAACTTTCATAGCTATTTGGGGATGGTGTTTTTCTATATTTACCCCAAACTTAGTATTTTAGGTAAAATAACATTCATGGTGTATTCTATGGAGAATATTTTTATAGATTTGGTATAGAAATATATATTATATGAATCAAGCACATCTTCACCTTATTGTAAACCATCTGCCTATAGTATTCCCGGTAGTAGGAATTATTGTGCTTCTAGATGGATTACTTATTAAGTCAGAAATAGTAAAACGTACTTCTTTCTATATTTTCATCATAGGTTCGGTTTGTACTTTTGCAGCAGGAGCTACTGGTGAAGGAGCTGAGGAAGTAGTGGAGAATATTGCAGGTGTTACAGAGGCTCTTATACACCGACATGAGGAAGCTGCTGAAATATTTTCACTCATCTCTTATGCTTTGGGGCTATTATCTTTAGTAGCATTTATCGTCAACTACAAAAAAATGGCTTTATCGAAACTTCTGTCATGGGTAGTTGTATTTGTAGCTATTGCAACTATAATTTTAGGTGCTTTGGCAGGAAGTAGCGGTGGTGAAATAAGACATACTGAGATTCGTAAAGAAAAGAATACAATATTTCAGAATACACAGACGAATGAATATAGCGAGTCTGAAGAAGAAGGTCGTTAGCTTTTTATATTAGCGGCTGTTTATATACTGTCAGCTACAGAGTTCAAAAATGGGTGTGGCATTTCAGCCACTAGGAGAGGTCTCAGAATGTCATATAGCAGCTATTAGGGAAACTCTCATAGAAAGTACATTACACGGCTAGGCAACTTCCTAGTGTGCGTGTGTAGATATTAAGTCCCAAGATACAGGGCAGATGTATTGATAAAATAGTTAGTGCGGATGATGTAAGTGATACTGTAAGATGTGTATTGGGAATTACGCAAGAAGATATATCTACAACAAAGAAATCATCATCGGAGGCTATTAAAGAGCCTATTAGTAAATAAAAGATTGAGGAGTTTTCGGACTAGGATATTTATCTGGAAAAAGCGCAGTGATATCTATATTTAGAATAGGCAAAAAAACCAAAATAAATTTGTTTCGGTAGTGTGTGATCTTTTTTGTAAAAAAATCCTTTCTTCCTAAAGTATATTATTGATTGTAACGTCATACTATAAATGGACATATCTTTACCCATGAATGACAGAACAAAAATGACTGTAGGAGATACCGTAATTGCATATAGCAAACAGTTGTTTTCGTTTATAAAAGGAAAAACCAAGACGACGGAAGATGCTGAAGACATCTTACAAGAAGTTTGGTATCAGCTGAGTCGTATAGCCAATTTAGATGATCTGGAGAATGTAAGCGCATGGCTATATGCCGTGTCTAGGAATAAAATTACGGATCTCTATCGAAAAAAATCAACTGATGCTATAGAAGATTACACAGTATCTGATGACAACGGCAACATAGATATCAAAGGCATACTTCTTGCCGACGACAGTCACAATCCGGAATTAGCATTATACAAAGATACCTTCTGGCATGAGCTGATGAAAGCGCTAGACGAACTCCCCGAAAATCAAAGACGGGTATTTGTAGAAAATGAATTCGAAGATAAGACCTTACAAAAAATTGCCGATGAACTACAACTTCCTCTGAAAACTATTATCAGTCGCAAAGGTTATGCTGTAAAACATATTAGAAAACGTTTACTACCTTTATATCACGATTTCGAAAATAGCTAATACGAATATATGTTGCACAAAAGACCCAATAAATTTTTTATTCTTATTCCAATAATCATCACTATTGCTTTGCCTATGCTCGTGATGTATCTATGGAATACTACTTTGGCAGAAATATTTAGTATCAAAACCATCACCTATTTTCAGGCTTTGGGTTTATTTGTACTCAGTCGTATCCTTTTCGGTGGCTTTGGAAATTTCAGGAAACACAGACATCTTAGCGGGCGTCATTACGATGCCCGTTTCATGCAATTGAATGATGAAGAGAAAAAGAAATTGTCCGAAGAATGGAACAAAAGAAAGCCTTGTGACGAATAATTTTTTTGATTTAGAGTAAAAATGCTTCTCATGCGTCTTCTCTAATATAACAAACAAAAATTATTAATCATGAAAAAAAATCTAGTAAAACCCATTATTGGGGGCATCTTATTCGGAGCGGCAATATTCTTTGCCGGCCCTTTCCTGTTTTTCATCTTACTGCTAAAGTTTATCTTTACGCCCTTCGGGATGGGTAGGATGATGATGCATCACCGCTACTATTCGCCTATGGGTATGCATCCCAATATGCGATACGCTATGGCCGACAAAATTAGGAGTATGAGCGAGGAAGAGTATGCTTCCTTTAAAGAAAAAATGAATTCCCCTTATTCTTGCAGTAACAAATTCAATAACCCTAAACAATCTTAGTCATGAAAAGAAAGTCTAACTTTATTATCCTATTGTGTTCTGCAGCCATTACTATAGGAGCATTATTTGCCACTTTGGGCAAACCCTTTTACATGAAAAATCATTCTTCTCACAAACATTGTATGACGGAAAGAAATTGTCATAAAGAGGAAGTGGAACACCTGAAGTAAGCTAGCTATTTTGTATTTCGGCGGTATATGGTTCTGTGACTGTATTCCGCCGATTACTTTTTTGAGATTCCTCACTGCGTTCGGAATGACGGTTTTGTATTCCTCGTCATTTCGACGACGAAGGAGGAGAAATCTCGTTTTGTATTCCTCGTCATTTCGACGACGAAGGAGGAGAAATCTCTTTACTGTTTCTGTGGTATTCGTTTATGAGACCTCTCCCTTTGGTCGAGGTGACGGCGTTGCAGATTCGGAATGACGGCGTTGTATTCCTCGTCATTTCGACGACGAAGGAGGAGAAATCTCTTTATTGTTTCTGTGGTATTCCTGTCTGAGATTCCTCACTGCGTTCGGAATGACGGCGTTGCAGATAGGGAATGACGGCGTTGCGGGATTGGAATGATGGTTTTGTGGGATTGGGATGACGATGTAGCGAGTATGTGCTGTAACTTATTCATACTATCTCATCAAACAAATCCTTCCATTCTGGATTGAGCTGATTTATTAAATTAACCTTTTTTTCTCTCCTCCACTTCTTGACCTCCTTTTCTCTAGTGATGGCTGACTCAATACTCGGAAAAAATTCATAGAAAACTAAATAATGTACATTATATCTGTAGGAAAAGCTGCTTCTATTTTCTCCAGTCCTGTGTTGGAAAACTCGGGTACGCAAATTAGATGTTACACCTACGTATAGTGTTGTCTTGTTTTTGTTTGTTAATATGTACACAATTCCACCTTTCATCCTCTTTTTTTAAAAAAAATATATGAATATTTTGAGCATAACTTTGTTTCAAAATTAATAACTCTCGCTGACAACTGCCACATGTCCTATAGGTGTTTTTGGTTTTTATTATAAAATAATCTCCATGCATCAGGTAATTGGAAATAAAATGGTATACGTACTTACTTTCGGTATCATTTGTGCGTGGTCTTTTGGTATGGGGTTTGTTGGTGACGCATGCTTCGCTATGCTAAACACCAACAAAGGCAAGCGAAGTAACCAATTTGAGAACCGAAGATTTACGCTTTGGGTATGGACAAATGGTTGTTTCTGGAGTGAAAATAATTGGATGCATTCAAGATGTGGCAGAGAAAGAGGATTGTTTGCTTTTAGAAAAAACGATATATCTTTGTGAATATGAAACAACGTATTTACATTGATACATCTGTTATAGGGGGCTATTTTGATAAAGAATTTAAGAAAGATACAGTTGTTTTTTTTACAAACGTTTTTAATAGTAATTCTATTCTTGTAGTTTCAAGGCTACTTGATTCTGAGATTTCTAATGCTCCCCAAGTCGTAGTTGACTTTTATAAGTCTTTGCCAAACGAGTTTATAGAATTTGTAGAGGTTACTGACGAAGAAAGGAAACTAGCAGATATGTATGTAAACGAGAAAGTCGTAGGCAAATCAAGTATTTCAGACTGCCAACACATTGCAACAGCTACCTTGAATAAAGTTGATGTGTTGGTAAGTTGGAACTTTAAACATATTGTAAACCTCCCAAGAATTAGGGGATATAATGCAATTAATTTGCGTGAAGGATTTCATACTATAGAAATTAGAACACCAAAAGAAATATTTAAAAATGAATAAAGATACTGACAAAAAAGTCAATGAATTTGACTGCATAAAGATGAAGCAAGAAATTCAAGAGAAAATGTATCGTGAGATGTCTAAAATGACATATCAAGAACAAAGTAGTTACTTGACGAAACACTCAACAGGCAAGATAAAACATCTTAAAACCTCTGCCAATATGGGCTTATAGATAGTTGGTGGCGCATGCTTCGCTATGCTAAACACCAACAAAGGCAAGATAAATCTCTTTATTGATTGTATTCCGCGTCATTTCGAGTGAAACGAGAAATCTCTTTACTGTTTCTGTGGTATTCCTGTCTGAGATTCCTCTCTGCGTTCGGAATGACGGCGTTGCAGATTCGGAATGACGGCTTTGTTTGCATTCCTCGTCATTTCGACGACGAAGGAGGAGAAATCTCTTTATTGTTTCGGTGGTATTCGTTTATGAGACCTCTCCCTTTGGTCGAGGTGACGGCGTTGCAGATTCGGAATGACGGTGTTGCAGGTTCGGAATGACGGTGTTGCAGATAGGGGATGACGGCGTTGTAGCTGCCTACATGCCTATATCTTCGGCGTATTGGATAGCTTCATCTATACAAAATTCTATGTGCTTCGTGAGGGTGATTTCTCTTACCACCCGAATAAAATCCACTTGATCCCAGTAGCTTTTATGGGCAAAACATTGATACAGTATAGGGTCTTCTTCGTATTCATCAAGGTAGATAAAGGTAAATGTGGTACAGCCATCGGCTTGGTCGGTAACGAAGTAGGGGCGATCTATTACCATGCCACATGCGGCTACTTCCTTGCGTGCCTCCTCCTGCATCCAGCCATCGAGGTAGCCATCAGCGAAGTCAAAGTAACCGCCAAAACTACCATATACACCTGCGAGAAGTAAAAACTCTCTAAATGCTAATGGAAAGTGCTTGCCTTCATTGTATTTCGCTTCTAAGCCTTCTATCTCTTTTATAGTTAATCCTTCACGAGGATATTCATATATAATTGGATTATCCCTTAGCTTTGTCATATATTTTATTTCCATATTTTACTTTTTAATATATTTATCAAATTCAATTCCATCTTTAAAAATCTCTACGCCTTCTACTTCTATTCTAATCTTGTCGCCAAATTGCTCCTTCAAAATTAAGAACTCTCGCTGACAACTGCCACATGCCATGTAGGTATTTTTGGTTTTTATTATAAAATAATCTCCATGCATCAGGTAATTGGAAATAAAATGATATACGTACTTACTTTCGGTATCGTTTGTGCGTGGTCTTTTGGTATGGGTTTGTTGGTGACACTTGCTTTGCTATGCTAAACACCAACAAAGGAAGAAGTGACACTTGCTTAGCTATGCTATGTACCAATAAAAGTAAGGGGATATTATCTGTGCCTTGCTGTAGGAAATGGAGAATGGCAGCAAGGTGGTTCGCAAGTGGGTAACAGTATGACTACCAATGCACAGCATCGTAGGGGTAGTATTTTTGATTTTTTAGGGTGCTGTCGTCTATGCCTCGGATTTTGGCTAAGGCTGCTGCCTCCCATGCCCAATAGCCGGCATAGCAGTTGACCTTGGTATTGAGGTGGGTGTCGTGCCATGCTGCATCGCTATGTCCTTGATACCACACTTTGTCTAAATAGTATTTTATTTCTGATGCGCTTTGTAGATTGGGTGCTTTGGCGTAGGGATGCTGCTGTAATACATTGGCAGTACTTGTTTGCCATGTACTGTCTTTGTAGCGTATTAAGGTGCTCAATAGGGTGTCGTTGACACTATCACGCTTGAGGATGGCTGTAATCCTGTTGAAGTATTCCAATTCTATATCACATAGTATAGCCATAGATAGTAGCCATGTCATCTCATCGTATTGCCCATAGCCTTTTACATATTGGAAGCTATCTTCAAAGGCAGGGATGCATTCCAAAATCGCTTGCTTTACTACATCTTTATTTGCACCATTAGAGTATTGTGCTTTTATTATTTCTAGCGATGCAATTAAAATAGACCCTTTCAAATCCTCAAACCTATCGGGTTTTGCCTGTCCTGTGGTCATGGCATTTTTAAATTTTTCAATTCTATTTTCTAACTGCCTAATTAGTTCGGTAAAATTTCCTTTGTCTCTCATGAGTATATTTTTATTGGTTTACTGTTTTTCCTATCCACGTTGTACCCTTGCTGGCTGTGGTCATCGTTTGGTTAATGGTTTGCACATCCACCTTTCCAGTTTTTGATACATTACACAATAAGGGTTCGTAGCCTTCTATTAAAATATCATCTGCAATCTCAGGGCTCACTGCGCCAAAGTTTAAGTCATATTTTATCCATGTTTCGCTCATTTGGCTGCCGCCGCTTTTGGTAACAGCCTTGCTAAGGGTGGCGGTGTTGTATTTTACTTCTGTAATAATATACTTAGGTGGTGGTGATGAGAACTCGTATATGCCGTCTATGCCCTTTCTTATCGTATCGTCCAAGGTTTCTACCGCAACTGTAGATATTCTTTTCAATGTGCCTTTATTGCCTCCTATTCTAAAAGTTTGTGTTTCAAAGTAGTCATCAATTTTTAGCTCTGCGTAATTGGAATATCTTGTTTGGTCGCCGCTTTTCCTTTTTTTGCCATTTGCATCAACATCAAGTTTTGTCTTCCCTGTTTCTATTTCATCAAGTAGTTTTTTCCGTTTTGCAAATATAGTTTCAATTTTTTTAACTCCCTCCGCCACATCATCGCCTTTCTTCTTCAGGGCAGCGAAGAAGTCGTCTATGATTTTTAGGATATTATCTGTGCCTTGCTCTAGGAAACGGAGTAGCGACCTATAGGCGGTGGTTTACCCTTTCCATTCATCGCCAATTACATATTTACCATTCTTCTTTATGATTTCTAGATTTGGTGTCCTCCCTGGTGCACCACCGTCATGAAACATAAAGGGCTCCATAGTTTCATCTTTAAAGTATATTGAAAATACCCCAGTGCTACCAAATTGTTCATTGGGTACCCCTATAAATATTTCCCAAACATCATATTCAAAATTAAGATCATTGCCCCACCATTCATTTACTTTCTCAGGCGTATTTACTTTTTCAAAATTAAGATCATTGCCCCACCATTCATTTACTTTCTCAGGCGTATTTACTTTTATTGAATCTTCAAAGAATTCTCTACCAAAATCTTTTAATATTTGTTTGGATATTGCTATTATTTGTTCTTTTGTGTATTTCATATTTTTTAGAAGTAATTTCCATTTTCATCTTTTTGAATTTCATAAACTGAATGCTTGCCTTGTATGTACAAAGGCTCTCCAGTTTCATCAGAAATAATTAGAAATTGAGAAGAGTCAAATACGGGTTCATTAATACTAACTACCCAACAAGGATGTTCTTTTCCTTTATTTACACCTCTAGATAAAATATCTTTTTCAACAAACCATGTATTCTCAATGTTTTCTTCTTTGTAGTATTCTTTTTCTAAATTCTAAATCTTGTAATACTTTCTTTGCTTTCTCTAATATTTGTTCTTCTGTGTGTTTCATATTTTTTAGAAGTAATTTCCATTTTCATCTTTTTGAATTTCATAAACTGAATGCTTGCCTTGAATGTACAAAGGCTCTCCTGTTTCATCTGAAATAGTTAGAAATTGAGAAGAATCAAATACAGGCTCATTTATACTGACTACCCAGCAGGGGTGTTCCTTATATTTGTTTTCACCTCTAGCCAGTATTCTATCCTTAACAAAATAAACGCCTTCAATGTTTTCTTCTTTGTAGTATTGTTTTTCTATGTTTTGTAATACTTTCTTTGCTTTTTCTAGTATTTGTTCTTCTGTGTGTTTCATATTTTTACTTTTAATGGTTCTAAATTGTATCCATATTTTGGATTTGTTCTAATGTCATTAACATACCATAGAGCATCTTCTATCTCTGCTTTTGTCCATTTACCCTTATTGGCGAGTATTTGTTCCCACACATAAGTTTCTTTTTGTAATTTATCTAATGTTTTATAAACATCCTCGCCTAATTCTAAATATTGCTTTAAGTGTGCTTGTTCATGAAAGGCTACTAGCTCCGTACAATTTTTGGTTAAATAGAATTGCTTTGTTTCAGCATTAAATCCTCCAACTAATGGGGGTTTTTTATTTTGCATAAAGGCAAATAATTCATCGGCACTTCTGAATCCGTCTACTTTTTTGAATAAATTAGTAATACTCTTTGCATCTCCCTCTACAATAAGTTGAATGCCATGCTTCTGCACAATTCCTCTCAGTTTTCTTATTTGTGAAGACTTTAATATATTACCACCTAAGCTGCCTATCTTTCTGGATGCCATCCAATCTAGTTCTTCTTTGGACAATCCTGCGATTTTTTTTACCCCCTCCGCCACATCGTCGCCTTTCTTCTTCAGGGCAGCGAAGAAATCGTCTATGATTTTTAGGATATTATCTGTGCCTTGCTGGAGGAAACGGAGTAGCGACCTATAGGCATTGGTAAGTGCCTTGGTGGTTAGTCTACTTGCTTTCCCTATGGTAGCGGCTATGCGCTTGCTGATGTCTATAGTGCCTTTTGCAATGTTTCGGAAGATTAATGCTAGCTCCTTCGCTACCGCTGCTACGCTTAATACTCCTCCTGATATTATTATGCCTATAACGATTTCTATTGCTAGCACTATAATCGCACCTACTAGCGCCCCTGCACAGTAGGCTAACTCGTATGGGCTGAGGTGCAACAGCTTCACCCCTAGGGCTTTGAAATTGGATTGTATCACTGCCCATATCTTGCCGAAGTCTATATTTCGCAGTGCCTGACGCAGGCTGTCGCTGTATTCCATGAATTGTAGATAGGTGTTTTTAAAATCCCTTACGGAATCTATCACTTTGCTATAAACATCGAATAGTGCCTTGAGCAGCCATAGGTACCCTACTATGGCATCTATCAGACTATTGAGGATACCACATAGAAAGGCATTGGTAATTTGTATCCCTTGGCTGATGATACTGCTGAAATCTGCACTTTTTAAGTTGTGCAGCAGCGCATCTACCGTGGTGTACAACTCGCCTATTTTTAACTTTAGAAAGTTCTTAAAAGTATTCTCTATGTCATCATCTACTAGGTCTATAGCCCCTATATTGCTGTCTATCTGCCCTATATCGTAGCTATCTATGGTAGTGATGATTGATGTACGTATGGTACTTAGCTTGGTAATGGCTATATCTATCACGCTATTACTATCGGATAAAGTAGGATCAAATATATTGCGTACTGTATCATCACCTACCCGTAGTATTGTAGGTGTGAAATTGGGCTTTTGCCTACCATCTGCATCTATGGGATTCGGAATGACGGCGTTGTTTTCCGCGTCATTTCGAGCCTAGCGAGAAATCTCTTTATTGTTTCTGTGGGATTCGTTTATGAGACCTCTCCCTTTGGTCGAGGTGACGGCGTTGCAGATTCGGAATGACGGCGTT
>JBGAWK010000036.1:0-23541 GCA_044227665.1 Chitinophagales bacterium
TTATGGGTTAGATTATACTGAATACCCCACGGAAGATTTTAGGTTTATAGGTTTTGACATTTCTTTTATAATTGAATATTATAAAAAATATAAGGGCAGTGAACCCTTTTTCAATGACTTTTTCAAAAATCTGGCAGGAGACAAACGCTTAGAGTTTCAAATTCAGGAAGGCATGCCTTATTATGAAATTATGGCCACATGGCAAGAGAAACTTATAGCGTTTAAATCCATAAGAAAAAAATATTTACTATATACAGATTTTGAATAAGAGTAAAAATATGACTTCTATTTCTATGATTTCTCCACAAAATTGGAGAGAATATGCGCTTCTGGATAGTGGGAATTTCAAGAAGTTAGAACGCTTTGGCAAATATATTACGATACGCCCCGAGCCACAGGCAGTATGGAAGCCAATAGAAGATTACACAGCTTGGAAGGCGATGGCTGATGTAGAATTTGTACCCAAAAGCAGCGCTGCCGGAGATTGGAAAAAATACAAAGACATGCCGGATAATTGGCAAATGCATTATGATCTTGGAGATAAGAAGCTAACTTTCAATTTGGCATTGACCAAGTTCAAGCATGTAGGCATATTCCCCGAACAAGCAGATAATTGGGAGTTTATTGTAAATTCGCTACAACAATTGCAGGTAGATAAACCAAAAGTATTAAATCTCTTCGCCTATACCGGAGGCGCATCTCTGGCTGCATCGGCTTTCGGAGCAGAAACCTATCATGTGGATAGTATCAAGCAAGTAGTAAGTTGGGCGAACCGCAACATGCTGTCGTCAGGGCTTAAAGACATCCGATGGGTAGTAGAAGATGCCATGAAGTTTGTACAGCGTGAAGTAAAGCGCGGCAAAAAATATCACGGTATTATACTAGACCCTCCTGCGTATGGACATGGCCCCAATGGGGAAAGTTGGAAGCTGGAAGAGCAGATTGATCACCTGCTCTCGTCAGTGCTACAACTACTCAATCCTGAAAAACATTTTTATATCATAAATACCTATTCATTAGGCTTTTCCTCTATGATACTCGAAAATCTATTTTTGAACAACTATCCATACAATCCTATCCATTGCAGTTGCGGCGAAATATTTTTACCCTATTCTGAAAATAGGAAGCTGCCCTTAGGGGTCTATTGCAGAGGGGGCAGCGTATAGACTATATTTCTATAGCAGTAGGACTTAGCAATATGCCATCCTCATCCACATACACATACGCTCCCGGGATAAAGTCCACATTGGCAAAGTTTACAGATAAGTCTCGAAGTCCCGTGTTACGCTTTACAGTCTTTACTGGATTAGTTTGTAGAGCGCGAATGCCTATGTCCATCATATTTATAGCGGCACTATCTCTGATACAGCCGTAAACGATAATACCTTCCCACTCATTTTTTACGGCAGCAGCAGCTATAAGGTCGCCTACAAGGGCGCAACGCAAAGATCCGCCACCGTCTATCACCAATACCTTGCCTTTACCCTTCTCCTGACGCAATGTGTCACCCACCAAGGTATTGTCTTCATGACATTTGATGGTGGTGATTTGTCCTGCGAATTGCTTTTTAGCTCCAAAAGGTAAAAATAGGGGATGGGCAACCTTTACGCTGCCTTCATGAGCATCATAGATGTCCGCTGTAGAAAAACTCATCTTAATTTTTTTGATGAAGATAAGTAAAAGGATATTTTTGTAAAAGATAATTATGAAAAATCAGTTCACATCCCAACTGATGATGGTGCGACCAGCAGCCTTTGGCTATAATGAGCAGACTGCCCATACCAATCTTTTTCAGCAACACAATACTAGAGATTCAATTACAGAGATTCAATATAGTGCGAGCAAAGAATTTGATAGTTACGTAGAACTTCTAGTGTCTAAAGGACTTCAGGTAACGGTGATTGAAGATACCTTGCAGCCACCAAAACCGGATGCCATATTTCCCAATAATTGGATAAGTATGCACCACGATGGTACAATATTTCTTTATCCTATGTGTGCAGAAAATAGACGTTGGGAGCGCAGAATGGATATTTTGGAACAGTTAAAACAAAATTTCTCCATTAATAAAGTCGTGGATATTACCAGTAGTGAAGACCAAAATCGCTTCTTGGAAGGCACAGGAAGTATAATATTTGACCATGCAAATAATATAGCTTTTGCAGGAATATCACAGCGTACAGACATAAGCCTTTTTAAAGAACATTGCAAAAAAATAGGCTACGAGCCTATAGCTTTCCATACCTTGGGCGACAAAAATACACCTATATATCATACAAATGTGATGCTCACTATAGGTCAAAACTTTGCGCTTATAGGTGCTGATTGTATCATTGAAAAAGAAAGAAGAAAAATAATGCAAATAATCAAGGATACCTATGAGGATGTAATTGAGCTTTCAAATGTACAAATAACAGCATTTGCCGGAAATATGTTGCAAGTAGGCACGCCCGAAAACCATTTTTTGGTCATGTCTCGTACCGCATATAAAAGCCTGACTTCGTCTCAAATAGCTCTCATTGAAAAGCATACTCAAATATTGGACGTGCCTATTGATAAGATAGAAAGGATAGGCGGAGGCAGTGCAAGATGTATGTTGGCAGAGATATTTCTGCCACCGATATAAATATGACAAATCTGCATAGAAAATCATTTCTGCATGTCATAATTTCCTTGTTTACAGTGTTTTATGGCAAATAATAAGCCAAAATGTCTCATAACTTCTGTGGTGCATATTTTGATTTTACATCAGTATGAATCCTGAAAAATTTACCATAAAATCCCAAGAAGCCTTGAGTGCAGCACAACAGCTCGCGTTCGACCTTCGCCATCCGTCACTGGACACCTGCCATTTGGCAAAAGCTATCATAGAGACCGACCAAGATATTTTGCCCGTACTGTTATACCAATCTCAGATTTCTCCAGATATACTAAAAAATAGAATTGAGCAAATCCTAGATAAACAACCCGTGGTTCAGGGCGATCAAATGAAATATCCCTCACAGCAGTTACAGCAAGTCCTGCTGAAAGCCAATAACTATATGAAAGACTTTGGTGACGAGTATCTTACTTTGGAGCACTTGATACTTGCACTTACTACAATTAAAGATGCCACAGGAGAGGCGTTCAGAAGTTTGGGCATGAATGAACAAAAGATTATCCCCATTGTAAAAAATAATAGAAAAGGAAATACCGTGAAATCTAATAGTGCAGAGACTACCATGCATGCTTTGGAAAAGTATGCCAAAAACCTGAATCACTTGGCTGCAACCAACAAATTAGACCCTGTCATCGGCAGAGATGAGGAAATACGAAGAGTATTACACATTTTGTCCAGAAGGACAAAAAACAATCCCATACTTGTCGGCGAACCAGGTGTAGGAAAGACGGCAATAGCAGAGGGCTTGGCACATCGCATCATCAGTGGGGATGTGCCCGAAAACCTCAAATCTAAGATTATTTATTCCCTAGATATGGGTGCGCTGATAGCAGGTGCCAAATATAAGGGGGAATTTGAGGAACGCCTGAAATCTGTAGTCAAGGAGGTGGTAGACGCCGATGGAAAAATTATCCTCTTTATAGACGAGATACATACCTTAGTAGGTGCTGGCGGCGGCGGGGAGAGTGCTATGGATGCAGCAAACATTCTAAAGCCTGCTCTGGCGCGTGGTGAATTACGTGCAGTAGGAGCTACCACCCTCAATGAATATCAGAAGTATTTTGAAAAAGATAAAGCCTTGGAGCGTCGTTTCCAGAAAGTAATGGTAAATGAACCTACGGTGGAGGACTGTATCTCTATCCTGCGAGGATTGAAAGAACGCTACGAAAATCACCATAAAGTCAATATCAAAGATGAGGCTATAATCAACGCCGTTGCACTTTCCAATCGGTATATTGCAGATCGCTTTCTGCCTGACAAGGCTATAGATCTTATAGATGAAGCGGCAGCCAAACTACGCCTCGAAATAGATTCTGTTCCCGAAGAACTGGATGAACTAAACCGCAAAATCTCACAGCTCGAAATTGAACGCGAAGCAATAAAAAGGGAAAATGATGCTCAAAAGCTGGAAGAATTGTCCAAGCAAATTGCAGATGTTACTGAAAAAAGAAACGCCTTGCGTACGGCCTGGGAGCAAGAGAAAAATATTCTCGATAATATACAACAACAAAAAGCTAAGATAGAGCAATATCGCTTCGACGCTGAGCAGGCAGAACGTGCCGGAGATTATGGAAAAGTCGCCGAATTGCGTTATGGAAAGATAATGGAAGCAGAGAAGCAACTCCAAAACTATGAACATCAGTTGGAAACCTATAAATCTGGAAATAGATTGATGAAGGAAGAAGTAGACGCTGAAGATATCGCCGATATTGTATCTAGATGGACAGGCATCCCCGTGTCTAAGATGTTGCTTTCTGAGCGTGAAAAGTTGCTACACCTCGAAGAGTATTTGCACAAGCGCGTGGTAGGGCAGGAAGAAGCCATACAGGCAGTAAGTGATGCCATTCGCAGAAGCAGGGCAGGACTTAGCGACCCCAATAAGCCCATAGGCAGTTTTATATTTATAGGCACCACAGGTGTAGGAAAGACAGAGTTGGCAAAAACTTTGGCGGAATTTCTCTTCGATGATGAAAAAGCTATGGTACGCATAGACATGTCGGAGTATATGGAAAAACATGCCGTATCCCGATTGATAGGAGCACCTCCAGGGTATGTGGGCTACGATGAAGGCGGCCAGTTGACGGAAGCGGTACGCCGCCATCCCTACTCTGTAGTGTTGCTGGATGAATTCGAAAAAGCACATCCCGATGTATTTAATATCTTACTTCAAGTGCTAGAAGACGGCAGATTGACAGACAACAAAGGCAGGGTAGTGGACTTCAAAAATGCCATCATCATCATGACCTCTAATATTGGTTCACATATTATACAGGAAAATTTCGACAACATCAAAGAGGAAGATATTTTCTCCGCCACAGAAACGAGCAAAATTCAGGTGATGGAGTTGCTAAAGAAAACCGTAAGACCTGAATTCTTAAATAGAATAGATGAAATAATCATGTTTAAGCCACTGATGAATACCGAAACCAAGGCTATCATAAGGTTACGCCTTACAGCACTACAACAGCAACTCAAAGATATGGGCTTGCAGGTAGAGTTTGCCGATGAGGCTATAGACTATTTGCTAAAAGAAGGTCACGACCCCCAGTTTGGCGCAAGACCTCTCAAAAGGCTGATAACCAGAGAGGTGATCAATGAATTATCCAAGATGATTTTAGCCGAAAAAATTATAAAAGAAAAGCCTATTATTGTAGACTGCTTTGAAAATAAGTTGGTTTTTAGAAATAGTTAACAATTCTCTGACAAAATTTTAGAACCTGTATCTACATTACACGTACATTTGTAAACGATGAGAAAGTTATTATTACTACTAATTATATGCTTTAGTACACAAATATGGGCTAATGAAGGTGGATTTTTAGGGATTTCCGTCTTGGATTTTGACAGTAATATCAATGGAGTAAAAGTAAGAGGCGTAAGCATCAAAAATGTCTTTGACGAGAGTGCTGCCAAAACCTATGGCTTGCTTGAGAATGATGTCATCATCAAAATAAACGATACCTATGTAACCAAGTCTTCAGAATTGGTAAACTATCTGAAGAGCAAATTTTGGGGAGATGAGGTGGCTTTGGAATATTATAGAGATAATAAAATGCTGAAGCAAAAAGTATTTTTAGGCTACAAAAAAAATCAAAAAAAATTTAAAGTAACCTATGTTTCAGGAGAAGAAGGTAATGAAAAATGGTTTTTTGCCGATGAAGGCAAATATTTTTATACACAAAATTTTCAGGCTGACAAACTTACCCTTATCAAAAATGGGGTAGAAGAGACCCTTTGGCAGAAATCATTATTGGAAAATACGGTACTACATCCTGAGATTGAAGATAAAGCCGAAACCATCAATACCATACATGAGCGCAAACTCAAAGACGATGCCTGTATATGTAAGTATATCGTCATACTCAAAAATGCCGTAGATAAGCAGCAAGCCACAGAAGTAGAGGTAGATAAAGCAATTTTGGATAAGTTTGAAATATATCCAAATCCTTCCAATGGCAAATTTTCAATAAAATGGAAGAGCAAGGATGCCGACAATAGTGCATTGCTAAGTATCTATGATGCAAAAGGAAGTTTGGTTTATACAAAAAACATCACGTCCTCAAGTTCGGATATTGTCAATATTAGTTTGGATAATGTTGCACAAGGAAATTATTTAGTCCAAATTAGAACTAATAAAGAAACTGTTAGTCAACAACTTGTGATTATGTAGTCCTTTACTATTAATCTTGTCAAGAAGAAAATCAAATAAAATTTTGAAATATGAAATAAAGATGTAAATTTGCATCACACAAACTGTTATTCAGTATTGTCATAAAAGACGAACAAACGCATAACAGATTTTCGAATCTGTTATATCTTTTTCATAGTGGGGGTTAAAGGGGATTAGTGTAATGCTAATCCCTGATTTTTTTACGAACATTGCCTTTCTATTTTTTAGGATTATTTACTACCCAAAAGAGCAAACAAAATATTGCTATATGTGCATAAAATATAAATAGTTTTGCTTAAAATAATTTTTCTATGCGTAACTTTGCGCTCAAATTAAGGCAGCAATTTATGCATAGTACTCCGATTGATTATCTTCCTATTGTCCTTCAGTTTCTCGTAGCCTTTGGTTTTGTATTAGTTACATTGATTTTTGCACGCTGGGCAGGACCTCGATATAATAGCAAAGAAAAAGATAAGAATTTTGAATGTGGCATTGAATCTGTAGGCAATGCAAGAGTGCCATTTTCAGTAAAATATTTCTTGGTAGCTATATTATTTGTGCTATTTGATGTGGAAGTCATTTTTTTATATCCGTGGGCGGTAAATTTCAGAACCTTGGGTGGCGATGCTTTTGTCAAGATGCTAGTATTTATGGGATTGCTGCTGCTCGGATTTGTTTATGTAATAAAAAAGAAGGGATTAGAGTGGGATTAAATACGACAATACTATGAGTTCAATAGCATTAGACACACCTACACAGGCACTGCAAGGCGAAGGGTATATGCTTTCCACCTTGGATAAATTGGTAGGCATGGCACGCAAGAATTCGTTGTGGCCACTACCTTTTGCTACCTCCTGCTGCGGTATAGAGTTTATGGCAACGATGGCATCCACTTATGATTTGGCGCAGTTTGGCTCAGAACGCGTGAGCTTCTCCCCCCGTCAGGCCGACCTACTTATGGTTATGGGTACCATCTCCAAGAAAATGGGGCCTATACTCCGTCAAGTATATATACAAATGGCAGAGCCACGCTGGGTAATATCTGTAGGTGCTTGCGCCTGTAGTGGTGGCATCTTTGACACCTATAGCGTATTACAGGGTATAGATAAAGTCATACCCGTAGATGTTTATGTGCCAGGCTGTCCGCCTCGCCCCGAACAAATTTTGGATGGTATCGTAAAGATTCAGGATTTGGTACAGAATGAATCCTTACGCCGACGTAATTCTCCCGAATACAAAGCATTGTTATCATCTTATGGCATTCAATAATGAGCATACCTTTCTCCGACATACAGCAATTAATTTCAGATAAATTTGGCGACAAAGTATCTGCATATACTGAGGAATACGGCATAGCTACATTTGAGACCACCCCTGATAACTTAATAGAGGTAGTAAATTATATTACTACAGAACCTGCATTGAATTTTCATTTTCTTACAGATATATGTGGTGTACATCTTCCTGACAACGATACCCCTTACCAGTTTGTGGCAGTATATCAATTCCATAATATGCCCCAAAAGACAAGACTCAGAATAAAAGTTTTCCTCGATGGCGGAAAGCCTCAGGTGCCTACGATTACGGGATTGTATAATTCAGCAAACTGGCTGGAAAGAGAAACCTATGATTTCTTCGGCATAGAGTTCTTAGGGCATCCTAATATGGTACGTATTCTCAATATGGACGAGATGACAGTATTCCCTTTGCGCAAAGAATTTCCGCTAGAAGATGCTGGAAGAAATGATAAAGATGACAGATTTTTTGGTAGAAGTATTCATAATGAATCATAGCACGTGGTAAAAAGATTTGAAGATTATATAAGAGACAGAGAAAGTGATGACGGCAGCGAGCTGTCCATCTTAAATTTGGGACCTACGCACCCTGCCACACATGGTATCTTCCAGAATATACTGTTGATGGATGGAGAGCGCATCGTAGATGCAGAACCTACAGTAGGATATATTCATAGAGCCTTTGAAAAATTAGCCGAAAGGCGTCCTTATAATCAGATTACACCCATCACTGACCGTCTCAACTACTGCTCATCACCTATAAATAATATGGGATGGCACATGACGGTAGAAAAGCTATGCCATATAGAAGTGCCCAAAAGAGCACAATACATTAGAGTGATAATCATGGAGTTGGCACGTATTGCTGACCATTTGGTATGTAACTCCATATTAGGTGTGGACACAGGTGCGCTAACGGGATTTTTATATGTATTTCAGGAAAGAGAAAAAATTTATGATATCTATGAAGAAATCTGCGGCGCAAGGCTTACTACCAATATAGGTAGAATAGGCGGTATCGAGCGAGACCTTAGCCCCAAAGCCGAAGCCATGATAAAAGATTTTCTAGAAAAATTTCCAAAGGTATTTGCCGAATTTGAGCGCCTCCTTAATCGCAACAGGATATTTTTGGACAGGACTGTAAACGTAGGGCCTATTACAGCGGAAATGGCCTTAAACTACGGCTTTACAGGGCCCAATCTTAGAGCCGCCGGTGTGGACTATGATGTTCGTATAGCCGACCCTTATTCCTCGTATAGCGATTTCAGCTTCGACATACCTGTAGGCACTAATGGCGATACCAATGATAGATATATGGTGCGAAGTGAGGAAATTTGGCAAAGTATCAGTATCATCCGTCAGGCATTTGAAAATCTGCCTAAAGGTGACTACCATGCTGATGTGCCCGAATATTTCTTGCCTCCCAAGCAAGAAGTATATAATAATATGGAAGCACTCATCTATCACTTTAAGATAGTGATGGGTGAGATACCTATACCGCAGGGTGAAGTTTATCATGCAGTAGAAGGCGGCAATGGAGAATTGGGATATTATCTAATTAGTGATGGGGGACGAACTCCATATAGATTGCACTTCCGAAGACCATGTTTTATATATTATCAAGCATTTCCCGAAATGATAAAAGGAGCATTACTCTCCGATGCCATAGTAATCATGAGTAGTTTAAACGTAATAGCAGGAGAATTAGACGCATAATGACAACAACGACACTTATAGAATTTTCGCCAGAGGCTATGCAGGAAGTGAAGACTATCATGTTACAATATCCTGAGGATAAAAGCAAGTCCGCACTTATACCATTACTACATTTAGCACAAGCAGAATTCGACGGATGGCTCAGCGTTTCGGTCATGGACTATGTTGCATCCCTACTGAATATAAAGCCTATAGAAGTATATGAGGTAGCCTCTTTTTACACGATGTTTAATTTGCAGCCTGTAGGTAAATATCTCATAGAGATATGTCATACCAGTTCATGCTGGCTCAATGGTGCTGAAGATATTATTACTTATTTGGAAAAAAAATTGGAAACGCCCACAGGAAAAATTACTTCCGACGGAATGTTTCAGGTCAAAAGGGTAGAATGCTTGGGCTCCTGTGGCACAGCACCCATGTTTCAGGTGGGAGATACTTTTTACGAGAATCTTACGCTTGAAAAAGTGGACGACATTTTGGAGCAATTTAGAAAAGAAAATAAACGAAGTAGATATTGTTGATAGCAGATGGGAAGGAAATTATTGATAGATAAGGCACACATTGAAGGCATACATACGCTGGAGATATATCAGAGGGAAGGTGGCTACACAGCGCTGAAAAAAGCACTGGCGATGACTCCTGACGCTATAGTAGAAGAGGTGAAGAAGTCGGGGCTGCGAGGTCGTGGTGGTGCCGGCTTCCCTACAGGTATGAAATGGAGCTTTTTAGCAAAGCCAGAGGGCGTTCCACGTCATCTCGTATGTAATGCCGACGAGTCAGAACCCGGCACCTTCAAGGATCGCTATCTCATGGAGAAAATACCCCATATCCTTATCGAAGGAATGATTATCTCCAGTTTTGCTTTGGGCTGCAATACTTCCTATATATATGTACGAGGCGAATACTTCTATGTTATTAAAATCCTTAGAAAAGCTATAGCAGAAGCCTATAGTGCAGGATTGTTAGGGAAAAATATCTTAGGCACAGGCTATGACTTGGACTTATATGTACATCCCGGTGCTGGGGCATATATATGTGGAGAGGAGACAGCCTTATTGGAGTCCTTGGAAGGCAAGAGGGGAAACCCGCGTATGAAGCCACCATTCCCCGCCGTCGCAGGATTATGGGGTCGTCCTACAGTAGTGAATAACGTAGAGACCATTGCAGCCGTAACACCTATAGTGAATATAGGCGGAGATGCGTATGCGCAGATAGGCATAGGAAAATCCACAGGCACAAAATTAATATCGGCATCAGGGCATATCAATAAGCCCGGTGTGTATGAGATAGAATTGGGATTGCCCGTAGAAGAATTTATTTATTCAGAAGAATATTGCGGCGGTATTAGGAATGGAAAGAAGCTGAAAGCAGTGGTGGCAGGAGGGTCGTCAGTACCTGTATTGCCTACAGAACTCATCCTCAAAACGGCGGCAGGAGAACCTCGATTGATGAGCTATGAATCATTAGGCGAAGGCGGATTCCAAACAGGCACTATGCTAGGGTCTGGTGGATTTATAGTCATGGATGAAGATACGTCCATCGTCAATAACTTATTTACTTTCAATAGATTCTACCATCACGAAAGTTGTGGACAATGCTCACCATGTAGAGAAGGGACAGGATGGATGGAGAAGGTATCCAAAAAAATATTGAAAGGCAAAGGCACTTTGCAAGACATAGATTTACTTTGGGATATACAAACTCAGATAGATGGCAAAACAATATGTCCACTAGGTGAAGCAGCATCATGGCCGGTAGCCAGTGCCATCAGACATTTTAGAAGTGAGTTTGAAGAGTATGTAAATCATCCCGAAAATATCAAAGAAGTAAAACATTATTACAGACTTAATAATATCGCATATTAATCCATGAAAGTCACGATAGATGATAGAATTATAGATGTTCCAGCGGGTACCACCATCTTGCAGGCAGCCAGGATGATAGATGAGCGTGATGGCTCTAGAATTGCGCCACCTACGATGTGCTATTATTCTAAATTGCAAGGTACAGGAGGATATTGCAGGACATGTATAGTAAAAGTAGAGCAAGGTTCGGAAAAAGATCCTCGCCCTATGCCCAAGCCTGTAGTAAGTTGTAGAACTACGGTAATGGATGGTATGGTGGTACGCAATACTACATCTCCAGAGATTGAGCAAGCTAGAGCTGGCGTAGTGGAACTTTTGCTTATCAATCACCCTTTGGATTGTCCTATTTGCGATCAAGCTGGTGAGTGCCATCTTCAAGATCTTGGTTTTGAAAATGGAAAGCAAAAAACAAGGTACGAATTTGAAAGAAGAACCTTTGCACCCATTTCTATCGGAAATAAGGTGAAGCTACACATGAACAGATGCATATTGTGCTATAGGTGTGTGAAAACTTGCGAACAAATTACAGATGGAAGAGTACATGGTGTTATCAATAGAGGTGATCATGCCGAAATTTCTACCTATATAGAAAAAGCTATTGAGAATGACTTCTCCGGAAATGTTATAGATGTATGTCCTGTAGGAGCGCTCACGGATAAGACCTTTCGATTCAAAAGTAGGGTATGGTTTTTAAAACCTTTTGAGATAGAAAGAAAATGTGACAAATGCTGTGGCAAAGCTGTAGGATGGATGTTCGGTAACGATATATACCGAGTTACGGCACGTAAAGATATGCATGGAGAAGTAGAAGATTTTATTTGTAATACTTGTCGCTTTGACAAAAAACAAGCATCAGAATGGCAAATAGGCAAACCACGACACTTTGACAAAAATTCGGTAATCAATCAAAACAATTATTTTAATAAACCTAAAAAAGTAGTAATCGCTACCGACGATACACGACTATTATAATATGCTAATTACTTTCGTCATAACTAAACTTGTATTCGTATCGGTAATATTCCTAGTTACCCTAGGAATTGCAGCATATTCCACTTATGGAGAAAGAAAGATTGCCGCATTTTTTCAAGATAGGATAGGCCCCAATAGAGCCGGACCTGCTGGTATATTGCAGCCCTTAGCGGATGGACTGAAGATGCTGATGAAGGAAGACTTCATACCAGATACTTCCAATAGGTTTCTGTTTGCCATAGCACCGGGATTGTCTATGCTCACAGCTTTGCTCACTAGTGCCGTAATTCCGTGGGGAACTTCATTCAAAATGGGCAATTATCAGGTTGTATTACAAGCTACGGATATCAACGTGGGATTGCTTTATGTATTCGGGGTAGTATCCATAGGGGTATATGGCGTCATGATTGGCGGCTGGGCCAGCAATAATAAGTTCTCCTTACTAGGTGCTCTCCGCGCATCTTCACAGATGATAAGCTATGAATTGCCTATGGGTCTTGCCGTAATAGCATTGTTGATGTACACAGGCACATTGAGCTTACACGAGATGGTAGAACAGCAGTCTGCGTGGAATGGCATGAAGTGGAATATCTTTGTGCAACCTATAGGATTCATCATATTTATTATCTGCTCTTTTGCAGAAGCGAATCGCACTCCCTTTGACTTGCCGGAGTGTGAAACCGAGCTGGTGGGAGGCTATCATACAGAGTATAGCAGCATGAAACTAGGGTTCTATCTTTTCTCAGAATATGTACACATGTTCATCTCTTCCGCAATAATATCAACTTTATATTTCGGGGGGTATAATTTTCCCGGCATACAGACAGTAGCGACATTAGTGCCGGATTGGGCATTGTCGCTTATTTCATTTTCAGCATTATTTGTGAAAATACTGTTTTTTATATTTGTGTATATGTGGGTGAGGTGGACGATACCGCGATTTCGATACGACCAGCTTATGCATTTGGGATGGAGGATACTGATACCCTTAGCCATAGCTAATATAATTGTGACAGGCGGTATTATTTTATTTGTTTTATAATAAAGACCAATTATTTATGCAATTGACCGATAGAAAAAAAGTAGTATCAAATAAGGAAATGACCTTTAGGGAGCGCCTTTATCTGCCGGCAATCATGACGGGAATGGGTATTACCCTAAAGCATTTTTTTAAGAAAAAAGTTACCTATATATATGGAGAAGACATCAGAGCCTTTAGTCCCGTATATAGAGGTATGCATGTGCTAAAACGCGATGAAAATGGGGCGGAACGCTGCACTGCCTGTGGGCTATGTGCGGTAGCATGTCCTGCCGAAGCGATAACGATGGTAGCCGCCGAAAGACAAAAAGGGGATGAGAACCTCTATAGAGAAGAGAAATACGCCGCCTCTTATGAAATAAATATGTTGCGTTGTATATTCTGTGGTTTATGTGAACAAGCTTGCCCCAAACAGGCAATATACCTTACGGATAGGATTACGCCTGCAGAATACAAACGCAAAGATTTTATCTACACAAAAGAAGAATTGGTAGAGAAAACTAATGAAAGAATTGATATTACTAAAAGAGTAACCCCATGATGTTATATGCCTTTTTAGCCATAGCCCTTATATGCATTTTGAGTGCGCTGGGGATGATATTATCTCGAAATCCCATACATAGTATCATTTCGCTTATCATTTGTTTTTTCTCTATATCTGGATTATATACGCTTATGAATGCCCAATTTTTGGCAGTAGTAAATATAATAGTATATGCCGGTGCCATCATGGTATTATTTCTTTTTGTGGTGATGATGATGAATCTCAATGAAGACAATGAACCAAAGCAAAGTATAATATCCTATATGATGCCTGCTGTTGCCAGCGGTCTGCTAGGATTAGTACTGATTGCTTCTATAAAAAAAGCGGCACTCATACCTATGGGCAGTCCTGATGATCAGGCAGGTATGATAGAAAATTTGGGTAAGGTATTGCTGAATGAATACTTGTTGCCTTTCGAGATGACGAGTGTACTTTTTCTATCTGCAATGGTAGGGGTGGTCTTATTAGCTAAAAGAGAAAAAACTGTAGGAGAAAAATTATGAGTACCGAAATATTACAGGGTGTACCCGTAGAGTACTTCTTATACTTGAGTTTGACACTCTTCAGTATAGGCGTATTCGGTGTGCTGTCTCGAAAGAATGCCATCATTATTTTTATGTCTATAGAGTTAATGCTCAACGCCGTAAATATATTGTTGGTGACTTTTGCTACCATGCATGGCGATACTAAGGGTCAGGTGTTTGTATTTTTTACGATGGCTGTTGCCGCCGCGGAGGTGGCTGTTGGTCTTGCTATATTGGTAGAGATGTTTAGGGCTTTAAAAGAAGTAAATATTGAATTGATTAATAAATTGAAAGGCTAATGGAAAATTTACAGTGTGTAATAGTATCAATTTTGTTTTTTCCATTGGTAGGTTTTATTATCAATGCATGTATAGGCAAAAAGATTCCTAAAAGTATTTCAGGAGGATTAGGGGTAATAAGCGTAGTTGCTTCATTTGTGCTGACAATATTTTATATTTTACAAAATCCTTCACTACCCGTTTTTCATTTCAGTCTTTTATCTTGGATAAATATAGGAGAATTACATATTCCACTTTCCCTCCATATAGATAGACTTTCCATACTTATGATGCTGATAATTACGGGTGTAGGAAGTCTTATACATTTGTATTCTGTGGGCTATATGCATGAAGACGAGGGTTATGCAAGGTTTTTTTCATACCTCAATCTCTTCATATTCTTTATGTTGATATTGGTGATGGCAGGAAATTATTTAGGTATGTTTATTGGCTGGGAAGGAGTAGGATTATGTTCTTATCTGCTTATTGGATTTTGGTATGATAATCAGGATTACAATGATGCTGCCAAGAAAGCTTTTATCATGAACAGGATAGGGGACTTAGGCTTTCTATTGGGTATATTTTTCTTGCTGTTTATTTTCAATAGCTTGGAGTTCGGCGACATACAGAGTGCGCTTGCCATCAATGCAAAGGCGACACCTGTAATAATTACGACTGTATGCTTACTGCTATTTGTAGGGGCCACTGGAAAGAGTGCCCAGATACCTCTTTTTACTTGGTTGCCGGATGCTATGGCAGGCCCTACGCCAGTGTCGGCACTTATACATGCGGCTACGATGGTTACGGCAGGTATTTACATGATAGTGAGAAGCAATTTCCTATATAGTCTTTCTCCTATTGCGCTACAGGTAGTAGCTATTATAGGTATAGCTACAGCATTGGTAGGAGCAACTATAGGACTCAAACAGACAGATATAAAAAAAGTGCTGGCATATTCCACTGTAAGTCAGTTAGGATTAATGTTTTTAGCTTTGGGCGTGGGTGCCTATTCGACGGCATTATTCCACGTCATGACACATGCATTTTTCAAAGCACTGTTATTCTTGGGTTCGGGTAGTGTAATCCATGCTATGCATGGCGAACAGGATATCAGAAATATGGGTGGACTTAGAAAATTTATGCCTATCACTTTTGCTACCTTTCTAATTGGTTCTTTAGCTATTTCTGGAGTGCCACCATTTGCCGGATTTTTCTCAAAAGATGAAATTCTAGCAAAAGCTTTTGAGGCAAATATAGTATTATGGGCAATGGGGATGCTTACTTCTGTAATGACGGCATTCTATATGTTTAGGCTTCTGTTTGTAGCTTTTACAGGAGAATTTAGAGGTACAGAGCATCAGAAGCAGCATCTGCATGAGTCGCCATTAGTCATAACATTACCGCTAATAGTACTAGCCATTTTATCCATAGTAGGTGGGTGGATAGGGTTGCCGGAGTTCTTGGGTTTCAAAAATATGTTCCATGACTATCTTTCTTCGGTGATAGTAACACACCCTGAACATTCAGTACTTTCTCATAGTACGGAGCTCTTACTAATGCTAATGGCCATAGTGGCTGCCGTAGTGAGTATAGTAGCAGCTTATATTATTTATGTGTCTAAATCTACAGTGCCACAGTCTGATGCAGAAACCAAGGGCGTACAGAAATTTTTACTTAAAAAGTGGTATTGGGATGAATTATATGATTATCTCATAGTAAAACCGTACAGAAAAATAGCACAAATATTCCAAGACCTTGTAGATGAAGTTCTTATTGATGGTATAATTGTTCAAGGTACTGCCAAGATGGTAAGTTTTGCAGGAGGATTTGTACGTATGATGCAGAGTGGCCAAGTAAACTATTATCTATTATTAATGACATTGAGTATAAGCGCCTTATTTGCTTATATATATTATAAAATTTTATGATTGCGCTAGGATTTTTGTTGATACCGCTATTTGGAGCTATTCTGACATTTTTGTCGGGGCGGAAGGCTGCATTCTATACGGCTATGCTCACGGCATTAGGGGGTGTTTTGCTTACGGTATATGCTTATCAAGAGTTGGTATGTGGCTACACCACGGTTTTGGGTTACACACGAACATGGATGCAGTTGCCACATATCGTTTTTGATATTGGCATAGATGGGCTTACATGGGTGATGCTGGGGCTTAGTAATATCTTAATACCCTTGATAATCCTTACAGCTTACAGGAATTATGAAGATAAGGGCAGCAGTTTTTTTGCTTTGATATTATTTATGCAGATGGGGCTTAATGGCGTATTTATGGCCAAAGAAGGCTTTGTATATTATATCTTCTGGGAGCTTACACTTATACCTATCTATTTTATTGCTTTAATTTGGGGTGGCAGTAACAGAAAAAAAGCTACAATGAAATTTTTTGCCTACACTATGTTAGGTTCTTTGTTTATGCTTGTAGCTTTTATTTATTTATATCTCAAAACTTATGATTTAGCTACGCTAAAATTGGAAGATTTATATGTGCTTAGTCTTAGTGAGCACGAGCAATTGTTTGTATTTGCTGCATTTTTCCTTGCCTTTGCTATAAAGATTCCCGTCTTCCCATTTCACACTTGGCAGCCGGATACTTATACTGATGCCCCTACGCAAGGAAGTATGTTGCTTTCAGGTATCATGCTCAAAATGGGTACATATAGCCTTCTTCGCTGGATGATTCCTATAGCTCCAATAGGAATGAAAATGGCTTTGCCTTATGTGATAACACTTGCGGTAATAGGGATAGTATATGCTTCTGTAATTGCTTATAGGCAAGCGGAGGTAAAACGTATGATTGCTTATAGTTCTATTGCACACGTAGGGCTAATAGCGGCAGGAACTTTCAGTCTTACCTTGTCAGGGATGGAGGGTGCAGTAGTGCAAATGGTGGCGCATGGGGTAAATGTGGTAGGATTGTTTTTTGTGGCTGACATATTGATGCATAGGACAAAAATTGCTGACATCAATAATATGGGAGGGATAAGAAGGCAAGCACCCATTTTTGCTACGGTATTTTTGATAGTTATATTGGCAAGTGTTGCGCTGCCACTCACCAATGCTTTTGTAGGGGAGTATATGCTTTTGTATGGAATATGGCAATATAATACTATTTTGGGGGCAATAGCAGGATTGTCTGTAATTCTCGGTGCCGTATATATGTTTAGATTATATCAAAAAACGATGTTGGGGAATACTACGGCATTTACTGTAAAATTCAAAGACTTGGCGGCGGAGGAAGCTATAGTTTTTTTCGTACTTATCATTTTTATTTTTGGCTTAGGTCTCAAACCTTCACTGATTACAGAACTTATATCGCCAGTAATTAATAATATTCTACAACTTTCTCAAGTAAGATAATATCGTGACAACAATTGTAATCATATCCATCATCGGTTTTCTTTGCTTAGTAGCAGAGTTGCTGAATTTTAGAAAATATTTGCCTTATGTAGTATCATTAGCCTTGGTATCATCTATAGCTTCTGAATTTGTATATAAAGACAATAACCAAGTGATTTGGGGAATCCCATCAGGGGATACATTTTTCAATAGAATGATTGCCATAGATATGCCTGGGACCATATTCTCTGTATTGTTCATCATTATTGCTGCTACTTTCACGTACCTAGGTGCTCGCTTTTATAGGCATACATTGTCTAAGATGAGTGATTATATGGCAGTTATGGTATTTGCTCTGGTAGGAGCACTTCTAATGGCTCAGTACAATAACTTTTCAGTATTATTCTTGGGTATAGAAACGCTATCAATATCTCTATATATTTTAGCGGCTAGTGAAACCAAAAATATATTCTCTATCGAATCGGGATTAAAATATTTCCTTATGGGGTCTTTTGCTACTGGATTTTTACTTTTAGGCATTACAATGGTATATGGTGTCACAGGTAGTTTTGACATTCAGCATATTAGAGACTTCTTGATGTCAGGTGAATCAAATGCCATCCTTTGGGTAGGTGTATTTTTGATTTTAGTAAGTATGCTATTTAAGGCTGCGATTGTGCCATTTCATTTTTGGGCTCCAGATGTATATACAGGAGCTCCTATGCTGGTGACAGGATATATGGCGACACTTGCTAAAGTTGCAATTATTGCTGCAATGATACGCTTTTTTAGCGTTGGTTTCTTTGCCCTATTCGACCAGATAGTGCCGATTCTCATAATATTAGTAGTGCTTACACTCATTATTAGCAATTTATCTGCCATACGTCAGGATAGATTCAGAAGGATTATGGCATACTCAGGTATTTCTAATGCGGGATTTATGCTTTTAGGTATAATAGCTTCGCGTCCTGGTTTTTCTTTAGCAACCAGTGTTATCTATTATGCTATTGTATATGTATGCAGTAATATAGTGCTTTTTGCTGGAGCACTATTGGTACAAGAATGGAAGCAAGGTGATAATATAGTGCATTTCAATGGGTTGGCGAAGAAATACCCTGCAGCTGCATTTTGTATGGCGTTGGCGCTACTATCTATAGCAGGGATTCCTCCACTAGGAGGATTTTGGGGTAAATATTTTATATTATTACAGACGATAGAGCAAGGGTATCTCTATTTGGCTATACTTGGAATACTTGCATCTGTAGTATCTTTATTTTACTATTTCAAAATTATATATGCCATGTATGTGGACGAGGAAAGGGTGGCAATTCCTGTACTAGCAAATCGCTACTATTATGTATGGTTGATGCTATTATTTTCAGTGATACTGATAGCAATAGGCTTAAAACCAGATGTTATAACCAATTATTTGGGGCAATAAGATGTTGGCAGCAATAAAAACAGACCGTATGCAAAAGACAATTTTAATATTAATACTTACATTTTTTTCAAACTTTGTATTTGGACAAACAAACTATGAAAATTTTAAGAAACTTTTTAAGGCTAATGACACGACAAAAGTAAAAGCCTTATTAACAGAATGGGAAAAGACAAATTCAAATGACCCAGAACTTTATACTTCTGCGATAAATTATTATTTCTCGTACTCAAAAAAAGAAATCATTTCACTTGACAGAACTCAAAAGAGTAAAGAAAGTTTTCAATTCACTGACAGCACAGGAAAAGTAGTAGGTTATATGAATTCCAATATCGGTTTTGACAAAGACAAATTGAGTAAAGCAATAAAATATGCTAACACGGGAATTGACAAGTTTCCTAACAGGTTAGACATAAGATTTGGAAAGTGTTATTTGCTTCAACAAATTGGTGACTATGAAAATTTCACAAAAGAAGTTATCAAGACAGTTGAGTATTCACAAGTAAACAAAAACGAATGGCTTTGGACAGAAAATAAAAAACAAGAAGATGGAGAAGGTTTTTTATTGGGGACAATTCAAACTTATTTAAAAGAATTATATAACACAGAAGATGATAATTTACTTCCTAACATGATACAAATTGGCGAAGCTACTTTGAAATATTATACTCCCATTGAAATATTATCAACAACATCAGTAGCTTTAATGCTGACAAAAAATTACGACAAAGCAATTGAGTATTTGAAACAAGCCGAGAAGCTTAATCCAAAAGATTATATTGTCTTAAATAATATTGCACAAGGCTATAAATTGAAAGGTGACAAAGCAAATGCAATAAAATACTATGAATTGACAGAGAAATATGGAGACGAACAAGCAAAGCAACAAGCACAACAAAACATTAAAGAACTTAAAAAATAACTTTACTGCTGCCAACAGCAATAGCTGTTGCACAACCCCCTAGATGTAAAAAAGCTGATTTTTCAGTGTAGCAACGACTTCATTAGAGGCGTTTTGAGGTGGCTTTGTTTTTGATAAAGAATTTTCTAAGCGTAATAATTGAAGGGCTTAAAATTGAAAAATATGCGTTTGGTAAACCCGTTTTAAAAAATGCAAAAGTTCCCCTGCTGTTACCGTCACTTCGTGCAGAGCGTTTGTAACAATAGGCACTTTGGGGCGGTCGAACTTCATGAGTTTTTTGAGGTTATAACACATTGCGCTGAGCAGAACATGCTTGTTGGCACTCGCCATGCCTCGGCTATTGAGCCGCCTCATATTCAAAAAATTGATGAGCGTACCCAGTACAGGTTCTACCGTTCGGCTGCGTATTTTGCTTATTTTTTTAGCATATTTAGGATTAGCGCTGAGCTTGTGGTGCATGCGGTCGTAGTAGGGTTTGTCTATGCTGTCGTCTATTTTCTTGAACTTGGTGGTGACACCACAACATTGCAATCTCAAAGGGCAGTTTTTGCAGTCTGTCTCACTGCTGCGGTAGGTCTTTTTGGTGTAGCCCTTGCTGTCGGTGCGCTCGCCTTTAAACAATAATTTGGCTCTATTGCCGCCTGTTTTGGTGCATTGGTAATAATGCTCATTTTTAATATATTCAAATCCCTCTCGCTCCGCTTTGTATTGCCCAAAGTTGGGGATGTAGGCATCTATGTTGTGCTGTTCGCAATAGGCTATAGCTTCTCCGCTGCTGTAGCCCGTATCGGCTGTTATTTGGTCTATTTGCAGTTGAT
This sequence comes from Chitinophagales bacterium, assembly GCA_044227665.1. Taxonomy (GTDB): domain Bacteria; phylum Bacteroidota; class Bacteroidia; order Chitinophagales; family JADIYW01; genus JBGAWK01. Next base: position 21,096 of record JBGAWK010000036.1, read on the forward strand.
TGTCGGTTAAGTTTTGCATGGTTTGAGCAAGAATTTCTGCCAGATTTTGGCTGTCTTTGTGGCCTGCGCTGCTGGCGCAGGCCCCTGTAATCACGTGGTGGGCATCATCTACGGCTATTTGTCCGGCATAGTTTAACTGTCGGGCTTTGCCTGGCTTGGTGCTGATTTTAGCATCGGGGTCGGTGGGGGAATAATGGGTGTGATTGCTCAAAAATTTGGGGCGGATTATATTGCCGTGTTCGTCAGTTTGTTTGGGGCTATCTACATGTCCCGGCATGTCCTTGTAGGCTTGCTCCTTCCAAGCGTGATGCCGCTCTACTGCCTTTTTTACGCTGGCTTTTACTTTGTATTCGCTGCCTTCGTTCAACTCATTGGCATAGTCTGCGACATCGTCCACAATTTCTTTTTCTATCAAACTATCCATGCTGGCGTTGGCTTTGATGTAGGCACTGTCCACCGCCTGTCGCTTGCCACGCACCATGCCTTTTTCTACGCATAGCGACAGCACTTTTTGAAATAATGACAAAAATACCTCCTCGCCATAGAGTTGACGAGTGCGACTAATGGTGCTGTGCCAAGGCAGCTCTTCATCTATATCGTATTTCAGATACCAGCGAGTATCCAAACAATTGGAGCAATACTCTATTAATCGCCTGTCGGAATTGATATTATTGAGGTAGCCCACCAGACAAATTTTAAAGAAAACTACAGGGTCTATGCTCTCCTGACCTTCCGTGCCGTAGTACTGCGCCGTGGCTTTGTACAGGAAAGACAAGTCTAGCGTATGTGCGAGTTTGCGATAGAAATTGTCGGCAGGTACGAGCATATCTATATTCACCTGATACATCATTTTGGGTTGTATATCCTTACGTCCTTGCATGATATAAATTTAATGATAATATATTCATCTATTTGACAATCATATATTTATACGCTATAATTTTTCGTTTTGTGGATAATTTATTTTATAGTATATTTGTATGATGGGATAGTTGTGCAATAAGCAAATCCGCCTCCACGTTAGGGGTAATAGCTTTTGAGACGCATACTGAAAATTATAAATGAAATTCAAAATGTTAAGAAAGTTGATAATGCTATCTGTTTCATTAATTTGCTTATTAAGTTGCTGAGTTTATTTTCCTGAAATAAGATTTACAAAGAGGCAAAACATAATAAATAAAGTCAGGCATATAAGCCGGATTCTGTATCTCCTGAGAGACTGTTGTCATTTATCTGGGACTGCCGTCACCGACAGCCTCTATCACTCTACCCTTCCTGATGTCCGAAGACTGGAAACAAACGACTCCACTGTCAGGATATATTTGAGTTTTCAGCTTCCGGGGTTTGCCCGAATGGAATATTGCTATCCCACTACCCTTTCACGCTCGCAATGCGAGAATATTCTCTTTGGCACTTTCCTGATACTTGGTATCACCATCCGTTAGGTGGCGGAATGTTTGTAGCTGCCCGGACTTTCCTCCCTGCTAGTGCAGAGCGACAACACTGCCTGCCCAGTACAAAGGTAAAAAAAATGTGATTATTTGAATTTCAAATTCAGAGTAATGACTTGCGATTTGAAATTTATGTTTTTTTGGTAATACCCATACCTCAACTCCATCATATTTATATGTTTGAGCCCTAGCACACCATTTGGTGGTGCAAGGCGTACTCCTATACCCATGAAATGACTCATAAAGGTTGATAAATCATAATTACTGGTATAATATTCTGACTGAGATGAATTTTCTTTATAAGGAGCGAAATATCTAATCTTACTTTGCTGATAAAATCTATAAAATGGACTTATAGAGATGAAAGGCGTAATCTTTACTGGCAACTCTACACTTACAGTATTGGATTTTAGATTCCAAGTATCATAATACCAGCGATAATAAGTACGAATAATAAATTTATCTCCAATAAAGAAATTGGCTCTCATACCTATAGGCACTTTCATTCTTTGCGTAGGTAATTTTTCTACTGCTTCGGTATTATCACTAAAATATACTCTGTGGAATGGCAATCCTAGATACCCATGTTGGTAAACTAAATCCGTAATTAAAGCCATCTGAATATTTTTGTTTACTACATGGGCATAAGTCAAAGACGCACTTAGCGTTTGGCGATAGTCTTTCGGGTATAGGTTTTTTTCTTCTTCCCCACCATTAGATGATGCCGCACTAGCTGCATTCGGTTTGTAATTATCATTGTCATCATCTTTACCATCGCCACTAGTTTGGGGTATAAGTTCGGAAGGATACACCAATTTTAGCTTATCAAAATAAGCATTAAATTTTCCTGAGATTTCAGAATTTTCTTGTCTAAAGCTTTTTGAGAAAACAATATTACTTCCAAATGACAGATAATCAAACTCATGGGAAAAACTTAAGCCAAATCCTCCCATAGCATTTTTCTTCTCGTTATTAGACTCCCAAGAAAAGGAAGG
>JBGAWK010000037.1:0-23455 GCA_044227665.1 Chitinophagales bacterium
ATGAAAAAAAAGTGTTCAATGTAGATAAATCGCCCCTAGCATCTAATGCCAACCTCAGCGGAATACTTCGACAGATCCCCTCCGTAGATGTAGATAATGAAGGGAAGCTCACATTGCGCGGCAATGAGAATGTAATCGTATATATCAATGGTAAGCCTTCGGGCATAGCGGGAAATAGTACTGCTGCCATTTTAGAGTCATTCCCAGCATCCGCCATAGAAAGCATAGAACTTATTACTAATCCTTCAGCAAAATATGAAGCACAAGGCGGGGCAGGAATAATAAATATCATTTTGAAAAAAAATGCCGAAAAAGGCTTCAACGGCAATATAGGTATGGGATATAGTACGCTCTACAGTGCTAATGCCAATATCGGTATAAATTACAGAAGCAAAAAAATGATATTTTCTACAAATTATGCTATAAGAGGTAATGATGGATTTAATAAAGGTGCAGGCACAAGACAGAATTTTTTGGGAGACACCTCCAGTTATTATATTAATAATGAAGATAGAACTGACAATTATAGTGTAAGTAATACCCTTTCTGCAACACTAGATTATAATCTCAATGAAAAAAATAATTTCAATATCAGTACCGTCTTAACACAAAGTTGGACGAAAAGCAAAAGTGACAACAGATTTTCTTTTTTAGACAATAATCAGCGTTTATTAGAGTATAGGCAACGTATAGGCGATAGAAAAATTGACAATAACTATGGTGCGGAGATAAACGCTAATTGGTTAAAACGTTTGGCTAAGCCAAAAGAAGAATTAAGTATAGGCACTACGTATTCCTATAATACCGCAGGGGAAAATGGAAGATATGAAGAAAACGAGCTATTTTCAAAAAATCTTGTGGTTAAAGAAAATATCCTAAACAATCGTGTAAATCACCTCGTTACTATACAAGTGGATTACAGCTATCCCATAAAGAAAACCGGCAAATTAGATATTGGCGCAAAGAGCAACTATAGAGATTTTAATTTTCAACTTTCAGCAGATTCGCTGAATCGCATCACCAATAATTTTGAAGATGAATTGGGCAGAAACAATGCACTACATTACAGAGAGTCTGTTACCGGTACATACGCTAATTATAATGGCACCTATAAGGATTTGTCTTACAGAGCAGGATTTAGAACGGAATATACCCACTTAGATATTACTCAAAAAATGGGTAATGTAAATAATAATTATGGCTATTGGAGCTATTTTCCTTCTGCGGGAGTAAGTTACAAATTCAAGAAAACCAATGATATCGCTATCAATTATAGTAGAAGAATCAATAGACCATCCCCATTTGCATTAAATCCTTTTGCAGACTATTCCGATCCCTACAATTTGAGGATAGGAAATCCAAATTTGTTGCCGGAATACAATAATTCGTATGAAATTACCTATTCGCGCGCGATAAAGACCTATTATATCAGTGCTACTGCCTACTTCAAAAATCTACTAAATAGTGTGACTAGGACGAGAACCGTTGATGAACAAGGTGTCGCAGTAGTGCAAACACAGAATATGGAGTTGTCGCGAAATTATGGTGTAGATATTAATGCACGACTGGGATTTACTAAGTGGTGGACCATGTTGCCCAATGTAAATATCTATTACTTTCAATCTACAGGTAAAGTTCCACAGCAATCTGATGACAGAAATATAGCAGCATTTACCTATACCATAAGGGTAATCAATAATTTTACCGTTTGGAAAAATGCTAATCTGCAAGTAGTTTACTTTGTACGTGGTCCCATAGAATTTTTACAGGGCAGGATAGTACCTATGCATGCGCTAAGTATAGGCTTTAAGAAAGATATTTTAAAAAATAAAAAGGGATCTTTGGCAATAAATATATATGATATTACACATTCACAGCGCTTTGCCCTTACCGTAGGAGACTTCAATTATCAGAGTGAAGTAGATAGAAGGTGGAAATCTTTATTTGGCAATATTACCTTTACCTATAGATTTGGAAAGTCGGATGTAAAAGCAGCACAGCAGAAAAAAAGGGACGAGGGAGGAGGAATACAGGATATAGGTATGTGACGAATTACATTCTTATTGTCGTGAACTAATGACTAATCACCTAGGGTCTCATTATTATCTTCTAACTGCCTTATATTAATGACTTCTCTACCACCTATACCTTTGATAGATCCATAAAGCTGCATGGTATTGAGCAATACTTTTTCTATCTGTTTTTCACGCATATTCCATACGGCACTCATACGACGCTTTTCGCTGTCTAGATCTTCCTTCATCTGTGAAAATCCTTCTACTATGGCTTCTATATGTCCTCGAAATTCAGGACCTACAAGGTAATCGTACAACATACTCATCTTGTCACCTTTATTCTTCTGTACATCATGAGCGTGACCAATTCGGATTATTGCATCCCGTAATACATGAATCAGGGCTTTGAACTCATGCATAGTACATATCCACACCCCATCGCGCTGTCCATATTGCGACATCTCTTTTGGCATGGCTCTAGTCACTAGTACGCCTATCATTGCACCCTTATCACGCATGTCAGCTTTGAATTTTTCTATCCATGAAGGTTGAAAGTCTTTGGTATTCTTGCTTTCTATATATATCTTGCCAATATTCAGATGTATGCGGTCATTGACTACATGAATAATGTCGGCACCACGTACCCCTTTGCCTATTTCGAGGATTTCATCGAGAGGAAACGTTTCACGCAAAAATTGTTCCAAAGCTATCTCCATCACTTCACCTTGCATCTGCATAGAGCCTTGCTCTGCCTTGCGCTTCATCTCATCAGCCAATTTTTTTTGCACATCCAATTGCTTTTCCAATTCCTTAATCTTCAACTCCATCTCCGTAGATTTTAGTTGCATTTTTTCGGCTTCTTGTAGCTGAAATTGTTCTTGGAAGTGGTGTCTGTCTTCCTGTATCCTCTTTTGAATTTCCAGTTCTCGTTCTGCTTCTTTTTGGCGATATTCTTCTTCCTTTTTCATAAATAGAAGCTCTTTATCCCGAAATGTTTTTAATTTTTCTTCTTGCTGTACAAATTTTTCTTCATTGATTTTCAACTGATTCTCAAAATCTATGGCAATATTTTTTCGCAATTCTTTTTCTAAATACTGCTTTTGTTCTGTAATTTTATCCTCGGCTTCTTTGCGTTGTTCTTCTAATTTAGTATTGAATTCTCGGAGTTTGTCATCCTTCCATTTTTTTACTTCCTTATTCAGTTGTTCTTGAATACTTTCGCGGATAGCATCGGTAGGCTCAAACTCATGGCCACAACTCGGACACTTTACAGTTGGATTACTCATAACCCAAATTTAAGATTATTCACACAACGTATACTCTATTTTTTTCAACTTAATAGTATTGTTAATACATTTGTAAAAAAAATTATGAGCAGAAGAATTTTACTTTTTATTTTATTAGCGTGGGTATCTGTGTCGAATGCTCAATATGGCATGATGGTAGGAGCTAGGACGGCATTAGGTGTATCCTATTATACCCCTCAAAATAATTATGGACTCTTTAACAGAGAACTTGACTACAAGTTCAATCCCGGCTATAATGCTGGTATGCGTTTTGGCTTTGGCATCAATAAATTCCATGCCATTTTAGGAGAATTTAATTATAATAAGCAAGGACAGCAATACCACGACCAATTTTCTACGGGAAGAAATAAGCCTAAAGAAACCATAGACAAAGACATAGATCTCAATTATATGGGTGGTGCTATACTTTATAGATTTTCACCGCTTACCAAAAATCAAAAAACCAAAAAATATAAAGATATAAAAGGACGCCTATACCTTATGGGTGGATTGGGCATTAATAAGCTCCTTTCCGCAGATGTCGTATATTTTAGAAATGAAGTTGTAGATAATGCTTACCCTACAAATGCTACTTATGGCTATACCGGCGTTGCTGAAGATAAGGAATTATTTATGCCCATAGATATCAACCTAATAACAGAAATAGGAGGGGAGATATTTGTCAATAAGACCAAAAATTTTGCGATAGAACCCGCCTTTAGAATGCAATTCGGTCTTAATGACCAAAATGCCAAAGATTTCAGAGTTCATGATGCATATAATGCCTCTCGAAATCTGTTCTTTGGGCTACAAGTAGGGTTTATTTATTTTTTTGATAGTGAGGTAAAAAAATAATATCACCAGATAAGCCCTATTTTCCCGGTAGTCTTCCTGCCTTCTATGTCGCTGTGAGCGGTATAGATATCTTTTACAGGATACATCTTGCCGACTTGAGGAGAAATTATTTTTTGTTCATACAGTTTTACCAGTTCATTGAGGCAATATTGCAAGATGTCAGGACGGTAGTCTGCAATGCGTAACATATTGATTCCCAATATAGATTTACACTCCATCATTAACATTCCGGGGTGATATATGCCAAAATCGAGTATAGCCTTACCTTTACTTAGGAAATTAGTAGTATCCGTCATACTGGCAGCGCCATAGCCTACTAATCTGCCCCCATAGTTGAGCATCTTATAAGACTTAGAGAAATTATCTCCACCGACAGCATCAAAAATGATGTCCATTTTTTCGGTGATAGCTTTGCTGAAATCTTCTTTTATATAATTTACAGGATAGTCAACACCTTGCTTGCGCAGGTATTCCATTTTGGCATCACTGCCACAGGTGCTGTAAATCTTTGCGCCTTTCCATTTACAAAGTTGTATTAAGGCAGTGCCTACACCGCCAGCACCTGAGTGAATGAGGACTTTATCATTGGGCAGCACATTAGTAAGACAGCAAGCTCCAAAAAATGCCGTACTGTATTGTGTAGCTAAAGCCAAAGCTTTTCCAGCATCCATATCGCCAATTTTTACGGCAGCAGAACTATCTTGGACTACCCACTGGCTATAACCACCAAATCTTGTAAATACTAATACCCTATCTCCAACTTCAAAACCGCTAACTTCACTGCCAACTTCAGCGATAGTGCCTACGGCTTCATAGCCAACCACGGCGGGTAGGGGAGGGCAGTCTCTATAATTGCCTAGACGTGCTACGACATCGGCAAAGTTGATACCTGATGCTTCAGTATGGATAGCAATCTCATTGGATTTAGGGTGATGAGGCGTAATGTCCCGGAATTCAAAAGCGACATCGGGCTTCCCGAATTTTTTGATATAAATAGCTTGCATAGTTTAAATGTAGGAATAATATTGGATTTTTAGTAATAATAGGCTTCTTCACATACCTGAATATTGACTATTTTTGCATATCAATTTTAATTTAGTATGAAAGTTTTCAAATTTGGGGGTGCATCAGTGAAAGATGCAGCAGGCGTGAAGAATGTTACAGAGATAATTAAGAAATTCGGAGTAGGTAAGACCGTAGTGGTTGTATCTGCGATGGGCAAGACTACCAATGCGCTGGAAGAAGTGGTATATGCCTATTTTCACGATACTGGCGAAGCAGCTTCTAAAATAGAAGTGTTGAAACAAAATCATCTCCATATTTGTAAGGAACTTTTCGAAAGCGAAGACCATCCCATTTTCGATAAAATCAATAATTTATTGGTAGAATTGGACTGGCAAATAGAAGAACAACGCAAGTCTGACTATAATTATGTTTACGATCAAATTGTATCTTTAGGCGAGCTGCTTTCTTCCATGATATTGAGCGAATATACCCAATATGCAGGTATAGACAATCACTGGCTGGATGTTCGAGATATACTGAAGACGGATGACACCTATAGAGAGGGCGTGATACAATGGGAGAAGACCCTACAACTCGTAGAGGAGAAGGTAAAGCCTGTTTTGGAACAAAAATTGATTATCACTCAAGGATTTTTGGGCTGTACCTCCGATAATTGTACAACTACCTTAGGTCGTGAAGGCTCTGACTACACGGCAGCAGTATTTGCTAATATGCTTCATGCAGATAGCCAGACAATATGGAAAGATGTACCCGGCGTAATGAGCGGTGATCCACGAAAATTTGACGATGCCGTATTCATCGATGAGCTCACCTATATGGAAGCTGTAGAGATGACATTTTATGGGGCATCAGTGATACATCCCAAAACGATAAAACCATTGCAGAATAAAAATATTCCTCTGATTGTAAAATCTTTTGTCAATCCTGAGGATAAAGGTACCGTTATTCAAGCCCATATTAGCGGCACACAGCTGCCACCTATACGTGTAGTAAAAGAAAATCAGGCATTGCTTACGTTTACTTCTAAAGATTTTTCATTCATAGAGGAGCAAGTCATCAGTGATCTTATTGATGCCTTAGCCAAAGCTAATATTAAGATAAATATGATGCAGAATGGAGCTATTTCCTTGCAGACTTGTGTGGATTATCGCGAGGATAAGATAGACAGAATAAAAGTGCTGTCATCAGAACAGTTCTTTTTGGATATAAAAGAGGGCTTGACCTTATTGACAATACGGCATTATACGCCTGAGGCTATACAGAAACATACTTCTGGCAAAAAAGCATTTATCGTTCAGAAGAGACCTACCACTTATCAGGTATTGATGCAATAAATGAATCTCAGCTATAAAAACAGCTACTGGCTTACTCATCTGTGTGTATTACTGTGGGGATTTACTGCCGTACTTGGAAGAATGATAACACTAGCACCGCTGCCCTTGGTGATGTGGCGTATGCTTGCAGCCTCAATACTACTGGGCGTATTGGCATACGTTACCCACAAACTCAAAGTTTCGACCAAAGATGCCTTTATGCTAATGGGACTAGGAGTAATTTTATCGCTACATTGGATATGTTTTTATGCCTCTGTAAAAGCTGCCAACGCCTCTGTGGCAGTGGTATGTATAGCCCTTACACCCTTATTTGTAGCTATTTTATCACCATTTCTCATGGGAGATAGATTTAGAAAAAGTCATTTATTCTTGGGTATTTTTATGCTAATAGGTATAATTGTCATATTTGGTACCTTAGACAATAGCTACCGACTAGGAATGTATTATGGTATTTTGGCGGCATTTTTGGTCTCTATATTTTCTGTTTTCAACAAATTTTTTGCCGAAAGACTACATCCCTATACTATCGTATTTTGGGAGATGTTAGGCGGTTTTATATTTTTGTTTATATTATTGATTATAAATAATATGATATATAAAAATATAAGTATTAATTTAAATAAATATGAAATTCCACACTTTCTATTTTTTGTCATTTTTTGTACGATAATCCCCTTAATCATCAGCACCGCAGCCTTAAAACAGCTTTCTGCTTTTGTATCTGTATTTTTAGTCAATTTAGAGCCCATTTACGGTATGTTATTGGCTGCATTTTTTTTGCATGAAAACCAACAACTTACAAATAGATTTTACTATGGCTCTGCCATACTATTGAGTGGAATTTTTATACAAATTTGGTGGGAGAGCAGATATAGAGTTCAAAATACGCCTAAGAATATCATTTGATTCACAAAAATATAGTACCTTGCAGTATCTATGATAGATACACGTATGTTTACCGCAGATTTTCCATGGTTTTTCGTGGTACTAGCCCTTTTTTATGCGATAAGATTTTTTTCTAATAGCGATAAAAATAAAAGCCAACCAACTATTCCTACAGGAAAAAAGATGAAAAAACCTATTGCCTCACAAGCAGACAAAAAAGATACATACCGAAAAATAGATATGCCTAGGCAGGGCACTACTACGCCTGCAAAGGAACACCACAAACCTAAAATGTTTGATGAAAAACATAGTAATCCTATGCACCAAGAGGTGTACAAGAGTAAAGACATCCTACATTATGACTATGGAGAGCTAGAGTCCTTAGATGATTCTATTGAGAAGTCTAAAGAAACATTGACGGATGCCATGAATCAAGGAAAGTACGCTATTAATGCAATGGAGAAACCAGCGTCTATAAAGCACAAAATCAAAATACTGCACAAAGAATACAGCCCAAAAGAATTAGTCGTTCTGCAAACAATTTTGGATAAGAAATTTTGATAAGAAGATAAATTTGAATCATTTGAATTTTAAACAATTTCATCGCTAAGACTCCTTATTACATTTTTAACTTTATTATAAACTATTATTTCTTTACTACTTTTACTAGATGTTAAAAGTTCTTTTTTTTCTAAATTATTAATTTCAATCTCTAAGTGTGTAAGTAATGATATAATTTTCGCTACAAATAATGAAATATTATCTTGTTTATTCCACTCTGGATTTATAGGAATTGGTACTCCATTGGGAGTTAAATATAAGCCGGGGGTATCATTTATAATACCAAAAAGTATATTAACAATTGATTTGGGTAGATGTTCCTTAATATAATCTTTTACTGATTTGTTATCATTATTGGTTGAAGGGTTTGTATTTGGATCAAATATAGAATCCTCAATTTTACCAAATGGATACCATTTTTCATCATTGCAATATATCCAACCTGCATAACCTTGTTTGGGATCACCCTTAACTGGATTTTTATTAAATCTAATTTCTCCAATTAGATACTTTTTTTGATTTTGTGGATCATTCTTAATTATTATCTTTTCAGTATCTAATAGTTTATTCCACACCTCATCATCTTTAATTATGTTTCGTCGTTGTTCTTTATCCCACAAATCATCAATATCATGAATCGCATCTATTTTAATAGTATAGCATGCTTCCCAATCGCCACCAGTAACACTCCCTATGTAGATGCCATTTTGTACCCATACACAATTACCATCTAAACTAATCGATCTTGTATTTCCTGGAACCCTATCTATAAATTTAGTTTCTAAGTATTCTTTTTGGGCATCATTATAATCCTGAGAAGCACTGGGTGTAAACATAAGATTATTGAAATATGCTGCCCTTGATTCTTTTGTATTAAAATCCCACGTATTATAGTAATTATTGAATTTTATAAATAAAGATGCTTCTTTTTGTTTTCCTATATTTATAGTCGTTTCTTTAAAAGAAAAACTATCCTTAATCCATTCTATATTTCCATTTTCATCAATCTGCTTAAATAAATAATATTTTCTCTCTATCAAGCATTCATTTTCAATGGAATTAAACGCAGTAGGGTTATTATCATCATTAGTTGGTACAATACGGACTGTTTTTGTTGACGTAGTTACCAATTTACGCTCAAATTGAAATGGTCTTTCTCTGTTACCATTGTTATCAGTCAGAATTACAGGTTGGAGAAATTTTATTATACTATAGTTATTTTTAATACTATTGAAATGGTCAGGATCATAAGTGGTAAGTTCCAAAACCTTTTCTCCTTTAACTAAGTTATTATTAGCATCAAAATATACAAAATCTGTATTATTGTTCCAATTGTTGCCTACAGAATAAACTACCGCACCATTATTTATAGTCATTATGCCACCATTTACATTGCTACTATTATGTGCCGTAGTAGCATCAGTCTGCCCATCTGAGTCAATCAGCATATTGTGTTCTGTATTGTAACTTGCGATTGAAAAGGTATGATGTCCCAAAAAGTTTTTACACACATTTTGTTCAAAATCGTTATCTTCTGCATAGCAACCAATAAAAACTGTAGATGAGTTTTGGCTTTTATAGTTGTTAGAACTATTATATACAGTAATTTCTTTACCTTGTTTATTGTATAAGCTTTGTCTTAAAGGTTCTATGTAAAAATTATTTTCATTTACTACAAACGCTAGGGTTTTAAGGAGAGGTTTATCTTTACCAAAGTTAGTAACCAAATTAAGGGTATCCGATGATTCGAATATTTTTGCATCAATCAATGATGCTCTGTCTGTTTTATCAGCACTTCTAATGTTTTCTATATCTGCATTGATTTTAGCTATTAAATCTGTATCGGAAGTGTTTAATTTTTGATTTTCAAGTTCATTCAATACTGCAGAAATTATAGCTGTATTATTAGCAGAAACAGGAATTGGATCAATGATTAAATCTCCGGATCTAAAACCACCTCTTTCTCTGAAATAATTTACTTCATTAGGGAATACCCCATCTGCGACGTAAAAACCGTTGTATGAAGAATGACATGCTATAAAAGTATTTCCTAAATCAGCACAATCACAAATACCATAATGTTTATTAGAATGAGTGTTTATCGAAGTGGCAACACCAACTTGTGAATCAGGACCAATTATAAATAACCCATTCTTACAGTAAATAATTTCAATATTGTTTAGCTTCCATAAATCGGTATTTTTACCCGTACCATTTGTAGAACTCTCAATGTGTATGCCATTTCCGCCAAATCCTGATATAAAGCAATCTGTAACCTTTATAGGCGAAAATGATAAAATCCCATGATTGTAATCTTTAGGGTCTGTTGGGTAGGAGCCGTTTGCGATACCAATGATACTTAGTTTTTCGATTATGGCTGTTGTAGAGAAAATATTACTATCATCTCTATAGCTAACAATTCCCGGCATATCATGTTTTATTGCCAAGATGGTTCCGGCACCTAACCCATAGCCACCACACCCCAATAGATGCAAACTTTTATACAGATATATTGGGCTTTTAAATGCATACTCTTTATTATCAAATAGTATAGTTATTCCTCTGGATTTAACATATAGATTGTTATCTATACTGGTAGGGGGTAATTTATAATCTTTTAATCTATCAAATACTGTTGACCAGTCAAAGTCGGTTGGAATTTTTGATGCATCTTCAAGTTGTTCATTGTTTATAAGACCAAAATCAAATGCCAATTGTTCTATAGTTATGTAACCTTTCATTATAACAGTTTTTATGCAAGATAATTATTTTAATTAAGATTATTCATATTTTACTTTTTTGTCCTATAATTTATATTATGTTAAATAGAATATTTAATTCTTCTACTTATATATGATATACGTATGTAAATATATACATTTGTGCAATGCCGAATTATTCAGTGCAATATCCTAATAGTCCCTCTCCTTGTTATGTATTGGATGAAGAATTATTGATAAAAAATTTGGAGCTACTACAATATATTCAGCAACAATCTAAAGTGGAAATTATTTGTGCACTCAAAGGTTATGCAATGCACAGTACATTTCCTTTGTTGAAAAAATATCTTGCCGGTGCTACCGCAAGTTCTTTGCATGAGGCGTTGCTAATTAATGAATTCATGCACGTAAAGGCACACACGTATTGTCCGATATACTTGGAAGATGAATGGGATCAAATATGTTCGGCAAGCACGCATATTACTTTTAACTCATTATCGCAATGGCTAAAATTTAAGGATAAGATGCCTTCAATTATTTCTAGTGGTATCAGAGTGAATCCCGGCTATAGTGAGGTAACTACAGAATTGTATAATCCCGCTTCACCATACTCCCGCCTAGGTATTGGGGCAGATGAGTTGGGTACTAGCCTTCCCGAAGGCATAGAGGGATTGCATTTTCATGCATTATGCGAGAACGACTCTTATACTACAGAAAAAGTTTTGGAAAGCTTTATGGCATTATATCACCCCTTGATTTTACAAGCTAAATGGGTAAATATGGGTGGTGGTCATCTGATGACAAGAAAAGACTATGATGTTGACCATTTGATAAAGGTGCTGAGAGATTTTAGAGATCGCTATCCACACTTAGAGACTATAATTTTGGAGCCCGGGTCTGCTATTGGCTGGCAAACTGGCTTTTTGAAAAGTACCGTAGTAGATATTGTTCAAAGAAATGGGATAGCTACTGCTATGCTGGATGTGTCCTTTACTTGCCACATGCCAGATTGCTTGGAGATGCCCTACCAACCTATTATCCGCAACGCTGTAAACTCCTCCCCTTTCAAATATCGCATGGGTGGCATGAGTTGCCTTGCAGGTGATTATATGGGTGATTGGTATTTTGAAACGCCCCTAGCTGTAGGCGACGAAATTATCTTTGAAGATATGATACATTATACTATGGTAAAGACTACTACTTTCAATGGTATAAATTTGCCTTCTATTGGAATTATCAGAAAAGATGGTAATTTTGAACTTGTCAGGCAATTTGACTATAACGACTATAAAAACAGATTATCCTAATATTGTATGATCAACAAAGCTATTGACAGTTTTTTGGATGCTTTTTATAAAAAATTCCAACAACTATATGGAAATCCTGATATTAAAGAACTACTACATCGTTTTTTTGATAAAATAGGTAGTTTTTCTGAAAATTATTATGGCTTGCAAGACCACTTACTAGCATTGGGAAGAATGTTGAGTGCGTGGTATAGACAGGAGTACAGGAACATCTCCCCTACTACTGTAGTGACTTTGGTTGCGGCAATAGTATATATAGTGAACCCTCTAGATTTTGTACCCGATTTTATACCCTTTATTGGGCAAATAGACGATTTCCTAATTATTTCCTTAGTAGTACGGCGACTCAATAAAGAGATAGAAAGATTTATGGCATGGGAAAACGAGCAGGTATAGTGAAAAATTAATCTATGAATTTTATCGAGATTTATTTTGATGTCGTATATTTCAAATAATTGATATATAGATAATTATATAAAAAACATACTAAGAGTGAGGCACAACGCCCCTCTTTTTAATCGCAAAATGAATTTGCAGAATAATTCCACCATCTTAGAATTCCTTCTTTATATATAATAGATTAAAAAGTTTTTATTTTCTCTTCATTATGAATTATTCTAAAGAAATATCATATTTGTATAATTACAAATTATATAAAAATAGATGTCCAATAAATTTCCTTTAATTATAGCTATGTTCTTATTAGTATCATTAGGTGCAAAGGCACAAGATGATTATATGAATACCATAGCTGCCGAGTGCTGTAAGTGTTTATCCAATCTTAGTGACACCTTGGATAAAGACGAATTTTATATGCAACTGGGATTGTGTATGCTGAAAGAAGCAAGTCCATATAAAAAACAGCTCAAGAAAGACTATAAGATAGATGTAGAAAAATTTGATATAGATGGAGAAAGATTTGGAGAGTTATTAGGTATGAAAATGGCACTCGTATGTCCAGAAGCATTCCTAAGGCTTAGTAAAAGTGGTATGCTTGACGATGAGGTATCCGAAGAAGAGTCCACGGATATACAAAGCAATACGTCCTCTACAAGTGGCATAGTGCAAAAGATTGAAGAAGATTGTTTTGTAATATTTACCCTTAAAGATAATACAGGCAAGATTACAAAATTCTATTGGATGAGTTTTATAGATACAGGCTATGACCTTATCGGCAACTACAAGAATCTACTCAGTAAATCTGTAGAGATTTATTATAATAAGCAAGAGTTCTTTGACCCCAAAATATCTGAATACAGAAATTTCAATATCATCACCAAGCTATCCATGTTGGAAGATTAAAACCATAGAATCATGAAAATAGGGACTGTACATACCCATAATCCACTACCCACTCTCATCCAGCCTGACAGGTCTGCTGACAAATCCCTGCTGCTCACATGGCTACGAGATAATCATGATTATGTAGAAGAAACTCTTCTGCAAAGCGGAGCTATCTTATTTAGAGGTTTTGACATTGCCACGCCCCAAGATTTTGAAGATGTAGCAATTGCTGTAGATAGTAACTTGGCCAATGAATATCTAGGTACTTCTCCCAGAGACCAGAAGTCGAAATTTACATTTTCGGCAAGTGAGCTGCCTTGGTACTATCCTATCATGCAGCACTGTGAGATGAGCTACCTTTCTATTCCGCCACGGAGGCTATTCTTTTACGCACATATTGCGCCAGATTATGGAGGGGAGACTCCTATATGCGACTTCCGAAAAGTATATGAGCAAATAGCTCCGCAGATTCTTCATGAATTCGAACAAAAGGGAGTTATCACCGTACGTAACTATGCTGCTCCCGGAGCTAAGCAGGGCATGAATCTTGCCCAACTCAAGAGTTGGGAATCATTATTCCAAACTACTGATAAAGAAGAGATTGATGCACTGTGCAAAAAATATGGCATGGAATACCAGTGGCTAAAAAATGATGCCTTGAGAGTATTGAACAGGAATAATGCCATAGTAAAGCACCCTATTACTGGTGAGAAGGCGTGGTTCAATCATTTGCAAGTTTTTCATCCTGCGGGATCTCCTATAGAATATGAAAAAATACACCAACGTCAAAACAGGTGGCAATCTTGGGCTATGCATATCTTTACTGCAGCCATGTATAATATCAAGAATTGGACTACCAAGCCTTGGGAGCATAGTATGCAAGTACTATTTGGCGATGGCACAGAAATTCCAGAAAGCTATGTCCGACATATACAAGATGTAATATGGGAAAATATGAGCATATATGCTTGGCAAAAAGGCGATGTGATTGCGATAGACAACTATAGTGTATCTCACGGTAGGCTTCCCTATTCCGGAGATAGAAATATCATGGTAGCCTGGACTAATGAATATATTTCAAACAAATAATTGATATAAAATCTTAAATAAATAATTGGAAATCAAAATTTATAGATGAATATCACGCTCAAAGATGTAGGAAAAAAATTTGACTCATTATGGATTTTCAGACATATAAATTTTGACTTCTCTGAGGGCGAAAAATACGCTATTACGGGCTTAAACGGCTCCGGAAAATCTACCTTGATAAAGCTGATACTAAAAGGTTTAGATCCTTCCGAAGGGACAATAACCTATAAGAATGACACCTATAATACAGAAATTGCGGATGAAATAATAATAGCAAAAAGTATAGCTTTTGCTTCGCCTTATATGCACCTGCCTGAGGATCTTACAGTGCATGAGATACTACAATATTCCTATACTTTCTCTGAGTATGTCATGCCTATAGATGAACTATTGAAATATGGCTATCTAGTAGAATTTCAGCACAAGCGATGTCGCCACTTGTCCTCTGGAACGCGACAGCGACTAAAACTTGTAATGGCACTATTGTCCACAAAGAGCACACTACTACTAGATGAACCCTGCTCTAATATGGATGAATATGGCAAAAAGTGGTATTTGGAGACTATTCATACTTACAATAGCCATAAACTAATCATAGTAGCTTCCAATGATGCTCATGAATATATTTTTTCTGATAAAGTATTGAATATAAATGATTTATAAATAATATTTATATAATAAATTGAAATATTTTAGCAAATATAATATTACTGATATTATCGTTTCTCTAGGCTATACCCTATTATTTATTTTGTATTACGGCATTATTTATCAAACTGCCGACCAAGGGGAACATCTATCGCTAGTATATAAGATGTTAAGCCCCGAATTATATGCTCAGGATTTTTATGTAAATGTAGCCTCTGATATGCTGACGATTAGATATGCGTATGTTCATACACTAGTCTTATTAGGGAAAATTTTGCCTTTACATCTCGTTATTTACACCTTACTTATTATTTGTATTTACACATCTATAAGAGCATTTATTGCGATATCTAAGTTGATATTTGGAGAAGATACGCTGCTGAATACCGCACCTTTTTTTATACTGTTTATATTCTACTATTGGACTATAGGCGGTAATTCTATCCAGTATAATATACTGATTTCCAGTAGCTTTGCAAAAGCATTTGCCTTATGGTCATTTTACTTCTTCCTAAAAAGAAGATATATCATGGCAGGAATATTACTGGGTATGGCAGGAAACTTCCAGTTGTTGGTAGGCTTACAGCTATTTGTCATTTACTTCGGAGTAGTTATAATAGAAAAGGTGTTTTTTAAGAGCACCCCACTAAAATCATTGATAGTATTGGCCTTGGGCTATTTCAGCCTAAATGGATGGCTACTGTTTCGGATAGCACAACGGCAATTTACCTTGTCACAGTGTGATGAACAAATGTTTTACAATATTTTGTATATATTTCGCAATCCCCAGCATTATTTGCCAGCCTATTTTCCTGTTAATGATTATATCAAACTTATTATTCTCCTATCTGCTGGTACTGTGATTATATTTATTTACGCCAAAAAACATTATTCCGACCGAATTCTCATCTTTAATACTGTAATCGTACTGGGGCTTATAACTTATACCATCTGTTTAGAATACTTTGGATGGAAGGCTATAGGAAAATCTCAATTTTATAAAACTACTATATGGCTACAGATGATTTCGTCATTAAGCATAGCTTCATATTTTAATCGTAAAATATTAATATTCAATAGATTATCTAATTTTTTAATCCTAATAATTTTACTTGTATTTTTTATATTTCAAACATATAAGTTAGAGAAATCTTGGACTTGGGATCAAAGAACGCCTACACTCAAAGATTTATCTGTAATGCATACCTACATTCGTCATCATACAGATACAGATGCATTATTCCTTACGTTTCCCAAGGATGAATCCTTTATTTGCGAAGCACAAAGATCCCAATATGTGGCATTCAACCCTATAGTCCATGAATCATGCTATATGAATGAATGGTTTCGAAGGTATGAGCATTTGCTAAATCATCCTCTAGCTATAAAAAAAATAGGGAGTAAAGCATGGAATTACTTGGAAGATCAATACCCATTGATGGTAAATACAAACTATTCTTCTTTTGACTATATACTTTTGCCTAAAGGCATCGTAAATAAAATCATGGTATTACCTCACCTAGAAATAAAGTATGAATCCACCTATTATGTCTTATATAAAACCATAAAGTAGTAATTTTTCTCTACGAAATTCTTATATTTATACGATGATGATGTACCATACCGATAAAACTATCCTTTTCTTCAATGGGCATTACAAGCATGTGAACGATTTCAGAGTCAGTCCCTTCAACCAAACCCTCCATTATGGCTATGGCGTATTCGATGGGTTGCGTGCTTACAATACACAGCAAGGCTCCCATATATTCAAGGCACGTCGTCACTTCGACAGGCTTATAACCTCCGCACAAAAAATGGGCATCACAGTTCCCTATACTACTGCTGAGATGGTAAACTATGCCTATGAGCTTATTGAGCGCAATCAGATGAAAGAGGCCTATATCCGTCCCCTTATCATGATGGACAAGAATATGACTCTACGTGCCGACAACCAACACCCAAATATTTTGATGACCTGTTGGAAATGGAGTCGCTATTTCAGCTCCAACCATTTGGACATCATGGTGTCCGGCTGGCGACGACCACATCCTCGCACTACCTACACAGATGTAAAGATAGTAGGACATTATACCAATGCTATCTTTGCTACACGCGAAGCTATAGATAAAGGTTTTGACGAGGCTATTATGCTGGATATGGAAGGCTATGTGGCACAAGGACCAGGATGTTCTTTCTTCTACGAAAAAGATGGCAAACTCATTACACCGCCAACGCAGCATATATTTCCGGGTATCACTAGGCTTACCATCATAGAAATTGCCAAACAAATGGGCATAGAGGTAATAGAAAAGTCCTTTGGTGTAGAGGAAATCATCCATGCTGATGGTGCCTTTTTCTGTGGCACAGCCACCGAAATAGCAGGCATAGCCTCTATTAATGGAAGCAAAATGAAACATGCTTGGGAAGATACGATAGGTAAATTACTGCATGACAGATACAAACGTATAGTTTCAGGAAAAGACACTAATTTTTTGGAATACTTTTGACCAGACAAACCTAAGTCATTTATTTTTGCCTATTAAGCAGAGAGAAGCTTTTTTAGGGTATGGTAGTGTTCCTTATGATCCTCATCTCCTTGCTCGATGGATTTCTGCATGGCGGTACTCCTATTTAATCCCTTACTCTAGTCCAAGACTTCCAAAGCAGATGTTTCGCCCTCTGACTAGGCCTCAAAATACTCTTGTATGTAAAAAGTATTATGCCGACTATCCCTTACAAAAATTTGATAGACAAGTCCTGCTGTGGGCACTTCTCATAAACTGTGTGGATTATAGCTGCAAATAGAACCCCTCGTAATATTATTGAATCTGTGATGGCATTTATTTATATTTAGCTCCAAATAGAAATTTCACCATGATCACTCTTATTGCTGCTACCAACCGCCCTGGAAGTTATACCAAAAAAGTTGCTGATTATTATCATCAGTGCTTAGCAGGGCATGATATCGTTCATGGTTACTTCTCTTTGGAAGGCTTGCCAGAAGACCTATTCACCCAAGAGATGTACGACTATACGCATAATGAAGCCTTTTATAATATACAAAAAAATATATTGTACCCTACCACCAAATACATCTTTATAGTACCAGAGTACAATGGCTCATTTCCAGGTATATTCAAGTCTTTTATTGATGCCTCCAATATAGCCCAATCCTTTCATCATAAAAAAGCAGCACTGGTAGGCGTTGCCGACGGCAGAGCAGGCAATCTCAGAGGCATGGAACACCTTACCAATATTTTTAATCATATAAAAATGAATGTTTTACATCTGAAAATTCCTATTTCTTCAGTAAGTAGTCAATTTAATTCTAAAGGTGAATTTAGCAATGCAGAAATTACTAAGTTAATAGATACCCAAATAGAACTCTTGCAAGCTTTCTAATGGGAGTTACTATTTTTTTAAGGTAAGATAATATCAAAAATATATTTATCTGTCAGATTAGTTACTATTTTTAGCACGCTATAATGATGACGCAAACATATACATTATCTTTTATTGCTCTGAATCAGCCTATACTTATAGGAAGATTTATGTTGATTTTTTCTAGAAGAAGAATTGATGTTACAGATTTTGGCTTCAAAAAACTAAGCGAAGAAAAAGGGGAATTTTATATTTCCTTTCATACCAATGAATGGACGGCGCAAAATCTTCAAAAACAAATCAATAAGCAAATAGATGTATATACGGCTACATTACAATTACATACAGAAAAATATTGAATCTAAATAATTTTAAGAAATGGCTATAATGAATTTCGGTGGCGTTGAAGAAAACGTAGTTACCAGAGAAGAGTTTCCTTTGGCTAAGGCCAGAGAAGTACTGAAAAATGAAGTGATAGCAGCTATAGGCTATGGCGTACAGGGACCCGGTCAGGCTTTGAACCTCAAAGACAATGGCTTTAATGTCATCGTGGGACAGCGCAAGCCTTCCAAATCTTGGGATAAGGCTGTGTCTGATGGATGGGTAGAGGGAAAAGACCTTTTTGAACCGGAAGAAGCATTGGAAAAAGCCTCTATCATTATGTATCTGCTTTCTGATGCGGCACAAATAGAACTGTGGCCTACAGTGCAGAAACATCTTACTGCCGGAAAAGCCTTATACTTCTCTCATGGATTCGGTATCACCTACAAAGAGCGTACAGGCATAGTGCCCCCTACGGATGTAGATGTGATATTGGTAGCGCCGAAAGGCTCTGGGACTTCTTTACGTCGTCTATTCTTGGAAGGAAAAGGACTAAATTCCAGCTTCGCTATATTCCAAGACGCAACAGGCAAAGCGCAGGAAAGAACCGTTGCTTTGGGTATAGGTGTAGGCTCTGGATATCTCTTTGAGACTACTTTCAAAAAAGAAGTATATAGCGACCTTACTGGTGAGAGAGGTGTACTTATGGGTGCACTTGCAGGAATAATGGAAGCACAATATTCTGTATTGCGCAAAAATGGTCACACGCCTTCAGAAGCATTCAATGAAACAGTAGAAGAACTTACAGAGAGCTTGATAAAACTTGTAGGTGAAAATGGTATGGACTGGATGTATGCCAATTGCTCAACTACAGCACAACGTGGTGCTTTGGATTGGAAAGGCCCCTTCAGAGAGGCTGTATTGCCCGTATTTGAATCTCTATATGCCAAAGTTGCCGCAGGTGAAGAGGCACAGCGTTCCATAGATAGTAACTCTCAGCCCGACTATAGAGCTAAATTGGATGAGGAATTACGTGAAATCCATGAGAGCGAAATGTGGCAGGCAGGTAGAGCCGTTCGCAGCTTACGCCCTGGAAGAGGATAATTGGATATATATATATAAATAAAATAAATGGCTGCCTAGTTTTGGCAGCCATTTATTTTTTACGGACATTCTTCTTAAAATCCTGTATGGATTTCGGTATTTGTGAAAGCACATCAAAAAATGCATCCCTTTGGCTGTCATCTAAATTATGCGTTATAACTTTTTCCAATTGAAATACTTCTTTAATAGCAATATGTCTAAGCTGCTTTCCTTTATCTGTAAGCTGAATATAGACTTTGCGCTGATCCTGAGGATCACTACTACGAATAATTGTGCCATTGTGTTCCATCGTATTAATTAGCCTAGAGAGGCTATTAGGTTCCATCCCTATACGTGGTGCAATCTTAGTTACCGGAACACCTTTGTCATTATCTATTGCCAAGAGCACAAAAGCCATTGACAATGTAGCATCATATTTTTTGGCTATTTCATTATAAAATTTTGAGATGGCCAACCATGAAGAACGTATATGATAACTGGCTACCTGTGGGGCTACTTCATCAAATGACTTGTCAAATTGTAACACTATACAAAAATAGTTATTTTAGGATGTTTTTTTACAATGACAGGAGTGTATATAATTTAACACCATACTTTCTTCACATCTTCGACCCAAGCTCTGATAAGCTGCTTCTCTTCACTCCCTACAAATCCTTTTTCTACGAGCATGTCATAACACATAATAAGGTCTTCCATGATATTTTCTTTACCGCCTTTGATAGGAAGCGAAGCGAGTTCAGAACATATTTTAGCATTGTTAAGATAGCCGGGGATTTCATCTTCAAAATCCTTCATGAGATTATGCTGATTGCGTTCCTGCCATACTGTAGCTTCATGGAATAATATGCTCCAATTGTTAGCCCAAGCAATACGCTGTGCTACATAGCTGCGCCAAATATCTGTCATCCTAAAACTGCAATACGCCGGTAGATAGAGTAGCGGAAAAGCTTCTTTGTACCAATAGGTATTCTGACTGTTAAACGGACACCAAGTGTCTTGTCCCAGTGCCAAAGGCTGCGATTTATTGAATGATAGCGGTAATGGATATGTCAATCTATATACAGCATCTACATCGGGATTTTCATCAGCTAGCCCTTGCTGTATAGGACATAGCACTTCCTTCATATCGAAGGTATCTACATCGGGAAGCTGCTTTTGGAGTTCTTCCAAAGGAAGACCTCTAGGCCAAATGAAGACATCAGAAAAATAATGATATACATTGAGCCACCCCTGCCCTTTCACATCGTAAGCCTTAACATTTCTAGTATGTTGCGACCAAAATTCTTCTCTAGGCAAGTTGTCATCATCCGTTTCTACGATGTTGTCGCAGCCTTGTTGCATAGCAATAAGGTAGCCTATATTTTTTCTGGCATAGTGGCGTGTAGGACATAGCGCTGCAAAAGAAAATTGCGTCTGTAACTGTCGCTCTACACTCCAAAAATCGCAGCCATCTATGGAGAAAGTTGCAGGAGACTTTGTATCGCCGATAAGTATAAAGTCAATATTCCGTTCGGAACATTCTTTGGCAAAAGTGTGTAATACGGGCAAAGTATCTGCTGCAATGGAGGTAATTACCAATGTTTTTTTCATAAAATAAATTTAGTGGTTCTATGTATCTGCAAAAGTAAGATTATGCGTACAATTCTGCTCTTAGTTGCTGAATTTTTTCGTCAGAAAGATATTCATCATAGCTCATCATTCTGTCTATCATGCCTTTAGGTGTAATTTCTATAATCCTATTAGCTACAGTTTGGGTAAAGGTATGGTCAAAAGATGTGAATAGTACGGTACCCTGATAGTTGATAAGTCCATCATTGAGGGCGGTGATACTTTCTAGGTCGAGGTGGTTGGTAGGTTCATCCATTATCAAGAAATTAGCTTCTTCGAGCATGGTCTTGGAGAGCATACACCTCACTTTTTCGCCTCCAGAGAGTACAGTACACAATTTCAGGGTCTCTTCCCCTGAGAACAACATCCTTCCCAAAAAGCCGCGTATAAAAGTTTCATCTTTTTCTACGGAAAATTGTCTGAGCCAGTCTATCAGGTTGATTTTATCCTTAAAGTAATCACTATTATCGTTAGGGACATAAGATTTAGTAATGGTAATGCCATACTTAAAACTGCCAGATTCAGGTTTTTCTATCTCTGCCAATATCTTAAAAAGTTGGGGTACGGCAAGACCATCTTTGGAAATAAAAGCAATTTTTTCTCCTTTGTGTACAGTAAAGGTTATGTTCTTGAACAAGACTTTGCCATCATTACCTTTGCCAGATAGTCCTTGTACATCCAATATTTGGTCTCCGGCTTCACGTTGTTGCTTGAACATGATACCGGGGTATTTTCTGCTAGAGGGCTTTAGTTCATCTATATTTAGCTTTTCTAAAGCTTTTTTACGGGAAGTAGCCTGCTTGGACTTAGAGGCATTAGCACTGAATCTAGCTATAAAGTCCATCAATTCAGCACGTTTTGTCTCTGTTTTTTTATTTTTATCGGCACGCTGTTTTATTAGTAATTGTGAAGTTTCGTACCAAAAGGAATAATTGCCACTAAATTGGTTCACTTTTCCAAAATCTATATCTACGATATGAGTACATACCATATCTAGAAAGTGCCTATCGTGAGATACTACAATTACAGTATTTCTAAAATCTGCCAAAAACTCTTCTAGCCATGTAATAGTTTGTACGTCTAGGTCATTCGTAGGTTCGTCCAAAATCAAGATATCTGGATTGCCAAATAAGGCCTGTGCTAAGAGTACTTTTATCTTTTCACTACCTGAGAGTTCTTTTACGAGGCTATAATGCTTATCTTCTTTAACGCCAAGATTTGATAATAATTCTGCAGCATCACTCTCGGCATTCCAGCCGTCCATTTCAGCAAATTCCGCTTCCAATTCTGCTACCTTCATACCATCAGCATCGCTAAAATCTTCTTTCATATAAAGCGCATCTTTTTCCTTCATGATGTCAAAAAGTCGTTTGTGTCCCATGATTACAGTATCTAAAACTGTACAATCATCAAACTCAAAGTGATTCTGCTTTAGTACAGCCATACGCTCACCAGGGGATATTTCTATATTCCCTGTAGTAGCATCAATATCTCCTGATAGGATCTTCAAAAATGTGGATTTCCCTGCCCCATTGGCA
This sequence comes from Chitinophagales bacterium, assembly GCA_044227665.1. Lineage (GTDB taxonomy): Bacteria > Bacteroidota > Bacteroidia > Chitinophagales > JADIYW01 > JBGAWK01. Next base: position 22,963 of record JBGAWK010000037.1, read on the forward strand.
CCAATAACACCATAGCAATTGCCCTTAGTAAACTTAATATTTACATCATCAAATAGTGTCCTTTTTCCAAATTGTAATGAAATATTATTTACTGTAATCATCCTGATTTATATTTATTTGCAAAGGTAACTACTTAAAAATCAAATTATTTTTAAGGGTGTGGATAATTACAATTTAGTAATGGAACTAAAATATTACATTTGTTAATTATTATCAAAAAAATTAATATGGGAGTTTTACAAGAATTCAAAGAATTTGCTATGAGGGGTAACCTTATAGATATGGCAGTAGGTGTCGTAATGGGTGGTGCCTTTGGAAAAGTAGTTTCTTCATTTATTGACGGTATGGTAATGCCAGCAATAGGTATGATTACAGGAGGTGTAGATTTTACACAAATGAAATTTATCTTAAAAAAAGGTGTTGATGCCTCCGCTGATGGCACAGTTGCCGCAGTTCCGGAAGTAGCGGTCAAATACGGTACTTTTGTAACAGA
>JBGAWK010000038.1:0-22837 GCA_044227665.1 Chitinophagales bacterium
ATTGGGATTGTGCATCCATCCTTTAAATGCCTGCGTGAAAAATTTGCGTAGCGTATTTCCCAATACAAATTCTGGAATAGCAGGAAGCTGAAAAAAGAACATATACCAACTTCTCCCAAATTGTTGCAAGTTGGATGTCAACGCTTTGGCAAATAATACAGGATGTGGGCAATTTAGTACGGCTAGTTTTTCTACTACATCACCATATTTAGCTGCTAGCGTCCAAGCAATAGCGCCACCCCAGTCATGCCCTACAATAAATGCTTTCTCAAAACCACAGTGCTGAATAAGTGCAACTATATCTTTTGCAACAATGTCGGCATGATAATTTTCCTTACCCTTTGGCTTGTCGGAGTCAGCAAAGCCACGGAGGTCAGGAGCTATAACTGTGAAATGCTCTGCAAGTGCAGGAATCTGATTGCGCCAACTATACCAAAATTCCGGCCAGCCATGGAGTAAAACGACAAGTTTTTTGCCACTACCTTGTTGTACATAATGTAAATTTAGACCATTTACTTCTGCAAAATGATGCTGTAATTGCTGACTCATCTATATGAATTTGTATTGTTTGATTATGACAATAAAGATAGTTAAGAACTTTGTTTATTAAAATAATATTTGAAAACAGCGCAATAGGCAGCTATCCTTTTTTTACATATTTAGCTAAGATTACAATTACTTGCTCATTAATTTTTCCTTCAATTTGTTCAGTATTGTCATGTACCAGCCTTATTTTTTTGACTATAGTGCCTTTAGGGGCTGTAAAACTAGTGCCTTTTACTTGTAATGATTGTGTAAGTACCACTGTATCCCCATTTGCAAGAGGATTGTTATATGCATCTTTGTGTACTTCTGCCACTTGAAAAGGTGCTAATGCCCATTGTAATATATGTTCTTCAGGCTCAAATGAATTGTATATGGCATCAGCCCAATCTAGATTTTTTAGCTTGTATAATAATCTATAGCTTAGGGCTTTTACGCTATCTTCTGTGTGCCATATACTTCCTTCCAAGATGCGCCAATATTCTACATCTTGTTCATTTTCTAGGTGATTATAACAAGTATGGCACAAAGCCACTATGTTATCCAGTGAGCCGGAATCTTTTGGTGAAACTGTATATTCTATTGCTGCTTCATTTTCATTGCATAATTCGCAGACATGATTGCACCTAGTGGATAATTTTTCCGAAATTTTCATGATTTTACAAAGGTAATGATCCTAAAAGTATATCTTTAATTTCTATGATTTATTTCATAATGAAATCTTATGATGTAGGAAGAAATCTTTCCTATCTATAGTCTTATGCGTAAATATTGCATCAGGGGTTTTGTGCTTATATTTTTCTCATTATTTTTTTGTATGACAAAGAAAATAATTATATATTCGTAAGAAAACTATGAAAAGATTATTCAGCAATTCAGCAATTCAGCAATTCAGCAATTCCTATTACTAGTTGCATTTACAACGCTCAGTTTTGGATGTTTAGCTCAATATGGCATAAAGGTGGACTCTTTCAAAATAGCAGCTCGATATCCAATAGCATGTCCCAATTGCCGTATTAATTCAGATATTTGGTATGGTGAATTTGATGTTAAAGTTTTTAGGAAAGTAAATACAAATACAGGACTTACTACATGTACAAATAATCAATGCCCTACCATATTCCTAACTCCTGGAGGGGGCTTTGCTTCGTTAATAGAAGCAGGATTGTATAATAATGATAGCATCCCTAATGATACTATAGGTTTAGCCAATTCTTTGGCAAATCAAGGATTTACGGCAGTAGTAATAAGATATAAGACCGCTATAGATAGCTCTACCTCGGATGCTTATCAGCTATCTTCTATGTTATTTACTTGCACTTCTTCCAAGTATGTGAAAGCAAAATTCGAATACTATCAACTTGCTGCTTTTCATGACTATAGAAGGTTGCTGAATATATATCTTACTAATACAGATAGTATTTCTAAGTATAATATTGATACGAACAAAGTGATTTTGGCGGGCTTTAGTGCAGGGGCTTATACGGTACTCAATACCTTGTTTTTGGACTCTGTGGAGATGCCTATTTCTATTCCTAATTTACCTGCATACCTGAGTTCTAAATACAATGAGGATTTGAAGCGTTCTTTCTATCCCATACCCAAAATTAAGGGTATTATAGCCTTTACGGGTGGGACTATTTATCCAAATTATTATCAAAATAACCTAAATAAAAATATTCCTCTTTACCTTTTGCATGGTACTTGTGACCATCTCATTACACAAGATACAGGACTAATACCCTATAAATGCCCACCATATAATTATAATATTCCTTTAAATAATGGATCGGTTACAAGTTATGTTGTCAATTATGGAAGTAGTTGGCTGTTCAAGAAACTTGTAGCCTCGGGTTATAAAACATGGTTTGATCAAGTATGCAAAGGTGGACATAATGTGATACCCTCAAAAAATGATAATAATTATTCTGTAGGTACTGATAACTGCTGGGATGAATATACGCCCAAACCTGATGCGGTAGCCCCCGGTAGTGTTGGATATAATAATTATTTAGCCAAATTGGCATACTGGCAAGCAAATAGATACAAAAATCTTACTGACCCTGTAGAGCCTCGCATCATAGCTTTTGCTAACTCTATATTGAATAATACTCCTCCATTCAATTCTCGGCTAGGAGGTTTTGTTGCGGAAGGTCCTGAAATATATTGTAAGAACGATACAGACATTATTTATCCTATTACTAATATCACATTATCGGGTGTAAGTAATATGAACTATAACCTCAAAAAATTTGCGACTATAACAGGAGGACAAGAAGCTATTTTGTTTTATTGGATTTTTGGAGGTAACCCCAATAAAATTTATACTACCACATCTCGCACAATAGATTTGGATAGCGTACCAAGTGTTGTAGAATTTAGTGAGTGTTCAGACCTAGTGGGAATATGCTGTATTACTCGAACTTGTAACAAACGAGAAATCAATCTTACGGCTGTAAGTGGCTGTGATACTATTTCCTATTTACAATCAGACAGCATATCTTATTCTTTTACCTACGCCTGTAGCTGTGGGCCTCCTCCATCTCCCTATAGATTAAATACGGGTATAGATGATTATCATTCAGGGGTTAATGGTTTTAGCTTAAAGCTAATAGGAAATAAAAAACTACAAATAGTATGTCCAGAGGACAGGGATGAAGGCGTATTGCAAGTCATAGATACTAAGGGCGCAATAGTTGCTCGTACCCAGCAGCAATTACTAAAGGGGGAGAATATCGTATCCATAGATGTTAAGGATATATTGTCGGCGGGTAATTATTTTGTCAGCTATATATCGCCTAATTATGTGCAAGCAATCCAAATATTTATACCATAAAACACCCAAATATGAAAAAAATACTTATTTTACTGGTCGTAGTTAGTTTATATGCTTGTAAGGAAAATGACATTAGTCCCATACTTCCTAATGGTATTGTAAATACTAGAATTCAAAAATTAGCATTGATATCCTCTGATGAAAGAGATACGGTATTTATTCGTCCTTCTTATGACAATAATAATAAATTGACACAACTAATTGAGTCTACGTTAATAGTTGGAAGTAGAATACATAAGGTGTCCTATAATAATACTTCGATTATTTACCAACCTAGTGATGAAATACATTTATATAATAGTATAAAATTTAAATACAGCGAGGGCAAGATAGATTCTGTTATGTATGATATAAATCAAATATATAGTCCAAATTCTGAACACATAAAACGTAGGATATACAAATATGATGACAGGGGAAGATTGAAATATTTCATTGTAAAGCTATACAATGGAAAGTTGGATACCATAGTTCGGAATTTTGTATATCAGAATGATAAGGTGATAAGTATAACGATAGGAGACAGTATAAGCTTCTATCAGAAGATAGATATCGTATATCAGGAAGAAGAAAGTTTTGATGTGGGCTATGTAAATGCAATCACGAATTATACATGGGGAGACCTTGGGTATGGACAGCTATTTTATTCCCCTTATTACAATTTTCCCTTATTTATTAGGGAGTTTAACTGCTTAGGTATGGGGAACAATTTACATCTGATTAAAGGGTCTCGAGGTTCTGGCTTCTATATCCATACAGATGGCAGCAAAATAGAGTTTGACGAATACAATGATATGGAGTATAAGTATGATACTAAGGGCAGAATAATAGAACTTCCGTGGCAAGGGCCTTATGCAGATATTTCAAAAGTACTAATTTATTACTTTGACTGATTAAGTAGAGATATTCAACTGAAAGAAATCTTTCCTGTCCATAGTCTTGTGAGGAATTATTGCATCAGGGGTTTTGTGCCTATATTTTTCTTTGTTTTCAAAAAAATATTTATAAAAATCATCTTCTACATCATACTGATAGATAAGATTTTTATCAACCTCTGGCTTGAACCTATAGTAATGGGTGGTCGCAGCTTGGGGAATTAAAGTACACTGTATAGCTATGCGAATACTATTTGTAGTATTGAGAGGGGAACTATGGATGCACGCACCCTCGAATAATACTGCGTGCCCTTGTTTTGTCTTTATAGCTTTGTGATAGGGTATAAGTTCTGGCGCATACGCTTCAAAATAGTGAGGCGCACTGGGGCAGCTAATATAGCTCGATCCTATTCTTTCGGAATGAGGTATAATACTCAATATGCCTATATGCTCATCCAAAACATCTATCAAAGGACACCATATCGTAATTCCTGTATATTGGCTATTGTCACACAAGGTCCAGTCCTGATGTACATTTACCTCACCACCACCAGGTTCTTTTACGATGAAATTGCAGACTACAATTTTATAATCTTTCAAATATTTTTTTTGGAAAATATCGAAAATAGGAAATACTTCATCCCATACAAGTGATACATATTCCTTGGAATTGATGAGGGTCGTGAGATGATATTCTCTTTCATTGGCATGTATATATTTTTTGATTATAGGCAAAATTCTTTGTTCTATAGCTATACATTCTTCGGTAGTAAGCAGGGGTATTTTTAAATAAGAATCCTCATACAGTTTATTTTCCAAATTTGTGTTACGGAATATGGGATGCATAGTTATTTTTTGAGTATGGAATGCATATAGTTCTGATGTTGCTTGCTTGTAAATACGGCAGCATGGTCTTCGATGGTAGCTTTGCGTGCCTTTTCGAGTACTTCTATAAATCTTCTGTTATTGCTGGCTCGTGTACGCTGGAAGGCCAATGTAGGGTAGGAGGCATAGTCTTGTGCTTTGGCTATGGCGGCAGCCAAAAGTTGATCTTCAGGTACTATGTCTGTAACGATACCAAGGGATTTGCAATAGGATAAGTCCAAGGTATGGCAGTCATAGCAAATCGTTTGGGTATGAAATCTGCCTATGCAATAGTCCAACATATAGCCGCCGAGGGTGCAGGCGACACCATTTTTTAATTCAGGCATTTTGAATTTTGTTCTATCTGAGGCTATCCTTGCATCTGTACATAGTGCCACTTGAAAGCCCATCCCAATGGCATAATTGTCTATGGCAGCAATTACGGGCTTTTGTGTATTTAGTATATGTATGTAAAAATCTACCACCTTGCCCAAGAGTTCCGCAACGATGTCATAGTCACACATATCTACGACCTCTCCAAAGTCTCCTCCTGCACTGAAGGAACGATCTTTGCCGCCGTACAATACGATGGCTTGCACGGAATCGTCACTATCTGCGTGGTCTAATGCTGCCATCACGGCATCCTGTAAGGCATCACTGAAGGGATTGGTAGGTTTGGGATGATTGAAGGTTATCAATCTTACATTTTCCATAGTTTGTGTGTGGAGTATCATAGTATGTGAGTTTGGGTTATATGTGATTTTTAAATAAAAGCGAATACAATCTATCGTACAAAAATAATTGCTTTGCCGTATAGTCGTCGGGATTTATCTTCAACATTTTGGCAAATACAATATCAAAGGCGGTTCCATGGGTAAAGGCGACTTTGGGATGTTTTATAATAGATTCTGGCAGCAACTTTCGGTCCGATAATAGTTGGCGAAGTATATATTTTACTTGATTATTATGTAACTTATATTGCCAAGGGATGCCTAGCGCAAAGGCTATTACTTCCTCATGTAAAAAGGGATGGTGTAGCTGGCATTGGAAGTGTGTGGCAATGCCATCGTCCATTTCTCCTGTATAATTTGTGCGTAAAAGGGCTTTTTGAGCTATGTCATTGCAGGAGGATTTGTCGTCTAAGCCAAAGATGTCCCCTAATATCAGGTCGGCACCGTAGCCCGTATATATATGGTTTATAGTATCGTGAGTAGCACTCTCGTAAACTTTGTAGAAGCCTACAAAGCCTTCGGCATATCTCACATCCATAAATTCTTGCAAGGCTATACAATGTTCAAAAATTTGCATATACTCTTCATTGTCAATGAAGACTTCCTTGTGTCTCGTTCCAATATAATTTGCATTTGCAGCAGCACCTTTATATTCATTCCCTTCTTCCGTACCTATGGTATAGGAAAATACGGGATGGGTCTGTTCATATAATAGGGCTGCGATTGTAGCAGAATCTATGCCTCCGGAAATGGGAACAGCTATAGAGGTATGGCTACATGCCGTATGTTTTTGTAGTAAGTGGTACAGATGTTCTTTAGCTTCTTCAAGTGTGCCTTGCCATGATGTAGTGGCGTAATTATCAGTAGCGGTATAGACGTATTCGTGCTTTTGAAAGTCAATTTTTAGGGTAGATCCGTAAGCAATTTTTTTAATTTCCTCGAAAAATGAGCTGCGCTTACTATCCCAATTTTGCAGCAAAAATTCTGCTTTTGAAATAGGCGTGAGTAATAAATCATCGAAATATTGGAAATACTTTTGCCTCGAACTTATTATGATAATGCTTTCTTTTTTATATACAAAAAGAGGGCGCGGATTTTTTGGAGTATGAATAATACATTGATGGTCAGTAACTGTGAAGAGGTGTCCATCAATAAGATATTTCTCGTTTTCTATGTGTGTACATTCCTGATGATATCGAATGATCAGGGAGAATATGTTTTTCTTCTTAGCTGCTCTAAATTGCTCATTATCAAATCTGTGCTCTAATATTTCGGGGTATATCAGCATGTTTTTTCAATTTTTTTGCCTATACTATTTTGTTGTATTTCGGTGACAAAGGTAAACGTAGAAGGAATTTTATATTTTGGCAATCGCGCAGCACAGTATTCAAAAATCATTGTGTCGGTGAGTGGAGACAATGTGACGAGCTTTGCGCCTATTTTCTGACCTTTTAGCTCATCCTGAATAGGATATACCCAAGCCTCCAAAATACCCTCTATACCCAATAGGACGCTTTCTACTTCGCTAGGGTGTACTTTGAGACCTGCAATATTGATAAACTGTGATTTTCTACCCACGATGTACAGAAATCCTTCGGTATCTACCTTCACGATGTCCTGTGTATGCAGCCATCCTTTTTTGTACATCTCCTGTGTAGCTTCGGGATTCTTCTCATAAGAAGTTGCCATCCACTCGCTCTTTACAATAAGCTCTCCTTCTATACCCTGAGCTACCTCCTTGCCATCTTCGTCAATAATTTTATATTCGATATGTGGGATTACTTTGCCTACGCTATTTCTGCCCTTGGTAAGGTGCGCAAAAATGTTGATAGAAATAGGGCCAATCTCCGAAAGACCGTAACCTTGAGATATGGCAATATTATATTTTGTGAAAAACTGTTCTTCCACATATTTGGATAAGGGAGCGCTGCCACTTATACATAGTCGAAGTGTTTGGATATTATCTAATCTTGTGTCTTTATTATGTATAAAATGCGCATAAATATAGGGTACAGCAGAGAAAACGGTGACATTGTACTCCTCTATTATCGAAAGATATAAATGGGTATCTACATGCTCGAAATGTTGTATTATGCAAGTAGCTCCAAGCATCAGTGGTGGTAGTAACAACATAATGCCGTGGCTATGTGTAATGGATAGCGGACAAAATATGTTGTCGGTATCACTCATCTGGGCGTATTGCGCCCACAGTACGAAGGTATAGTAGAGTCTTTTCTCATCAAAAAAGAAGGCTTTGGGAATATGTGTGGTGCCGGAACTGAAAAATACTATCCCACATTCGCATTTTTGATATTTGTCTTGGGTTGTATGTAGAAATATAGTATCATCAGCATCGAGGAGGGCAGTGCTTTGAAAGTGAGAAAGGACATGAGGAATTTCATAGAAGTTGGCTATAGTAAGGATTTCTGCTTGTGTAGCTTTGTTGTCATAGAGGTAAACTTTGCATTTATTTTTTAGTAATGCCAATAGCAAAATTACAAAAGTGGGGCTGTTGTTTAGTGTAAGTAATACCGAACTTTCAGTAGTGATAAAGGCTTGTATTCTGTTGCACGCTATGTTTACTTGTTCTGATAATTGGGCATAAGAAATCACTATATCTTTGGCAATCAACGCTGATTGATTAGTATTATTTTCAAATATTTTATCTACAATTAGGCTCATTTTCTAGGAAATATTTTGTTCTTATAAGATAAAAAATAGCTTTCTATATATTTGAAACACATGGATGTAATGAGCATTAGAACAATAAAATATGCCGCAAATAGTCCCACTTCAATTAGAATGTTGTTGTTTATGCTTTTTGTGGGAATATACCTTTGGAGGAATTTTATATAAATAAATACTAGAGGCAAGTGAAAGATGTATATGGAATAGGAATATTTACCTATGGCTGTAAATATGGGCAGCTCTAGCACGCCCTTGAACCTATAACCTCTCTTGATGCACAGCATAGCCAGCATACACCAGCAGTTGACTAAGGTGAAAATATAGCTAAACAAATAATTGTGCAGTATCCATCTTTCTACAATGTGCCTTCCATAGGTAATGGTATAAAAGTCAGTGCCTTGTACATATTGCACATACAAGATATTGCCTAAGTATAAGGCGAATATGACTGTAGTCATGATGCCAAACCATCGTAAAGGTCGTTTTATAAAGTCAAAATCAAATACCGCTAGTGCTGCGCCAAATGCTAAAGCATCCATCTGTAGCGGTGGTAGTCTCGCAATATTTCTTGCTATCCATACTAGATCATCGGGGTTGACGTGCATACCCCAAATATAGATGAGCCATCGGCACAGAGGTGCTACAATTATTGCTATGACTATGCTTGTTTTTAGCTGTTTTTTATTTAGAAAATATATAATAAAGGGGAAAAATAAATAAAATTGCTCCTCTAATGAAAGTGTCCAAAGATGTACCGTGAGATTACTTGCAGTATAATCTAAGCCCTGAAAATATTGTATGATAGAGGCCCAATTATAAGTATAAGTGAGTAAATACGGAATACTTATAGGTATATCGCCATCTATAGCCCGAATAAATTTTATATTGCTAAAGAATATAACAATTAGAATTACCGCTATTACGTATAAGTAATATATAGGAAATAGCCTTAATGCTCTTTTTATGTAAAAATGTAGTGCAAATTTCCCAAAGGGGTACTTTTGCTTCTCATCCAGCAATACGGAAGTAATGAGGAAGCCTGAAAGTACGAAAAACATCTGCATAAATTCCCACCCGTGATTGATATGCAGGTGATTATATGGCCAATGGTATAGCATGATGAAGAGCGCGCCCATACCCCTCATGCCGTCGTATGCCTTTATATACTTGCTCGACATTATATGCGCACTTGTATCTGTACGATGTCTCTGATGCCGGTATAAGCTTCCCTGCCATGCATGGTGCTAAAATTATTGAGCAGCAGTAGGTCTCCTTTTTTCCAGTAGTGATGATAAGTGTAGTAAGGCTGCTCAAAAACAGACTCTATCCTATTGAAATACTGCGCTGAAAGTGCTTCAGAAATATTGGGAATGCGTATGGCGTAAGATTTTCTCTCATGGGATTTGTAACTAAGTCCACCATTCATTGTGTCTTGCCCTTGGTATGAAATTACACCGTCAAAGGCATACCATTTCTCTTCGTTTTTGAGATAATAGGTAGTGTCAAAAGGCAGTATCTCTATGCCGTTTTCTTTTAGGGCAGTTTTGATTTCATCAGGAAGTTCTTGCCAAGCGTGTAGAGTGTCTGAGATATAAGTCCTGCCGCCTTCACTTACATCTATATCCAAGCAGTATATGCCTATGTATTTTACATTATTCTGCATCATGAGGCCATCTCTATGTAAGGGCATACGTCCGGTGCCTCTCAGTACCTCCTTAGCTTCCATCTTGCCATTGAGTTCCAAAAACGTATCTCTAGCTCTTTTTTCGTTGTGTACTAAGTCTCCCAGCTTGGAAAAATAAAGCTGTAAATCTTCTTTAGACCACGATAAACCTTCTATCAGGATACATCCTTGTTGGTCCAAAAGTGTGGTTATTTCGATAGGAGAATAATCTTCAAACTTTTTATTTGTCAGCTTGATTCCTATCGAAGATGGGGTTAATTTTATAGTATTCATAATAAGTGGATTTAGGAATAAAAATAATATTATTTATTGTTTTCCATAGCCTAAAATTTAAAAACCGATTTACAATACATACAAATCTTAAATTTGTATGTACGCAATGCCATGTCAATAGGCAAATATATCTTGGAATATATAAGTATTGGATTGGTGCCCAATAAAGTATCTATTCAGCTACCTCCCATAGACATGTGCAATGCAAATATAATAATATTAATTGATTTGTATGTGAAAGTTATTTTTTATTTTTTTATTTAAAAAATCTAATATATATTTGTTTTAGAAAAGCAAAAAAAGCGACAGTGCTATCGTTGATGACTAAATTAAGAGGTAAAATGGTTGTTGCAAATGAAGTAATAATAACTACAAAACAAAGTGGTGAAATTATGATGAGAATGTCGAGAATATATAATAAACCGTCATATAAAAAAATAATGTTATGATCAATACAATTTTAGGCTTAGACCTTGGTACAAGCAGCATTGGATGGGCATTAATAGAAGTAAATGCTGAAGATATGCCTATAAAAGTTTTAGGGATGGGTTCAAGAATTATCCCACTTGATAGGGACGACAAAGATGAGTTTGCTAAAGGCAAATCTATATCCAAAAACCGAGAAAGAACCAATAAACGTACCCAGCGAAAAGGGTATGATAGGAAGCAACTTCGCAAGGCTGCTTTAAAGCAAATCCTGCAACAATACAATATGTATCCGGATAACGATTTGATGCAATTAGACAGTATAGATTTGTGGCAGTTGAGACAGGATGCGGTGGATGAAAGCAAACAGATAACACCACAGCAATTAGGACGTATATTGTATATGCTCAATCAAAAAAGAGGATATAAATCTGCGAGAAGTGATGCCAATCAAGATGCTAAAGACACTAAATATGTAGAAGAAGTTAAAGGCAGGTACGCTCAATTAAAAATTTCAAATCAGACCATTGGACAATACTTTTATCAAGAACTAGTAAATGCAAAAATGCATAATCAGCATTTCAGGGTAAAGGAAAAAGTATTTCCGCGAGAAGCTTATATTGAAGAGTTTGATAGAATAATGAACACCCAAAAAGATAAACATAATTTTCTTACTGATGAATTAATTAAGGATATCAAAGAAGAAGTGATTTTTTATCAAAGAAAATTGAAGTCTCAAAAATCGCTGGTGAATATCTGCGAGTTTGAAGGATTTCCTGTAAAATATTATGATAAAGAAGCTCAAAAAGAGAAAACAACTATTGCTGGCCCAAAAGTGGCCCCAAAATCTTCGCCACTTTCTCAACTATGTAAGATTTGGGAAGTTGTCAATAATATTAATTTCAAGGTCAAAAATCCGCCTGATAGCAAATACAAATGGTCAGATGCTGAATTGAACTTGGAAGAAAAAAAGGCTATAGTCAGCTATTTACATACGCACGAAAAATTAACTTACAAAGAATTTTTGAAATTAATCAAAAAGGAAGAGGGGGAAGTATTTTGTAATAGTCAGATAAAAAAGGGCTTACAAGGCAATCTTACTTTTGCAGAAATTAGCAAAACTATTACCCATCCCGAATTATTGCGATTCGAGCCCCAAATAAGGCAGAAAAGCAATCCCTACATTGATACTGAAAGTGGAGATGTAATCGAAATTGATAATTTAATACTAAGTGAGGATTTTGTTCATGAGCCCCTCTATCGCCTATGGCATATCATTTATTCCATAAAAGATACTACTGAGTGTGAAGCAGCATTAATCAAAAATTTTAATTTTACAGAACAACAAGCGAAAACTTTAGCAAATATAGACTTTAACAAATCTGCCTATTCCAATAAGTCTGCCAAAGCGATGCGTAAGATACTTCCCTACCTTATGCAAGGTCATGTGTATTCTAAAGCATGTGAAATGGCAGGATATAATCATTCCAATAACAAAACAAAAGAGGAAAAAGAAGAATTTAAATTGCTCCAAAAAAATAGTCTTAGACAACCTGTCGTAGAAAAGATTCTAAATCAGATGATTCATGTTGTCAATAATATAATTGCCAAATATGGCAAGCCTACACAAAATGGCAAGCCTACACAAAATGGAAAACCTACACAAATACGTGTGGAACTTACACGAGAACTCAAACAAAGTAAAGATGAAAGAGCCAGTACTGATAAATTGAATAACGACAATAAAAAGATAAATGCGGAAGTAGCAACAAGACTGCAATCTCTGGGAATTCCAGCTACCAACAAATCTATCCAAAAATATAAATTTATCATGCAGGTGAGAGGCGAGGTAGATGACAAAGGCAAAATTACTTCTTATAGTATTAAAAATGCGCAAGTAACAAATCAATGTATTTATTGTGGTAAGTCATTCGGACTGAAGGAAGCCCTTACAGGAAATGGCTTTGATGTAGATCACATAGTTCCTAAAGATTTACTGTTTGACGATTCCCAAACCAATAAAGTATTAGTACATCGCAGTTGCAATAGTCAGAAGTTGAATCGTACAGCATACGACTATATCGCTTCCAAAAGCAAAGAAGAACTGGATAATTATCTCTTACGAGTGGACGATTGGTACAAGAGAGGTATTATCTCTTATTCCAAAATGCTCCGACTGAAAGTGTCTTATGATGATTATTTAGAAAGAAAAACTAAAGGAAAAACTACAGAAGCAGACAAAAAATTGTGGGAAAACTTTATAGACAGACAATTGAGACAAACGCAATATATTTCTAGAAAATCTGTAGAAATATTATCTATAATTTGTGACAAAGTGCATGTCACTGAAGGTACTGTGACAGCCAAGCTTAGAAGACTGTGGGGTTGGGAAGACGTACTACTTCATTTGCAGTTGCCAAAATACAAAAATCTAAATATGACAGAACCCAAAGAGTGGACTTCTGATCATGGTAAGCATAAACATAGCAAAGAAGAAATCAAAGATTGGACAAAGCGCGATGACCATAGGCATCAGGCTTTAGACGCTCTAGTAGTAGCTTGTACCCAACAAAGCTTTATACAAAGAATAAATACATTGAACGCAAGTGATACTAAAGACCTAATGAATGAGGCTATCAAAAATGCTAAAAAAATTGAAGGCAAGTCATTTAATGAAGATATTTTCAATGAACATAATGAATCTGCAAAACAATACAATGAAAAACTCACCACTTTAGAGCAGTATTTGGTCAGCAAGAGACCTGCAAATTTTACGACAAAATATGTAGAAGAGCAGCTAGCTAATGTGCTGATTTCTTATAAACCCGGCAAAAAAGCGGCTACCAAAGGAGTAAGAAAACTTAAAGTTGAAGGTAAAAAAATAGCCGTTCAAGACAATATAATAGTACCAAGAGGAGCTCTACATGAACAACAGATTTATGGAAAAGTGAAAACCCTTATAAAAAATGTGCCTATAGCTACATTATTTGAAAATGCTGACAATATTGTTTCAGAAAAAATTAAAGCTAAAGTCTTAGAACGAATAAAAAATCATAATAATGACATCAAAGCAGCTATAAAATCACTCAAAAAAGAACCTTTATACGTTGATGAAGCCAAATTAAAACCAATAGAATCAGGCACTATGTACAAAGATGAAATTGTATATAGATATGGAGTGGAGAGTATTGAAGAAAAAGATTTACCCTATATATTAGATGATAAAATAAGAGAAATTATCACTCAGAGATTGAAAGATTATAACAATGAGCCTAAAAAAGCATTTCAGAATCTGGAAGAAAACCCAATATGGTTTAATAAAGAAAAAGGCTTAAAAATTACTTCTGTGCGATGTAGAACTGGTCTTGGTAATATGACTGCTTTGCGATTAGATGAAAATGGAAAAGCCAAAGACTATGTAAAACTAGGCAGCAACCACCATTTTCCCATCTTTGAAGATGAAAAAGGCAACTATTACGACCTGATTACTACTTTTTGGGAAGCTGTAGAACGCAAAAAACAAGGCTTGGAATTAATTAAAAAAAACCATGAAGATGGTCATGAATTTAAGTTTTCAATACAGCAGAATCAAATGTTTGTATATAAATTAAATCCCGAAGAAGTAGATTTTCTAGACCCGAAGAATAAAGCTTTAATATCAGAACATCTATATAGAGTACAAAAGATGTCTAAAAAGTCTAGTGGGCGGATAGATATAGTTTTTAGGCATCATTTGGAAACTAAGATTAACGATAGTAAAGAAGCAGCATTGAGTGAAAGATATATTAGTGTAAGTAGTTTAGGAAAGTTGAAACCTTTTATTAAAGTGCATATCAATTATTTAGGAGAAATTATCAAAGTAGGGGAATAGTTTAATTTCAAATATTTAAGTAATGATCAAGCGTACCCTCTATTTTGGAAATCCTGCACGTTTATCCATTAAGCTACAACAACTCTTGATACATACAGAAGATAAAGAAACCTCTGTACCTATAGAAGATATAGGTGTAATCATCCTAGATCACTATCAGATACAAATTACGCATCAAGTTTTCAATTCATTACTAGACAATAATGCGGCAATAATCACTTGCAACGAAAAGCATCATCCTATAGGACTATTACTCAACCTAGATGGTAATACACTACAAAGTGAGAAATTCCAAGCACAAATACAGGCTAGCGAACCATTGAAAAAACAACTTTGGCAACAGACTATAAAAGCCAAAATTAAAAATCAGCATTTTACGCTAAGGAATTGGGGCTATGAAGGTGATTATCTCCACAAATTAAAGGATAAGGTGCAAAGTGGTGACAGCACAAATGTAGAGGCACAGGCTTCCCGTTTCTATTGGAATCATCTATTCGAAGAAGAAGAATCCCTATTTGTACGAGAGCGGTACGGTGATTACCCCAATAATCTTCTCAATTATGGCTATGCCATATTGCGGGCAACTGTAGCACGTGGATTGGTGGCTTCGGGATTACTACCTACCTTGGGGATTTTCCACCGCAATAGATACAATGCCTATTGTTTGGCAGATGATATCATGGAACCCTATAGACCTTATGTGGACAACCTTGTCAAGGAAATTATGCTCTATTATGAACCTGAAGAAAGAGAACTTAGCAAAACTATAAAATCCAGGCTGCTCGGCATTCCTGCAATGGATATAAACATTGATGACAAAAAAAGCCCCTTAATGGTAGGCCTACAACGCACTACATCTTCACTAGCATCCTGCTATGAAGGCAGCACCCGTAAGATCATATTTCCTGAAATTCACAGAGAAGCCTAAATATTTGGCACAGATTTTGGCTTAAAGATTTAATAATGTTGTATGTTATTAAATGCCTATCAAATTATGTGGGTAATCGTATTTTTTGACCTGCCTACGGATACAGCTCGTGATAGAAAACGCTATACCGACTTCCGAAAAATGTTGTTGCAAGATGGATTTGCCATGTTTCAATATTCTATATATGTAAGGCATTGCAGTAGCAGAGAAAATGCGGAAGTGCACGTACAGAGAGTAAAGAGAGGATTGCCGGAACATGGTCATATCGTAGTTCTATGCATAACGGATAAACAGTTCGGTATGATGGAGATATTTTATGGCAAGAAGAAAGAAACACCTATGCCTATTCCACAACAATTAGAACTTTTTTAGGATAAAAAAAATGCCTGTAAAGTCAATTAACTTGGACTTATACAGGCATTTTTACTCTTGTAATATATTTGAAAACACCAATAAAATAAGGCAATTTGAAGCCATCTACTGTTGCAAATATACTAAAGAACACAAATTTAGACCGATTTACAACTGGATATAGACAACCCATTTTTTTACACTTACTGTTGCAAATATACTAAAGAACACAAATTTAGACCGATTTACAACCTTCGGGTAGCTGTGGCTCGTTATAAGTAAACTGTTGCAAATATACTAAAGAACACAAATTTAGACCGATTTACAACCGTGCGGATGCGGTTAATGAATTTAGTGAAACTGTTGCAAATATACTAAAGAACACAAATTTAGACCGATTTACAACGATTAGAATTGGTAAGCGTTGGACTGCAGGACTGTTGCAAATATACTAAAGAACACAAATTTAGACCGATTTACAACCTCATTACAATATCAAAGCCATACGCATGGACTGTTGCAAATATACTAAAGAACACAAATTACGGAAATCTACTATTTTTTATTCATAGGTGTCCGTGAGAAAAGTTTAGACCGATTTACAACTGAAAAAATGATCTCTAAATATTCTTTCAATAAAATCATGTTGATTATTGCTTACTTCCTGAGATTGCTTGGCTCGAATCCACGTTTTTTATACGCTTACAGGTATTGCGAATCTATGCCTACTGAACTATAGCTAAAGAATAAGTATATTTAAGTGTAACTATATAATCTAGGATTTTTTTGTATATTTTAAATTTTATAAATTATTTATAATCAATAATTTATAATGTAACTAAAATTAAAAGTTTATATATATAATATATATTCATTTCTATTTTTGTCGTAATATTGAGGGGGCAAAGTGCTATACTATGACATGGGAATTTTGGACGAAGCAATTTTCAATATATCTAAAGGTAGAAAAGTCGTTGAGTGTTAATACCATTGATGCCTATTTACACGATGTAGGGTTGTTACAACAATATATCGGTACTAATGCTTCTACAATTCAAGCCACAGAAATTACGACAGAACATATAGAAATGTTTTTTGCATACTTGTATGGACTAGGACTCAATGATAGAACGCAAGCGAGAATACTTTCGGGACTAAAATCTTTCTTTGGCTATTTGGTTACAGAACAAGCCATAGTGGTAGCACCTACTTCGCTTATAGATGCACCTAGATTGTCGAGAAAACTACCTGACACCCTTTCTTTTGTAGAGATAGAAAAACTTATAGGTGCTTTGGATCTCAGCAGAGAGGAGAATGTAAGAAATAAAGCCATATTAGAAACCTTGTACAGTTGCGGACTTCGGGTGTCGGAATTAGTACAACTTAAAGTCTCGGATATAAACAGAGAATTAGAATATATAAAAATAATAGGCAAAGGGAATAAGCAACGCTTGATACCCATAGGTAGGTCAGCACTCAAGTACATAGAAATATACTGTGATACAGTAAGGTGCAAGTATCCCATAGTTCAGCAGTATGATGATATTCTATTCTTGAATAGGAGAGGTAAGCCCTTGTCACGAGTAATGGTATTTGTGGTTATCAAATCATTGGCAAAAATGACAGGCATAGATAAAAGTATTAGCCCTCACACCTTCAGACACTCCTTTGCCACTCACCTCATAGAAGGTGGTGCTGACCTCAGAGCCGTACAGATGATGCTAGGGCACGCATCCATTACTACCACGGAAATATACACCCACTTGGATCAGGATTATTTGAGAAGTTCACTACAGCGTTTTCACCCCAAATTTTAATTACAGTCATTAAAATAGCTTAAAAATCAAGGGTTGTTTACAATTAATTTACATAATAAATCAAAAATGAAGTAATATTGCAGCCATGAATCAGATAGTATTGCAAGAGACCTCATTTATTCTCCAAAACAACAAACTTAATGCAGTAATTGTGGTCTTGGCAATTATATTATTGGTGCTGGGATTGTTTTTATGGAGGATAGATAAAAGAGTCAAAAATTTAGAAGATAAAAATTAAAGTATGAGTGGCACTAAGTTTTTCCAAAATATTGAAATTTACGTAGATAGAGCTGCACAGCATCTTAAATATTCCAAAGGACTTATAGAACAGATAAAGGTTTGTAATGCTGTCTATAAAATTAACTTTCCAGTTAAAATTGGCAATGAGATTCAGGTCATTGAAGCTTATCGTGTGCAACATAGCCACCATAGACTACCTACTAAAGGTGGGATACGATATAGTGATATGGTGGATCAGGATGAGGTAATGGCACTAGCAGCATTAATGACTTACAAATGTGCTGTCGTTGACGTACCTTTCGGGGGAGCCAAAGGGGGCATAAAAATAAACCCTAAAAATTATACTACTAATCAGTTAGAAAAGATTACTAGAAGATATGCGTATGAGCTGATTCGACGAGGCTTCATTGGCCCTTCTGTAGATGTGCCGGCACCCGATTACGGTACGGGTGAGCGTGAAATGAGTTGGATAGTAGATACTTATACTGCCTTTAATCCTAATCAAATTGATGCCAATGGCTGCGTTACAGGTAAGCCTATCAGTCAGCATGGCATACATGGTCGCTCCGAAGCTACGGGCAGAGGTGTATTCTATGGTCTCAGACATGCCTGTCAACAAAAAGAGGAAATGAAAAAATTGGGACTCGAAGTGGGCATAGAAGGTAAGACTATCATCATTCAAGGTTTCGGAAATGTGGGCTACCATTCCGCAAGAATATTGCAAGAGAACGGTGCTATAATTGTAGGTATAGCTGAATATGAAGGTGGACTTTACAATCCTAAAGGTATAGATGTAGCAGACTTAAAAAGCTTTCAACTTGAAAATAATACGATTAAAACATATCCAAAGGCTGAGTTTATTCCTAAATCCAATTCTCTTATGGAGTATCCTTGTGATATTTTGATTCCCGCAGCTTTGGAGAATCAAATTACACAGGAAAATGCACCAAAAATTCAAGCTAAAATAGTTGGCGAGGGTGCCAATGGCCCCATAACACCGATAGCCGACGAAATTTTGAGAAAAAAAGGCATACTCATCATTCCTGATATGTATTTGAATGCGGGAGGGGTGACTGTATCCTATTTTGAATGGTTGAAAAATCTTTCTCATGTACGCTTTGGCAGGATGGAAAGTCGCTTTCAGGAAGGTGCATTCTCGAATCTTGCAGCATTGATAGAATCCAAGACGGGTCAAAAACTTAGTGCCAAAGAAAAAGCTTTAGTGAATCGTGGCGCCGATGAATTGGATATCGTACGTTCCGGACTTGAAGATACTATGATAGAATCTTTTGAAAATATCTATGAAATATTCAAACGTTCTAGAAAAATTGAAGACTTAAGAACTGCTGCCTATGTTATGGCGTTGGACAGCATTGCAGTATCCTATCAAGAAATGGGTATATTCCCATAATACCCAAATGTTAGGAACATTAACATTGGAATAATACCATTACGTATATATTTGTCGTTGTAGAGTAAATTTATGAATCCGGTAGTCAAAACAATTATAAGGATTATGGTTACTACGGTAATATTATTGATAGCTTTTATTCTTACTATCAATGTAGTTACTAAGCATGGAAGGGAAACAGACGTTCCCGATGTTATTGGGCAAACATTGAAGTCAGGAGGTAAGTTATTAGCCAAAGATAATATTGACTATATGGTAGTGGACTCCCTTTATGACCCTAAGTTACCGCCTTTGGCAATTATGGATCAAAGCCCCTCCGTAGGGAATAAGGTGAAACCCGGTAGAAAAATATATCTTACCGTAAATGCAACTACACCACCTACTATAAAATTACCCAATATCAAAGATATGTCTAAGCGTCAGGCTAGACTCGTGCTGGAAAGCTGGGGATTACTAGTAGGCAAAGAGAGCTATGTTCCCGATATTGCCAAAGATGCTGTAATCTCTATGAAAATTAATGGCAGGGAAGTAAAATCAGGGTTGCAAATCCCTAAAGGTACAGTCATAGATTTGTTGCTAGGTGACGGTTATGGCGATATGGATGTAGAAGTCCCAGATCTTATAGGACTTACCCTCATGGAAGCCTATACGGTACTTCAAGCGATAAATCTAGCACCCGGACAAGTAATCGCAGAAACCGCCATCTCAGACTCCTTAAATGCCTATGTGTATTACCAAAATCCCGAATATGGCAGCAATATCCATGTGTCGCCTGGAGATCAGATAAACCTATATATCACAGACCAAATACCTACAAATATAGTCCAACCGGAAAAAGTTTCCGAAGAAGAACAACAAGATGATTTTGGCACTAACGAAAAATTATGAGAAAGCATTGTGCAATACTTTTTGTTCTATTCGTCAGTATGCTACAACTTGTGGCACAGCCTACTTTAGTACCTCTTTCTACTAATGCCGCTCTCACTAATATCCCTGCACAGCACTACCGCACGAAATTATCATCCTTGTCGCTTCCATTTTTTGATGACTTCAACTATAAAAATGTATATCCCAATCCCGATTTGTGGGCAGATAATTATGCATATATAAATGCTACCTATCCTATAAACCCACCTACGATAGGTGTTGCCACCTTAGAAGGGCTAAATCCTAATGGAGCGCCCTATAGCCTCAATTCCAATTTGGTGGACTTCGCTGACAAACTGACATCACAGCCTATAGATATGTCGGGATTAGCAGCATCAGATAATGTGTGGCTAAGTTTCTTTTTTGAGGCCAAAGGCAATGGCGATTCTCCATTCAAGAATCGTGACCGCCTATACTTGGAAATGAAAGATACCGCCCAGGTATGGACATCGGCATGGTTTGCAGATGTATCCGTTCTTGATACGTTCATCCAAGTATTTATTCCAATTACAGATGCAAAATATTTGTTCGATAATTTTCAGTTTAGATTTAGAAACTTTGGTTCCTTGGCAGGTAATGTAGATCACTGGCATTTGGATTATATACGACTGGATAAAGACAGAGATACAACCATAGAAAAAGATATCTATGATTTAGCATATAATATGCCACCTTCCAGCATCTTTGAGCCCTATTATACTTTGCCGTACAATCAAATAGACACATCCTATTACAGAGGTGAAAATACCATTTCGATAAAAAATAACTTTATATTGCCCACTACAGACTTTGTGGATTATTTTGAGGCAGAACTGCTGAATGACAATTCTACTTTAGTGGACTATAGCGGGGTCTCTGTGGACTTAGCACCCAATAAAGCCTATATACAATCCTATCCGGCACTTCTACTGCCAGAAGGTCTTACCGCAGATACGATAAGTATTGCCTTGCGATATAGTTTTAATACTTCCGCAGAAAATGCAAGTCCTACTCCTGTAAAAGCCAATAATGCTTATGAGCAAATATTCCAGATTAGCAATTTTTTTGCGTACGATGATGCTACTGCCGAGCAAGGATTTACAGTATTCAATAATTCCAGCGATGTAGATGTCGCTGTAAAATACCACAATATACAATCAGACACCTTGAGAGCCTTGCGATTGCACCTTAGTAATATTGTATATGACATCAATAATACAAAATTTGACATCAAAATATGGAAAGGTATAGGACTGGGCACTACAAAAGATACTTTGCTCTATGAAGAAGAAGATGTGACATTTTCAGAGTTGAGGACACTACAAGATCCCAGACCCGGATTCAATGCATTTTATTATAAGGAAATATTGCCAGAGTTGAATAGTAATCAGCCCCTTATATTAAATGGAGATTACTATGTAGGGATAAGAATAAGAGCTGCCAACAAAGTAGTAGTAGGATTCGATGTAAATAATGATGCCAAAAACTATTGCTATTATAAGCTGATAACAGGATGGGAGCGTTCAGTATTTGATGGTGCATTTATGATAAATCCTGTATTTGGCAAAGCATTGCCTTGGCAGCTTACTTCATCACAACCTACAAAGTTGGAAAATTTCGATGTATATCCCAATCCTACCGCCTTTTGGCTGCATTTGCCATCTCACTTTAACGGGTTTTCCTACGACATTATGGATGTTCAGGGGGGCTTGGTAGCACAAGATTATTCTATGAATAATACCATAAATGTTGCAAACCTAAATGCCGGTATATACGTTATTAAGATTATTCAAGAGAATAAAGTATATGTCTCCAGATTTGTCAAGCAATAATATCTTACTCTACGACGGCATTTGCAATATCTGTAATGCTTCTGTCCAGTTTGTCCTTAATCACGAAAAAAATGGACAAATTTCTTTTGTAAGTCTGCAATCAGAATTAGGAATCAAATTATTGAAGACGCATGGATTACCTACTGATTATACAGATAGTCTAGTATTTATAGAAAAAAACTTGGCTTATACGCATTCCGATGCAGCATTGCATATTGCCAAACACCTAAAGATTCCTTTTTCTTGGCTAAGAATAGGCATGTTTTTACCTAAGTCTTTTAGAAATACTATATATAATTTTATTGCTAAAAATAGATATAAATGGTTTGGTAAAAAGGAATCCTGTATGTTGCCTGACCCTAAAATAAAACACCGGTTTTTAGATATGTAATTTTATACCTTATTTTTTAAATTGCACAAGCAACATAAATAATGTTATTTAAGGCATACTACGACAAAGAGTAGAAAAATTTGGAATACCTACGGTATTTTTTAGCATTTTACAAATCTACTGCTGACTACTGGAGCAGAAGGGTCTGCATAGTTGTAAAATCCCTCTCC
>JBGAWK010000038.1:22847-23127 GCA_044227665.1 Chitinophagales bacterium
GCCGGCAGTTACCATCTTCACTAGTAGCGGACAAGCGGCATAGTGTGTTTTGCCTAGTCCTTTGTGCATTACTTGTAATATAGACAAGCATACATCCAATCCAATAAAGTCTGCCAATCGCAACGGCCCCATAGGATGTGCCATGCCTAGACGCATTACGGTATCTATTTCATGAACACCTGCCACACCTTCATATAATACATTTATAGCTTCGTTTATCATAGGCATGAGGATGCGGTTGGCTACAAACCCAGGATAGTCATTGACAGCTACGGGGGTC
>JBGAWK010000039.1:0-22837 GCA_044227665.1 Chitinophagales bacterium
CTTTAATGTCTTTTGCCTTCGGCGCATTAGATACAAAGGTTTGATTGTCTCTGGATTTGCGCAATTCCTCTAATTTTTGTTCATACTGCGAATAATCGGGAGCGGCAGGTGTCACATAAGGCTTGGGCGTAGGGGGTGGCGGAGCATACGAGTAGTTGGGTGGTAATCGCTGTCCTTGAGTACTGTTATCGGAATAGGTCGGAGTAGGGGTATTCATCTGCTCATACTTCTGGGAATAGGGTTCTATAGCTTTTGTATCTGGCTGGGCTGGTGTAATTACCGTAGAAGATGGCTGTGGTTTATTCTTTTGAGTTTCAGCATAGGTAGGTTGCGGTTTTGACGGATTCTTGGTGCTTTCCATCTGTTTTTTTAGTTCCGCCAATTTATCGGCGTAAGGGTCTGTAGCTGATGAGTTCTGATATGATTTCGTGGTAGGTGCAGGCATCTTATTGCCTTCTGGTGGGCTCAGCTTATTGTCAACGTTGCTAATTTCGCTTTGCAACTGCTCATATCTTCCTTTGAGCGATTCTATATCCTTTTCTAGGTCTTCATTTTTGGGCAATATAATTGGCTGAGAGGCTTGTGGTGGCGTTACTTTGGTTACAGGTGGTGGTGGTGTAGGGTTGCTTTTCACCTGATCTATCTGCTTGCGCAGCGTTTCTATTTTATCATCATAGGCTGTGCCTATGGAGTTTGGAGATGATTCGTAGGGTCTGAGCGTGAGACTTTCCGGTTCTTTTTTTTCTTTGATAGAGGTAGCAACAGTAGTCGGTGGCAATGCTGCTTCTGGCACTTTTACCATGCCTACATTTAGCACTAGAGGATTAGACACATCTATGGGGGTGGGCTTTGCATCCTGTGGCAAGGGCACACGAAAGATGTCCGTAAGTCCGTAGCCTGGATAAAAATCACTACTAAAGTAAGCTATCTCCCCATTGGCAGGTACTGAGAAATAGATGTCTCTGCCAGGCGTATTGATAACTGGACCCATATTTACAGGTTTACTCCATTTACGCCATGTGTCATCTAATCTTTTTGAAACATAAATATCGAAATCTCCATAACCTGTATAACCATTGGAGGCAAAGTATATTGTCTTATTATCGGCACATAAGAATATGCTACCTTCTGTCCCTGTGGTATTCACCTGACTACCTATATTCATAGGCTCCGTCCATTTACCTCCTGTCTTGAAAGACACATATATGTCCATGTCGCCATAGCTGTCTTTGCGTTCTATAGCCATCATGAGGATATTGGCATCTAGGTTTGTGGAATAGCAGTCGAAATTATTTAGATTATAGAGATTGGGGATTTGTAATAAATCAGGTTTCGACCACCCTGAAGCGGTACGCTTAGAAATCCCCACCTCGTTGACCTCTACTTTGTAATCGTAGCGGTTGGCAACGAATAGGGCATTCCCATCTGGGCTTACATCAAATACAAAGTTGTAATCGTCATTATTGAGAGGTGTCCCAATATTATATGCTTTACCCCACGTCGTTTTATCTTTATGCGACACATAAATATCGTCTGCATCTTTAGCACCCGTATTTTCCGGAGCTCTTTTTCTGGCAAAATATAAGGTATTGCCATCTGGCGATACGATTGGAATCATATCTGCATACGGTGTGTTAATATTGGGCCCTACATTAATAGGAGTTGGTAGCTGCGCTAGTGAGGGTAGTGTATTTACCTTAGGCGTAATAGGAATACTACCCGAAGATATGCCTATGGCATCTATCTGAGGGAAGGCTGTACCAAAGGTGGGATATAATACCAATTTCAGTTGTACTACATTATATCCTGTAGGCACTATATTATGCCTAAAAACATTTCCGTATTTACCTCCATCATACTGCCTTGGATTCGTATTATCATACACTCTGTATTCTTTACCTTTTTCATCATACAAGTAAATCTGGGCAATACTGCCCGGCATATAAGATTCTACAACTATGATTTGTTGTACTGGCTGTGGCTTGGCAAAGCCTACCTTTATATAATCCATGCCTTTGAAAGACTGAGGTTGCCAAGCGGTAAACTGATCTTCGTGGTAGGGATAGGCATTGGGTTCGCCTATGACTTGCTTTACACTATATTTGTCTATATCCTTTTGGCTGCTGTACTCATTGACCATAGATGCCCACTGCACCTGCTGCGCTCCTGCCTTCCCTCCTATAAGCATACATAAAAGAAAAAAATATTTCTTCATCTCCATATTACAACGAAATTTATGCCAAATCTACATTTACAATATTCTTTATCCACCAAATTTTGAGGCTATAACATCATAAAACCGCTGCAAGGTTTCTTCTTTTTTACTCCATTCGTATTTGTCTGCAAATGCTGCATTCAGCTTTCCCATAGCATGTGCATAAGAATGGGAGCTATCTATATTCCCTAATGCTGCGGCATACTCCACGGGATTATTACCAAATAATTCACCTATATATATGAATTTGTCTGCAAGGGAAATTTTTTCAGATGCTTTATGTACGATTTTAGCATGTAAGTCTTTAGTTTCCTCCTTTACAAATCGTTCATTTATGCTCTTCTCTTCAGGTATCTCTTCTTTTTGCTGTATAGCTTTTTCTACTAATGGAGGAAACGGCGTATTGTCATGTATAACATATTCCTGTCCGGAAATATTTGTTACAGGCGGAATTTCCACAACTTTAGGCACAGGGATTTCCGGTAATATCTCTACAATAGGAGTTGATTCCAGCTCTTTTTGAGGAATATCCTTCCATTTTTCTACTATAGGTTCAGGTATTGTACTGCTTCCGTTGTCGGCATAAATTTGTTCTATCTGACGTAAATATTTTGTTACTAAGTTCAGTTCCTCCTCAGACACATTATTTTCTTCTTCAAATATTTCGTTGAGGCGTAGTATCTTGCTCCATATTTGGTCTATTTTTTTCCTTCTCTCTTTGAAATTCATAAAATTGTAGTATTTTAAGCCTTGAATATACTGATAATACAAATATAGTACGAATATGTTTATAGAGCCACGTCATCATCATGAAAGAAGCGGGTGGATAGAGGTAATATGCGGTTCCATGTTTTCTGGCAAGACCGAGGAATTGATTCGCCGTCTGCGACGAGCTCAGATTGCCAATCAAAAAGTAGAAATCTTCAAACCTATGATTGACACGCGCTATGACGAAGAAAAGGTGGTATCGCATAATGCTAATGCTATACTCAGCACGCCTATTAGTCACTCCCAGCATATATTACTGCTTGCCAATGAAGTGGATGTCGTAGGCATAGACGAAGCACAATTCTTTGACGAAGGACTACCTGAAGTATGCAATTTTTTGGCAAAGAAAGGTATAAGAGTCATCATCGCTGGATTGGATATGGATTTTTCAGGGAAGCCTTTCGGGTCTATGCCCACACTTTTGTCGCAAGCAGAATATGTAACCAAGGTTCATGCTATTTGTATGCAATGTGGATCTATAGCCCATTATTCCTTTAGGAAAGTAAGCAATGACCAGAAAGTATTATTGGGAGAAAAAGAAAGCTATGAACCGCGCTGTCGCAACTGCTACGAAAATGGCTAAGTCACAGGAGGTAAAGCATTTTTCTTATAGAAGTTTTTGTTTATTATACTGTTGATTCTCAGCTCTATAACACCCCAGAAGGCTTCTTTGAATATTTTCGTTGACATCTTTGACACACCCAGCTCCCTGTCTTTGAAGGTAATAGGCACTTCTACTATCTTCATACCACATTTATAAGCAGCATATTTCATTTCTATCTGGAAGGCATACCCTACAAACCATATTTTTTTAAGGTCTATACTGTTCAATGCCTTGCGTGTATAACATACAAATCCGCCTGTAGTATCTTTTACAGGAATAAAGGTTACTAATCTTACATCTGAGCAAATCTTTTGGATTGTGAGAAAAGTCTGCGTCCATCTCAAAAATATATTCATAATTATGCTCTAGTGCCCAATAAAATCCTGCAATATAGGCAGTGCCTAAGCCCAATTTTCCATTGCGCTGAACGAGGTGTATATTAGGTGAGACTTGTTGTTTACTTTTGACTATTTCCGCAGTACCATCAGGAGAGCCATCATCAATAATTAAAATATCGAATCTTTCTGACAGGCTCAAAACAGCGTCAATGATATTGGAAACGTTTTCCTTTTCATTATAAGTAGGTATGATTACTAAACAATCTCGCACAGCATGGCAAATATCTTTAATACACACAAATCATAATGCTAAAAATTGTCAACATTTATAGAAATATAGCAACCATTTTATTTTTTACCTTTAATCTATAAAAATACTATTATGCAATTTACACCTACAATTGTCTATGATTGGGATATTTTGCATAAGAAAATTTGTAAAGGTGAGGGCGTGGCACAAGATTTTAAGCAAGCTATAACCAATAAATATAAGATTGCTAAAACTATAGCCTCTTTCGCTAATAACAAGGGAGGCTCTATCCTTGTAGGTATAGCTGACAATGGCACAATTATGGGCATAGATGCTGAAGAAGAGATGTATATGCTCTTTGAAGCGGCAGAACACCTGAATGCCCCCCCAATAGACCTGAGTTTTATCATTTATGACAATGTAGAAGAAAATCTTCAAGTGGTAGAAGCGGTAATTGCTAACAGCCTTAAAAAGCCTCATCTGACTATGGATGAAAAGGGGGAATGGCATGTATTCATACGTTCAGAAGATCAGTCCAAGGCAGCCTCTAAGCAGATGTCCAAATATTTTGACAGCACAAACCATAAAGAAAAACTGGATTCCAAAGAGCAGGGTTTACTTGACTACCTGAATAAAAATAAAACTGTAACGATAAAACAATTTGCCAAATACCTCAATATCGGCGAGAGACGAGCTAGACAGATAGTATTGGATATGTTGGGTAATGGCTACCTCATACATCATAGCGGCAGCAAAGGTGAGTATTTTACTTTACGCTAAAATGCTTATTTTTATCGAGAATGCAGAAATTTACGCTAATATCCGGACCTTGTATCATAGAAAGTGAAGAAATTACTTTCCAAATCGCGGAACAACTGAGGACTATAAAGAATCGTTTTCAGATTGAAGTTATCTTCAAAGGTTCTTATAGAAAGGCTAATCGCACCTCTTTAAAGGGATTTATGGGCATTGGAGACAGAAAAGCACTTGCTATTTTACAATCTGTGAAAGACACATTTGGTCTTCCTATCTGTACAGATGTACATGAAGCTCACGAAGTAGAACCTGTTGCCGAAGTTGCAGATGTCCTTCAGATTCCGGCTATGCTTTGCAGACAGACAGAACTATTATTGGCGGCAGGAGCTACGGGAAAGACGGTACTTATCAAGAAGGGTCAATTTATGTCTGCCCCATCTATGTTGCTGGCGGCAGAGAAGGTACAGTCTAAAGGTAATAACAATGTATGGCTCTGTGAACGTGGCAATACCTTCGGGTATCAAGATCTAGTTGTAGATATGAGAAATATTCCTATTATGCAATCTACAGGACTACGTGTAATTATAGATGCCACACACGCTAATCAGCAACCCAATAGTGCCTCAGGTGTTACAGCAGGAACGCCGCTATATATCCCCACGATTGCCAAATCAGGAATTGCTGCCGGTGCGGACGGCGTATTCCTCGAAATACATCCCAATCCTACGGCCTCTCCATCAGATGCTGCCACGATATTGGCATTGGACGATTTGCCATATCTCATAGAAAAGCTATTGGCAATTTACACTTTGGTAAAATAATTTTATTCTATAAACAAATGACAGTGATTTCAGTTACTCTTGCTATGCGTAAAATTATAGCCTACTTACTTATCTTATTTACTGCAAATGGCTTCGCCCAGAATGGCATCATCAAAGGTAGAGTTTTTGACCCTATCAATAATGAAGCTATCATTGGGGCAGAGGTGGTAATCCAAGGAACTATCACTGGCAGCGTTACTGACATAGATGGTAATTTTAGTATAGAAAATCTAAAGCCGGGAATTTATAACATAGAAATATCTTATTTGGGATACCAAAAGAAAATAATTCCCGACCTTGCTGCAAGCAATGTAACACCTGTAATTTTGAGTATTGAGCTACAACAAAGTTCCGAACAATTGGACGAGGTCATAATTACGGCAAATCCCTTTTCCAAGCCTATAGAATCTACTACCTCGCTAAATACCTTGGGCGAGAATGAAATCAAAAGAAGCCCCGGCGGCAACAGGGACATTTCCCGCGTGGTGCGCCTTTTTCCAGGGGTAGGAAGTGGGGTGTCCTTTCGGAATGACCTCATCGTAAGAGGCGGAAGTCCTTCCGAAAATAAATTTTTTATAGATGATATAGAGATACCTTCTATCAATCACTTCGTCACACAGGGAGCGTCCGGAGGTAGCAATGGTCTCATCAACACAGATTTTATCAGCAATGTAGATTTCTATGCTGCTGCCTTCCCTGCAAGCAGGTATGGCACCCTCAGCTCAGTCATGGAATTTACCCTCAAAGATGGGCGCAGCGACAGAGTAGGCTCTACGTTCACCTTGGGTGCCAGCGAGGCAGCTATTACGCTAGAAGGTCCTCTTTCAAAAAATAAAAACCATACATTCTTAGTTTCTGCTCGCCGCTCCTACTTGCAATTACTATTTAAAGCCATTGGCTTACCATTCTTGCCTACATATAATGATTTCCAAATCAAGACTACCCATAAAATCAACGATAAGAATGACCTCACGTTCATAGCCCTCGGCGCAATAGACAATCTAATCTTGAATGACAAATTAGAAGATGGCGATGAGACAGCTCAGTATCTATATAACAATCTACCTTATTTCGACCAATGGAGCTATACAACAGGTCTTAGATACCGCCATTTCATGAAAAATGGTTATATGATAGCAGTAGCCAGTAGAAATATGCTCAATAATGGCATCTACAAATATAGAGATAATGACAATGCTAATGCCTCCAACAAATTATTTGACCTCAGCTCCGCCGAAGCAGAAAATAAGTTGCGCTGGGAGCATGTATTGCGTATAAGAAATTATAAACTCAGCTATGGTATAAATTATGAATATGACAGATATACGAATAGCACTTTTAGACGAATAGCCCTAGATGATACCACTTCCACATCTTTCAATTTCTCTACGTTGCTAAATATGCATCGCTATGGCTTCTACGTACAAGCATCCAAAAAATATTTCGATGAAAAATTCAGTATTTCTTTAGGCATACGAGCAGATGGCAGCAGCTATAATGGCGATACACGCAACCCTTTCCGTCAGCTGTCTCCTAGAGTATCTTTAGCTTATGACATCCTACCACAACTGAGTGTAAATGCCAGTGCCGGATTATATTATCAGATGCCGACATATACCCTACTGGGCAATCGTGATGTAAATGGAAATCTCTCAAACATACATACGCTAAAATTTATTCAAAATGCGCAATATGTAGCAGGACTTACCTATTTGAGTAGTTTTAATACCAAATTTTCTGTAGAAGGATTTTATAAGCAATACAACAACTATCCTATGCTTACAGCCAAAGGCATCTCTTTTGCCAACGAAGGAGGATTCTTCGGCGTAGTAGGTGATGAGCCAGCTATATCTACTTCTAAGGGCAAATCTTATGGCGCAGAATTTTTGTTGTATCAAAAAATTTACAAAGGGTTTTACGGCATATTTTCCTATACGTTTTTTCGCTCCTTATTTACAGATATCAATGGTGATTACCGCTCGGCATCTTGGGACAACAGACATATCCTTAACCTATCGGGAGGATATAAATTCAAGAAAAACTGGGAAATAGGCTTCAGATATAGACTTAATGGTGGGACTCCATTTACTCCTTACGATGTAGCAAATTCCGCATTGAAAGTAAATTGGGATATTCGCAACGAAGGTCTTTTGGATTATTCACAGCTTAATAGTTCGAGACTTAAGCCTTACCAACAGCTAGATATTCGTATAGATAAGAAATGGTATTTTAAGCGATGGAATATAAATCCATACCTTGACTTACAAAATATTACTTTCAGCACTGAAGATCAAAATCCATATATAGATACGATAAAAGATAGCGATGGTAATGCGCTTACCGACCCCGATGATGCTACCCGTTATCAATTGAAAACACTTAAGAATTCTGCAGGAAGTATTATACCTACCATAGGATTGGTGGTAGAATTTTAGTGTAGAATTTGCTTTAGCGTATATGCAAAGCCGTCTGGATTGTCGGCGTGTACCCAATGTCCAGCATTGTGTACGGTATGCATCATATTATTTGGGAAGAAACTTTGTATCAATACTTCATCTTCAGGCATTATATAGTCAGATAATTGCCCGCGTATGAAATCTGCCTTTATGTGAGTAATTCCATTGAAATTGAAGTTCATAAGTTCAGGATAATGATAGGATATGGCGTTCAAATTACAGTCCCAACGAAAAGAGTGATCTGGGTTTCTCCCCAAATTTTTCATGATAAACTGCCTTATTCCTTGTCCTTTTATACGTTCCGACAACCACGCTTCCACTTCATTTCTACTGCTAAATTTATCCAATGGTATCTCCATCATAGCATTGATAATATATTCATGCCCTCCTGAATATGCTTTAGGCGCAATATCTATGACTACAATTTGCGATACATATTGAGGATATAGGAGAGCCATAGTCATTGCTATCTTCCCACCCATAGAATGTCCTATAATGATGGGCTGATGTATTTTCCACTTTACTATGTAATCTATCACATCTTCCGCCATGAGAAGATAATTCATATCACTACTGTGTGGAGAGCGTCCATGATTGCGCATATCCAGAAGGTGAACAGTATAGTTTGCGGCCAAATGCCTAGCTACACTTTGCCAATTGTCGGAACTTCCTAATAATCCATGTAATATGACTAAATGCTTACCGCCGGTACCTATGACTTTATAAAATAAATCCATATTTATAATCTATCGAACAACAATACCTTTATTCTGTTCACTGTGCCATTCCTTTCTACAGCTATCTCTATAGTATGATTATCAGAGGGTGACAGCATGGCGAGAACATCCTCATAGCTTTTATGTAGCACCTCTACATTATTAATAGTCAAAATGATGTCACCCGGCAAGATACCAAATACTGATGCAGGAGATAATTCTGTAACCTCTGTTACGTAATAATGAGATTCCTCATTATTGTACTGTATATGAATACCACTTTTATTGTAGTCAAAAGGAGTGTTAAAGTTTTTATTTCTTTTGAGATATATACGTTGATGAGGCACATCGAATAGCAGTGTAAATCTTCGTAAAATATCGGCACCAATATTACCTGCCCTGCCTGAGCTTAAAGTATAAAACGGTATAGACGCGGCATCAGGCATAGCTATAAGCACATTATTCCATTGGTATTTACTCCACCTAACTTTGGGATAATAGAAAATATTGCCTCTGATATCTCCAGCAATGCCTATTCCCAAATGGGTGCTAATGACTTTTTCCGGTTCTATTATATCTTGCAAGGTATCTCGCAATAATACCAAAGATTTGCTTTCTCCCATGTCTATGATTACAGACAATTTTCTTTGCTTTAGTGCTGGCGTGGATACTACAATATCTGTAAAGAGCTTATTGTCACGCAGTTGTAGCGGCATAGTAGAAAAATTGCGTACCGGCAATGGGTGCTCTGATGAATAAAAGGTAAGAAACTTACTTTCATAATCTACTCTAATAGCCAAATTTTTAAAAATATCTATACCAAGTATTCCGGATATAGACATGCCCATATAATCGCTTACTGCCTCATAAATGCCTTTTACTTCTATAAAGTATATATGTCCGCCCATGACGGCATCATTTATGCTTATAGAATTATTGCCCAGCACTTTTCCGGCAATGCTGTCTTTTATCCCAAAACCTCCAATAAAAATATTGTCTTTCAATATTTCACGAGGGAAAGAGTCCGGCAATGCTTCCGAGAAAATAATATTCCCCTCTGCGCCACTATCTACTATGAAGCGTTGTGTATCCAAACCGTTGATAGCCACTTTTATTACAATGAGATTATGTGCCATCTCAAAGGCTATAGTATGTTTAGTCTTATCTGCTATATAGAAGCCAAAATTGTCTGCCATTGCTTCCACTGAAAGCAACAAACACAGTACAATTTTGAACAAGCGATACATGGACTTTTAATTTTAACTTAATTACAACAACATATAGTTAAATTATTCATAAATAAAAATTTTAGGACACTAAAACATCTGCAAGATAGTTATTTATAATACAACCAAAAAAAAACAATGAACATGAAAAAAGCAATTTTGGCAGCGGTGTTGGTAGGCTTATTAGCTACTAGCTGCAAACTCTTCGGAGACAAAAAAGATGAAAACATCGAAACACCTGAAACTCCAACCGTTGTAGAAGATACTACGGCACAAGTTACGGACACGACTGCACACACAGGCGCTGGCGACAGCGCGACTGTAGCAGAGTAACACTAACTACGGAGCAAAAAAGAGGGGCAGCAATGCCCCTTTTTTTTTTGCATAATATTATTTTATATTTGATAATTTAGTCTCTATCAATACCTTTTCTTCTTGAGAATTTTTTAAATCTGAAACAACTTCTTTTACAAGATCTAAGTCATAAATTGCTCTATTCAAATTATCAATCTCACCCTTAAGTTTGATTTGATGCTTTTTCTTAAAACTCCTCAATTTTAAAAATTGCAGAGAGATAGGAAGTAACGGCAATATTAATAAAAATATATATGTTGCAAATTTTAACGTATATTCATGTTTAACAGGGTCAGAAAAAAAATAAAATAAAATAGAAAATATCATTAAAATACAAAAAACTATTATACAAACTAGGATACAGATTTTATTGAATTTCTTAGCATCAATTATTCCTATAAAAATTATTAAAATTGAAAATAAATCCAACAAAACATATAAAATATGATTAGAACAATTAAATGGCAGTAGCAAAGGGAAAATTGCTAAGATAAAAAGACAAAAAATATTATTTAGATAAAATACAGAATTAAAATCACTTTTTATCGTATTAATGTTATTCTCGAGGTCATTACTTAGTTCACTGATTTTGTCTTTAATTGGTTGGAAAGTATTAATAGTTCGATTCTCGACATAAACTTTAGACCTAGCATCTAAATTATTATTCAAGAGATTTGATTCAGCTTTATTTATAATGCCTCTTAAATCATTTATTTCTAGAAAACGTGAATTTTCTATTAATTTCCTAATATTCTCAATATTATTGTAAGCTATATTAAAGCCTAACATAAATTGAAGATAGGTAGAGATATATGATAAATCTATATCAATCAATTTTTTTTAATTCTTTTTTACTAATATCTATTAACTTCTGACTTAATTCAGGTTTATTAAATGAACATGCAGCAGCATGGTACTTTTCATTCGTTACTATATCATCTGTTTCTTCTATCCTAACGGCATCATTATCATTCGTTGCAAAATAAAAATCCATATTTAAAAGATTTTTTATTTCTTTTATAAACGCATGAGAAACCTTATGAATAACAATTTGGTCGCTATATATAATTTTAAAAAAATCAATAATAATCTTAAAAGGAGAATTAACAGAATTTACATCTTCTGTTAAAAGGAAGTACAATTTTTTTCCATTTTTGAAAAAATCAGAAAGAGTATCTATGAAACTATTTTTAGAAAGAAAAGATTTTACTTCCTCTTCCTTGAAATTTTGATTATCCAAAGCGTCTGCAATATCTCCATCCATATTATTATCAAAAATAAAGAATTCCTTAGTCGTTGATTTTAGCATCCTTTGAATTACAAGATTTGCATGTAGCGCATCAGTGTTACCAAAAAATTCAGAACTTTTATTGAATTGAAGAAGGGCTATTTTGTCAATATAATCTTCTAATTCTCTTATAGTTATATCGTTATTATTAGTTGTTGTCATTATTTTATAACAATCTAAATTGATAAATTATTTGATAAAGTAAGTTAATTTATGCAAAGATAATATTTAAACTGAATACTACAATACATTAGTACAAGTTTGTAGTACAATTATGCATAACCGTTAGCTTTGAACCAATGTATGGCATCTCTAATACTTTCCTCGAGCGGTCTGCAAGTATAGCCGAGTTCTGCTTTGGCACGGCTACAGTCGGCACCAAATCCCATAGCACTGGCACGCGCACCTTGTGAAGTCATAAGCGGTGCTTTTCTAGATACAAATTCAGCATACATTTCCATGGCATAGCCCATTGCTTCGAAGGCTTTGGGAGGTATAGGTATTACAGGCTTGCGTTTCCCCAATATCTTCAAAGTGAGTGCTACTAATTCACTCATAGCAATATTGCTATGTCCACCAAGAATATAGCTCCTGCCCTTTTGACCATTGTCCATCGCCAGCACGTGACCATAAGCAATATCACGGACATCGCCAATATTTGTAGTCGTGTCGGCATAGAATAATACAGGATTCTTCATAATACCTACAATGTAGTTACCGGTAGGGGTCGGCCCAATGTCCCCGGGACCTACTGGAAGCGCAGGATTTACAATAGTGAGATTTAGACCCTTTGTGGCGAATTCTTCTGCCAGTTCTTGGGATTGATATTTTGTGATGCTGTATAGTTCACCACTATTGCCAAGCATAAACGGGCTATCTTCGGTAGCACTATTCCCCACACCCTGACCTACATATCGGGCAATGGAGCTGGTATATACTACTTTTTTCACCTTATGCTCCACACATGCCTCTAGCACATTTCTACTTCCTGTGATATTTACATCTACCATCATCTGAGGTTGTTTCATCCAGAGGGCATAAATTGCCGCCAGATGATATACATTGGAGCAGCCTTTCACCGCACTATTCACGGCATCTCTATCCAAAACATTGCCTTCGACGAGTTCTACCTTACAGCCTTCCAAATTTTTGAGGTTCTCACCTTTGAGATGTAGTACTCGTACTTGCTCTCCACGCGCCAGCAAATGCTTTACCACCTGTGATCCTATAAAACCACCGCCACCTGTAACCAATGTTCTCATATTAAGCAAATGTAAAGAAATTAAAAGATTAGGACTATTTTAAAACAAAAATATAAATATATATAATATTGAAATCCTATATAATTTATTTACAATGTATTATAAGATATTTATTTAAAATAAATTATACAATCAATATAAATTGTCTTTTAAAATTCATATCTATGGTTTTATCTTGGCCAGCTTAATCAAATAACCCTATGAAAAATTTTACTAATAATGCCCTCCACCCCGCACAATAATAAATTAAAAGTACACATACCACATCTCAATGGATTGAGAGCCATCTTGGCTACTTCTGTCATATTTTTCCATACAGAACCCTTCAAAAAATTTATGCATTGGAAGGTGTTGCCTTTGAAAACATTTGCTATCTGTGGCGATGTAGCTGTTACTGGTTTTTTTGTATTGAGTGGCTTCTTGATTACCTATCTGCTATTGCAAGAGCAAAATAGAAATATCCAAATGAACAGTATCAGGTTGGTTTCTGTATCAAAGTTCTATCTGAGGCGGATATTTAGAATATGGCCTTTATATTTTTTCATTATCCTAGTCCATAACTTCTTATTACCCCATC
Source organism: Chitinophagales bacterium (assembly GCA_044227665.1). GTDB lineage: Bacteria > Bacteroidota > Bacteroidia > Chitinophagales > JADIYW01 > JBGAWK01. The sequence goes on from JBGAWK010000039.1 coordinate 13,632, forward strand.
TACACATCGAAGATACAATACAGATACCGGATAACCCTTTTTTACAAAATATAGCTTTACATCTACCCTTATGGCAGGTATTTGCATATCTCATCTTTTTCCTACCACATCTACTGGTGGCTATGGGTGTATTGTTCTCTCCTACTCATGTATGGAGTATAGGCTCTGAAGAAATATTTTATCTATTTTGGCCTTGGCTGTTCAGGTACAAATATTCCCTCAAAAAAATAATCCTGACTATAATAGTAACTTATATCCTCATTACTTATGGTCTGTTTCTTTATGTGCTGGTACATAAAAGCACTATAGCCTTTGACCACCCTATGTATATTATCGTTAGATTTCTGTATTTCCAACGCATAAGTTGCATGGGTATAGGTGCATTATTCGCTATTGCATTTTATCACCACAAAAAAATACTATTGGGCAGTAAATACGCTTTCTATATTGCCCTTTTCATCTTATTGGCATTACTTGGCAAGGGCGTGACGCTTCCGCTCTTTAATGCAGAAATGTATGCATTACTATTTGGCATCCTTATTTACCAGCTTTCAGTTACTAAAAGCAAGTATTATCTTTTAGAAAATCCTGTACTTCGGTATTTGGGAGATATTTCCTATGGCATATATATGTATAATCCTATGGGTGTACTGTTTTCGTATTATATCACTACGCAATATTTACAATTACAAGGATGGACACTTTCTATATTTTATACTCTTTTTGCTATCATCATCACTTATATGCTGAGCAGTATATCTTATAAAATCATAGAAAAGCCTTTTTTACGCTTAAAACCTTCGTGAAAGATTTTATCAAAAAGTATTTTCTAGTAAATTATTCTTTACATTTACGTAATAATAAATTTATATCATGATTGCACAGCTCATAGCAGTCGCCGGCGAAAAAATATCCCAAAATATTACCGACCCCTATCCTCATATTCCTGGAGACCTAAAGTTACCGTTCGTAGGCTCTACATTAGAATTTGCACAAGATATTAATGAGCTCATAGTGCGTAGCTGGAGGCGATATGGCGATGTATTTAAGATACGGGTATTGGGTGAGAATATTATAGCTCTTGCAGGACCGGAAGCCAATAAGTTGATACTGCACGACGAGCAGGAGGACTTCCTAAGTAGAAAAGGGTGGAACTTCGTCATAGGTGACCTATTCAGGGATGCCATCATGCTTACCGATGGTGAACAACATGCCCGCTATAGGCGAATTATGCAAAGTGCCTTTCACAAAGACCCTATGATGGGCTATCTAGATGTCATAGAAAATGAAGTTATCCATTACTTGGATAATGATATTGCTATTCGCAACGGAAAACTTATCACCTACCCGGCTATGGTTCGTCTTACCATGCTCATTGCCGGCAAGCTATTCTTTGGGGTGCAATTCGAGCAGAAACATCTGGATGCCATCATGGATGTAACCTTGGCAAGTATGTCGCCATTACATCTAGAAATACCTTATACAACGTATTGGAAAGGAATGCAAGCACGCAAAGCACTTACAGAATTCTATAGAGACAAGATTCGCAAAAATAGGAATCATCCCGGCGAAGACATGTTCTCTCAGATGTGTATTGCACATAGTGACAAAGGAGAATATTTTACCGATGAAGAGATTATCAATCAGATGATTTTTCTGATGATGGCGTCACATGACACCACTACCAGCACACTCACCAGCATGATCTACGAGACAGCTCGGCAACCTTACTGGCAAGAGCGCATGCGTGCAGAAAGTATAGATTTTTATGACAAAGGCGTACTTACTTACCACAGGCTCAAAGAAATGAAAGACATTAATCTGGTATTTAACGAAGCCTTGCGATTGCACCCCGCTTTAGTGGTAATACCTCGGTATGCAGTAAAAGATTTCCAGTTCAAAGGATATACCATACCTGCAGGCACACGTGTTGCAATATCTACTTATGCTACGCATATCATGCCGCAGATATATTCAAACCCATTACAATTTGACCCGGAACGCTTCAATGACGATAGGGCAGAACATAAGAAAACTGCTTACAGTTTTATCCCATTTGGCGGAGGCAAACATCTGTGCATAGGTAAGTATTTTGCCGAAATGGAGGCAAAGATTATGATGTCACACTTCGTAAAAAGATTCCAATGGACAGTACCTGATGGGTATGTGATGCGCTACGCCCCTCCGCTGAATCATCCCAGAGATGGGCTTCCTATTCACATAAAAAGAATCTGATTTTTACCCAAAAAATAGATAGCCTATAGCTATCGCGCCTACTAACCCTACAATGTCAGCTATCAATCCACATGTTGCTGCATATCGGGTATTTTTAATGTTCACGCTCCCAAAATATACTGCTAAGACATAGAATGTAGTCTCTGTAGAGCCCTGAATTATTGCTGCCAGTTTGCCCTGAAAACTATCTACACCATACGTATTCATGACATCTACCATCAGTCCGCGAGCACCGCTGCCACTCAAAGTCTTCATAAGTCCTACAGGCAATGCCGGTACAAACCTGTCATCCATACCCAGATACTGCACAATTTGCCCTATACCTTGAACTATATAGTCCATACATCCTGTGGTACGAAATACAGATATAGCCACCAAGATGGCTACGAGATAGGGAATTATCTGCACAGATGTGGTAAATCCTTCCTTAGCACCTTCTACAAATGCTTCATAAACATTTACTTTTCTGAAGGCGGCTATCAAAATAAAAAGTAAAATTATACCCAAAATAATACCGCTACCTAATACCCCTATATATGTTCCCATGCTATCGGCAGGGTATTGAGACAACCAGTAATACATACCATACATCACACCTACAAATCCTAGTAGAAATACAAGAATTTGCCATCTCCATAGCGGTATCCTTTGATATATGGCTACAGCCACCATCCCTGCTACAAAAGATATAAATGTACCCATCAGCGTAGGAAGAAAAATATCTGCCGCATTGAAACCTATAAGTCCCTGTTCAATAGCTAATGTTTGGCGTATAGCAATGACAGATGTAGGAATCAGCGTGATGCCGGCAGTATTTAGCACCAAAAACATAATCATAGCATTGCTAGCTGTATCTTTTTGAGTATTGAGTTGCTGCAACTCTTGCATAGCCTTCAATCCTAGAGGTGTAGCCGCATTGTCCAACCCTAACATATTGGCAGAGAAGTTCATCATTATACTTCCTGAGGCAGGATGCTTAGAAGGTATATCGGGAAATAATCGTGAAAAGAATGGAGACATCAACCGCGACAGCATACTTATCACTCCTCCACGCTCTCCTACCTTCATAATGCCCAGCCAAAAGGACATCACACCTACCAATCCTAGTGATATTTCAAAACCCGTTTTTGCATTATCAAAAATACCCGTCATCACTTCACCAAAGATGGCAGTATTGCCTCCAATAGCCTGAAAAAGCGCTACTATGGCACCAATAACAAAAAAGGATATCCATATATAATTGAGTATCATGAGAATATATTTTCTAAATTTTCTTTTACTTCTGCAATCTGCTGTTCCCACGCTTGATAGGCAACATTGTCTTTATGCAAAGGACGATGTCGTATCAGCTTTTCATATCGCTGCGCTATAGCAATTTTTTTTGATGTTTCATCAGTAAAAAATGCTGCTGAAAATCTTTCATAAATAAATTTTACTGCTACAGAATTGGGATGTAACATATCTTCATTATAGTATCTATAGTCGCGCAATTCGTCCATCACTAGTTCATACGCCGGAAAATAATAGCAAGCATCTGGATATTTATCTATAAGTTGATGTATCGCTACAAAGAGGTGGGATTTACTTCGCTGATTTTCTATGCCTCCATCTCGCCAATGTCGTACAGGACTGATAGTAAAAAGAAACTTTATAGTCGGTAAAGATTGTACCAATTCTGATAAATGTTCCAAAATTTCCTCTACAGATAATAATATTTTGTCAAAATTATATTGAGGATATTTATGACAATTTGCCACTACTGATTTTGTATGCTTATGCATATAAGCATACGCCGTACCTAAGGTAATCACTATAAGTGGAGATTTCTTCAAATAATCGTATGTGTCCTCAATATGCTTATTAAGATTTTGTATTACATTACTGCTATCCTTATGAGAAAGGCTACCGTGTGCATCCCAAGAGTGATATAGATTATTATAATGTAACAAATCTTCTTCTCGGTAATGGATTCTATTCTGGGCTTTGGTCAAAAATGTAGATATACTCACAGGATTATACATGATACCTAATGGGTTAAGAACAACTGGAATGCGATCTGCTTTCAATAAGTTGCCAATATTTTCAGTAAAACAGGAACCCATCATAAGCATATTGTACTTATGATGAATATCAAAAGGGTATTTGGGAATTTTTACAGTGGTGAAAAAATCCATATCTGCGAGTAAATATAATAGAATTCATAGAGATTTGCCGAGAAGCATAATTTCTTCTGATATATCTTTTTTAAAATTTTAGTGGCATACCCTTAACCATTAATATACAAATAGCCTTTACATTTGTATTTAAAATTATTCTATGTTTGAAAAGATTGCATATAATATCGTAGGCGTTCTATCCTTGGCTAATACAAAAGTAAAAGAACTTTTGGAAGACCTTATCCAAAACAATCAATATACTGAAGACGAGGGCAAAAGAATTGTCAGCAGTATGATGGAGCAAGTTAAGAATATGAATGAAGATGTATTACATCAAATAAAAACAAATGTAGATACGCTTACCAGCAAAATCAAAATTCCCGAAGGTGCCCCCTTACAAAGTATATTAGCTCAATTCAAGGATAAAATAGAAAAATTACCTATGAAGAAATAGCTTTCTTACTCTATCAACTTACACTCTGTCCTTCGATTTTGACTCTTGCCCTCATCTGTCGTATTATCGGCAATAGGCTTCGTATCGCCATAGCCTTTGTATTGTAGCCTTTGAGGACTTATGCCTTTATTTATGAGATAGCTCACTACGCTTTTTGCCCTATTTTCAGATAATAGCTTATTGGTTTGTGCGTTACCTGTATTATCTGTATGTCCCGAAATTTCAAGTTTTAAAGTAGGATTTTTCTTTAAATACTCTACTAATTTTTCCAACTCTGCAAAAGATTTGCTATCCAGTTCATACGAATTGACAGCGAAGAATACATTTCTGAGTATGAAAGTATTTCCCTCTTTTAGGGGCGAAAGAAAAATTGTTTTTTCATACGGTGCATAATCCCGTGGTGCTATCATAGCAAAATTTTCAGAGTAGGGCAAATAATTAGACTTATCTATGGTCAACATATATTCTTTACCAGAAGGCAGTGGCGTTACTATTTTGCCCTCATTATCAGTAGTTCCCGATAAGATATTTTTTTGACTTAGAATATCTACAAGTTGATAATTGGCGACAAGCAATTTTTGGGTTTCCTTATCTTTTATGCGCAAGGATAAATACGTAACTGGCTGTGGACGAAAAGCCTCCGGCAACTCAAAAGTATAGATATCCAACCTTCCTCTGCCACTATCTCTAGCACTTGCTATATACGCATTTTTACCGTTGGTGCTCACAAAAAAACCACTTTCATCTTTAGGCGTATTTAGAGGATATCCCAGATTTAAAGGTTTGGTCCACGTACCGTCAGGATTTTTTCTGCTCATAAAAACATCTTTTCCACCCATGCCTAGATGTCCAGTGGATGCGAAGTACAGCGTCACGCCATCGGGATGTAAAAATGGTGTCTCTTCATCTCCTGTAGAGTTGATTACTGCACCCATATTTGCGGGCGTAGTCCACCTATTATTCTCATCCAAAGTACTGTACCAAATATCTCTACCGCCACTACCTCCCTCTCTGATAGCCGAAAAATACAGTGTTCGATGCTGAGTATGGTAGAAAGGCTGGCTTTCCCACGAAGATGAATTAATGGGCTTACCTATTCCTCCCGCATTCATCCACTCGCCATTGCCCTGCTGTAATGCATAGAATATATCACAGCTCCCGAGACCCTCCATACGGTTACAAGCTGTATAAAATATCATCTTACCATCGGTGGTGAGTGATGCTGCTCCTTCATTGTCAGGGGTATTCAGTGCATCTACCGGAGAAGCGATCCAATCTTGTGCAGTGATTTTTACCAAATATATATCTTCTTGTCGCCCATCCATACGGGTAAAAAGGAACGCACTGCCATCTGCCGTCATGACAGGATAATATTCGTCCATAGCGGTATTGATGTTCTCAGAATAGTTTTTCAACACAATATTTTGAGGGGATTTTTTTTGTTCCAACTGAAAATTCAGGGTATTATATTCTTTTGCAGCCTTATTTTTCATCGTAATTGGAGTATTGGGCATGGCCATCAATTTTTCATAGGCTTCTTTTGCAATTGCATATTGTTGTAGTTGTAAGGCAGCATCGCCACGCATGAGATACACAAAGGGTGGTAAGTCTTTATGTACAGCCATTATTTTATCACTCCAGCTAATTACATCCTTATACTGTTTGGTAAACATATTTACTTGCATGAGCATAATCTGAATTTCCATATTTCCGGCATTGTTCTTATCCATCTCTGCAAGTAATTTTTTGGCATCTTCATACATAGTTCTTTCCAAATAGTATTTCGCCGTCTGCATTTGTTCCTCTAGCTTTTGTATATTTTTATCGCCTCCGGCAAAAATTACTAGGATGGAGCATATACCCAAAAATATGGAGGAAAGTCTTATTGTTTTTATATAAAACATTTTTAAAATTAATACAAAAATCAATCCAACAGCCTCGTTTTAAGGAATATTAAGGTACTTATGTGTTTGGAGGCTGAGCCTCCATTGAGGATTAGCTTTTATAAAGTCAATTATCTGGGGCAAAAATCGCTCTCTGCGCTCCCACTCAGGCTGTAACAACAATACACAGTTTTGTTTGAGAAATGGCAGCCACTGTTGTGCCCATTCAAAATCTGAAGGGTGGTTAACAATTATTTTTAGTTCATCTGCTATGCGCAAAATTTCAGGTATTGGACTTTTGAATTTTTTGGGCGATACACATACCCAGTCAGGATTTCCCAACAATGGATAGGTTCCAGAAGTTTCAATATTTACTTCAAAATTGCTGTCACGAAGATTCTGAATTAAGGCAGTAAGATTATACATCATAGGCTCTCCTCCCGTTATTACTACCATCTTTGCAGGTGTAGCTCTTGCCGCTGCCACTATTTCTTTGATAGTTAATATTTGATTTTCTTTCGCCTCCCAAGACTCTTTCACATCACACCAACTACAGCCTACATCACATCCGGCAAGTCGTATAAAGTAAGCAGCTCTCCCGCTATGCACACCTTCCCCTTGTAAGGTAAAAAAATGTTCCATAACAGGTATTTCACTTTCTATTTTAAAATTTATTTTCAAGTAAGTTTCTTTACAAGTAAATTATCAATATGGGATACCAAATGATGTGGTAAAAAATTCCTCCAAGGATATGATGCAAATTTTTCTCCCAAAAAAATATACTGATGTAGTCCTATATCCAGCATCTCCTCCCTTACATGTTTAGGGAAATTGAGGCCTACTATCCATCCGCCAGATACTGAAACATCATCCCACCATTCTTCATAATATTCTGTATCTGAGGCGTGAAAATTGAGTACATTTTCCCCGATTAATATAAACTTATTTATACCGTAAGCCAAGAGTACATCTATAATATCTCTTTTCAGAAACATGATATCATTTTGTACACAATCATTCCACTCACCTAAAAATTCTATGATGGCAAATTTTTGGACATAATGCACAAAAATCAACTTCATATATAGTGTTGGCGATCCAAAATTATCCCATTGCGGATGTATATAGTAATTATAGATCTTATCTGAATATTCAAATTCACTATATTCTTTTCCATAAAAAGGGGACTTTCTGTCCTTCTCTGATACGTAATAATCTCGCCATTTCCAAAAGGGTTCTATGTTATGCATAAATTTTTTGGATATGGTACGCTAAAAGTGAATCTATTGGCTTTTGAATAACTATGTGAATTTTTGTAGCATAATTCTCTGCTACTAGTTGTAATTCATCAGAAAAAATATTCGCTATTGACCCTATACATCCTATTGGATAATCCAAATAATTTTCAAAACATAGTATATGAAAATCAAAAAAAGCTGAAAATCTTTCTTTCAATAATTGTTGTACATATTCTGAGGTTCTAAATCTTAGCAGTATGGGCACAAATGAAGCCATATATTTATTAGATGGCGGATTTTTATATACATTATTCAAAATAGATTCTTTATTGAGTAATAATTCATTTATTGCATAGTCATGTATATCATTAGGCAGTTTTTTATATAAAAAATCTCTCAAAAACCTTTTACCAAAATCAACGCCACCTGCTTCATCTCCTAAAATATATCCTAATGATGGTAGTACTTCTATTAATTGCTTATTTTTCTGCAATACCGAATTAGAGCCTGTACCCATAATACAGGCTATGCCGTCAGAATCGCCATGCAAAGCGATAACAGCAGCAAGCATATCATGTTCTACAACTATTTCAGCATACTCAAAATATTGCTGTAGTACCTTTTTCACTTTCTCATTTCTATCCAAAGAAGAACAACCCGCACCATAAAAAAATAAATATTTTACGTTATTTTTTATCTCATAAAAATCATTATTTAAGAAAAAAGCATTTTTGATATATTCTTCATTATGTATCATTGGGTTTACCCCTAATGTCTCTATAGAAAGTACTTTATTTTCTAGAAAAAAACGCCAATCTGTTTTGGTAGAACCGCTATCTGCTACTAAAATCACAATGCGAAGTAACTAAAAATTCTTATAAAGAAAAAGTGTGCACGAGGCACACTTTTATTATTTTTTGTATTTATGTTGTATTGTCTTTGCCCCTCTGCTTAGAATGGACACTTCTTACATGGATCTACATCTATGTTGTCGGGTGCTATGGACTTGATGTCGAAGTTCTCGCCTGTCTTCAAGTTGCCGATAACCCTGAACTCTGTACGCCTATTGCGCTGATGCTCTTCTTCGCTACATGGCACATCGTCTATGCACTTGTTTATCGTCTGTGTCTCTCCATAGCCTACTGCTTTCAGTCTCTTCTTGTTTACCCCACGCTTCACCAACCATTGCACCACAGACTTCGCTCTGCGCTCCGATAGCTTTATATTATACTCATACGGT
>JBGAWK010000003.1:0-103450 GCA_044227665.1 Chitinophagales bacterium
AAATATTAATAAAGACAGACGAACAACAAAATTTAGCGCTACTCTTTAATTGGGTGTCCCAGTGAGGAAAACAGGAAAAAAGCACCACCACAAAAGCCAAAAAATATAGAAAGCAAATTACTTCAAAAAAATTGGCAAAAAAATTGTGGATAAGTAAAAAAGTGTTTACATTTACTCTTTGAACAATAAACGGATAATATGATGAAATATTTTACACGCTACTTTTTTTCTTTTTTGTTCATTATCTTTTGCGGAATACAGTCGCAAGCATACACGCTGTGGGGCGATGATTATAAGGCCTATGAGCGGGAGTTTGTGAAGGTATATCCCAATCCCGTTGTTAATACCGCTACCATAAAAATCAGCAAAGATTTGGACTTAGTGAACGACAAAGTCTCCTTGACAATATATAATATTATGGGGAATGAGGTATATCGCCTTGCTAATGTAGAAGAAGACCTTGTCAGCATCTCACACGACAAATTCGCTCCGGGGTTGTATTTTTTTCAGTTAAGATCCAATAACAAAGTCATATCTTCAGGAAGAATTACTTTCAAATAGGAACACTCTTTCTATACTTTTCATATTAGATATCGTACTGTATTTGTGGGATATAAATTTTTTAACACAAAAAATGTGTTGATTTACAATCATTTAATATATTTTTTTAATAAAATATTTTCAATTACTTGGAATAGTATTAAATAGGCGTATCTTTGCAGTCCGATTTAAAAACGGAGATATCATGTCAGTAAAATTTTTAAGTTATAAGACCACCTCTGCCAAGAATGAGCAGGTAAACAGAAAGTGGTATGTAGTAGATGCCGAAAACAAGACATTAGGAAGGATGTCTTCAGAGATTGCAAAAATCTTGCAGGGCAAGAATAAGCCGGAATACACACCTCACATAGACACAGGGGATCATGTGATTATCATCAATGCAGAGAAGGTAGTACTGACTGGCAACAAGATGAATAATAAAGTGTATATTCGTCATACTGGATATCCGGGCGGGCAAAGATTTATGACTCCTAAAGAGGCTTTAGTGAAAAAGCCGGAGTTTATCATAGAAAACGCTGTAAAGCACATGCTTCCACGCACGAAATTGGGCAATGCCATGTATAAGAAATTACACGTGTATGTAGGCACACAGCATCCCCATGCAGGACAAAACCCCGTATCCTTAAATTTACCAGCATAATAATATATGGCAACAAATAATACAAACGGACTTGGACGTAGAAAGACCGCAGTAGCTAGAGTATATCTCAAGCCTGGCACAGGAAGTTTCCAAGTTAATGGCAAAGATGTAAAGGACTATTTCACAGTAGCACATCTGCTGCTAAGAGTTACTAAGCCTTTAGAGGCCTTAGGAAGCGAAGGTCAATATGATGTGAAAGTAAATGTAAAAGGTGGTGGCGTGAAAGGTCAAGCTGAAGCCGTAAGCCTAGGTATAGCCCGCGCATTAGTGAAAATTGATGAGACCAATAAGCCGGCACTAAAAGCAGAAAGCCTACTCACTCGTGACTCACGCATGGTAGAACGCAAAAAATTCGGTCACAAGAAAGCAAGAAAAAGCTTCCAGTTCAGTAAACGTTAATTATATACCGTCAAAAATTATACAATGGCAAAAATTTCGCAACAAGATATGCTCGATGCAGGTGTTCATTTTGGACATCTTAAAAAGAAATGGAATCCCAAGATGCTCCCCTATATATTTATGGAGCGCAAAGGCATACACATAATTGACCTCAATAAAACACAAGAAAAACTTGAAGATGCTAGTGCTGCAATACGCCAGATAGCAAAGTCAGGCAGAAAAATATTGTTTGTAGCTACGAAGAAGCAAGCTAAAGAAGCCGTAGCAGAGGCTGCAAGACAAATCAATATGCCTTTCGTTACAGAAAGATGGCTTGGCGGTATGCTTACTAATTTCGTGACCATCAGAAAATCCATAAAGAAAAAGCAAAATATAGAAAAAATGCTTACTGACGGCTCTTTTGATAATATCACTAAGAAAGAAAGATTGATGCTTGGCCGTCAGCAACAGAAACTCGACAAAGTATTGGGCGGTATAGAAAACCTAAGCCGTGTTCCTGCTGCAGTATTTTTGGTAGATATCACTCACGAACATATAGCCTTGGCAGAAGCCAAAAAATTAGGCATCAAGACATTTGGCATCTGTGATACAAACTCCGACCCTTCAACTGTGGACTTCGCCATCCCTGCAAATGACGATGCCTCCAAGTCTATAGAGCTGATAGTAGGCTACTTAGTAGAATGTATTAAAGAAGGGCTTTCTGAGCGCAAGCATGACAAATCGGACGACGATAAAGCAGATGAGCAAGAAGAAGAAGCGGTAGAAGTAGCAGGAGAAACTACTACAGAATAATAATAATTTAGTAAGCGAAAAAAGATAAGATTATGTCAATTAGTGCATCAGATGTAAACAAACTAAGACAGACCACAGGTGCAGGTATGATGGACTGCAAAAAAGCCCTTACCGAGACCAATGGCGATTTTGAAGCAGCCATAGACTATCTCAGAAAAAAAGGAGCAAAAATTGCTGCCAACAGAGCTGAAAGAGAAGCTAATGAAGGCGTAGTAATCGCTGTTACTAACCAAGAAGGCACTTTTGGAGTAGCCGTAAATATCTGTTCTGAGACAGACTTTGTCGCTAAGAATGAAGAATTTATCAATCTCGCTAAGTCTATTACTCAGGTGGCCCTCGACAATAAAATCACGAGTGTAGAAGCATTACAAGAGGCCCAAATGGACGGAATGGCCATCAAAGACAGATTGATGGATTATGTCGCAAAAATAGGCGAGAAAATAGAAGTAAAAAAAATGGAAAGCCTAGAAGGTGCTGGGGTAGTATCCTATATCCACATGGGCTATAGAATGGGCGTATTGGTACAAATCAATCAACCTGTAAACGACTCCACAACCGTAGCTGCAAAAGACGTAGCCATGCAGATTGCAGCAATGAATCCCATAGCTGTAGATGCAAGCGAAGTATCTGACGAAGTAAAGGACAGAGAACGCGCTATTGCAAGAGAAAAAGCGGTAGTGGCAGGGAAGCCCGAAGCCATCCTCGATAAGATTGCCGACGGTGCGGTACAAGCTATGCTTAAAGAATCTACATTACTAAGCCAGTCTTTTGTGAAAGATGGCAGCAAGACAGTAGATCAATACCTTAAAAGCGTAGATAAAGACCTTACTGTAGTAGCCTTCAGAAGGGTTACTTTAGCATAAATATGTTATTTACAGCAAAGTTTTTGTTGGAATATTAAGTTTTAACATTACCTTTGCACTCTCTTACACGAGAGGAGGTGAGATGGGTGAGTGGCTGAAACCAACAGTTTGCTAAACTGTCGTATTCGAAAGGGTACCGAGGGTTCGAATCCCTCTCTCACCGCAGGAAGATGTGTTCTTTTGTAGTTCGGGGTGTAGCGCAGTCCGGTTAGCGCACCTGGTTTGGGACCAGGGGGTCGCAGGTTCGAATCCTGCCACCCCGACATTTTTTGCCTTTATTTATGGTCATCTCGGGATGTAGCGCAGTCCGGTAGCGTACACGTCTGGGGGGCGTGTGGTCGCAGGTTCAAATCCTGTCATCCCGACAATTACTTATTTTTTACTGATAAAGATGTGTCTTTACAAGAGGCTTATTTCTCTCTGCTAAATACAGTCTTTTCTATGTCTTCAGAAGTAAGATAGTCATTGGTGTTTTCATCTGTAGCTACGGTATCGCGCTGCCATTCCTCTACTTTGAGTTCTTCGTCTTCTTCTAAAAGTGAAATATCTAGAGATACTGCCAAACGAAGCAGCGCTGAGAGTTTGTCGTCAGGAATGTATAAAGTCACTTTTTTCATTTTCTTATTTTTCTATGAGCCAAAAATCATACCTGTTGGAATGTTGCAAATTGGTTTTTTTGTAAATAACCTGATGATGCCAATTGTAGAAGCAGAAATTCGGCATCAGATTTATCTATACCACGCCCAAAAAAGACATGCTTGTCTGATGTGTCAAAGGCTAAAACTGTTCTATACATATCGTGCCATTTGCCATCTCTACTTACTTTATATAGTTCTTTGTCTATGCGAATATTGCCTACATTAGAAAGCGGATAGTAGTTTCTTCTATTGTAAATTACCAATGGTTTTTCTATAAGAATATGATTTTCGTTTACCATGATACGCTCCCGACCAAAGTATAGCCATATCAAAAATACACAGCCCGCAGCACCTATACCCATCCAAGACAGAAGCGCAAAAAGAAGTATAGCCCTAAGCAGGAAAGTATCCGAGCTAAGCAGAGATTTTTCAAGTAGCGACAATATACCTACCCAAGGAATACTGGCGGCTATGACCCATACCAAAGCCTTCTTATTTTTTTTGATACGAATATACATATCTAGATACGAAACTTTCTGCCTTATGCGTATGCGCTGTGACATGATGTAAAAATACTTTATTCCACAAAAAAATGTAGAACAAATATTATCTTCATCCAAAAATTGCTATATATGTCGTTTTTATCTTTTCCTAAGGGATTTATATGGGGAACCTCTACTGCTGCCTATCAGATTGAAACTGCGGGCGACCATGATTGGAAGGGATTCAAGAGCATGGATGGGAGTATATTTGATCGTTGCTCTGAGCACGACAAAAATAGGATGGAGGATGTAATACTTATTGCTGCTTTATCCAATGGATATAGGATGAGTTGTGACTGGTCTAAGCTGCAACTAGCTCCCTATGCTGAATTTGAGGCAGATGTGACACAAGAATATGTTGCTTTTCTTCAAGCCTTGAAGGCTAAAAATATACATATCATGATGGTGCTACACCATTTTACCCATCCCCGCTGGTTTGTAGAGGCGGGAAGCTGGGAAAGTGGGGACAACTATAAGATGTGGTTGGACTTTGTACAAAAGTCTGTAGCGGCTTTTGGGGAATGGGTAGATAGTTGGAATACCTTCAATGAGCCGAATGTATATGTAAGTAATGGCTATCTGATGGGAAATTTCCCTCCATTTCGCATAGGCAAATTACTTACAGCCCGAAAAGTATTGAAGGCTATGGAGAAGGCACACAATGCAGCCTACGATATAATAAAAAACAAATATCCGCATACGGTGGTGGGTATTTCGCATAATACAGTAAAGTTTGCAGGAGAAGTATTTCCCGGGCATATTTTGGCTAAGTTTTTCGACTATTGGTTCATGGAATATTGTCCCAAGCATTTCGAAAAGAGCGACTTCACGGGACTCAGTTATTATGCACGTATGCCTTTTCGACCCTTACCTATAGATAATATCAATCAGCCCGGCAAGTTGGACAGGTTGGGTAAAAAATCGGATATGATGTGGGAGTATAAACCCGAAGAATTCTATCATATCTTTCATCGCTATTGGAAAAAATATCACAAACCTATTATCATTACAGAGAGTGGTGTATGTACTGATGACGTTACATTCCGGATAGAGAGCATAAAAGAGTATTTATTCTGGATAAACAAGGCTATCGGCGATGGAATAGACATTAGAGGCTATTTTCATTGGAGTACTTTCGATAATCACGAATGGAATATAGGGCTAAAGTATAGATTTGGCTTGGCTCGTGTAAATTTTGAAACCATGGATCGGACTATTACGGAGGCAGGGCATTTTATGAAAAAAGTCGCTACGGATAATGGGGTAGAAGTAGAAAGCAGTTATTAGTCTAACTTTACTTCCTTGTCAATACTGTTTCTCCTATTTGGTTTACTCCGATAATGTATGCATTCTCGAACCATTTAGCACTACGAACTTTTTTTACTACTTCCCAAGCAGCATCTATGTCGCTGAAATTTCCAAGCTGTACAGTCGTAAGCCCTTGTGCATTCATCGTGCTGAAAATACTCCCATAAGTCTTAAAACCATTTATCAAGTCCCAATTTGGGGTTTTGAATACACCAAGTTGTATCCTATAATCTTGTACGCTCTTGGTATCGGATTTAGGAGCGGTATTGCCCGTGGTATTTGTTGTTGCTATTGATGCCGTAGTAGTAGCTGTAGGCACAGTTGTAGTGGCAGGTTTTATAACTTCATTTGCCAGTTTTTCCGGAAGGGTATAAGTAGTTTTTATTTTCTCTTGTTCATTAGTAGTCAGGTTGAGATATTGAGATATTCCTGTAATATATACGAGATTATTGTTAGAGATATATCTGAAATTGTTGTTTTTTTCTATAACAGGAAAAGTTTCGTCTCCTGTAGTATTTACAATGAGACCCATATTCTTGGGGTCTGACCATTTTTTGCCGTCAAAGAGAGAATAATAAACATCTAATTCACCTACGCCTCCGGGAATATTGGAAATAAAGTACATGACATTGCCTTGCTCGTTCATGCTAGGATGACCCACTTTTATTGAGCCTGTAGCTATGGAATTGGCAGTATAGCGTACCCACTTTCCATTTATCCAAATGGCTTGTAGCACATCATACATCAACACCTCTTCTACGCTGGGCTTTCTGTAGGGGACTTCGTTTTTTGACTCTATAAAGGCTACCTTGGAAGGGTCGAACTCATTTTCTATGTCCACCATGAATAGATTGGAGGGGTCTGGAAGGTTTTGAAGTTTTTCTGCCTTATACACAATATCTTTGTTGTAGGTAACTTGTTGATTGCCATGTTCATCTTGATATTTAAAAGAATTGGTGGCATCAGCTTCTATTACGGAATCCTGAGCATAACTGTATGATATACAAAATATTATGCAAAATGCCCACACGCTCTTTAGTGATACTATTCCCATATTACACATTTTCCTAAGATACAAAATTATTGTAATGTATTGATTTTATATACAAATAATACACCAATTATGTGTATAAGTCCCTAAAAATGATGTTTGTTGAATATTTTTCTTAGAAAAGTACTATTAATCCCACTATTTTTAAAAGCGTTTAGGATGATTTACTTTTGTATTACGAAAAGATGACGACAAAAATAGGTATAGTTACCATTACATTTAATAGTGAAACACTAATACGCCCTTTTTTGGATAGTGTCTTGGCGCAATCATTTACTGACTTTGAGCTGTATATTATTGATAATGCCTCTAAAGACAATACATTGGGCGTATGTAAAGAATATAAGGATAGTAGAATCGTCATTGTGGCAAATAAGGACAATATAGGGGTGGCTGCAGGCAATAATCAGGGCATCACCTTGGCACTAGCTAGTGGCTGTACCCATATACATCTTCTAAACAATGATGTGGAGTTTGAGGCGGACTTATTGCAAAAGCTAATGAAGGCGCTGGATGCAGTCTCTGCTTCCTTAGTGACACACAAAATGTATTATCATAGTGACCCTAATAGATTGTGGTATGCGGGCAGTACCTTTACCAAGTGGGAGCGCTTTATGGCACCACATTTAGGTCAGAAGGAGATAGATGGCGGTCAGTATGATATAGATAAATATGTGGACTATGCCCCTACTTGTAGCGTACTAATCAAGAAGAAAGTTTTTGATGATGTAGGTATTATGGATGAGAAATATTTTGCCTACTATGATGACACAGATTTTTTTTATAGAATTTATTTACAAAACACACATCGTATCTACTATATACACGATATTAAGTTTTATCACAAGGTAGGAGGTCTTACTCAATCTAAGAAAGGTACGGCAACAAGATTTAAATTTGGAAACTTTCATATCCATTTGAGTACTAGGAATAAAGTATATTACTTAAAAAAGCAAAAAGATTTTTTGGCATGGATAAATATCTTGTACTTTTACTGTCGTATCCAATTAAGATTTTTGTTCAGCGGCAAATACCATCTAACCTTTGGTACGTGGAGGCTCATACAAAGATCTTTTTGGGAAGGATTATGGATGTAAAATTTGTATCATGATAAGAAAATCTATACTTACACTATTATTAGCTTTTGGCATCAATTGGGCATGTCAGAAAGACTGTACCGAATATAAGCAATATCGCATACCTTCTGTTGAGGTATCTGTGAATGGGGCGAATAAGGGTATCCTTAGCAATCAGCCTACGAATAGGGGTGATACCATAAGGAGCTTGGTAAATCAGTTCTATTTTTATCCCAGCATGGAATATCTGTCATATCGCAATATAGCACCGAGATGGTCAATAATGCCTACAGCCTATGCTGGCGATTGTCCGGTTTTAGATCTTTCTGTAACGAGTTTTTCGGCACCGCTCACACAATTGTCCTTGGATGTGCCTTTTCCGGCAGGATTGTATGGTGTCGCACCCAATACTGATATCGCTGTAGGCGTGAACCTCTTTAGCTATCCCGAAATCAAAAACGCTTTTTTTAGTAACTTCCTTGAAAATAAAGAAATATTTGCAGGCTATGCTGCCCCTATTTCTATTAAACCGGAGTTTTTCAAACACCTAAGGGGACAGCGTATAAACTTTGTCTTTGGTTTTGTCACTAGTGAGGGATTAAATCGCAATGATACTGTATCTGCCTATATAGATGTGAATATTTAGTAGTATAGCAATTAGCTATGTATATAGGGAATTAATAATATTAGAAATAGTATTTTGTTTCATTTGACGCATAGATTCCACAAATTTTGTAGACCACTTTTTTAGTCAGGAATCCCTATTTTTAGGTATAAATCCAAATTTATATTGTTAAAGTAGATTTGTTTTGATACTTATAAGATTATTGAGTATATTTTTGCAGTTATGAATAGATTTTTACATTTTCTCTTTTTATTATTTTCTTTTTCTCTCTTTGCTCATGACGAATATATAGCATTTCAGAATACTATACTTAGTAGAGAGGACTCAAGGTATGTCTTGAATTTAGAAATTAAATCCCTAAAGCTTAGCTATATTGAAGAGGCAAAATTAGTACTCAGTGTCAATGATAAAGATATTGTATATAAGAATGTAGTACATGTGGTCAATCACTGGCAACCGCTACAGATTACGTTTCCCTTGGATGTGATTATCTCATCTGAAGACAAAATAGCACTGAGAGTACAAAAGATTAATGGTATTGATTATCATCAACATGCAATAGAAATTATTCGTCAAGATTCTGCCACCACAAATCATAGATTCAATCAGTATGATGATGTAGGCACTTATGAACTATTTGCAGATGCGCCATGGCGTATGAATATCTATGATGCTAATGGCAATAAGAGAAATATTCCTATACATCTCATGTGCCACGATGCAGACCTGATATATCCACTATATCCTTATATAAGATATGTAGATATCTCCATAAAAAAATCTACAGATGCGAGTTTCGGAAGTGTACTAACCTATAATCTTCTTACAAATACACAATATCAAGCCTTGTTTAGCAGCAAGTCTGTAAATAATACTACGCTGAATAGTAAATCCTTTGATCAGAGTGTACCCACAAAAAGCACAACACGTACCATAGAATTTAGAGAAGTTGCTCCTACCTTTTTCACAAATTATTACTATACCCCTGTAAATAAATTTTTGTGGTATGCTACTTTTAATATTCCTGCATCTGCGCTGTCGTCATTTTCTGATAACGACCATTTGGATGTAAGGGTAAAATTTTCATATAATTCTAATAGTAGTGTTATGCGGCAGCTTATGAAACGACACAGAAAGAGAATAGGACAAACAAGAGAATCAACTTTTGAACACTTTACTGTTCATTGACTGACTTTAAATAATTGTTGACTCAACACCAATAAAAAAGGGTAAAAAACCAAATGATTAGTAATATTAAAAAATAAAAAAATGTATAAAAAAGTATTTTCAATAATTATTGTTCTAATTCTGAACTTCACCTTTTACACTGTGTATTCGCAAAATATACAACCAACACCTTATCAAAAAAAACAATTGGAACTATCAAAAAAATGGTTTCAAATTCTAACTGGATACCAAATGAGTATGACAGATGAAGCATTTTATGAACAAATGACAGAAGGTAAAGATGCAAATGACTTTGTTCTTGGCTTAGCTATATTTAACTACGCAGCAACACATTCAAAATCGCAATGCGAAAAAGTATTTACTCAAATGGGTAATGAGTTTAAGCAAGCAGAAAAATTAAAAAACGCTACTGATTTTAGATTGGAGAAAGAAGCAAAAGAACGTAAGCTAAAATTAGAGCAAGAAAAGAAGTTGCTAGCTGAACAAGAAGCTTACCAAAAAACTGACGTTGGTAATATTAGAAAAAACATTCAATCTGCATTTGAAAAATGGAATCAAAAAGGCGAATTTGAGAAAGAGGTAGATTATGCAGAACGATTAAAAAATCAATCGAAAAATGCATTTGATGAAATCTGTATTAATCAAATAAAAGCTAAAATCAATGATTACAACAACGATTATAATTTAAGAAAAGAACTTTCAACTTACAATTCTGAAAATGAATTTTTCATTGTTTCTTTCCAAATAAACAGTGTGAAATGGCAGAATAAACTAAACATTCCAATTTCTAAGGCTGAGGACTTTAAAAACAATTTTTCTGATTTGAATTCTGAAATTGACGAATACGATTGGTGTTTCGTTGAAAATAATTTATGTCCTACTTTAATAATTTTGAATAATGACAATTCGAATTATAAATTCCCATTGTCACTTACAAATCAATCTGAAATTTCTATCTCCTTTGATGATTTCAAAATTGAAAATCAATATTTGAAAGGGTACACTTTCAAATATTCTAATGCAAAAGTTATAGCAGAAAAAGTAGCAAAAGAAAAGCAAAGATTGGATTCGCTGGAACTTGTAACATACAATCTAAAATTGGATACTATTTTTCAGAATTACAATCAACAATTATTGCAAAATCCATACAATATAAAAAAAATGGTTCTGTCCGATTTCAATAAAATAGGAGACGACTTGAAAGCGAGTTATTATGAAAGTTTATCAGAAGTAAGACAACGAGAATTCAAAATAATAAAAGAGGATATTGATAGAGAATTTAGAACAATGAACAATTCTTTTGAGAAAGAAGTAAAATCTTCAAACCCTACAGAATATTGTAAAATATATTTCTCATTAAACCCAGATAAAAAGTCCGAAGCGGATAAAAAATATTTGGAATGTAAATGTAATTACCCCAATAGAGAAAATTACGATTTCAAATTTATCACAGGTAGTTTATACAACTGTAATTGTAGAGCAATAGAATTTAGCAAAAATGGCAAATTGTATGCTAGCAAAGAGGAATTTGATAGTTTCTTTGACAAAGGCGAAAGCATTTACTTGTTAGAAACAGAAAAGAGAGCCACTTTAAATTATCTTAATGTTAATTCTCAACTCTTGCAATCTATGAATTTCCAAAAAGACAAAAATGAAATTTTGACTATGATAACTGAAAGCCAAAATAAGCCATATTACTTGCAAGTTTTAGATTTCGCTATTGAGACAAACAAAGGCCTAAATAAAGAATGGTCTAAAAACGGACAATATTTTGAAAATAAAACGCAGTTTTATAATGCTTATATTTCAGAAGACTACAAGAAAATTTTAAAAAATAATAAAAAAAATAACTAACTCTAAAATGGTAGATAAAAATGATAAAATAATGGATGCCTACAAATTGGCAATATCAGCTAGAAATTTTCACTTAGACCATTTTAATAAATGGATGACTTACTACTATGTAGCAGTTGCAGCAATATTTGTTGCCTTTTACAATTTGAAAGATACGTGCAACTCAAACATTGTTTATGGTCTTTTAATATTGGGTTTTCTAGTTAGTGTGTTATGGCATTTATCCTGCAAAGGCTATTACTTTTGGACAAAGAATTGGTTAGACGTTGTTTTAAAGTTTGAAAAGCAATTATCTGAAGAACAAGCCATTTATTCTCTGTTTTCAAAAAGAGTTAAAAACGAGAACGACAAATTATACTTACCGACACAATCGGCAAATGTATCAACTTCAAAAGTTACGTTACTTCTTTCCTTCATTGCAAGTTGGACTTGGGCGTTTTTAATTTTTGACAAATTTGACTGTATTAATATTCATACGATTTGGAAAATATTGTTTTCACTCCTAACAACCATAGGACTTATTTGGGGGCTCGGAATTCTATTAAAATCAGACATTTCTAAACACAAACTATTTGACAATCAATGACGAAGAAAGAAAGCCGACCGCATAACAGCACCTACACGCAAGTGGGGGTTCAGTGCTTCTATGACAGTGAAGTGCTAAATCCAAGTTTTGTACTTTTAATGAAGTATAGTGCTAAAAATCCCCACCTGCGTGTAGCCGCCAACCGTTACTACCTACCTCCGTATATATCGTTATCCCTATGGGTTACCTTCAATACCAGGTTGGTATAGAGGAGATACTCACTTACATAGTATTTATACTCAAAATACTGCAGAACAAGGATTGCCATTGCCAAGCACCAAGGAAGCTGCAAAACTGATAGGATTAGACTGGATCATTACTACAGACCACACCTCAGATTTTGATAATTATGGTAATGGAAATATCAATGACAACTGGAGTCTGTTGGGTAATGAAGTCAATGCGCTTAATACTGCTGATGCAAGTATGATGTATATTAGAGGACAGGAGGTAGCTGTAAAGAATTCTGTAGGGAAATTGGTGCACTTTCTTGGGTATCCTAGTTATAGTTCTCCAACTACTGGCTCATTCTTAGGTGATGGTAATGGAGACGCAACAGCAACTAATGTTACTGTCAATGCTGCCTTATCAAACTTACATAGTACCAATGGGTTCTGTTATGCGGCTCACCCTTTTGCAACAAATGATGAGCTTAGTCCTTTAGTAAGTGGAGGCATTTGGAATCTAGGGGATGATGATTTTACCGCCAATGGTTCAAATTTTCCACAAACTGGTGGCAGTATAATTTGTAATGACCCTTCCGTAGCTTCTGATGTATTAGTAGATAATGGAAATAATACTACAAAGTTTGTAAAAGATGCGCTAAAAGGTGGGCAAATATGGAATGATAGAGTTTCTATGTCCACTACAGATGAACCGGAAGACCCGTATAATTTGGCGGGGGGCAATACGCCATTTGCCGCAGTTCCTAATGATTTCAGTTTCCATTGGAATAGATTTAATCAGGGGCTGGAGATAGTAAATTTTATTAATAAAAAAGGATTGTTATTAAAAAATACTTATGATAATATTCAAAATTGGAAGTTTTATTTATCCGCAGGTGCGGATGCTCATGGCTCCTTTAACTATTCTAATACCAACTTTGTAGAATCAATTGTGGGCAATCTTGGAGGATCAGTACAGAATAATGCAGTGGGAAAATTGACTACTTTGGCGTATGCGCCAACTGGGATGGGCACAAGTGGAACAAATATCCTCAAGGCAATGTATGATGGTAATATCTCTATTAGTGATGGCCCAGTGTTGGTACAAGGACTAAGCACCAATGGCAATAATGCTGCAAATGAAGTTTTTATGGGAGGAGATGTTGTAATCCATAGGGATGATACTTCTAATGCTTTCTTGAATTTTCAATATGCTACATCTTCAGAATATGGCACTATAAGTAGTATAAATGTGATTTTGGGTACTAGTTCTGGAGAAACTACGGTAAATGTGCCTGTAAGTGGCACTTCCAAATCTATGTCACTTACCAATATTATCAATCTTTTTGGCACTCAAAATGTCCCTATCAATGAATACTTCTATCTCAGACAAAATTTGGCTACGGTTAGAAATTATGGATCTAATACTCCGTATATATTGAGTTCTGAGACATTCCACGCTCTTACTAATCCTATATGGTTGAAGATAAATTCTCCTGCGATACTTCCAGTAGAACTATCTGATTTCACATTGCAAGTTATAGCGGACAAAAAAGTTAGTCTGCTATGGAAAACTGCCTCTGAATTGGATAACAAAGGATTTGAGATTCTAAGGAGCGCAAACGCTCAGGACTGGGAGTCTATAGGCTGGGTAGAAGGCAATGGGAATTCTAATACCCTTAATGAGTATAGCTTTATAGACAACAATCCTTATTATGGCATTAACTATTATAGACTAAACCAAATAGATTTTGATGGTGCAAGCGAATATTCCAATACCTTATTCGGCGTTATAAATGCTGAAGAAGCAATTATGATGTATCCTAATCCAGTGAAAGACTTTTTGATAATAAATTCTTCTTCTTCTTCTTTACACCATATTATTATATATGATGTATTGGGTAAGGCAGTATATATGAAAGATTACAGCAGTAACAAGATAGACCTTAGTTTTTTGGAAAAAGGCATGTATTTTATTGCAATATATAATAAATACGCCAAACTGAAAGAGTTCAAATTTATCAAGGACTAGATAGAATCTATATACTAGAGTAGAGGGGCTTACTACCGCATCTTATTATACCAATTATACCAAGATTATAGAGATAGAATCTGTTTCTATACTCTTTTTGATAAATCTTAGGATTTAGAAATGGGATTTTATAAAAAAGGAGACTATCGAGCTATGGCTACTTGTTCATAAGCTTCGATAATATCGCCAAGTACTATGTCGTTGTAGTTCTTTATTTTAATACCGCACTCATACCCTTTGGATACATCTTTTACATCGTCTTTAAAGCGTTTTAGAGCATCTAGTTCTCCAGAGTATATTACTATGCCTTCTCTTATGATGCGGATAGAGTTATTTCTTGTGATTTTTCCGTCCAATACAATACATCCTGCGATAGTACCGACTTTACTTATTTTGAATGTCTCTCGTACTTCTACGTTGGCGACGATTTTCTCTTCATATTTAGGTTCTAGCATGCCTTCTATGGCTGCTTTCACCTCTTCTATAGCATCATAGATGATAGAGTAGTTGCGAATATCAATACTTTCTTTTTCTGCCAGCAAGCGTGCATTGGCGGATGGTCGTACCTGAAATGCAATAATGATAGCATCAGATGCTGCTGCAAGCATGACATCACTTTCGGTAATCTGTCCTACCGCTTTATGTACTATGGAAACTTGTATTTCGTCACGAGATAGTTTTAATAGAGAGTCTGACAATGCTTCTACAGAGCCATCCACATCACCTTTTACTATAAGTTTTAATTCTTTGAAGCTGCCTAATGCTAATCTTCTGCCTATTTCGTCCAAGGTTATATGCTTAGAAGCCCTGATACCTTGTTCTCTAAGTATTGTGGCTCTTCTGTTGGCTATATCTTTAGCTTCAGACTCTTCCTCATAGACCTTAAATTTTTCTCCCGCTGTAGGGGCACCATTTAGTCCCAGTAGCTGTACGGGAGTAGAAGGCCCAGCTTTTATTATACGCTGCCCTCTTTCGTTAGACATTGCTTTGACCTTTCCGTAATATTGACCGGCTACTACAAAGTCGCCAATTTCAAGCGTACCTTCTTGTACCATTATTGTGGTGACATAGCCTCTGCCCTTGTCAAGCATAGCTTCTATTACAGAGCCTACGGCAAGTTTTTTTGGATTGGCTTTCAACTCTAGCATCTCTGCTTCCAGTAATATTTTTTCTAAAAGCTCTTCTATGTTAGCGCCTTTCTTGGCAGAAATTGCCTGACATTGGTATTTTCCGCCCCAATCTTCTACCAGAATATTCATCTGAGAGAGTTGTTCTTTAATTTTTTCGGGGTTGGCACCATCTTTGTCCATTTTGTTGATAGCAAATATCATGGGAACTTCTGCTGCTTGTGCGTGACTTATAGCCTCCCTTGTCTGTGGCATGACACTATCGTCTGCGGCTACTACTATTACTGCTATATCGGTAAGTTTTGCTCCTCTAGCACGCATAGCCGTGAATGCTTCGTGACCGGGGGTATCTAGGAAGGTAATCTTTCTTCCTGTCTTGGGCAGGGTTACTTCATAAGCACCAATATGCTGGGTGATGCCGCCCATTTCTCCTGCTACCACATTGGCCTTGCGTATATGATCCAATAAAGAGGTCTTTCCGTGGTCAACGTGTCCCATTATGGTGACAATTGGAGGGCGTGATACTAAGTCTTCAGGGCTGTCTTCTTCTTCTTCTTCCTCGTCGTTTTCGTCAGATAAGTTTATAAATTGTGCTTCATAACCAAATTCGCCTGTTACGAGTTCTATTATTTCTGCATCCAGGCGCTGATTGATGGAGACGAATACGCCGAGACCCATACATGCTGCAATAATCTTTGTAGGTGTTACATCCATCAATCCAGCAAGCTCGCTTACTGTGATGAATTCTGTCACTTGCAAGATGTTGCTGTCTGCATCATCCTCATAGTCTATGCCGTCTCTTTTGTCTTTTTTATATTTAGCTTTTGGTGCTTTTGTTTTGGTGCCGGAGATTTTTGCCATAGTGGCGCGAATTTTCTCCTGTATTTCCTTGTCGGAGACACCTTCTAGGCTGTCTTTGGGTTTTCTGTCGTCTCTTCTTCCCTTAAACTTACTACCACCACCTTGTCTGTTTTTATCTCTATTGCCAGCATCTTTGTTGCCGTCTTTAGGGCCTTGATTGGCAGCAAATCTATCTACGTTGATAGCCTTTTTCTCTATCCTTTTGCGCTTGTGTTTGTCATCGTTGTCTTTGGCATGAGCGTCTTTCTTTGGTGGAGCAGAAACCGGAAGCTCTATTCTTCCCATAATCTTGAGACCATCTAGTTTCTCGGCTTCGACTTTTATTACTTCATTGGGAGCGGACTCCTTTGCTGGGGTAATTACCACTTCTGCGACAACAGGGGGCTCTTCTTTTACTACGACAGACACGGGGGGCTGTAATACTACTTCCTCTTCTTCTTTCTTTTTTACCTCTAGGTCTATTTTGTTTATCACCTTGGGCCCTTCAAGGATTATCTTCTTCCTTTCTACTATAAGGGATTCCTCTTTTTCTTTCTGTTCTACTACTTCTTTTCTAGCCTTACCTATGCTTATAGTGTCTGCTTTTTCTTTGATGGCAGCATCTTGTTTGAAGTCTTTAAGCAAAATACTGTATTGCTCTTCAGAGAGCTTTGTATTGGGCTTGTCTTCTACTATATGCCCTTTAACCTTCAGGTGTTCAATGATGGTTATTCTGCCCACATTGAGCTCCTTGGCTGCTTTTACAAGTTGTATGCTTTTACCTTCTGACATGTGCTACAAAGATACTATTCAAATTCGGCTTTTAATATTTTTATTACTTCATCAATGGTTTCTTCCTCCAAGTCTGTGCGGCGTATTAGGTCTTCTCTGTCTATTTCTAATACACTTTTGGCGGTATCACAACCTATGCCTTTAAGTATATCTATGATCCATCCGTCAATTTCATCTACGAATTCTTCTAGGTCAACGTCGTCCTCCGTTTCTTCTACATCACGGAATACGTCTATTTCATATCCTGTTAGTTTTCCTGCAAGCTTAATATTTAGACCGCCTTTACCTATTGCCAGCGACACTTGGTCTGGTTTCAGATATACAGAAGCACGTTTCTTATCTTCATGTACTTCTATGGAAGATATTTTCGAAGGAGAAAGAGACCGCTGGATAAGCAAGGATACGTTATGAGTATAATTTATGATGTCTATATTTTCGTTGCGCAACTCTCGTACTATACCATGTATGCGAGAGCCTTTCATTCCCACACAAGCACCCACGGGATCTATCCTGTCGTCATAGGATTCTACAGCTACTTTTGCACGCTCTCCAGGTTCGCGGACTATCTTTTTGATAGTAATAAGTCCGTCGAATATCTCGGGCACTTCCAATTCTAATAACTTAGCTAGAAATTCAGGAGCGGTTCGTGATAGGATGACTTTGGGTGTGCCATTGCGCATCTCTACATCCTTTACTACAGAACGTATGGTATCGCCTTTCTTGTAAAAGTCGGATTTTATCTGTTCAGTTTTTGGTAAAAGTAATTCATTTCCATCGTCATCAAGGAGGAGAATTTCTTTTTTCCATACCTGATATACTTCTGCACTAACGATTTCGCCGGCCCTGTCTTTATATTTTTTGAATACCTCGTCTTTTTCAAGATCCAATATTCTAGATACCAAAGTTTGACGTGCTGCTAATATAGAGCGGCGACCGAAGGATTCTAGTGTAATCTCTTCAAATAATTCGTCGCCTACTTCTAAGTCGGGGTCTGTCTCTAGAGCCTCGCTCAAGGTCACTTGCGCTAGTTCATCATCTACGATGCCATCAGGAATGATTTCTCTGTGTCTCCAAATTTCCAAGTCTCCTTTTTCGGTATTGACGATGATGTCAAAATTTTCGTCATCGCCATATTTTTTACGCAATAAGGTCTTAAAGACATCTTCCAACACTTTCATGATGGTAGGCCTGTCTATGTTTTTCATTTCTTTGAATTCCGAGAAGGATTCTACTAATTCTATGCTATTCATATATATTATTTAGAAACTAAAATATTTTTTTGTCGTTTTAATATCTTTTCTATCTAGAGCTACAGCTTCCACTATTTGCTCTTTTTTGTTTTTGCCTTGAATTTTTTTATCTAAAAATAATTGGGCATCATCATATCCTGTGAGTGTGCCTATGTTTTTGTCTCCATTAAGCATCAGGATTTCTACTTCTTTGCCGATAGATTTGTCGTACTGCTGCTGTACACGCAGGGGGCTATCCATGCCTGGAGAGGAAACTTCCAAGATATACTTCTCGCCCACAAGACCACTGCTTTCCAAAAATTGCTCTAAGTGTCTGCTTATTTCTGCACATTTTTGTATTGTAATATTTGCAACCCCATCTACAAATACAGTAATATTAGATGTAGGAGTGGCATGAATATCTACTAAGAAATATTCAGAACCTTCACAGTAACTGCTCACCACTTCCGTCAATTCTAGTTTTACTTTTTGGGCGTCCATACATTTATGACAATAAAATAGGGGACTACTGTCCCCCATTAATTAAGTGCAAAGGTAAAAATTATTTTCATTTTTTCTTAATTACTTTTATAATATCATATATTTTTTTATATTTATTTGAAATTAGTAGGAGGTATTTCATGGAAGATAATGGCAAAAGATACAGATTTGCTCATAAAAGAGCATCATTTAAGAGGCACGTATACGCCTTTGTAATCATTAATATGGCTATGTGGGCAATAATGCTTATGGATAGTAACAAGGGCAATGATACCAATATGATATGGATGACGTCGGGATGGTTCATAGGTCTCTTTTTTCATTTTTGGGGCACATATTTTGGCAATAATGATTATTTTCACAAGAAAGAGTATCAGCAGCTGACAAGAGAATATCTTAAAGAAAAAGATAATATTTCTTAGTATGAATTTTATATAATCTTCCCATTTTTGCAAAAAATTATACTTTGACGAAGAGAAAGAAGAAAGACGTAGAGATAAAAGACCACCAACTCAGCATTTCCTATTTTAAGATTTGGTGGAGGTTGCTACGCGAAAATAAGATTGACAATTGGTCTATGGTTTATAGAATTTGGGGATTCGTGATGTTTACTCAAATCTTTCAGTTGGTTCAAAATCTATTATTCAGTTGGCGTGTAAAGAAGACAGATATCTTTACTCGGCAACCTTTGTTTATTATGGGACATTGGCGTAGCGGCACTACACATCTGCATTATATGTTTGCCAGAGACCCCCAATTTGCGTTTCTCAATAATTATCAGGCTTTTTTGATAAATGTGGTATTACTAGGGCGAGGATGGCTAAAATTTTTGTTGTCGCCACTAATGCCTGATGGTCGTCCACAGGATAATATAAAGATGACCATAGATGAACCTGCGGAAGAAGAACAGCCCCTCACCAATATGACAGCTTGTAGCGGTATGCAGACTTTCTTTTTCCCTAGGAATATAAGCTATTACAATAAGTTCAATCTATTCAAGGGCATACGCAAAGGAGAGAAACGCAGATGGAGGCGAAATTATATTTATCTATTAAAGCTCATTTCTTATGCAAATGGTAAGCGTCCACTATTGCTAAAAAATCCACATAATACAAGCAGGGTAAAGGAACTCTTGGAAATATTTCCTAATGCAAAATTTATATACATACATCGTCATCCCTATGATGTGTATCTCTCTACCATCCACCTATACAAAAAGACGATAAGCACACAATTTTTACAAAATTTCTCTCAAGAAGAGACTATTGATAGAGTAATGTACTGCTATGAGACCACGATGAGAAAATATTATGAAGAGAGAAGCCTTATCCCTGAGGGGAATCTCGTAGAGGTAAGCTTCCAGGAATTAGAGAATGATGGCATGGCTACCGCAAAAAAAATTTATGAGCAATTGCAGTTGCCAGGATTTGAGGTGGCACAACCTCGAATTAAAGCCTATCTGGATGATGTGAAAGACTATGAAAAGAATAGGTTCGTTACTTTAGACCCACATATTAAAGACAGAATAGACAAGGCATGGGACTTTGCCTTTCAAATCGAAGGGTACAGCAAGACTCAAGTCAATCTGGACGCCAGCGATGTAGCTCAAAGTCAACAATAATATCGTTTTCGATTGTAATACCCTCGTTTTCCAGGAGCTGTTGCATCATATCTGGAGAGCCAAAATGATGCTTTCCCGTAAGCATACCATTTCTATTTACAACACGGTGTGCGGGAATACTTTCGGAAAGATGATGGCTGTAGTTCATGGCGTATCCTACCATCCGGGAAGATTTGCCACTGCCAATAAATTTCGCAATATCGCCATAAGTACATACCTTGCCGAAAGGAATTCTTCTCACTACAGCATATATCTTGTCGTTGAAATCCAAATTTTAACCATTAGAACACAACAAACATAGTATTTTTGCATTAGATGTATTACGTAAATGAATAAATATCTCCTTTTTCTTATCGTCTTCATGGTGTCCTGTAAATACAGTGACATTCCTAAGAAATATATGGGTAGCATTATAAATGTGGACTACCCTTCCTATCTGTCCAAGACAGACAAGGTATATCCGGGTGCACGATTTCAGGTGCATAACCAGTATAGGGACGTGTACTTCGTGGCTCAAGACTATGAGCCCAGCACAGATACTAATTATATACATAAGCTACAGGATTCACTGGTAGCACTTGCGATGGGGCAGATGAGAGAGCCTTTGGTAGAAAATAAACGGGATTATAATCTTCCAAAAGGATATAGAGCATGTGAGACTGTATTTAGCGGTACAATTGATGCCGGCGACGAGAGTAAAAGACTACGATATATCTTTACTACCATAGATGCACCTAGGCATGTAATCCATACTGCCGGATGGTTCTTTAATAGCAAGAGAGAGCTTTGGGAAAAAGACATCAAATTTATAAATGATAATATTACCATACATTAGTTTTATTTAGTATTAAAAATGTCTGAAGACATAGTGCATAATGAAAATGCTGCCGGAGCAGAAAGAAGGAAAGGCGATCATATAGATTTGGCTTTTGCATCTAATGCCAAACATTTTGTCCCTGACGACAGGTTTATGTATGAGCCTATATTTTCGGGGCATGAGGTATCTGTCCCTCAAAGCAATTTCCTTGGTAAGACAATGTCCCTTCCGATTTGGGTATCTAGCATGACGGGAGGCACAGAAAAAGCTTATGCTATCAACAAAAACTTAGCGAAGGCATGTAAAAATTTCGGTTTAGGCATGGGCTTGGGTTCCTGCCGCCAATTATTATATAGTGACGATAGATTAAGAGATTTTTTTTGGCGTAGAGAGATTGGAGATAGCCAACCTTTGTTTGCCAATCTAGGTATTGCGCAGATAGAACAATTATGGGAGCGCAATCGCTTCGACCTTGTAAAGGAATTACTATTAAAGACAGAAGCCGATGGTCTTATTGTACACATCAATCCCTTACAAGAGTGGCTACAGCCCGAAGGTGACAGATTACATCATCCGCCTATCCAAACCATTATAGCACTATTAGAAAAAATAGACTATCCTATCCTTATAAAGGAAGTAGGGCAGGGTATGGGTTACCATAGCCTAAAGACATTGATGGAGCTGCCGCTGGCAGCTATAGAATTTGCTGCTTATGGAGGCACTAATTTTTCCAAATTGGAGCTGTTGCGAGGTAGTGAAGAGGATAATGCTGCTTATGAGGTCATAGCAAGGATAGGGCATAATGCCTCCGAGATGACAGATTTTGTCAATGATGTATTGGCAAAGGAGCATAATGTTTTATGTAAAGACTTCATCATCTCTGGCGGCATAAAAGATTTTTTAGACGGCTATTACCATATCAAGAAGATTAATGCCAATGCCATATATGGACAGGCCTCGGAGATGCTCAGACATGCTGCCGTCTCATACGAACATTTGGAAACATATCTCCAAAAACAAAAAGATGGGCTGCAATTAGCGTATGCATATTTACAGATAAAATAAAGTTTATGTCATTAGTGAAGGGATATTCCAAGCTTAGCAAAGACCAAAAACTAGACTGGTTGGTAAAGAATTATTTCAATGGCGACTATAGTGTGAAGGAAGAATTTAAAGCCTACTGGCATAGAGATGAAGACACACAAGCGCGATATGATGAATTTAGCGAGAATACACTTACCAACTTCTATATGCCCTTTGGTATTGCCCCCAATTTTCTTATCAATGGGAAAGACTATGTACTGCCAATGGTAATAGAGGAAAGTTCCGTAGTAGCAGCTATGTCCAATACTGGGAAGTTTTGGCATGACAAGGGGGGATTTCATACGGAGATAATAGGAACGGAAAAAGTGGGGCAGGTGCATTTTTTATACTACGGCGACAAGACATATTTGAAGTCCAAATTTTTGGATATCAAGTCTTTTCTAGTAGAAAATGGCGCATATTTATCCGTAAACATGGATGCTCGTGGTGGTGGGGTTTTGGACATGGAATTGGTGGACTTGTCGGCGCAAGAAGAAGGATATTTTCAGCTAAAGGCATCTTTTGATACCTGTGACTCTATGGGTGCTAACTTTATCAATACCATGCTGGAAGAGTATGCCACCCTCCTGAAGGACTATATTTGTGTGGAGAGAGGTTTCGATGGGGCTATACAAATTATCATGTCTATAGTATCTAACTATACACCTAAAAGTATTGTACGTGCATGGGTAGAATGTCCCATCGAAAAGCTAGGTACTGTGGCGGGTTTCACCGCAGAGCAGTTTGCTCAAAAAATTAAAATGGCAGTGCGTATAGCAGAGATTGACCCGCATCGCGCTACTACGCACAACAAAGGTATATATAATGGAATAGATGCCCTTATCATAGCTACCGGCAACGACTTCCGTGCGGTAGAGGCTTGTGGGCACACGTATGCTGCTAGAAGTGGGCATTATGCCAGTCTCACTCATTGTAGTCTGGATGATGGCATCTTTAAATTTTGGATAGACCTTCCCTTAGCTATAGGAACAGTGGGAGGACTTACGCAGCTACATCCATTAGTGAAGCGCAGCTTGGAGATATTAGGCAATCCAGATGCAAAGTCTTTGATGGAAATTGTTGCTTGTGCCGGGTTGGCACAAAACTTTGCTGCCCTTAAAGCTTTGACAACAGTAGGCATACAACAGGGACACATGAAAATGCATTTACTAAATATTCTCAGCCACCTCGAAGCTACGGAGGAAGAGAGGCTCTTTGCTCTAGAATATTTCAAAGATAAGGTCGTATCTTACACTACTGCTCGTGTTATGCTCGAACAATACAGAAGTAGCAAGAAGATGGTATAGGTGTTGATGTCTGTGGTTTCTGTAGGCTCAACTTAACCACCGTGGGTCTTCTGCCTAATCTTGCCGAAAGCAGTGTATCATCCTAAAAAAATTTATAGTTTTTTGGTTTACTTCTGTAATACATTGTCATCGCATCTCTGGTTTATAATAAATAGATATTGAATATTTTTTGTACGTATTCAAGCAACTTATTTGATATAGATTATAGTATAGTACTCCAAAAACCAGACTCTAGCCTATTTTGCCTGAGGAATACGGAAAGGCAAAAATTACTAGGGCTTATGAGTTGCGGGTCATTTTCCAGTAGCATCATGGCATCGTGGCGTGCATCTTCGAGTATTTGTTTGTCGTAAGCAATGTTGGCAAGCTTGAGTGTGATGACTCCACTTTGCCTTGTTCCTTCTATGTCACCAGGGCCTCTAATTTCGAGGTCTGTTTCTGCAATCTTGAATCCGTCGTTTGTCTCACACATCGTAGCGATGCGCTTTTTCCCTTCTGGAGAAAGTTTATAACTGCTCATTAGTATGCAGTAGGACTGTTCGGCACTGCGTCCTACGCGCCCACGTAACTGATGCAGCTGTGAGAGACCAAATCTCTCGGCATTTTCTATAACCATTACACTTGCATTGGGAATATTTACGCCTACCTCTATTACTGTGGTAGCCACCATGATTTGGGTCTCTCTATTCAGAAATCTTTCCATTTCTATGTCCTTATCTTCGGCTTTCATCTTGCCGTGAACTATGCTCACTTGATATTGAGGTCTCGGGAACGCTCGACATATAGATTCATAGCCCTCCATGAGGTTGGCGAGATCCAATTTTTCAGATTCTTCTATCAAGGGATAGACGATATACACTTGACGTCCTTTTGTGATTTCGTCGCGCAGGAATCCATTTAGGGTGAGGCGAGAATTTTCGGTGCGGTGAACGGTAAGTATAGGCTTCCGTCCTGGTGGCAACTCATCTATAACTGAATAATCCAAGTCCCCATAAAATACCATAGCTAATGAGCGCGGTATGGGGGTTGCTGTCATAACGAGGATGTGAGGAGGGATGGTGTTTTTGTGTCGAAGTTTGGCGCGCTGCTCTACCCCAAAGCGGTGTTGCTCATCTATAACGGCGACGCCAAGGTTGGCAAATACTACTTTCTCTTCAAGCAAGGCATGAGTGCCTACGATAATATGTATTTTGCCAGAGGCTAAATCTTCCAGCATGGCTTTTCGCTCTTTGCCTTTTATGGATCCTGTAAGCAGACACACGCCTAGAGATAGGGGTGCTAATAGCTCGGAGATACTCTGAAAATGCTGTTGTGCCAAAATTTCTGTAGGTGCCATCATAGCAGCCTGATAGTCATTGTCTATAGCAATAAGCATGGTGAGTACGGCGACTATTGTCTTGCCGCTTCCTACATCTCCCTGAAGGAGGCGATTCATCTGTACCCCTGCTAGCGTATCTTTTCGTATGTCTTTGAGTACTCTCTTTTGAGCATTAGTAAGGGCAAAAGGCAGATAATTATTATAAAAACTATTGAAATTCTCTCCTAAAGCAGGCATGAGTATGCCTTTGCCCTTTTTGTGATTGATTTTTAATTTTATTAACCTAAGTTGGTGTAAAAAGAGTTCTTCATACTTGATGCGATATTGAGCCTTTTCTAATGTTTTTATTTCTTTAGGTTGATGTATGATGTTTAGCGCATCGTACCTACTATACATATTTCTGTGTTGTAGAATTTGTGTAGGGAGTATTTCGGGGATGTCGGAGTTGTGGGTTTTCTGCAAGGCTTCGTAAATAATCTTGCGAAGACCTCGGCTGTCCAATCCTTTGTTTTTCATTTTCTCCGTACTGCTGTACATGGGCTGTAATGCCTGCATGTCTTTCTGCACAAAGTTTTGTATATTTTCTATTTCGGGATGGGTGATATTATATCTGTTGTTGAAGATAGAGGGCTTCCCGAATACGATATATTCTTCATTGAGTTTGAGCATTTCTAATACCCATTTTATACTATTGAACCATACTAGCTCAATAGTATTCTTGCCGTCACTTAGTGTTGCAGTAAGTCTTTTTGCTCTTCCTTCTCCTAGTTGACGGATGTCAATTATTTTGCCTTTTATTTGGATGTAGGTGTTAGTGTCGCTACATTCGCCAATAGCGAACACCTTGGATCTGTCAATATATCTGTAGGGATAATGCGACAAAAGGTCGCCGATAGTATGTATTTCTAACTCATTACGAAGTAATGTGCCCTTTTCTGGGCCTATGCCTTTTGTGTATTCTATGGGTTTTTGTAAGAAATCCATAAGGGGACTATTTCCATTGCGTAGTATTTATCAATGCGACGATATCCTTTTTAAAAAAGTCTATGGCAGGCAGTAGGGAGTCAGCATTTGGGGTGTTGCTGAAATATAATGCACCTCGGATGAAATGTTTGGTGCTATCTGTGACAAAGAATTGTACCCCTGATGCTGCATTACCTCCTATGTCAAACATATATCCAAAGACCTTATGCTCGGCATTATCAATGAGCTGTTCATCAATATAGTCAGCTTTTTGGGTGTGTTTGAAGGTAAGCTTATAGCTATCTTGAAGTAGTCGCTCAAAGTCTCTCCTATTTGAGATGTTGCTATAGCTCAAATATACTTTTGCATTATAGTCAGGAAATACAATGTTTACCCAGCAAGGATGAGGAGTGTTGTCATTAAAGAGATTGTTTTCTCGTTCCACATATCCATACTTTGGGATGTCAAAGGTACAGGGACATATACTGGTATCAAATTTCTTGTATGCTTTCTCTGGAAAGTCAAAAGCATAATAGGCATAAGGCTTCGGCGTATAATCTCTGTTGCAAGAAACAAAAATCATCATAGTGACGGCAAATAGTATAATATGGGGACGCACTTACTTTTTGAAGTTTTTGGTGATTTTAATCTTTATTATTCTTGTGGCATTCATTTCTAATATTCTGAATACAAAAATATTTTTATCCAGCACCTCACCTTGCTTAGGCATCTCGCCTTTTAGCTCTAATATCATTCCTGCAAGAGAATCTGCATCCCCGCTATATATGTCGAAAGCATCTGAAGGTATGTCCATAATTTTGCACACATCATTTATGGCAGTTTTACCTTCAAATATGAAGTTGTTGTCATCTAATTTCGTATATTCTATTTCTTTTACATCGTCAAATTCATCTTTGATTTCTCCAATAACTTCTTCAAGTACATCTTCTAGTGTCACTATTCCTGAAGACCCTCCGTATTCATCTACGACGATAGCCATATGCGTTCTTTTGTTTTGAAATTCTTCCAAAAGGTCATCAATTTTTTTAGTTTCAGGCACAAAATAGGGTGTCTTTATCAATGATTGCCAATTGAAATCATCAGAGGCCTCTAAGTGTGGAAGCAGGTCTTTCACATATAATATGCCAATTACTTTGTCTAAATCACCTTCATAAACAGGGACTCTCGAATATCCCGCCTCCTGCACATAGGCTAGGATTTCCGAAAATGGCATGATTCTGTTCACAGCCATTACGTCCATGCGTGAGCGCATAATTTCAGTCACTGTAATATTGCCAAATTTTACTATGCTTTTTAGAATTTTAGTGTCTTTGGCAAACTCATCTTTGTTTTTATTAGCGGCTATATCTATGGCTTCATCTATGTCTTTGGCAGAAACAGACTTGTTATTTTTTTCTAATCTTTTTTCTACAAAATTGGATGTGGCAGTCAATATCTTAACGGCGGGAGAGAAAATCCAGTTAAAAAGAGATATGGGTCGTAAGGCGAAACGGGCAATTTTTAGATTGTGATGTGTTGCCAAGACTTTGGGAATCACCTCTCCAAAGAGTACGATAAATAATGTTACTAATACTACTTGAATCAAGAATGCTATAATAGGATATTGCTCGAAAAAAGCCGCCTGAAAAAGATTTTTAAATAATGAATAAGATACTACTACAATAGATAGATTAAAGATATTATTAGCGATAAGCAAAGTACCCAATAACCGTCTCGGCTTATTGATAAGTCCAGCGATGGCCTTGTCAGTATCATCGCCAAATCGTTCCAAGTCATTGAGCTGCTGGAGGGACAATGAGAAAAATGCTGTCTCCGAAGAGGAAATAAGTGCCGATCCACATACTAATGACACCATCAATAAGATATCAGCCCATACAATAATATTACCTTGTAAGGGCTGAAATATTTCATAAATATTAGATACCTGTATAGCTAAAATATATAATGCTAAGGGACTACTACTGTCCAAGACAATACGTTTAGGTTAAAAATCAGAAAGGCAAGCCCTCTTCAAAATGAGAAGAATTACTTACAATGTCATCGGCAGCATTTTCTGAACTGTCGGAGCTGTAGCCACCGCCACTGTTGTTATTGCTTCTTTGCTCATCATTGCGGGTGATAGATTGAAAATTCTCTACTACGACTTCAGTTGTATATCTCTTGTTGCCATCTTTGTCTTCCCAAGATCGGGTTTTAAGCTTGCCTTCAATATATACTACATTCCCTTTTCGCAATTCTCTTTCCGCTCTTTCTGCAATGCCTCTCCACATGACAATATTGTGCCAGTCTGTGTTTTCTGTCCATGTGCCGTCCTGGTTTTTGTAGGCTTCGCTGGTCGCCAACGGAAATGTAACCTTGCTGGTGTTTGCATCAATTTTACGTGTCTCAGGGTCTTTTCCCAGTCTTCCCACTAAGATAACTTTGTTAACTCCTCTCATGATAATGTCGCTTTTCTGTGTTAAATATATTAGTTTATTTTATTAATTCCTAAAAATATTTTCCTAAAAAATCTTTTACAATTTTAGGATATGCATAATTTGCAATATTCTTTTTGTCAATCCAGATGCCTTCAATTTGCATATTTTTATTTTCCTCTACTTCTATGTACGAAAAATATCCGTTAATAATTTGATGTGTCAGCATTTGAATATCATTGGTAATACAAAGATGCAATAATGAAATATTTTCCATAAATAGGCCTAAGATATCTTTTTCAAGTACTTTGTTGTCCACTTTTGATGTATATTCTATATATGGTAATTCATAGAGCAGATGCCATATATCTTTACCTTTTCGCTGTCTCAGTAAAATTTTGTCTCCTTGCTTGACAAGTAGATAGTAGAAATGACGGTCTTTCTTCAGTAGTTTCTTTGACTTTATAGGGAGGGTAGATATTTGTTTGGACGCATAGCCCTTACACCCATCTATTATTGGGCATATCATACAATTCGGAGACTTGGGCACACATTGTAATGCCCCAAAATCCATAATTGCTTGATTGTATCTCGCTGCATGAGCATGGGGTAATAATTGCTGTGCAAGGTCTGTGAAGAGCTTGTTGCCAATAGTCGTGTCTATAGGGGTGTCAATTGCAAAGTATCGGGATAGCACACGATATACATTGCCATCTACTACGGCATGAGGCAGATGAAAGGCAAATGATGCTATGGCAGCGGCAGTATATTTTCCTATACCTTTTATTTGTAGAAGTTTATGATAGTCTTTGGGAAAAGCTCCATTGTAATCATTGACTATAATCCTTGCTGCCTCGTGCATGTTTCTTGCCCTACTGTAGTAGCCGAGACCTTCCCACAGCTTTAGAATATCTGAAATGTCAGCGCGAGCAAAACTATAAATGTCGGGATGTTTTTCTAAAAACCGAAGATAGTAGGGTAGTCCTTGTGCCACACGTGTTTGCTGCAAAATGATTTCGCTGAGCCATATTTTGTATGCATCATCTGTGGATTTCCAAGGCAGGTGACGCTCTATGCCGGAATGCCATTTCAATATCTCCTCACTAAAATCCATTTATAACTACTTTGTATTAATAAAACATTGAATTCCATGTTTTTATTTTAAAAATGAATTTTTTTTATCATTTTTGTGTCCGAAAATACTAATTTTTATCATGAGAAAAGTTGATATCATAAACAAGATTTCTGACAAAACAGGAGTTCCAAAGGTGGATGTATTAGTTTCTGTAGAAGCCTTTTTTAAAGAAATTAAAGACACAATGGCTACTGGAGAAAATATCTATATTAGAGGCTTTGGCAGTTTCATTAGAAAGACAAGAAAAGCTAAGATTGGTAGAAATATCAAAAAAAATGTAGCCATTGAAATTCCTGAGCATGATATACCTGCTTTTAAACCAGCAAAATCTTTTATGGAGCAGATAAAAAAATCTTCTGCTAAGCAAGGAAAGAAAAATAAATAATAGTGGCTGCACGCTACAAAGCCATAGCAGTATCACTTGTAGGATTAGTTGCCATTGTAGGATTATACTTTGGCAATTTTTCTTTTAATACGGCGGACAAGAAGGACTCGGCAGGGGCATCTCGGGAAATCACTTTTGCGGCGTATGAGGAAAAGCAAATTAGTATGCTTTCTCCTGCCTCTCGTGATACTGTCCAGAAACTTAAAGGCAACAAAGATTATAGTGCCTTAGCTAAGTTTTGGAGTAAATATAATAATCCTCTTATGGGATATTATACTTTCCTAAAGGCTGAAGATAAGGGTCATCAGGAGGACTATAAGATTGCGGGAGAGACTTTTTTTTCCTCCCTTACTGCGTCTTCTGATACAATAATTAGAAATAATCTTATTACCTTTGCCATCCGTTCTTTTGAAAAGTCCTTATCAATCAAGGATGATGTGGATACAAAGCTACAATTGGCTACGGTATATGTAGAAGCCTCATCAGAACCCATGAAGGGGATAAGTATTCTACGTCAGATTACAGATAGCCTGCCACAAAATATTCCTGCAAATATGCTTTTGGGAAGATTTGCCATTATGAGTGGTCAGTTTGATAAGGCAGAAAAAAGATTTAATACCATATTAGTACAAGAATCTGGAAATGCTGAAGCACTATATTTTATGGCTATCACACAGGAAGGATTGGGGAATAAGGAGAAAGCAATAGAACTTTTGGAGCTTTGTAAAAAATTGGTGAATAATGAGGGTTTTACAACGGAGATAAACGAATATATAAAAGGATTAAAAAATAAATAAAATTAACGAGTATGCCTTGCGGTAAAAAAAGGAAAAGACACAAGATTGCTACGCACAAGCGTAAAAAGAGATTGAGAAAAAACAGACATAAGAAGAAGAAATAAAAGCTAACGGCGCTATCCTGCTACACTTCTTTTTTTAATTTAGTTACTCTTATGAAGATAGGAGTGACTTACTATACTTCATATTTATGTCTGTAGCAAGAGAATTATTATTACATTCCAACTCCAAGGGTTTAGAGATAGCCTTATTGGAAAATAATGTGTTGGCAGAATATCATGTTGAGGGATTTGTTCAAGACAATTTCTCTATAGGGAATATTTTTCTGGGAAGGGTGAAGAAAATCAATCCCAGCCTCAATGCCTCCTTTGTGGATATAGGAAGCGAAAAAGATGCTTTCATACATTATTCTGACCTCAGTCCAAATTTTATTACGCACAAGAATTTTGTCAAACGACTACAACGAGGAGACTCGGTATTTTTACAGAATTTCAAACAAGATAACTATATAGATAAAGAGGGAAAAATAGATGCAGTACTTACCAAAGGAGATTATGTGCTATGTCAAATCATGAAAGAGAGCATATCTACCAAGGGGCCAAGATTGACTTGTGAAGTATCTATTCCCGGCAGATATATAGTTCTTACCCCTTTTGGTAATGGTATAGGCGTATCTAAGAAGATTATCCTAGAAGAAGAGAGAGTTCGGCTTATTGATATATTAAAGAAGATAAAACCGCAGAACTTTGGCGTCATTGTACGAACTAATGCAGAAAATGTTGACGAACAAATTTTACAATATGATATAGAAAAGGCATTGTCTGTATGGCAGAATATTCTTCAGACTATCATCAAGGAGCATCCTCCAAAGCTACTATTTGTAGAGCATAGCAAGTCATTTACTATGGTAAGAGATTTGCTTAATGACAGCTTTGAACGCGTTACTACCGATGACGAAGAGTTGCATGCAGAACTAAAATCTTATGTAGAAGCACATATCCCATCATTCAAGGACATCATATCCATCTATAAAGGCCATAATATCTCGTTATTCGATAAATATGAAGTACATAAGCAGCTACGCACATCCTTTGGCAAGGTGGTAAACCTGAAGCAAGGGGCTTATATCATCATAGAACATACAGAAGCATTGCATGTAATAGATGTGAACTCAGGACCGAAAATAAAAAGTAATATTGACCAAGATGCCAATGCATTTGCTATAAATGTAGAGGCCGCTAATGAAATTGCAAGACAATTGAGGCTGCGCGACATTGGTGGGATTATTGTAGTTGACTTTATAGATATGAAATCCCAAGCCTACAAAAACCAGCTTTTGGATACCATGTACGAGGCCATGAGAAATGATAAAGCAAAACATACGCTTCTCCCTATCTCAAAATTTGGACTTATGGAAATTACGCGCCAGCGTACAAAGGCGCAAAAAGAGATAGATGTAGAGGATAAAACGGTAGAAGGTATAAATCCATGGAATTTTATTGAAGATGTAATGCACAAGATAGCAGATAGCAAGGGGAGTGAGAAAGTGTTGCTACATCCTATCATTGCCTCATACGTGGGGGCAGGAATTACCGCCAAGATTAGACGCTATACAAAATATAAAAAATGGATAGATGTAGTGCCAGATGGCACCAAAAATCTATTTGAATATGAGATAATATAGTTGCGTCCTTACTCTTTTACTTCTTCATATTCTATAAATTCACCTTCATCGCCATCTTCCTTAATAGAAGGATGTTGTGGAAAGGGCGGATGTCTGTGTGCTGGCGGAGCAGATTTCTTCCTTATAAATAATATTTGTATCAGCTGATAGCCAAGGAAAAATAGTAACATATATTTCAGTAAGCGAGACATAAGTTGGACTTTTATATTCTATAAAGCAGGAAAGACAACTATATTACGCTCTGTCTCGTATAGCTTAATCTGTAGTTCTAACTCTTGGGGCAATACTTTTTTGAGGATCTCGTATATTACTAGGGCTATATTCTCAGCAGTAGGATTGAGATGAGCAAATTCAGGGCAATCTAAATTTAGGTTGCTATGGTCAAATTTCAATTCCACATTGGTATATATCAAGTCTTTAAGAACCTTGGTATCTATAACGAAACCCGTATCTGAATTTATATCACCAGTTACATATACTTCTAACACATAATTATGCCCGTGATAATTTGGTTTGTTACATAAACCAAAGATCTCTGCATTTTTTTCATCAGACCAATTAAGGTTATGTAGTCTATGGGCTGCATTGAAGTGTGAAACCCTGCATACTGTGGCTCTGCTCATTATTATAGTAGTATTTAGATAGCTAAGATATGTGAGAGTTCTAATAAATGCTTATTAAAGTTTTGATGACGTTTAATAGCTCTATCCAAAGGCGTATGAACAATTTCCCCATTAATTTCCCCAATCATAACATTTGTATTTCCTTTCAGCAGAGCAGTAACTGCGGCTACACCTAATTTAGAAGCCAATATCCTATCATTACAGGTAGGATTGCCTCCACGCTGTATATGACCCAATATAGAAACACGGACATCTAAGTCTGGCAGTCTCATCTTCGTGTATTCTGCCAATTTATAGGCACCACCAAACTCGTCACCCTCAGCTACAAGAATAATATGGGCAGATTTCGTCCGCCTTCTATTCTCAAGTTTATGTACAAAGGCATCTATATCATCTCTTTCCTCTGGAATAAATATGCCCGAAGCCCCACAAGCAATACCACTATGGAGAGCAATATAGCCAGCATCTCTACCCATAACTTCTACAAAGAATATTCTACCATGTGAATCGGCAGTATCTCTGATTTTATCTACAGCATCACATACCGTATTTATAGCCGTGTCGAAGCCAATGGTAAAGTCCGTACCAAAGAGGTCGTTATCTATAGTTCCGGGAGTACCTATAACAGGTATCCCAAATTCCTGATGAAGTACTTTGCCTCCGGTAAATGTGCCATTTCCACCACAAAGTATGAGTCCGTCAATACGTCTTCTTTGTAGCTGCTCAAATGCCTTTTTTCTCCATTGATATTCCAAAAACCGCACGCTTCTTGATGATTTCAGTATAGTGCCACCTCTTTGAATAATATTTCCAACATCGCTAAGGGAAAGTTCCTGTATCTCGTCCTCTATAAGACCCTCATATCCACGACGTATACCATAGACCTTTAGACCATTGTAAATACCAGAACGTACTACTGCCCTAATATGAGCATTCATGCCAGGAGCATCACCACCAGAAGTCATTATTGCTATAGCCTTCATTTTTCTTTCTAATGTTATGCAAGATAGCCAACATCTCTTATATCTGAAATATTTATCCTATTAAATGAGATATTAGACACATTATACATCTTGTATAATGGATTAAACTTTAGAGGAAAAAAATATTGAAATTATCTAAATCTGGGTTATCTGTATATAAGCACCTGTATCATGAAAGAGGCCTATTGTTTAAGAGAGATATTGAGGAAGGAAATATTTTTATAAAAATATACCACAATAATCAGCTAATTAATATTTATTAACTGTTTTTGGTGATGTGGATAAAAATTATTTTTAATTTTGTATCATTATGAAAAGACGTCACTTTTTAGGCTCCTCTGCTATGGCTTATGCTGCCATAGCAGGGAGTAGTACTATAGGGTTAATATCTTGTAAGAAAGAAGAGCAAGATATAAAAAATGCTGAAAGTATTTATAGCGAGGCAGTAGTTATTGGATCTGGTTTTGGGGGTTCAGTAGCGGCATTGAGGCTAGGAGAATCGGGAGTTCAAACATCGGTACTAGAGATGGGCAAACAGTACAATGCTTCATTAAGTGAAAATGTATTTTCACCCACCTTTGGCCCAGATACTCGTGCTAGCTTTCTGACAAATTCATTTCAGATGCCTATTGGCCCTTCTTTACCCTTAAAAGGAAAAGTACGTTATGGCGTATTAGATAGAAATAAATGTAGTAGTGATAACACTATGGATATCTATAGAGGCGTATGCTTGGGAGGCGGCTCCGTAGTATATGGAGGAATGTTGCCTATGCCTCGAATAGAATTGTGGAATAAACATTTTCCGGATATATCCTATGAAGAAATGGAAAACACCTGGTTTCCAAAAGTAAAAAACATTATCCAGATGTCACAAGTACCAGATGATATATTAGCTTCTGATTACTATTTATATTCTAGAGTAGGGTTAGATCAGTGTGAGAGAGCAGGGTTAAGTAAAATATTTTTGACCTGTGGCTTTGATTTTAACGTAGTACGTGGAGTGGTGTAAATAATACTGCAAAAAATAGCTTAGATAGAAATTATTTACCTAATGCAATTGGTACTGGAAATGTCAAAATTTATACTTTACACAAAGTAGAGAATGTCAGAGAGTTGACAGATGGAAAGTATGAAGTTTCAGTCTCAGAAACGGATGAATTCGGCGTTGTCCTTGCTCAAAAAGTATTTACATGCAAGTATCTTTTTGTAACTGCTGGAGTAGTAGGAACTATGAATATACTCTTAAAAGCAAAACATGAGGGCGGTCTTACAAACTTAAATGAACATGTTGGTAAATATTGGGGCAATAATGGGAACACTATGGTTATGCGAAAAATTGAAGGAGAGTCTGGAGCAAAACAATGTGCTATACCAATTACAGGATATGGTGATTTGGGAAATTCAGTTGCGCCACTATTAGCAGAACAGGCACCCTTCCCATTAGGTATGGAACTCAAAGCACTTTTGACACTTTCTATAGTAGATTCTCCAGAAAGGGGGTACTGGGAGTACAATCCTTCAAAAGGTAAAGCAGAATTGAAGTGGAATAAATCACAACATCAGATTTCTATAGATGCGAACAAAGAATTTATCAGAAAAATTTTAGATGCTAATGGCGGCTCTATAGATACTTCCTTTGTAAAAAATGGC
This sequence comes from Chitinophagales bacterium, assembly GCA_044227665.1. Classification (GTDB taxonomy): domain Bacteria; phylum Bacteroidota; class Bacteroidia; order Chitinophagales; family JADIYW01; genus JBGAWK01. The sequence continues at coordinate 35,610 of JBGAWK010000003.1, forward strand.
GGCTATACCAATGACTTTACCTATCACCCACTAGGTGGGGCTGTTCGCGGATTAGCTACAGACAATTTTGGCAGATTACATGGTCACAAGAACCTTTATACTATTGATGGTTCTACGATACCGGGATTTACATGTTGTGCTAACCCAGCTTTGACAATTGCAGCCATTGCGGAAAGATGTATGGACAATATCCTGAAAGAAGATATTAAAGCATAGTAATCTTATTACTTTCTCATACGAAGCTAATCCATTCAATTTCAATGGCATAGCTTCTTTTTTTTATTTTCCCTTCAATTTTATAAATTTCAATTATTACTTTTGATTTCTTATAAAATTATCTTATGATTACCGTAATTCAATTAGAGTACCTAATAGCCATAGATACATACAAAAATTACGCAAAGGCTGCTGAACATTGCAGTGTTACACAGCCTACATTGAGTATGCAGGTCAAAAAATTGGAAGATGAGTTAGGTGTAATTATTTTTGATCGTTCGAGACAGCCTGTAATCACTACTGATGTTGGAAAGCTTATCATTGAGCAGGCACGGATTTCATTAAGAGAGATTCAAAAGATACCCTTAGCAGTAGCGCAATATGGCAAAACGATATCGGGAAGACTCCAAGTAGGTATCATTCCTACCATATCTTCCTATTTGCTTCCTATGTTCATAGGAGATTTTTCAGCCAAATATCCCGAAATGCAGCTATCCATCACAGAAGCATATACTCATGACATAATAAGAATGTTACATAACGACCAGTTAGACGTAGCCATAGTTGCCACACCTGTCAACGATTATAGAGTGATAGAAGAACCAGTATATTATGAAGAAATAAAAGTCTATATGAATTATGGGCATCCACTCATGAGCAAGGAATTATTGACAGCCGAAGATGTAAGGAGAGAAGATATTTGGATGCTTACCCAAGGGAATTGTTTTCGCAATCAGGTTATAAATATATGTAATAACAAAGACATCAATAGCGCAGAGAAGCAAATCACTTATGAGAGCACTTCGCTAGAAACACTGAAAAAATTAGTGGACAGCGAAGGGGGCATTATGCTCATGCCTGAATTGGCAGTTTTAGAGCTAAATGCACGACAATTGAAGCAAGTAAAATCCTTCGTCTCTCCCGTACCATTACGTGAGGTGGGACTTATTTATGTAAGAAATGTATCTAAGATTAATCTCATAGAAATTCTAAAGCAGTCAATAATTGAAGCTATGCCACAAGAAATGTTAGATAAAGAAAAAGGTGCAAAGGTGGAGTGGCACTAGCTATGAATGTTTTGTTTTTTCCAATAAGTCCTCTTTGTCTATTACTTCTTGGAGGGTGCTGTTCTTCAGGATATTTACCGTCTCCTGACGAATATGCATAAATATATCGCGTACACCACAAGTTTCTTCATCTGTACATTCAGCACAGCGCTCATAATATCGGTGCGTAACACACGGCAATAATGCTATGGCACCTTCAAACATCCTAACAATTTCAGCCAAATTTACTTCCTCAGGCTTTTTTATAAGATAATAGCCACCACCTCTGCCTTTGCGGCTATTAAGCAATCCGGCATTGCGCATGTCCAAAAGTATAGCCTCCAAAAATTTCTTGGGAATATGCTGAGACTCCGCAATCTCACTGATAAGTTTGGGTCCCTCCGATTTGTGGCGGGCAAGGTACACCAAAGCATGGATAGCATATTTCGTCTTCTTGGAAATCATTCCTTTACAAAGATATATATTATCATAAACATTTTTAAGTATAAATAAAAAGTCACAACTTTGTAGCTATGGAGTTGAAGTACAACCATCATACACTTCAAAAGATTGAGGATATTTTTAAGTCCAATGATTATATGATAAGGTATGAGAAAGGTAGGTTTCACTCTGGGTATTGTATTGTACATGATAAAAAGGTGATAATCGTCAATAAATTTTTTGATATTGAAGCCCGCATCCATTGTTTGCTAGAGATATTGGAATTGGTAAATATAGATACAGATAGATTCGATGATGTGCGACTAGAAAAATTCTATCAAAGTTTGTTGCCCAAAAATTTTATAGTGTGAGGCTTACATTCTTAGGCACAGGTACATCTACAGGTATTCCAGTCATAGGGTGTGAATGTGAGATATGTAAGTCTTCAGATTCTCGAGATTTGCGATTGCGTACTTCTGTTATGATTAGCTATGACGATAAGAATATTGTGATAGACACGGGGCCTGATTTCCGCAGACAGATGTTGGAGAATAATTATACGTCTGTGGATGCTGTAGTGTTCACCCATGCACACAAAGATCACATTGCAGGATTAGATGATATAAGACCTATAAACTATCTACAAAGAAAATTTATAGATGTATATGCCGAAAAATATGTACAACAAGCCTTACATAGAGAATATCCCTATATTTTTGCTAAGGATTATCCTGGAGTACCGCTCATCAATCTTCATACTATTGATGAATCAACTCCTTTTGAAATAAAGGGTAAGGAATGGTTGCCTATACGTGCTATGCACATGAATATGCCTGTATTAGGATTTAGGATAGAAGATGTAGTGTATATTACAGATGCTAATTATATAGATGAAAATGAATTGAAAAAATGTATGGGAGCAAAAGTATTGGTACTTAACGCCCTACATCATCAAAAACATTACTCCCATTTTAATCTAGAAGAAGCATTACAAATCGTGGACAAATTACAACCAGAGCAAACATATTTTACTCACATCAGTCACCACATGGGCTTCATAGATGATATTAATAATACGCTTCCTTCCAATGTTCAATTAGCTTATGATGGGTTATCTATAGATATATGACTAAAATTCTCTGCTCTCTATCATTTTTGTTGATAATAAATTATGGTGCAATGTCACAGCAACATTTTGTTCCATATCAGCACATAAAACTTTCAGACCCACTTGCCATCCCTATCATTCCTAGTGGTACTTTCGCAGAACCTCGTTTAGATCATTTTCATGGCGGTATAGATATTAAAACGCAAGAAAGAGAGGGACTACCTGTGATTGCTCCTGCTGATGGATATGTAAGCAGACTAAAGGTAGCAAAAAATGGGTATGGTCAAGCACTATATCTTATCCATAATAATGGAATTACTACAGTATATGGGCATCTAAGCAAATATAATACGAAAATACAGCAATATCTCAGAGATATGCAATATGCAAAAAAGACGTTCGAAATAGATATTACAATTCCAAAGTCTATGCTTTATGTTCATAAAGGTGATACCATTGCATTTACTGGAAATACAGGCAGTAGTGGAGGTCCTCACCTCCATTTTGAGACAAGAGACACCTATACGGAATGCCCCAAAAATCCACAGATATTTGGAATTTATACAAAAGATTTATGGCCTCCAGAAGTAAAGAAAGTTTATTTAAATATTTTTGATGCTTCTGTATATACAGGAAATCGTATTGAAGTGCCAGTATATTTTGAAAAACGCAAATACAATTATTATGTAGCTAAGCAAATAGAAGTATCTCAAGGAAAATTGGCGGTGAGTGTAGAGTCTTGTGATAGACACCAATTATCACTTGGAAACTATAATGGCATTTATAAAATGTTATTAAAAAAAGATAATACTACTATATTCAAATATAGTGCGGACTCCTTCTGTTTCGACCAACAGAGATATGTGAATGCCATGTTCAATTATGAAAAAAAACTATTAAAAGGAATAGATGAGCCCTATTTGTTTAGATTGCCAGGAAATAACTTTACAAATATTTCTAACGCTGGAAGTGGAATAATACTTAATAATCTCATGGAAACCTATACTTTACATGTTATTTTAGAAGATTATGAAAAAAATAAAACCACTATTGAGATACCCATAAAAGTGGTTTCAACACAATATAAGGATATCCATGCCACAACACAATATTCTAAAGCCAACACACTACAATCTGAAAATGCCTTACTAGAAATATTGCCGAATACATTTTATGACAATTATAACCTTAGTATTTTCGATACTGCAATATCAGGTAGTAAGGCTGTAGTAGTAAAGTCAATGCCCCATGTCTTGCCATTTCATAAGCCTGCACAACTTACCTTCAAAAATATGTATAACTTCCAGAACCCAGACAAGGTAATATGTAATTATATTAACCCAAAAGGCATACAGAACTCCATAGCGGTAAATAGAAGCCTAGATTCATTTAGTATAGCGATAAAAGGGGAAGGTATATATTATTTGGAGGAAGATAGCGAAAAGCCCATAATACAATCCATAAGATATGACGAAAAACTTAAGACGTGGTATTTTTTCGTTATAGATGAGGGTATTATTGAATCTTATAACGCCTATTGGGACGAGCAATGGGTATTATTACAGTATGACGCAAAAAATAATACTATGTTTTATGAAGCAGACAAAATGACCATTTCTGGCACTCATACCTTGAAAATAGTAGTCACAGATATAAATAAAAATACCAATACATTTTATAAACAAATAAATTTTTAATTATGGTCAAAATAGGTCAGAAAGCCCCTGACTTTTCAGGGCAAACACAAAATGGAAAAATATCCTTATCTGATTACAGAGGAAAAAAAGTAATCCTCTATTTTTATCCTAAAGACGACACGCCGGGATGTACTGCCAATGCATGTAATTTCAGGGATAATTACGGAGAACTTACCAATAAAGGTCTCCATATTATAGGCGTAAGTCCAAACTCTATACAGTCTCACGAGAAATTTGCTGCTAAGTATAGTTTACCATTTCCTCTTATTGCAGATACTGATACATCAATAGCTAAAGCATACGGTGTGTGGGGGTTGAAAAAATTTATGGGTAGAGAATATGAAGGTATCCTGAGAACAACTTTTATTATCAGCGAAGAAGGGATTATTGAAGCGGTCATAGAAAAAGTAGATACAAAAGAAAGCACAGAGCAAATTTTATCACATCTTTAATAGCTATATATCGTATTGTAAACCACGATATTAGTGCCATAAAGTATAGTGTATATTTAGTTAATGCAAAGTTTTTGTGAATAAAATAAGGCAAAAGATTTTTTTTAATTGAAAAATAAGATACTTTTGCCTTTTAAACATTATAAGAATAATTAGGATTTTTTAACGAAAAACAGGATGAAAGTATGAAAAGAATTTTTTCATTATGGTTACTTGGATTGCTGCTAGCCATCAGCCAAGTGTACGGTCAGGGACGCACCGTTAGCGGTACTGTCACTGATGCTACGACCGGAGACCCTCTAATCGGGGTGAATGTTATGGTAAAAGGGACTACAGCGGGTACTGCCACCGATATCGATGGCAATTTCTCCTTGCAAGTTCCGGATGCCAATGCAGTATTGGAATTCTCTTATGTGGGCTACGTGACCATAGAGAGACAAGCCAATTCAAATGTGATTAACATCAGTCTTTCCGAAGATGCAGAAATGCTCGACGAAGTGGTGGTTACAGCATTGGGATTGACTAAAGACGAAAAGAAATTGAGTTACGGCGTTACACAAGTAGATGGATCGGTACTCCAAAAAGTACCTAACTATTCTGCCGTAGATGCACTTTCGGGTAAGGTTGCTGGTGTCAATATTGGTACAACTTCTGGCTCCCCCGGTGCTTCTACTAAGATTGTAATTAGGGGAAACTCATCAATTTCAGGAACTAATCAGCCACTCATTGTAATAGATGGGGTGCCTGTAAACAACTCGTTTTCTGGCAATACTGGTAATGAAGCTTCATCATTAAATACTAGTCGCTCTTTCGACCTAGGTAACCAATTGAACAATATTGACCCGGATGATATAGAAAGTGTTACTCTTTTGAAAGGCTCTTCCGCTAGTGCATTGTATGGTGCTGATGCTGGTAGAGGGGTGCTTATTATCAAAACAAAGTCTGGCTCTAAGAATAAAAAAGTAGGTGTAGATATGTCTTACTCCTATACACTTCAAAGTGTTGGAATGTTGGCTGAAGAACAATCAAAATTTGGACAGGGATGGTCTGGTACCTTTGCTTATGAAGAAAATGGTAGTTGGGGTCCTAAATTAGATGGCACAGATAGGTTGTGGGGCAATCAAATTGGTAGTGCACAACAAATAAAGCCCTTTAAGGCTCAAGAAAATAAAATTCGCGATTTCTTTGACTTAGGCTATAATTCTGACTACTCTATGGCTATATATGGAGGAAACGAAAATGTAACCTATCGTGTAGGATACTCCAATGTATTTGCTGACGGTATAGTGCCCTTATCTGGCGATAAATTGAATAGAAATACCTTGAACTCAAAAATTAATATAGTACAAGGTAAATTTAAAGCAGGTGTGACCTTTAACTATGTGAATAGATTACAAAATGCTGTCGCTACTGGACAAGGAGATGATGCGGGAGAGGGACCTATCCTTATGACTGAACTCTATCAACTTCCTGTTGATCATAGTATTATTGATTCTCGGGATTATTTAGGTCTATTCTATAATAGAGATAATTATTTTACGCCGTATGCGGTGAATCCTTATTATCCACTTAATGAGACAGGAACTGAACTTAAAGAAAATAGAGTTTATGGTAATGTAGAGTTAGGATATGAGCCGGTTAAAAACTTAAACTTACTATGGAGAGTAGGGGGTGATATGTCAAGTATCGGCGTTACCAGTTGGGGGAATAAGTCAATCTTAGATCCAAGCTCACCTAATGGCGGTGGCGGTGTAGCTACGGCAAATGATATTAAAGGTGCATTTCAAAAACAAGACAGAAACTTCAGACAAGTAAACTCGGATGTTATCGTTACTTATGCGAAGGAGATTAATAAATATTTTGAATTTGATGTGCTAGGTGGTTATAACGTAAATGGCAAGAATTCGACAAGTCATACTTCTAGAATTACAAACTTGACCATACCAGGTTTTTATAACCTATCTAACTCAGGGGAAATTCCTGTGGTGAGAAATGCTTTAACTCAAGAACGTAAAGTAGGTCTATATGGTCAATTAAATGTAGGAATTGTAAAGGCAGTATATTTGTCAGGAAGCTACAGAAGGGACTGGCTTAGTAATTTGCCTGAAGAAAACAGATCTGTAGGGTATTTTGGTACAAGTGCTTCGGTACTTCTTTCAGAACTTATAGACGCAATGCCTAAACAACTGCAAAAAATCAAACTATATGGTGCATATTCTTCTACGGGATTTGGTGCCCCAAATCCATATTTGATTAAACCAGTATTTACACCCGCAGCTTCCTCTATAAATGGATTTGGGTCAATTTCATTTCCTTTCAATGGTATAAATGGCTATGAGGTAGGAAATAGATTAGGTTCTTCCTCTTTGGTTCCGCAAAGAACTTTTGAAGGAGAACTTGGTGTTGAATGGTTGTCTTTCGATTCTAGAGTCGGCGTAAACTATAACTTCTATAACAAGTTAGTGAAAGAACAAATATTTGACGTGGACTTAGCACCTTCTAGTGGCTATACTGTTCAAATTTCTAATATTGGTTCAGTTCAAAATAGAGGTCATGAATTAAGTGTAAATGTGATTCCTGTAAAAACATCTAAGTTTTCTTGGGAAATTAACTATAGATTTACTAAAAATAACTCTCTAGTAAAAGAATTGCTAGGCGAAGGCAAGAGAGTGTTGCTTAATTCAATGTATGATGTAGAGATGTATGCCGAAGAAGGAAAACCTCTTGGCACACTATATGGTCCTGTAGAGAAGAAAGATTCATTGGGAAGAATTATTGTAAATGAAACCACAGGGCTACCTAAAATTTCTGATGAGTTAGGATATTATGGAGATGTAAATAACAAATTCCAAATGGGCTTCACGAATACATTATCATGGAATGGACTGTCTTTCAGTTTTGACTTGGATTATAGAAAAGGAGGCAAAATGTATTCTTATACAGCCAGAATCAACAACTTTACGGGTAATGGTTTTGGTACTACCTATAATGATAGAAATACGTTTATTATACCTAATTCTGTAACAGAAGAGGATGTGGATGGACAAATGGTCTATACGGAGAATGCTACGCCTGTGGCCTACCAGAATTATTGGTCTTACTATACGGATAATGGTAACAAAGCCAGTCAGCAATTACATGTTATAGATAGATCCTTTCTAAAATTAAGAGAATTGGTATTGGCGTACAGCCTACCTACTAATATAGTTAAGAAAATCAAATGTCAAAGCTTAACGTTCTCTTTAGCGGGAAGAAATTTATTCGTGTGGACACCAAAACAAAACTTTTGGGTTGACCCTGAGTCCACTTCTTTCGGCACGGGAATTGATTCCGAATTGGGAGAATTCAGTTCTTTACCTATGACAAGAAATTACAGTTTTGCAATTAAAGCTAGTTTTTAAATTTATATACAATGAAAAGTAAATTCTTATTAATAATAATAGCTACGTCGCTTGTTTTTACCTCTTGTAAAGACTATTTAGACGTAAATGATGATCCAAATAACCCTACTAGCGTTCCTATCAATAACGTTATTCCTGCTGCACAAACTCAAGTAGTGGGTTATGTAGGAGGTAGTTTGTCTATCTTGGGGGGTATTTGGACACAGTGTTGGGCACAAAGTAATGCATCATCACAGTATGTTTATATTGATGAATATAATGTACAGCCTACGGACTTCAATATACAATGGAGAGATGCGTATTCAGGCACTTTGAATGATTTGAAATATGTTTTAGAAAAAGCAGAAGCAGAACAAAACTGGACAGCATATCTTATCGCTACAAGTTTGACGGCCTATACTTATCAGATGCTTGTAGATTTGTATGATAAAGTACCCTATACGGAAGCTTTAAAAGCAGATGAGGGTGTTCTACAACCTAAAGCAGATAATGGACAGGACATCTATGACGACCTAATTACTAAGATAGATGCCGCATTAGCAAAAGATTTTAGCAATGCGGGGTCTGTTCAGATTCCGACAGATTTGTTCTTTGGTAGCAAATCTAAGGATGCGCAAATTGAAGCGTGGAAGAAATTCGCGAACACACTTAAGTTGAGGTTGTATCTCAGACAGTCTAAAGTTAGACCTAGTGTTGCTACAGCTGGCATAAATAGTGTGTTGTCTTCACCAATTGGTTTATTGGATGAAGATGCAGGTATTTCTAGTTTCTTAGATCAGGACAGTAAGAGTAATCCTTTATTTGAAGATGATAGAAGACAGCTTAATACCACTACTAATATTAGAGGCAGCAAAACTTTTATTGATACTCTAGTAAGTAGTAATGACCCTAGAATAGTTGATTATTTCAGCGCAAACTCTGGCGGTATTTATGTGGGTCTTCCACAAGGAGGTCATCAGATTCCTTCTACAACAATCAATCCAAGTACAATTTCTGTCATGAAAGTTGGTGCTACCGATCCTTTCTATTTGTTTTCTGTTGAGCAGGTATATTTTATGCTTTCTGAAGCCCATCTTTTATTAGGAAATTCTTCTGAAGCCAAATCTGCTTACGAAAGTGGTATCTCTACGTCTTTTGACAGATATGGATATGATGCATCGGCTTTCTTAGCTTCTGGTGGGGATTATGAGTGGGATGGCAGCCTAGGTAAGATTATGGTAGCTAAGTGGTTTTCTATGCCTTATAATGCCATAGAAGTCTTCTTTGACTTTAGAAAGAATGGATTCCCTTCATTTTTTAATACTTCACTTACAAGCAAATTGCCTTCGGGTAAGTATCCTGCAAGATTGCCATATCCGCTGAACGAGACTAGGATAAATGCAAATTTGCCTGCAAATGTTAGTATAGATATGCCAGTTTGGTGGGATGTTGATGGAGAGCAAGGCAATTAATTTTAAATTTTAAATTTTAAATTTTATGAAAATTATGAATAAATATTATGTATTGTTTCTTCTAATATTCTTTACTCTTTTATCTTGCGAGAAAGAGACCAAAGATATTTCGAGAGTCACATACTTCCCTGAAATAGAAGTTAAAGGTGAGCAATGGCAGCAGATAGCTGTTGGCGGAACTTTTACAGATGCTGGTGCAATTGCTACCGCAGGGGCTACCGAAATTCCTGTAACTACGCAGGGAGAAGTTGATGTTAATACACCAGGTGTCTATACTATTGAGTATTCTGCGGTAAATAGCGATGGTTTCTCTGTAAAAAATTATAGATATATTGGTGTTATTGATCCAAGTGTTACTGAGACCGATATCTCAGGGGTGTATAAGAGAAATGCTGGTGCTTTAGGTTTGTCAACTGTTACTAAGATTTCTGGCAACTTGTATAGAACGAATAATGTGGGTGGTGTTGCCGCTCCTACAGATGCTACATCTGTATATTTTTATTATTACAATGTTGGTGAAATTGATGCTCCTTTTCAAGATAATGGATTCAATGAATTTGAATGTATAGATGAATCTATCAGCGAAGGCGTTAGTTACTCTTGGGTAGTATTAAATTCAGGGTATGGTACTGCTTTGAGAACATTTGTAAAACAATAAATTATTGATATGAAGAATATATTTTTTAAATTCACACTTTTACTTACTTTGGCAATATTAGTAAGTTGCGATGTAGGTAAAAACCCAGAGGTGGGCGGCACTTCTGTACAAGATATGGCAGGCGATTGGTATATTGAAACTCTTGATATTGATGGCAATGTGTTATCGCCTTATTTTCAAATATCCACGTATAATTTATCCAGCAATAGTGCAGACTCAATTTGGATAGATGATCATGATACTTGGCCATTAAAAATTAAGGCGCCTGTTAAGTATTCTGATTTAGCTTTTTCAGCTTCAGATACTCTTTATGACAACCTTTATTCTGAAGGTCTTTGGATTAGGATTATTGAAGGCAAAGTCATTAAAGGTGCTGCGAAGTCTTTAGGAGGGAATACTACAGACAGTATTAGAATTGTGTTTGAAGCTGCTGACGATGAAGGTGTTCAGTATGTTTATCAAGGACACAGAAGAACAGGATTTTTGGAGGATGAGCTTTAGTGGTTTTTCCTTATATTTGAAGGCTGTCCCACAAGGACAGCCTTTTTTATTTTACTTAATTGTTATTTTGATATTTTATCCCTGTTTCATCTTCAAATAACTTTTTATACTATGTATATTTGCACAAAATTATGATGGAGTTGCTTGTAAATATTTTCAAGTCTGTTTTTCTCATTGTGGCTATGAGTTTTAGTTCATTTGTATTGGCAAGTGAGAATACTAAAGCTGAAGCAGAATCGCCTGTGGATGCAATAATTCATCACGTACAGGATGCAAATGAATTTCATATAGTTACCCTCGGTCATACTCATTATTATTTTCCATTGCCTTGTATTCTTTACAATAGGGAAAGTGGCAAACTGGATGTCTTTATGTCCGATAGATTACATGCTGGAGAATTCAATGGCTATGAGATGCATGAAGGACATATATCAAGACATGATAATGCAGCGTTCTTAGACTTCTCAGTTACAAAGAATGTGTTTTCTATGTTTTTGTCCCTGTTTCTAGCTATGGTTTTATTTTCTATAGCTTCTGCTGCATACAAGAAGAGGCCTAATCAAGCACCTAAAGGCGTGCAGAGTTTATTGGAGCCAGTTATTAATTTTATTGTGGATGATGTAATTAAGGTGAATATTGGTCCTAAGTATATGAAGTTTGTGCCGTATTTGGTGAGTTTGTTTTTCTTTATTCTTATCAATAACTTGATAGGGCTAATACCATTTTTCCCATTTTCATCTAATCTAAGTGGCAATATTGCTTTTACATTTTCATTGGCTTTTATAGCTTTTTTGATGATAAACTTAAATGGCACAAAAGATTATTGGGGTCATATATTTGCTATGCCTGGCGTTCCTAAGTGGGTACTAATAATACTTACCCCTGTGGAGATTATGGGTATATTCCTTAAGCCGGCCGTGTTGATGTTGCGTTTGTTTGGGAACATTACAGGTGGACATATTGCGATATTAAGTGTGGTGAGTCTTATATTCATTTTGGGTGAATATGGCAAGAGTATGGGGGGGGCGATAGGAGGCACTTTAATTGCTGTTCCTATTGTTCTATTTGTGAATGCAATGGAGCTATTGGTTGCATTTTTACAGGCTTATGTTTTTACATTGCTTACATCTATATTCATTGGTGTTGCAATAGAAGAACATAGTCATCATTAACAGAAAATTTTTTAAATACATATAAAAATTAAATTATGGAAATTACAGGAATTGCTGCATTGGGTGCTGGTCTTGCTGCCTTAGGTGCTGGCTTAGGTATTGGGTCAATAGGAGGAAAAGCCGTTGAGGCAATCGCTCGCCAACCGGAAGCTACAAACGAAATTAGAGGAGCTATGATTTTAGCTGCTGCACTTGTAGAGGGTGCTGCTGTTATCGCTATCATCATCTCATTCTTAGTTGCTTAATTTCGTTAACTAATATTAGGGGCAAAGTTATTTATAGCTTTGCCCGTAATTAATTTTATTATTATGATACTATTATTTGATGCTATGAAGCTCATCACGCCAGATCCGGGATTGATATTCTGGACTACGGTAGTGTTTTTGATATTTTGGTTTTTTATAGGTAAAAAACTAATAGCAAATATTGTTAAAGCTATCAAGCATAGAGAAGAGACAATAGAGCAAGCCCTACAATCTGCTGAGCGTGCTAAGTATGAAATGCAACAGTTATCTACGGATAATGCAGCAGCTTTGCGTAAAGCACAGGAGGAAGCATCTGCAATCTTGAAGGAAGCTCGTGATATTAAAGCTCAAATTGAGAACAATGCTCAGGCGAAAGCCAAAGAGGATGCCTCTAAAATCATTGCTGAAGCTAAAGCGGAAATAGAAAAGCAAAAGCAATCCGCAATGCTTGAAGTAAAGCAAGAAGTAAGCAAGCTTGCAGTAAGTATAGCAGAGAAAGTACTTTCCAAAGAGCTAAATACATCCGAAGACCATAAAAATCTCATAGATAGCTATATCAGTAATATAAATAAAAACTAGAATAATGTCTGTAGAGAAAATCGCCAACAGATATGCAAAGTCTTTGTTTGATGATGCAATAGCAACTAATAATCTTAGTACCGCTTATGCTGATATGCAGGGTATTCAGAAATTGTTATCTGAAAGTAAGGAATTACAGCAGTTTTTCAGTAATCCTATTATAAAAGTTACTCCAAAGCTCGCTGTAATTACAGAAATTTTCGGCAAATCATTGTCAGCCAGGACTTTAAGACTTTTGGAGGTGTTAGTACAAAATAAAAGAGAAGCATATCTAAGCAATATTACTGTTGCCTTCGATAATATGTATGACAGACATCATAATGTTACGAAAGTTACCGTAACTACTGCTGTAGAAATTGACGATACTACACTAAATAATATCAAATCTATTATTTCAAGTAAAACTGGAGCTGCTAATCTTGTAGTAACACAGAAAGTTGATCCTTCTATTTTGGGCGGTTTTATTGCCCAAGTAAATGATAAGGTGATAGATGCAAGCGTAAGTGCCAGATTAAAGAAAATTTCAAACGAATTAATTAATAACTAAGATAATTTTAATAAAATGGTAGAAGTAAGACCAGATGAAATATCAGCAATATTGCGTCAGCAACTTGCAAATGTAAATACAGACACACAACTGGAAGAGGTAGGTACTGTACTGCAAGTAGGTGACGGTATCGCACGTGTGTATGGCTTGACACAAGTTCAGGCAGGGGAATTGGTAGAATTCAAAAATGGCGTAAAAGCTATAGCCCTTAACCTAGAAGAAGACAATGTGGGTGTCGTACTTATGGGTACTTCCGAAGGTGTAAAAGAAGGAGATAGTGTAAAGCGTACAGGACAAATCGCCTCCATAAGAGTTGGAGAAGGTATGTTGGGGCGTGTAGTCAATACACTTGGAGAAGCTATAGATGGTAAAGGACCAATTGCAGGAGAATTGTATTCTATGCCTTTGGAACGTAAAGCACCTGGTGTGATTTATCGCCAGCCTGTGAATGAGCCTTTACAAACGGGTATCAAAGCCATAGATGCTATGATTCCAATTGGTAGGGGGCAAAGAGAGTTGATTATCGGAGACAGACAGACAGGAAAAACTGCTATCGCAATAGATACTATCATCAATCAGAGAGAATTCTATGACAGGGGTGAGCCTGTATTCTGTATATATGTAGCTTGTGGACAGAAAGCTTCTACCGTAGCAAACATTGCTAAGACATTGGAAGAGAGAGGCGCAATGCCTTATACCGTAATTGTAGCAGCTAATGCCTCTGACCCTGCACCTCAGATATTTTATGCTCCTTTTGCAGGGTGTGCTATAGGCGAATATTTTAGAGACTCAGGACGTCCCGCATTGATAGTATATGATGACCTTTCTAAGCAAGCAGTAGCCTATAGAGAAGTTTCCCTATTATTACGTCGTCCCCCGGGCCGTGAGGCTTATCCAGGTGATGTATTCTACCTACACTCACGCCTATTGGAGCGTGCTGCCAAGGTGATAGCTCGTGATGATATAGCTAAGAACATGAACGACCTACCCGATACTCTTCGCGGAATAGTAAAAGGAGGCGGGTCGCTTACAGCGTTACCGATAATAGAAACACAAGCGGGGGATGTATCTGCATATATTCCTACCAATGTCATCTCCATCACGGATGGACAGATATTTTTGGAGTCTAACTTGTTCAACTCTGGTGTTCGTCCCGCTATCAACGTAGGTATTTCGGTATCTCGTGTGGGAGGTAATGCACAGATAAAATCTATGAAGAAAGTTGCAGGCACACTAAAATTGGATCAGGCTCAATATAGAGAGTTGGAAGCATTTGCGAAATTTGGTTCTGACTTGGATGCAGCTACTTTGGCAGTGTTGGAGAAAGGAAAGCGTAACGTGGAAGTGCTGAAACAACCGCAATACTCTCCTGTGAGCGTAGAGAAGCAAGTGGCAATTATATATTTGGGAACTAAAGGATTGTTGAGAAATGTAGCAGTAAACAAAGTAAGACAATTTGAAGATGATTTCCTGAACAGATTGGAAAATAAATATCCGGAAGTATTGGCAGATTTCAAAAAAGGCAATCTTTCTGATGAATCTTGTGGCAAAGTAGAAGCTTTGGCTAAAGAAATGGAAGGAAGCTACGCATAACATAATTATATCTTAGAAAATGGCTGGAGGATTAAAAGAGGTACGTCAGAGAATTTCATCTGTTAAGTCAACTATGCAGATTACGAAAGCCATGAAAATGGTATCTGCAGCAAAATTGCGTAAAGCCACAGACCGTATTGTTCAAATCAGGCCTTATGCCGACAGACTCAATAATACTTTAGTCAATATAGTAGGCAATTTAGGAGGTGATATAAATATTTCTTATGCCGCTGAAAGACCAATAAACAAAGTGTTGTTGGTGATAGTATCTTCAGATAAAGGACTATGCGGGGGCTTTAATTCCAATGTAGTAAAAGCTGCCAAGCAACTTTTGACAGAAAAATATGCAGACTTGCTTGCTAAAAGACAAGTAGAGTTTTTGTATATAGGCAAAAAAGCCGCAGATGCATTCAAGAGTGTAGATACCTATCAAAATAAGGAATTCATGGGACTATTTCATGGACTGACTTTTGAATCTGTATCAGAAGCAGCTACTTGGGTAATGTTACAATACGAACGCAAAGAATACGATAAAGTAGAAGTAATCTATAACCAATTCAAGAATGCCGGAGTACAATATACTATGGTAGAGCAATTCTTGCCTATCAAAGCAAATAGTGGCAAGACCAAAGGTAAAGCGGTGGATTATATATTCTCTCCCGGCAAAGAAGAAATACTGGGAGAATTAGTACCCAAGATATTGAAAACACAATTTTTTAGATATACCTTGGATTCTAATGCTTCTGAACATGGTGCTCGTATGACCGCTATGGATAAGGCCACAGAGAACGCCAACGACTTATTGAAGAACCTTACGATACAATATAATCGTGCTCGTCAGGCTGCTATTACTACAGAGCTTACTGAAATAGTATCGGGCGCAGCAGCCTTGAGCGAGGGTTAATATACGCCGGATTGCAGCTAATTTATTTGGCTCTGAGCGCACTTATCACCTATTTGTATAACTATTTCGTATATTTATGCCTGTGGCAGAGAATAATCTAAAACTAGAAGTTGAAGCTTTGCTTTTTGCTACAGAAGTTCCCTTATCTGTAGAAGAAATTTTTGGATATTATCAAAAAACAGATAATACTTCTTATAATATCGAAGATATACACAATGCAATAGAGACAGTTGTCGCTAAGTATCAATCTGAAGACTATCCCTTTTCTTTAGTACATGCAGGAGGAGGATATCATTTTCTCACAGATACGGTATATCATACGCTTATAGCAGAATTCTTAAATAGAAATACTATAAAAAGACTGTCAACGGCTGCTATTGAGACACTATCTATCATAGCCTATAAGCAACCTATCACCAAGGCGGAAATAGAACAGATTCGCGGCGTGAATTGTGAATATACATTACAGAAATTAATGGAAAGAGAATTAGTGGGCATACAAGGTAGAGCGGAGCAAGTAGGCAAGCCTCTATTGTATGGTACTACACCGAATTTTCTGGACTATTTAGGCATTAATATCCTTAGTGACCTGCCAAAACTAAAAGACTTTGACCATGCGGAAAGCCAAATCGGAGAAAACATTTAATACTTTTAATAAGATAAATGCGAATAAAAGTAAATCTATAGCCAATAAGAAGGCACTAAAGCCTATAATAACGGTATTGCCTGATGATGCCAGATTGAATAGATATGTAGCTCATAGCGGAATATGTTCTAGGCGTAAAGCTGACGATCATATAAAAGCGGGGGAAGTCCGTGTAAATAAAGATGTAGTCTATGAACCCGGCTACAGACTACAGAAAGGCGATAAAGTATATTTCCAAGACAAGCTTTTGGCGGTAGAGAAAAAAGTATATATTTTATTGAATAAGCCTAGAGGGTATATTACTACCACACAGGATGAAAAGGAAAGAAAGACCGTGATGGATTTAGTAGGAAGAGCTCATGAAAATCTCAGAGTTTATCCTGTAGGCAGATTAGATAGAAATACGACAGGATTATTATTGCTCACCAACGATGGCGATCTTGCTCAGCAGCTTTCCCACCCTAGCGGCAACATCATAAAAGTATATCAAGCCGAGCTAGACAAGCCCATCACGTATGACCATCTGGATGAAATTAGGAAGGGTATCCAACTGGAAGATGGCATTGCCGTAGTAGATGAGATAGACATCACACATCCTCCCGTAGATGCCAGATTTGTAGGTGTTGCCATACATATAGGCAAAAACAGAATAGTGCGCCGCATCTTTGAGCACCTAGGATATGATGTCGTAAAATTGGACAGAGTATCTTATGCGGGACTTACCAAAAAAGATTTACCTAGAGGGAAATGGCGCTACCTCGACGAGAAAGAAGTCATATTCTTAAAACACCTCAAAGCAGGAACTAGGAAAAAATAAGTGCTATGCGCATTTGTAGCTCTTCAGTAGATGCATTAATCGTTGATTTTCTTCATGAGTGCCTATAGTGATGCGTATGCAATCATCACAGAGCGGTTCTTTGCTTCTGAGTCGAACAATACATTTGTGCTGAATCAAATATTGAAATACATGCTCACAATCTTTGAAGGCTACAAGAATAAAGTTGGCATCTGTAGGGTAGATATGCCTGACTATATCCAGTTGTATAAGTGCGTCGTGCAGGTAACGCCTGTTTTTTATTATTGCATCCTTATAAGATTGAACTACCTGAGATTTCTCTAGTGCTTCGAGAGCAGCATTTTGAGTATAGGCGTTGATATTATATGGAGGCTTTATAGCATTTAGTAATGAGATAATCTCCTTAGAAGCAAAAGCCATCCCCAATCGAAGAGCCGCCATGCCCCATGCTTTGGAGAATGTCTGCAGTACTACCAGATTGGGATATTTATCTAGTTTCCTTGCCCAAGAATCTTCATCTGAAAAATCTATATATGCTTCATCAATGACTACTATTCCCTCAAAAGACTTTAAAATAATTCGTATATCTTCGGTATTGATGAGGTTGCCCGTCGGATTATTGGGGGAGCAAATAAAAATAATTTTTGTCCTACTGTCAATGGATTGTTGTATGTCTTCTATGTTTAGCTGGAACTTAGGCGTGAGCAATACCCTTTTTATCTCAATATTGTTTAGCGTCGCTGCTGTCGTGTACATACCATAGGTGGGAGGACAAATGATAATATTATCAGATTTTGGTTCACAGAATGCCCGTATTAGTAAATCTATAGCTTCATCACTACCATTACCCAAGAATATATTTCCGTCCTCTATACTTTTTACTGCCGAAAGTTTATGCTTGAGTTTGCGTTGTAAAGGATCGGGATACCTATTGAAGTCCAATAGTTCATCAAAAGGATTTTCGTTAGCATCCAAAAATATACCCTCATGTCCTTGGTACTCCTCTCGTGCAGATGAATAAGGCTTAAAATTTATAAGATGTGGGCGCAATATTTTTTGTAGAACAAACATTGTTCAAAGTTATGCATATTCTGATGCAAAGCTATGCCCGTATAAAAATTCATTATCAAGTAAGATAAATTTAATGCAGCCCATTTGTTAATTTATAAAAATAAATATATTTAAAATAAACTGTTTAATTATTTGATAACAAAATATATTAACATAATAAAGAATAAATATTTGTATAATTGTGATGTAAAAATATTTTAAATCATAAAATTTATAAAAATGTCTATCAAAAAAAATTACTTATTACCCTTTATAGCCCTTATGATAATAATTGCCCTTGGACTGTTTTATCCTATAGATAATAATACGCACATGAAGGGCGATCCGCTCAATGCCGCGGATACCGCTTGGATGTTAGTGTCCTCTGCTTTGGTATTAATAATGACACCAGGGTTAGGATTTTTTTATGGAGGTATGGCATCACGTAAAAATATCATTTCTACTGTGTTCCAAAGTTTTATTAGTTTGGGACTTATAAGTGTGATTTGGGTTGTCGTGGGATTCAGTCTGTGCTTTGGGGATTCCATAGGAGGAGTAATTGGTAATCCTGCTACATTCTTCATGTTCAATCACGTAGGATTAGATACCAATACTGCTCTGTCTCCTACAATACCCTTGATGTTATTTGCGTTCTTCCAGCTCAAGTTTGCTATTATAGCACCGGCATTGATTACAGGGAGCTTTGCTGAGCGGGTAAAATTTTCTTCTTATCTAATATTTATAGTATTGTTTTCATTATTTATATATGCTCCACTAGCAC
Organism: Chitinophagales bacterium; assembly: GCA_044227665.1. GTDB lineage: Bacteria > Bacteroidota > Bacteroidia > Chitinophagales > JADIYW01 > JBGAWK01. Next base: position 54,894 of record JBGAWK010000003.1, read on the forward strand.
ACATGACATGGCATCCGGATGGATTTCTACGCAAATGGGGCGTACTGGACTTTGCGGGAGGCACAGTGGTGCACATGTCTGCAGGATTTGCTGCATTGGCAGGAGCTATGTTTTTGGGCAGGAGAAAATCTCATACTGCCCAACAAACGCATGAGCCTGTAAACGTGCCGTATGTTATCATAGGAACGGGTCTATTATGGTTTGGGTGGTTTGGCTTTAATGCAGGGTCGGCATTGGGTGTAAATGCTACTACGGTAAGTGCCTTTGCCAATACAAATACGGCAGCGGCAGCGGCAATGCTTGCATGGGTGTTTTTTGAGGCTGTAAGAGGTCACAAAGTTTCTGCTATAGGTGCATGTGTGGGTGCTGTAGTAGGATTAGTGGCTATTACACCAGCGTGTGGCTTTGTAAATATTGGTCAGAGTATTTTCATAGGCGGTGTATCGGCTATCATAAGCAATATTGCCGTACATTGGAAAAACAAAACGTCTTTGGATGACACCTTGGACGTATTTCCTTGTCATGGTGTGGGAGGACTTATGGGCATGATATTTACTGCCGTATTCGGTGCAGGTGTAGGTTTGGTATATGGTGAGACTACGACATTCGTACATCATATTGTCGCCATATTCATCGTAGGGATTTTTACTTTTGCGGGCTCTATGGTATTATACAAAATCACCGATGCAATCTCTCCTATGCGTGTTACACAAGAAGAAGAAGAGTTGGGATTAGATATTAGCCAACATGGCGAGGTATATTAATCTTTAAAAAGATACACATGGTAAAAATAAAGACCGCTAATAAAGGCGGTCTCATTTTTTATCTATAGCAAATAGATTAGGGATTGGATGTAATGACTTTATAATTACCCAAGTCGTCTATATAGTATTTACTCATTTTTTTAGTGGTTTGAAAATTCTTATACATGGGTATTAGCTGATTCCAAAAACTCCAATAGTTTGTCTTACTCATTTTTTCTTTAACAAAATAGGCAATGTTGGCGTCATCCATTTTGAAAGGGAAGATATGTATTGGGATTTTTGTGCCCATGTTGTACACACGAAACTGGTAGCATAGCCAATACAGCTCTGCAATGTTTTTGTCTCCTATAGGCGTACATCCCGCAGAGACATTGCTGCCATGAATATATATGTCACCACCATACATCTGTTTGTAGGGACTGCGAATACTGTCGGCCTTATTGGGGTATTTTATTTCTAAAGAAAGATAATACTGACTATAAGGGTTCATGGCGCCCATAAAATAGAAGCCTTCGGGCGTCTGCAAGTCTCCTTCTCGAAATTTTGGACCTAGGGAGCCGGGTATTTGTGCTATGGGATAACTTTTGAGGAGTACATAAGTGTCCTTATCGCTACCCCATACCTCTATGGTCTTGTCAAATTTTAGAATTCTTATGTATAGGTGCTTACAAGGATAGTTTAGACCTTTGCTTTTTAGTAATTTTTCTAATGGATAATCATAGGTGTCTCTGGCAAGTTGTACCCTCGGAGGCAATGCCTTTTGCTGTGCACTAGATAGCACAAAGATGACTGCTGTTATCCCAAAAGTTACAATACGATTCACCTGAGAAAGATATCAAAAAATATTCCGCAAGGAAGGATGCTAAGATTATTTAACACCACCCATCCATCGGCGCAGTAGTGGTACAAGTACCAGAAGTACAAGTCCGCCACCAATAGAGACGTAGGTAATTTTTAAGAACACACCACTATAAATGGATAATGACTCTAAAGCAGAAATTGTGGTGGTGCCTCCTTCGGAAGGAATAGACATGAGCGTACCTATCCATCCTGCTAGGTGCTGACCGAGTGCCGAAGCGAGAAACCAAAATCCCATCATCATACCTGTATATTGTGGAGGGGAAAGCTTGGTAATCATTGAAAGTCCTATTGGAGAGATGCATAATTCACCTGTAGTAAGCAATAGGTATCCCGCAGCATACCAAAAAAAACCTACACGTCCATCGGCACTACAAAGTTTTGCACCTACGACAAAAAGAAAAAACCCTAAGGCAAGTTGGAAAAATGCACTGCCAAACTTCATAGGCGTAGAAGGCTCTGCATTCCGCTTTGCCAAAGCTATCCAAAGCCATGCAAATGGAAAACTCAATAAAATAATATAGAAAGGATTAATGGAATTATTGATAGATGCGGCAGGTAATCCATAAGTGTTGACATTCCGTTCTGTAAAAAGATTTAGAGAGCCACCACCTTGCTCGTAGAATGCCCAAAAGAGAGTAGAAAAAGCAACAAGTATTATAGCTGTAAGCATCTTGTTGCGAGAAATAACATCCTGCATAAAAGCGAGGACTACCATGCCTACCAGCGCTGCAATACATAATGGAAACATGATGTTGTCCATAATAGTATAGTGATTGAAGAGATAAATAAATAATGGAATAATTGCCAAAGAGCCTACCAAAATGAGCAGCTGTTTAATAATGGCAACTTTCTCTCCCCTACTGTTTATGGGCGTATCTCCAATTTCTCCGAGCGTATGTTTTTTGAATAAAAAGGTAATCAATCCTACTATCATCATGATGCCCGCCAAGCCAAAGCCATAATGCCAATTTATTTCTTGTCCTATGTACCCACAGATAAGACTTCCAAAAAAAGCACCTACATTCACACCCATATAAAATATGGAATAAGCACTGTCTCTTCTATTGTCATCGGGGCTATATAATCTACCGACTATCGTAGAAATATTGGGCTTAAAAAATCCGTTGCCGGAAATTAGAAAAGCCATTCCTGCAAAGAATGACCAACCTTGAGGTACTGCCAAGATAAGATGACCTATAGCCATCAGAGAACCTCCTAATATAATAGATTTTTTGTAGCCTAGGACTTTATCTGCAGCAAGACCTCCAAAGAAGGGCATAAGATATACCAATGCCGTATATGTACCATATATGAGATTAGCCTTTGTGTCACCAAATTCTAGTTGATTCACCATGTATAGAACCAGAAGTGCCCGCATCCCGTAGAAGGAAAATCGCTCCCACATTTCAGTAAAAAACAATAGATACAACTGACTGGGATGTCCAGCGCTTTTATCTGCTATATATGAGATATTAGCAACATCTTTGGTGTTAGACATAATAATTTTTATGCAGGTAAAATTAATGTAAATTTTTAGATATTGTATAGCCCGCTTATACAATATCTTACTGCACCACTATTCTACCTGTACCCATGGTTTGTGTGCCCTCAAGTTTGAATACATAAACGCCGGGAGCAAGGCTCTTGCGTTCTATCTCTAGGCTGCTGCCAATGACGCTGCGGCTTTCGACCACGTTGCCATTAAGTGTGTATAGTGTAAACTGAAATGCTTCACCATATATATTGTCGAAGCGCAAGATGGCTTTTTCATTCATAGGATTGGGGAATAGCTCAAAGGTCTGATTTTGCTTGCCCACCAATGCAGTAGCCACAAAGAAAGTATTGACGGTGGTATTGGTGAGTACAGGGCTATTGTAGTCGAAGAACACCTCTGCTTTGTTTGTAAACTTTGAACCTAATGGCTGTGCTGCCTTGGGCTTGATGCTATATTTTACGAAGCCGTGGCTTTTGGGTTCATTCTGTACGGCAGCAGGCAGCTGTATATTGTCGAAGGTGAACTTGAGGGTGCTGGAATTGCGTACTACGGCGGTGAGAGGGTGGCTGCTGGCGAGTATCTCGAGGGTGCTCCAGTCGAAGTTAGTGCCTAGGCTGTCTTTTACCACGATATTGAAGGCGGTATCTGAGCCTACATTCTGGAAGCGTACCGTATATTCAAATATACTGGTGCTGGGCGGAATATTGCCATCAGTGCCAGTGCCTGTGGGCGTTACGAGTTTATCGTTAGGATCGAAAGAGCCTATGATGGTAGCTTTTAGAGTGTCGCTGTTGTCCTGAGGGGTGGCATCTCCGCTAGTAGGCGTTACCTGTAGGATATTGGTAAGGGTGTCGCCGAGGGTAGCTCCTGCCGATAGCTGCATCTCGGCGTAGAGGGTAACAGATTCCATAGGTTGTAGGTTGCTGAAATTCCAAGTGAGGTTGTTACCAGCTTGGCTGCTAGGTGCAGTAGAGGCGGTAACGAAGCTCAGGCGACTATCTTTGGTATATACCATGCTGCCTGTCATGGCTTTGGTACCCACGTTTTTGTAGGTGAGCCAGAAGGGCACTTTGAAGCCCGGGCGTGCCGGGCCGGAGGTGATGATGCCCACCAAATCGGCAGTGGTGGCATTGATAGGTTGTATGGCGAAGTTTTGAGTATAGAAGAAGTTGGTATCTGCGGTATTGATAGTAGCCTGTGCAGGGACAGCAGTATGGTATTTGGGCACAGTAGGCTTTACCACATAGCTGCCATCTAGGGCAGGGAATAGGAACTCGCCAGCAGAATCGGTAATGGCGAAGGACTTCACCGCAGGAGCTGCCGCTTTATCATAGTTGATGACGATGGCAGGCATATTTTTCTCACCGGCGTTCTGTGTGCCATTTTTATTCTTATCCAAATATACCTTGCCAGCCATGGTATTATTGGCATGTCCTAGGTTTTCGATGAAAAAGAAGTTTCTGAAATCGTTGCCATTGCCATCAGGTGCTGTTTTATATGCTTCATGAACAACAATATCCATATCACCATCATTATCTAAATCTGATAGTCCAATAGAACCAATAACTGAGAATAAATTATTTTCAACGCTATTACTTTCTGGAAATGCGGAAAACAATTTAGGTGTATTAATATTTTTTAAACCTTCAAAGCCGGTAAAAGGCTTTTGAGGGTTGCCATTATTTCTAAAAATAATACCAGGACTTATTAAATAACCGCTTACAGTAGAATCTAATGTTGATTCGTATAATTGTTCTAAATTCACAATATCTAAATCACCATCTGTATCATAATCTAAAACTTGTAAACCAGTAGTAATGTTAGTAAATGAATAATCATAAATATGTTTTGACTTAAAAGATTCATCCAACAAAATATTCTTTTGGAAATTGGGATTATCCTTGGTGCCTATATTTTTAAAGAAGATGATTTGATACTTACTTTCTTTAGATGCTGAAAGGTAATAATTAGACATCATAATAATATCAATATCTCCATCTTTGTCAAAATCAACAAGGCAATGAGTAGATGGTGAATATTCGGTAATAATATTACTTAACCCAAAAGGATTTATGATTGGAGTTGCGAAATTTGGGCTAGTTGGACTGCCTATATTCTCACTAAAAAAAAAGGAAGAAGAGGCGGGGTAGTAATATGTTTCAGTTTCAATAATACTAAGGAACAACAAATCATTATCTCCATCATTATCAAAATCGTAAAATGTAGAATAACTTAATTTTCTATCTGGCCCAATATCTGGAAATTTAATATTAAATGGATTCTGAATAGGTGGCGTATCGAATTTGGCATATTCTTTTGTGCCATTATTTTTATAAAACAGAACAAAGCCTGTATCTAAGCCGCCATTATTAGAAATTATAGCTTGATTAAGAAAAAAATCTTTATCACTATCATTGTCAATATCAATAAAATTGAAATTACCCTCAATTACTGGACTCTCAGATTCTAAGGTTCTATAATCCAAGCCAAAGGGCTTAAATACGACGGGAGCAAATACGGGCTCTCCAGCTTGGGCTTCGGGAGTATGCAGCAACATCGGTGCTAGTGCTGTCCAAAGTACAGGCTGTGAAGCTAGGAGTGCCAGTATTTTGTTTCTATCGGTACGCTGTATCAGCGTATGTGCTAATGCGGTGGCACGTGTGGGGTTGTATTTTGATAGTTTTTGTAATTTTCGAGTAATAGCGGAATTTTTCATATAGTATTTTATAATAAAGATATAATATAGATAGAATAAAGAGTTACTTTTTATCTTCTACTTCAAAAACTTCTAGCGGCGCCCAAAAAGTAGATGTAGGCAAGACTAAGCTCATCTTATACTCCTGTCGTAAAGTGTTGAGAATGTTGGGTTTCTTATAGCCATGTAATAATTTAATATCATATATCTCTTCTACAGAATTTAGGTATACAAATTCTGCCATCAAAGCACCGGTATGTGCATGTATGATAGAGATACCGGCATACGGCGACTTATCGCTAATGTCCAACTTACCAAATATAGAGGAATGTTTACGTATCCGAGAATAGCTGACAAAAATATAGTCTCCTACTTTCTCCATACCTCGCACAAAACAGTTTAGCCTACGCACATCTTCTACTTTTCCTGTATTTACATCCACCATAGAGATTGCACCATTACGTGACTGCAATACATATAAGGTGTCATCAAAATATCGCGGAGAGTGTGGCATCTCCAGGCCTTCTACTAGGATGTCATTCGTGTCAATATCTATGAGTATTCCTTGTTCACCCATAGTGTCGCGCCAACTCTTTGGCGTATTGCCCTTATTGAAGGCTGTAGCATACTTAGGCTTGCCATTTACCATAGCAACTCCATTGAGATGGCAACGGTCTTCATGGCTCAATTCCGTAATAAATGAAGGCTTCCATATCGGTGTGAAGCTATATTCTTGGTCTATCTTTACAATACAAGAAAAGGAGGTGTTTACACCATAAATGCCATCTATGCCAAACTCTAAATCGTGCATGTCTATTCTACTCGTATAATAGGTAGCTCTAGGCACATACATGGCGTCATATATACCCGGGTTCTTGGGATAATGCCATGCCAACTCTTCAGAGTTTCGGAAATAGACAACCTCGTCGGCAGTAGCTATAGCCATTCTATCTTTATCTAAAGCGATACCCATAGGGCGATGGAAGTTGCGTGGAAGTTGTGTGATTTGATCTTCATTTTTAGCAGTGAGCAACACAACTTTACCTGCTTGGTAAGTACTTACAGCTATAGATATATCGTTTTTAAATAAGATTTCTGCAAACTGGGGTGAATATCTACAGGCAAAAGGCTCTTGTGCTTTGGGGTGTTGATTACTTTCCATAAAAATCAAATATATAAATTTAGTTGTCTCCTTCTCTATAAAATTTGAATCCAAAGGCTGCTACAGCACCGATAATACCCGGAATTATAAGATTAGTCAGCCATAGCATTACAGTAGCGGCAACGACATGGGCAGCATGTGTACTAAAAGGCTCTAATATTTGTAACGAAATCTCACTCCTTAATCCTATGTCTGCGATAGCCAAACTTGGCAGTAGCGTTTGTAAGAAAAATATAGAAGGTATATGTAGTAAAGATTGCTTGATACTTAGAGAAACCTCAAAAATCTGTAATAAAAGTATGTATTGCAGACAGTAAATAGCGTATCTACTGATAGAGAGTAAAAGTAAAATGGTCATCTCATACGGTGTATATTTTTCTACAACGGCAACATAGGGATATATTTTTTTGAATATGGATATTTTTCTAAAATAGTGTGTAGCTGTAGCCAAATTATAGTAAGAAATGACAAGTGCAATTATTGCAATAATATATAAGCTTATCATGGCAATAAATACAAAGAAATGAGTCTGAAAATAAAAGTATATGTATAGTATAAAAGCGGTAGCACCTATGCAGAGGTTGGCTACAATCTGAGCATAGCTGCCTACCAAGGTAGAGGCAATAGCTGCAATTCTATTATGACGTAGAGCCATTACTCTGCCACCATACTCACCTATACGATTAGGTGTAAACAGTGAAAATGTAATGCCAAACAATATACCCTTTATCGCTGTAAGTATGGAAGTGCTTTCAAGTTTGTTTACAAGTTTATGCCATTTGGCCGCTTCAAAGCCCCAATTAAAGAATGTGAGCATTACCACAAAGGAAAGTAGGCGTTTGTGCCTGTCGATGCTGGTCTTTAGTAAGGCAATGGTTTGGTGAAGGTCATCATTTTTGAATACCTGATGATATAATACTATTCCTATAGCTACCGCAACGATACCTTTAATAATAGGATTTAGCCATTGCTCTCGCCAATTTTTTTGCATATTTGCAGATAAAGATAAAAAAGTAAATTTGGATATCATACTTGGCATTGATCCCGGCACCCAAGTTACCGGATACGCACTATTAAAGATTGAAAATAGGCGCATGGCGTTGGTAGCCGTAGGCACTATTTTTATGGAGAAATACGACGACCACTATGATCGCCTAGCCTGTATCTATGATAGAGTAACGGAGCTCATAAAAAATTACAAGCCAAAGGTATTAGCTATAGAAGCGCCATTTTTTGGCAAGAATGTGCAGTCTATGCTCAAACTTGGAAGAGCACAAGGTGTAGCAATGGCTGCCGCATTGTCGTATAAGTTGCCAGTAATTGAATATTCTCCTCGCAAGATAAAGCAATCCATTACAGGAAATGGCAATGCCTCCAAGGAACAAGTGGCTGCCATGCTGGCACAGCTATTGAAGGATGAGGTATTGCCTTCACAACTCGATGCCACAGATGCATTGGCAGTAGCAGTATGTCATCATTTTCAGACCTCAGGAGGACTACAGACATCGGCAAAGTCCTACAAAGGTTGGGAAGCCTTTATAAAAGCTAATCCTAAGCGTACCAAATAGGGACTTAGATTCCCAATCTAAATAATCCTACAAAGTTTGCGGAAAATAATTTTATTGCAATAGACATCAAGACGATGCCAAAGATTTTTCTCAAAATATTTATGCCATTTTCACCTAGAAATTCCTCTATTCTATTAAGATTATGTAATACGATAAAAATAATTACAAGGTTTATGCCCACACCCGAAACTATTGTATATATAGAGTACTCGGCTCGTAGAGAAATCAAGGTGGTGAGCGTGCCAGCACCTGCAATGATGGGAAATGCTATAGGTACTACAGAGGTCGTCTTGGGGTTGTTGCCGTGGTCTTTGAAAATATCCCGCCCCAATATCATTTCAAGGCTAATGATAAATATGACTACAGAGCCCGCAACAGAAAAAGAATATACATCCACACCTATTAGGTTTAAGATACTTTTACCCAAATATAAGAATGCGAACATGATAATGCCAGAGGCTAGAGTCGCATATTTAGCATTGATTTTTCCGGTCTTAGATTTAATATCCAAAATAGCAGGAATAGAGCCTATTACATCTATGATAGCAAATAAAATTAATGTTACACTTAAAATATCTTTGAAATGCATGAAACTTTTTTCGTCATAAAGATATTTAAAATATAAATAGGTATTCATTATACTTTATAATCATTAATTTTGCAAATAAATTTAAAATATGAAAAAATTTAGTTTAATCATGGTAACGTTGGCGTCTACACTAGGCATTTTTGCCAAAGGCGGATCAAACGTAGGCGACAACAAATGGACGTTAGGAATGGGAATAGAATTTTTGGATTTCTATTCACCCATGGATCACTCGAAATTCAGACCTTTTAGTAATCCTAATCAATTTGGACCCAAATTCCAAACGTGGTATAATCCAAATTCCTCTCTAGGGATAACCCTTGATGTAGGATCATATATTCGGGGTAAACAAGAAACATTGACAGTTGAAGAAGATGGTAAAACGTATTTGCTAGGTCCTGTAAAAAAAATAATTGGTAATGCTGCAATAGGTGCAGTATATAAGTTTAATAATGGATATATTCTTAAAGAGACATTTCCGGTAGCACCATACTTATACACAAAATTACAATTAAGTGTAGATGAAGATCGCATGAAAGGGTTTAGTATTCCCATTGGTGGTGGCGTGAACTGGAAGCTGGCTAATAACGTTGCACTTAATACTTATATGGGCTATAATATAGGCATTAAAAATATAGAAAATAATGTCAATATCGGAATGGGTGTATTGTTTGACTTAGGTAAAGGAAAATTTGATGAAGAACCAGTAGTGATAGAAGAAGTTGTAGAAGCGCCTAAGGATACTGACGGTGATGGTATTATAGACGCAAATGACGAGTGCCCAGAAGTAGCGGGTCTTGCCGCTTTCAATGGCTGTCCAGATACAGATGGTGATGGTATAGCGGACAAAAATGACAACTGTCCAACTCTTGCAGGGCTAGCACAATACAATGGTTGCCCAGATACAGATGGTGATGGCATTACTGATAATGTAGATAAATGTCCTAATGAAAAAGGTATAGCTCGACTTGCAGGATGTCCTGAGCCTGACACCGACAAAGACGGCATCATAGATATCAATGACAAGTGTCCAAATGTGTTTGGTTTGGCAGCATTGCAAGGATGTCCTGACAGAGATGGCGACGGCATAGCTGATGGCGATGACAAATGTCCTGACAAAGCAGGCCCTGCCAGCAACAAAGGATGTCCTGAAATTAAGGATGAAGCCAAGAAAAAATTAGAAATGGCACTTTCAGGAGTGAAATTCGAGACAGGTAAATCTGCGCTGAAAGCAGAATCTTACAAAGTATTGGACGAGATAGCCGCAGTACTGAAAGAATGGAGTGATTATTCAGTAAAAGTGGAAGGGCATACTGATAACACAGGCGATGAAGCTAAAAATGTACAACTTTCTAAAGATCGTGCGAAAGTTTGTGCTGACTATCTAGTTTCTAAAGGTATAAGCGCATCAAGAGTATCTTGGGATGGTTTTGGCTCTTCAAAACCTATAGCTGACAACAAAACGGCTGAAGGTAGAGCTAAAAACAGAAGAACAGAATTTATTCCGTATATCAAGTAATCTTATAAGTAAAAATAGGAAGGGAGGTTCGCCGTAAAAAGTGTACCTCCCTTTTTTATTCATATTTCTAAAGCCCATCATGTATATTTGTACCCTCTACGGGACGTAGCTCAGTTGGTTCAGAGCACTGCCTTGACAGGGCAGGGGTCATCGGTTCGAGTCCGATCGTCTCGACTAAGGATATTTTTTGAATTTTGGATACTATAAAACATTTATTACAGCAAAAATATCTATATCTATTGTGGTCTGTAGCCCTATTTCAGTATTGTGCTACACCATCAGCACCACAGGGCGGGCCTAAGGATGAAGTGCCCCCAAAAGTCGTTGTAGCATCTCCTCCAAATGAATCTGTACTTTTTAGTACAGATAAAATTTCCATAGAATTTGATGAAAATATTGCCTTGGATAATCCTATCCAAAAAATATGGATTACGCCAAAGCCCCGGAAAATTCCAGACTATCATGTCAGAAAAAATGAGATACAAGTAGTATTCAATGAGCCGTTGTTGCCCAATACTACTTATAATATCGCTTTCGGTGATGCCATACGCGATGTGAATGAAGGTAATATACTAAGAAATTATGCTTATACCTTTTCCACAGGCAATATTATAGACAGTTGCATTATAGCCGGAAAAATCTCTGCTCCCGAAATCCCTGACCGCACATACATTCTCTTGTATGACAGCATAGATAATAATATTGTAAAGACACAGAAGCCTGCATATATCTATGCTTTGGGCAAAGAGGGCACATTTAAGATAGGCAATTTGGCACGCAGACCTTTTAGCGTATTTGCACTTACTGATAAAAACAATAATTTTATCTATGATTTGCCAAACGAGAAGATAGGTTTTTTGACGCAGCAAATAATGGCTTCTGATAGTGCTACAGAGATAACGATTCAGCTATTTGAAGAAGAACGACAATTTGGTAAGCTTAGATCTTTCCCTACGTCGGCATCCGATAATGCGGTGACGCTGACATACGATATTGCAGAGAATAATTTTTCACCTCACCTGATGGTGACAGATACGCTAGGTGGGCTTCCTCTCTATTCTAAGAGAATCAAAGGAAATGAAATCACATTTATTTTTCCTGATAGCGGCAGCACATCTTACAAAGTTTACCTGAATGATACAGTTATTGATACTATAAGCATTAACATGCAACGAATAGATCACTATGATTTCTTGAAAGACAAAGAGTTTTTACATAAAAAGTCCTTATCGAACACTCATCCTGTGTATGCTACTAAGGATACAGTAAAGATATGGATACCTAATGCTACAAATATCTTTACAGAAAACATCATAGTCAAAGACAGCAGTAGCAAGGCACAAGGTATTACTGTACAAAGTTCTCATGATACAATAGTATTTCTTGGAGAATTTATGGATAAGAGTTGGTATAAGGTATTATTACGAGATTCTTCGATACAGCTTTTAGATTGGTCTTATCACTATGCCAAGACAGACACTATATTCTTTTATACTGTAGATGAGAAAAACTTGGGAGCATTGAATTTTATCTTTCCTGACGATAGCAATAATTATATATTTGAATTTTATCAAGATAAAAGTATAATCTATACTACATCTATAAGGGAAGAGAAAAGAAATCTGCATATAGAAAATCTTATGCCTAGCAGCTATAGTTATATGCTAATTTGGGACAAAAATGGGGATGGCAGAATGACTGGAGGCAACCTGGAAGAGCAGAGACTTCCAGAGTACATATATAAAAATTCCGACCCCATTGTAGTGAAACCCAACTGGGAGCAAGAAATAGTGATAAGACCTACATGGGACAATTACCGCCTAAATACAACCAATACAGCTAAAAATATAAGCACAAATCCCAAAAGATAATTCCACTGCCATTTTTCTTTGAGATATAACAACGCAAAGACCACAAATACACACAAGGTTATGGCTTCTTGCATTATCTTTAGTTGAAAGGCATTGTAGTCTTTATATCCTATCCTATTGGCAGGCACCATCAGGCAATATTCTATCAAAGCTATTCCCCAGCTTATGATTATCGCCTTAGTCATACTCCAGTGGGGTTTCTTCAAATGACCGTACCATGCAAAGGTCATGAAGGTATTGGAAATGATAAGCAATATGATAGTGCGCATCAGAGTAGCCCTTTGGCTATCATATATTCAGCTATTTGTACTGCGTTGGTCGCAGCACCTTTGCGAAGATTGTCTGCCACTATCCACATATTCAAGGTGTTGGGCTGAGATTCGTCCCTGCGGATACGTCCTACAAATACTTCGTCGCGATTATGAGCCTCTAAGGGCATAGGATATATAAAATTGCTTACATCATCACGAAGGATGATACCGGGCGCTGACGCTAAAAGGCTTTTTACCTCGTCAAGGTTGAAGTCTTGTTCAAATTCTATGTTTACAGACTCCGAATGTCCTCCCATTACTGGGATTCTTACCGTGGTAGCTGTTATTTTAATGCTGTCGTCCTGCATAATTTTACAGGTCTCCTTCACCATCTTCATTTCCTCTTTGGTGTAGCCGTTGTCCAAAAAAACATCTATATGCGGAATAACATTTAAATCTATTTTGTATTTATAAGCCATCTCTCCATCTATGCCTTCACGTTCATTCATAAGCTGATCTACAGCCTTCTTTCCCGTACCTGTTACAGACTGGTAAGTGGATACTACCACTCTTTTTATCTTATATTTTTTATGTAGGGGCTGTAAGGCTACTACCATTTGTATGGTGCTACAATTTGGATTGGCTATGATTTTATCCTCACTAGTGATTACTTCTGCGTTCACCTCAGGAACTACCAGCTTCTTACCGAGATCCATACGCCAAGCACTAGAGTTGTCTATTACTACTATCCCTGCCTCGGCAAATCTTGGTGCCCACTCCAAAGAAGTGCTGCCTCCGGCAGAAAACAGTGCCAATGCAGGTTTCATAGCTATAGCTGTTTCAGGGGTCACCACAGTATATTCGTTACCCTTAAAAGCTATTTTCTTTCCCGCAGATCGTTCTGATGCGACAGGAATAAGCTCGCTAATGGGAAATTTTCTCTCCTCAAGTACCCTCAAAAACATGCCGCCAACTAGTCCTGTGGCACCAACGATTGCAACTTTCATAAAAAAATATTAGTCTGTAAATATAGAATGTTTCAAAAACATGTAATTTTATCTAATTGTATATAATGAAGAGAATTTTTTACACTATTTTTTTAGTTTTACATATTAGTGCTTTTACTCAGATGAGTGATAGCTTTGATGATGGAGAGATTACATCCAATCCTACTTGGTTCGGCAACGTAAGTAAGTTTAATGTCGTAAACAACAAGCTATTTCTCAATGGTCTGAATACAAGTGATACGGCATATTTATATGCATTGAGTTCATCATTTGCTAATACAGAATGGGCTATAGATGTCAATATGGACTTTGATCCCTCAGATAATAATAAACTGTATATCTATCTAGCATCTAATTTACCTGATATTTCTACACCAACTTTGAGTGGCTGGATGCTAAACATAGGCGAGAATGGCTCGAATGACGGTATAGTGGTGCAGAAAGTGATAAATGGTGTGAGAACGACTGTAGCTAGATTTGGAGATGGACTATTTGCTGTCAAACCCAATTATACTTTACGTGTGCGCAGGGATAATTCAGGAAATTGGGAATTGGCATATAAACTTCCCGGGGAGTCCATAGAGCGTTTTACTGCTTTGGGTACTTTTTCTGATAATTATACATCCTCTGTAATTTCTTTTGGCGTAGCTTGTAAATACACGACTTCTAATAAGACAAAATTTGACTTCGATAATTTCTATATCGGCAAATACAGACAGGACACTATCCCTCCGGCTATAGATTCTGTCGTTGCTGTGGATAATAATACCTTGAAAATTTACTTTTCGGAAGATATAAATAAGATTTCTGCTGAAACGCTGACAAATTATAGTGTTTCCAGTATTGGAGTAGCTAGTTCAGCAGTATTAGATGATGTTTTGAATAATTTGGTCACACTTGATTTTGCGAGTACATTCTCACCATTTATTCAATACGAATTAAATATTGTAGGGGTAAGAGACTTAAAGAACAACACCATTTCACCTGCCGTATCTGTTCCATTTGTATATAGAGTGATTAATATTCCCCTTGAAGGTGATGTAGTTGTAAATGAAATAATGGCTGACCCCTCTCCAGTAGTAGGTCTTCCAGAAGTAGAATACATTGAGATTTTCAATAAAAGCAGTACAGTATTTTATACACAAAACTGGAAACTAAAAAATGAAGGCGTTACGCTATATAATTTTCCTGCTGTAGTGTTACTGCCCAATACTTATCATATACTTTGTAAATCGGGAGATAGTGCCACTCTCGCTGCTTATGGCAAAGTTATACCTTTCGTTACATTTCCAAGTTTTGACAATACAGGTGGCGATAGTGTCGTTATCATAGATCAAAACAATCAAAGGATAGATGCCTTCTTCTATGACGAGACTTGGTACGCTGATGCTAGCAGAGATGATGGTGGCTATAGTATTGAACAGATAAATCCTTTTGCAGTATGTAATAATAAAAGAAACTGGAAAGCAAGCACGGATAATGATGGAGGAACCCCCGGCATACAAAATAGTGTCTATGACAATACTCAGGACAATATTCCCCCAAGTATTGCAAAGGTTAATATCATTAATAATAATGCAATATCTGTTCTATTTGACGAACCTTTGGATATGGTTGCCTTACAATTGACTAATTATACTATTAATAATGGCATTGCGATACTGGGTACATCTTTCGACAATGCAGACAAATCAGCAGTAATCATCACCGTTTCTACCTTAGATACCAATACTGTATATACGCTTACAGCAAAAAATGTTCCTGATTGTTCTGGAAATATTTCTGCCACACCTTTGACGATTGCCTTTGCCATAGGCAATATTCCCGCCTTTAATGAACTAATAATTACGGAGTTTCTTGCCAATCCTGTTCCCCCAGTTGGTTTGCCACAAGCAGAATACATAGAGTTATATAACAATTCCACTAAAGTTTTAAATCTTAAAGGATGTGTAGTAGAAGATGGCACGTCCTCTTCTGCTGCATTAGATGAGCACATTTTGTTGCCAGGCGAATATGTGATTGTTTATAATAAAAATAATGAGGCCTATTTCACATCTTTAGCCAAAAAAATTGCGGTATCGAACTTTCCTTCCATAAATAATGATGAAGAGATATTGAGCCTTTATAATGTAAACGATGATCTTGTTTTTAATATAGAATTTCGTGCAGAATGGTATGGCAGTGCTACCAAAGCCAATGGAGGCTGGGCTTTGGAGATGATAGATACAGACTATCCTTGTGTAGGGTCTTCCAATTGGACAGCCTCAGTAAATAGTAGTGGCGGCACCCCTGCATCCGTCAATAGTGTAGAAGATGTGAATCCCGACATATCTTCAATAGAAGCATCGTCCCTTATTAAAATTAATGACAGCACCTATCAAGTAAATTTTAATGAAAAATATAATCCTAATGCCATTACTTCAGCGCAATTTGTGATAGATAATGGCATAGGAGTTGTTAAAGCTATGCCTATCCTGCCTAGATGCTCCTCCATACAGTTTGAAATAAATACCCCATTACTTACGGGCATTCAATACAAACTTACCATCACTAATGCCGGCGACTGTGCTGACAATACCATAAAAGAAGGTTTTAATACACTCACACTAGGAGCAACACAGGGTGTAGAACTTGGCGATATTGTTATTAATGAGATACTTTTTAACCCTAGATCTGATGGCGTAGATTATGTAGAACTATATAATCAATCTTCAAAATACTTGTTGCTAGACGAAATGATTATTGCTGAAGCAGATCCTCAAACACCTACAGTCGTTAGCGACTTTTCAAATATGGCAAATACGGGATTTATTATTCCCCCCAAAAGCTATTTTGTGCTTACAGAAAGTGCCGCTAAAGTAAAATCACAATATGCTGTGCCTAATCCAAATGCTATCACGGATATTGGCGGTATGCCCAATTATCCCGATGATGAAGGTGTAATCCTCTTGCTTAGAGACGACGATATAGTATTAGATAAGGTACACTATTATGATGACTGGCATTTCCAACTTTTGGACATCAAAGATGGCGTAGCACTAGAAAGATTAAACGCTAATATTCCTTCGGAAGATGCGAAAAATTGGTATTCTGCCTCACGAACGGTAGGATTCGGGACACCTACAGGTATGAATTCTACCGTAGCTCAGCCTATAGGCGATGAGGCATTATCCGTATATCCAAAGGTATTCTCTCCAGATCAGGATGGCTATGACGATATCTTAAATATTTCTTATAGCCTGGACAAGCCCTCATATATAGCGAATATGTATGTTGTCAATACTTTCGGGAAGATAGTGAAGCAAGTCTATAAAAATGAATTACTCCCGCAATCTGGCTCTACAATCTGGGATGGAGTAGCAGATTCTTCCGAAAAGGGAAGGATAGGATTATACTATGTAGTTTTAGAAATCTTCGACACCGAAGGTAAAAAAAAGGTCTATCGCAAAGAATTTGGTCTAGCAAATAGGCTGGATGAGTAGTCTTTTAACATTAGTTAATATATAGTCATTGATTGTAATAGGTTGATTATATTACTTTTGCATTTCGATGCCAAAAGTAATACTTAGTATTTTGTCTTCATTACTGTTTGTCTTAGGATTGGACAATATCAAATTGTTCGATAGTAAAGACAATAATGCCTCGGTATATGCACCTGTGCATGTGGCACCTTGCAACGAACAAGTATATATGTTTGGCATTCGTACGGATACATTACATATTCAATTTTCCTCCACACAGAAAAAAGAAAAGCTCAAAGATATATTAAGGGCAAATAAGTTCTCTACACACGCAACAGATAGAATCCTCAATCAGACACGGATATTTTTTAATCCTCAAAAGCTAAATGAAGGGTCTAAATATTTGCGTTTCGTGAATGCTGAAGATGAAATCGTTTTTATAGCATACAAGACTAATCCCGGCAAGTATCTCATCTTCCAAAATAGCGATAGTGTCGTAGTGCGTACGGATAGTGTTCCTGTAACTGTAGAAACACGAAAAGTATGTGGGATAATAGAGGGCTCTCTAGACAAGACCCTAGACTATCTGGATATACCAAAGTCTATAAAAAGTCAGTTAGGCACTATATACGCTACTGCATTTGACTTCTATAGGCTGAGAGAAGGCGATACGATCAGGATTATTTACGAAGAGCGATTTGAACCTTTTGAAGCCCCAACACCCTTACAAATCAAAGCCTGTGCCGTAAGTCAGAAGACAGCATCTTATTATGCTGTAGGCTATCGCTACCGGCAGGATACTGCCTATCAGTACTTTGATGACGAAGCACAGAACCTCAAGAGATGTTTTCTTGAAATGCCTCTACAATTTGGGAGAGTAGCTTCTAAATTTAACCTAAAGAGATTACATCCCGTTCTAAAAGAAGTAAAAGCACACTTGGGTACTGACTATGCTGCTCCTTACAATACGCCTATCTTGGCTACCGCTCCCGGAGTAATAGTAGAAGCAGGATACAAGCAATACAATGGCAACTATGTCAAGATAAAACATGACAACACCTATACTACGCAATACTTGCACATGTGTAGAATAGGGAAGAATATAAAGTCTGGCAAGCAAGTGAAGCAAGGAGAAGTTATAGGGTTTGTAGGGGCAACTGGATTGGCAACAGGACCGCATGTGTGTTATAGATTTTGGAAAAATGGCAAGCAAGTAGATCCGTATAGAGAAAATCTAAAATTTGTAAAGCCCACAGATAGTGTTTTTGTAAAGTCATACCTTCAATACTTTGAGACGGTAAAAGATGAACTTGCTCGTATAGTACCTCTAAGTCCCCAACTTTCTGTTGCGATAGATACTAAGAAAACTAAAACTTCTAAGTAGTTCTTGCGTTTATCGAAAAAACCATATATTTATTTATGCAATCTAACATCTATTGGTTATATCCATTGATTATCATCGTGATGATGACCATCCTATATTTTGTCGCTCAGCGAAAAGGAGATAATAGCATCGTAGATATTTTTTGGGGCTTGGGCTTTTGTATCCTCGCCGCCAATTCATTCCTGTGGGCAGAAGACTATGATGTCAGAAAGGGCGTAACATTACTTTTGGTACTCGTATGGGGTTTGCGCCTCAGTATCTTCATTTACAAAAGAAATAAAGGGAAACCTGAGGATTTTAGATATGTAGAGATGAGAAAAAATTGGGGAGGCAAGGCAAGGGTTTATGCCTTCTTCCAAGTTTTTATGTTGCAGGGCTTCATTATGTTTATTATCGCACTTCCTATATTGCACATACAAAATTTTAGCACGCCTCCTTTCACCCTTTTAGATGCTTTGGGCATAATAGTTTGGGCTATAGGCTTTTATTTTGAGGCGGTAGGAGATAGGCAGAAGTATCTATTTGCCAAAGATCCTGCCAACAAAGGGAAATTTATTCAATCCGGATTGTGGAACAAATCTCGCCATCCCAATTATTTCGGTGAAATATTAATGTGGTGGGGTATATTTTTGCTGTCAGCAGGATGTGCCAGATGGTATCTCTCTCTCATCAGCCCCATAGTGATGACTTTATTATTGACTAAGGTTTCGGGAGTTCCATTATTGGAAAAAAAATATGCCGCTAATCCAGAATATCAAGAATATAAAAAGAGGGTTTCGGCGCTCATCCCCAAATTATTGTAACATTACTTTCATACTTACAGGTTGATGGTCGCTATGTTCAAAACCATTGGCGATACCTTTTACATCTATTAAAGACACATTGGGCGACAGCAAGAAGAAGTCTATCACAGTAGTGTAAGTTTTTCCCGCTTCGTAGGGGAAGTCCACTTTGCGGTTGGTTGCAGTCTTACCGTCATAAGCCCATGTCCACCCTTGTGGAAGATAGCCTTCAGGTATAGGCGTTTCCTCATAGCCGCTCTCTCCTGCCGGTAGTAAAGGCTTATAGCCGGGAGGAATCTGATTCCAGTCGCCACCAGCTATGACATAATTGCCTTTATCGTATTCTGAGGTAAGGAAATCATGGAAATAGGCCATTTCTTCTTTTTTTAGCGTACCTCCGTCATAGGCAGAGTTGTGTGTGTTGATGAGTACTAACTCTTTGCCCTTATATGCGAACCTTTGTAAGGTAAAGCACCTGTCGAGGAAGAATAGCCCTTTGGGGAAGGAAAAGTTGGCAGGGAAGGAAAATCGTATAGGCGTAGAAGATGGTGTGGATTTATAGAAGGTGATAATCCCTCCCAAAGCTTTGCCCATAGGCTCTAAGGGGGGTATGGGAATATATTTTACATCATAATTTTTGCCAAAATTGCTCCCATATTCCGGAAGGATTTCGGCTATCTTCTCCCATTGGTGAGTGCGATAGCTGCGCTTGGAACAGATATCTACTTCTTGCAGTAAGATAAAGTCGGCATCGGCGTTATGGAATTGACTTATCTGTTCTAAGATGCCCCTAAGATTTTTTTCTGAAACAGACTGGGATGGACGCACCATCTTACCGCCGTCGTAGAAGAAGTCCGACTCTTTGCCTAGCCCTGCATAGCCGATATTCCACGAAAATAGTGTGATGGTATCAGAGATGGTCTCCCTATTCTTTATAGGCTGTAGAGGTATCTTAGTCTCTGCTTCACTTGATTTCTTGGGGCTATAATTGGTAATCATAGCGAAGAGGATGCTGCCGCCAAAATATATTATAGTCAACAAGACTATGACTAAGAGGGCTTTGAATAGCAATACCATTGTTTTCTTCATCTTATCTTATAATATTTTAAAGATAAAAAAAATAATAGAAAACAAAAGTTACTTAACGTATATGTTTACAAAATTCACCACAGCCTTCGGCAAAAAGGGTCATGGCATGTGATTTCATCTTCATGCCGAAAATATTTTCCATGTCAGAAGTGATAGTATGGATACGAGGGTCGCAGAATTCCATTACTCGTCCACATTGCAAGCAGATGATATGATCATGTTGTCTGCTGCCATAGCTCTTTTCGTATTGGGCATATCCTTGTCCAAACTGGTGCTTTGTTATGAGCTCACTATTTACCAATAATTCTAGTGTATTATATACTGTAGCCCTGCTGATATTGAAGTTGTTGGATTTTAAGAATATATATAACTCCTCAGCGTCAAAGTGAGTATTGCGTTTGTAAATTTCTTCCAAAATCTTGAAACGCTCTGGGGTGCGACGCTGCTTATGCGTGTCAAGATATTCGGTAAAGATAGCTCTGGCTTCTTCAAATATTTTTTGCTCGGCAGAAGACTGCATCCTACAAAGGTAAGAAGAAATAAATTAAAAGGATTATTCCGCCTCCATCCTGAAGACAGAGTTTATACCTTCTATGGATTTGAGTCTGTCCAATAGTGCATTTAGCTCTAATTGATTTTTTACAAAGACAGTAAATTTTCCATCAAAAATCCCGTCATGGGATTCTAGTGCCATAGACTTCATATTCAGGTGCATATCTTTGGATATTACGTTGGTGATATTGTGTATGATGCCTATGTCGTCCAGTCCATTTATAAATATTGTGCTTAGTAATTTTGGTGTTTCTTGAGACGTCCATTTTGTTTTTACGATTCTGTAACCATATTTAGACATCAGGTTGATGATATTTTTGCATCCTGTTCTATGAATTTTTATCATACCATTTACAGACAAAAAGCCTATAATGTCGTCTCCCTGTATAGGATTGCAACATTGAGCGAACTCATAAGGAATGAGCTTAGAATTTTCCCCAAATATGATGAGTTCAGTATTTTTGTCAATCTGTGTGGGCGAGGGTTCTGCTGCTGGCTGAGGAGTCTTCTTCTCCGACTTCACTACTTCTAGTGTTCCTCCTGTATTTTTAAATCCTTTAATTTGGTTAAGATCTAGTTTGTTTTGGGCTATATCATAAAATAAATCTAAGGAGCTGGGTGCTTTATAAAAATGTAAGAGTAGGGTGATATTTTCTTGCGAAAAATTTATTTTTAGCTGCTTAAATTTTCTTTCCAAGATAGCTTTTCCGTCTTCTGATACTATGCGCTTTTCTTCTCTTAGGGCGTTCTTGATTTTATCTCTAGATCGCGAGGTAGTTACATAGTTGAGCCAGTCTTCTGTGGGCTTCTGCTTCTTGGAGGTGATGATTTCTACCTGATCCCCATTTTGGAGTACATAGCTTATGGCCACTAGCTTTCCATTCACTTTTGCCCCTAGGCATGTGTCGCCGATCTTAGTATGGATACTATATGCAAAGTCTAGCGCCGTAACACCTTTAGGAAGCATACGCATCTCTCCGGTGGGTGTGAAGGTGTAAATCTCTTTGCTTATAAACTCTGTTTTAAAGTCATCTACAAATTCTATGGGATTGCCCTCATTGGTGCGCAAAAATTCTCGCACCTGCATGAGCCAGTTTTCGAAGATGTCCTCATGAGATATTTTGCCTTTACTTTCTTTGTATTTGAAGTGTGCCGCCACACCCTTCTCTGCAATGGCATCCATGCGCTCCGTCCTAATCTGTACTTCTACCCACTTTCCTATATCACTCATTACAGTAGTGTGTAAGGATTCATAACCATTGGGCTTGGGTATAGTTATCCAGTCGCGGGTACGTTTTTGGTCGGGTTTGTATTTGTCGGTAATGATAGCATATACGCGCCAACATTCCGATTTCTCTTGCTCATAAGGAAGCCCTAGCAATATTATCCTGATAGCAAATTTGTCATATACCTGCTCGAAGGATACATCTTGCTTGCGCATCTTTGTCCAGATGGAAGATATTGACTTAGGACGACCAAATATCTTTGCTTGTATCCCCAGCCGCTGAAACTCATCTTCTAGGGGTCTTATAAAGTCCACGATGAACTTATTACGATCTTTTTTTGTACTATTGAGTTGTGCTGCTATTTCCTTATATTTTTCAGTTTCGGTATATTTCATGGCGAGGTCTTCCAACTCACCTTTTATGGCATAGAGACCAAGTCGATGTGCAAGTGGGGCATATAAGTATATCGTCTCGGACGAAATTTTGAGCTGATTTTTTCGCGGAACGGCATCTAGGGTGCGCATATTATGTAGCCTGTCAGCCACTTTTATCAATATTACACGTATGTCGTCAGATAAGGTAATGAGTAACTTTCTGAAGTTTTCCGCTTGTATAGATTCTGTCTGATGGGATATTTTACTAATCTTAGTCAGTCCATCTATAATCTTGGCGACTCTATCACCAAACTCTTTCTTTATAGCATGGAGGGATAAGTCCGTGTCCTCTACGGTGTCATGAAGGAGGGCGCAAATTACAGATGTGGCACCGAGATTCAAGTCCTCGGCTACTATACGCGCTACGGCTATAGGGTGGAAGATATAAGGCTCTCCTGATTTTCTCCGCTGCTCTTTGTGGGCATCTACAGCAAGTTCAAAGGCAAGACGCACACGCTTATCATCACCAGGCTTTATACGAGGCTTCAGGATTTGCATCAGTCCCCGATATTCTTTCGATAAGTTTTTGCGCTCTTCTTCTGTATAGTATGCACTCACTTCCATGAATGGCTAAACTAAGAATTTTTCTCTGCATTAAAAAATATATACTGCGTCCTCCCTAGCAGTAGATACTTGGAGTATAGAGTACATAGTACAGGATACTTGGCTTAGAAATAATATTAGTAGATTTGATCGTATAAAATACCTATATGAAGCACTTTCTGTCCAACAGTTTTTAAAATAGCACCATTGTGCATCCATTTACAAATTTTCAATATACGTCCTTTGCAAATAAGGGGGTAATAAGTAAGACAATAATACTGCTAGGGTCTTTGCCTAATCAATAATTTAGAATTGGACGAAGGAAAGATTGGGATACGACCGAAATAGTAGCAGGAACTTTTGTAGTTTATTGATATTGATTTTTTGAAAAACTATACCCTTTTTTTCTTTTCCAATATATTCTATTGAAAGTGGCTGCTTTTTTAGACTGTAATAAATATAGTGAGTCCTTAAATGAAAGTCATGAGGTATATATAACATTGTACACCATAAGGTAGAATATCTTTTTTCAGTCACCAAATAATGGAGCATCTAAAAAGATTCTTAGGCATTATATGTGGTATAAAAATCGGGTAATTAGGACAGATGAATGACGAAAATCACCTCCAAGTTTAATTGAGTGTCTCAGAGATAGAAACAGTAATTACCAACTAGGAATTTCTGTCGTTTCCAGCAGAAAACAAAGGTCGTTTCCGGTTCATGCAGCACTAGTCGCTCTACTCCAAGATATATGCTGCAATCTTGCTGCCTACCACATCTGTACCATACGTGCCACTGTTGATATCCTCGGTAGTGAAGCCTTCATTTATGGCTCTTTCTACCGCTGCCTCTACTCTTCGTGCTGCCTCTACCATGCCAAAGGAATAGTCTAGCATCATTGCAGCAGATAATATTGTAGCCATAGGGTTGGCAATATTTTTGCCTTTTGCCTGAGGATATGACCCATGTATAGGCTCATACAGACCTATCTTACCACCCAGCGATGCCGACGGCAGCAGTCCCAAAGAGCCGGTGATTACAGAAGCCTCATCAGATATGATGTCTCCAAACATGTTTTCTGTAAGTATCACATCAAATTTCGTGGGCTTGGTGATTATTTCCATAGCGGCACTATCAATATAGCCACATTCCAAAGTAATTTCGGGATGCTGCTTGGCATATTCAGTGACTACCTCACGCCACAACCTGGAGGTAGCCAACACATTGGCTTTATCTAGGAGGGTTACTTTTTTTCTCCTATTCTTTGCCATCGCAAAGGCCATCTCTGTGATACGTAATATCTCTTCACGAGTATATACGCAAGTATCATAGGCGTACTGCCCATCTTCACTTCTCCCACGAGGCTTGCCAAAATAGATGCCGCTGATAAGCTCTCGTACCACTACCATATCCGCACCACGTACACGATCTTCACGTAATGGTGATGTCGAGATGAGAGCATCAAAGGTCTTCACCGGACGGATATTGGCATATAGCCCTAGGGCACTACGCATTTTCAGCAGTCCCTGCTCAGGGCGTACCTTGGCATGAGGGTCATTGTCATACTTAGGATCTCCAATTGCGCCAAAAAGTATGGCATCGGCATGAAGACATATCTCGTGGGTGGCATCGGGATAGGGGACACCGCAATCATCTATGGCAGCAGCACCTATAAGGGCATATTTGTAAGAGAAATTAACACCAAATTTCTGCTCTACAGCTTTTAGTGCTTTTATGGCTTCTGCTATTACTTCGGGACCTATGCCGTCACCCGCCAATATGGCAATATTTTTTTGCATAATACAAATTTATCCATATCGCTTATCAATATTCCTTATTTTTGACATAATGTACTGTAATTAAAAAAAATATAAACTTGGCATTGAAAAAGTATATAATACTAGTGGGATTTTTTATGGTATCCATCCACCTCTCTTTTGGTCACAATATCAAAAATTCTTTCTATGAACTTTATCGTCAGGGTAACTACAACATACTCATAGACAGCCTACAGGAAAGTTTGAAAAGCAAGACCATCCCCGCCAATGACTATATACAATATTCCTTATTGCTGATAGAGTGTTATCAGACTATGGGAAAAATCAATGATGCAGAGAGACATTTAGAAGACATATATCCTATCGTAAAAGGCAGGTATGAAGACTTTAACTACGAGCGAGATTATTATCTGTATAAAGGTATGAATGCTAGAAAGTTAATGCATCTCAATGAAGCGGAATCATATTATAAAAAAGCATTTGATATAGATAAGAAACGTAATCTGAAACTCAACTTTACTACAGACTACAGATATTTTGCTGATCTCGCCTTTGTAAGAGACGAATTTGATAAGGCTATCACGTATGCCAAGAAAGGTATTTCATGGACAAATATTGTACATACTGCCAATCAGGATTCAGCATCCATAGCTCAGCTATATAACACATTGGGTATGGCGTATTATTTAAAATCTTTCAATGATAGTGCAGCCTTTTTCCTCAACAAAGCCCTAGTAACAGGGAAAGAATTTTTCCGTTACGGCAATCACTTTCTCAGCAGGGTATATTACAACTATGGTATCTACTACGAATCCCTTTCCGACCACCGCAAAGCTAGAGACTGCTACCTCAAAGCCTACAAAAACTTAGAACATTACAAGGTGGAATATTCTCTGAAAGCAGAAATATTGGGTGCTTTGGGCTATAATGAATATATGCTAAAGAACTATGAGACCGCCATCTACTATTATAATAAAGATATAGAAATTACAAAAAAGTTCTTCGGAATAGGACATCCTGATATAGCATGGGGATACCAAAACTTAGGACTAGTATATACGGCTATGAAAAACTATGATGTAGCTCAAGAGCAGTTTGACAAGTCTTATCTGCTTCGCAAGAATAGTTTTAATACAAACCACCACCTGATGAGCATTCTCTACACAGATATGGCAAGTCTCTATCTGAAGCGCAAGGAATATGAAAAATCATTAGGCTTGCTGACCGATGCTTTAAAGATAGAATACAATGTCTCCACGGAAACCAATACGATAAGAAAGGCAGATGTATATCTGATGATGGCAGATGTATATTCTGACCAAAAAGATTATTCCCTGTCCAATATTGCGGCAAATACTGCATTAAATATTTACTACACTATTTTTAGCAATACCCATAGTTATAAATCCCTCGCCCATTATAGACTTGCCTCTAATGCATTAAAGGAAAAGAAATATCTTATCTGCTTCCAACAGGTAAATAAAGCACTACAAAACTGCTCATATAAAAACCTATCAATAGCAAAAATCACTACTATTTCATTAGACAGCATAGTATTTGATGAAGAATATTTACAAGCTATACTCTTAAAGGCACAGCTTTTACAAGAGTTATATGCTAAGAGCAAGAATGTACGGCTTTTACAATATGCATTGCAACATTATTACAGAGCTACATATATTCTAAAAAAACTTCGTAGCAATTATGCTTATGACGATTTGAAGTTAGACATCACTGAGCAATACACTATATGTAACTATGGCGGTATCGAAACGGCAAATACTCTATACCAAATCAGCAGAGAGAAGAAATATCTTTCGGATGCTTATTATTTTGCTGAAAATAATAAGGCCACCTTATTACTCCATCAATTTTTAAAAGAAGACATACTCTTCAAGAACAAAGTAAGTCTAAAGACTTTGGAGGAAGAAAATGCGCTCTCAAAAAAGATAAATTACTGTAGGATATTAATGTCTTCCGAATCTTCCCATACTGTAAAGTCAGACAGCTTACAATTACAATTAGCTAAATTACTAAAAGAGAAAAAGAGATTTCAATCAGAGCTAGAACAGAAAATCCCGGAATACTATCACCTTCGCTATGGAGAGTCATTGATTTCTTTGCAAAAAACCCAAAGAAAGCTAAAGAATAGTGAGACCCTCTTGCACTATACCGTTACAGACGACTTCACCTATGTTTTTACTATTACTAATGAGTCTGTAAAACTGCAAAAGACATCGAATGAGAAAATTTTACCAGTTGTTTACAAAATTAATGAACAATTAAGAACATATTCTCCTGACAGTATTGGTGAGATATTTGGTGAGATAGGCAATATCCTTATGCCCCTCAATGATATTCATGCTATTAGGAAGATAATAGTAGTTCCAGATCCACAATTACTATCTTGTACTTCCGAATACTTGCAATATAGGAAGTTTCATACCTTTGCTCCTACAGTTTATAATAGCTCCGCTACATTATATTTCAAGAACTCACACCACAATAAGATTTTCAAAAACGAACTCTCGGCTATAGCCCCTGTAAAGTTTAATAGCCCTTGGCAAGAATTGCCCAATACAATAAATGAACTTGTATCCATCACCAAATATTTTAAATCCAATAATTATACTTACCAATATGCAAATAAATCTAATGCCCTAAAATCTATAGCAGAAGATAAAATTTTACATATCGCCACACATACCCATATAGATACGATGAATCCATTAAACAGCTATTTTCAGCTATACAATAAAGATTCTATGCCAGCAGAGACGACAAGGCTATATATGTATGAAGTCTTTGAAGCACCCCTTATTACCAATCTTGCTGTGCTCAGTACCTGTAATTCCGGTGTAGGAAAATTATGCCGAGGGGAAGGCATTGCCAGTATTGCGGGAGCCTTCAATAGTAGGCATTGCCAAGATCTCGTATTTTCTCTATGGTCGGCAAATGACCAAAGCACTACTAAGATTATGGACAGAATGTATTTCTACCTTAGCAAGCGCAAGCATCCATACGAGGCCTTGTCCATCTCCAAAAAAGAATATCTGAAGTCTGTAGGAAGACTAGGCGCAAATCCTTACTATTGGGCAGGATTTATATGCTATGGCAACCATAAAAGTTCATATTATAGCATGCCTAATGTGTGGTATGTATTAGCTATTACCACCCTTGGCTCTATACTACTCCTATTATCCATATACTTTATTATGATAAAAAGAAAAATCCCTCTACCATGATTGTTGATTTTTCATCCCTTTCTGCATAAGCATTTTACTTAAAAATTTGGCTATAGATGGAGCGAAAGTACTTACTACCGCCGTGATACCTCTATGGGTAGGAAGCCACAACTCTCTATTTCTAGTTCTTATAAGCTCTAAAACACTTTTACCTACTTCCTCTACCGATAAGGGTCTAGTACCCGAAAAGGTAAGAGCCGCTTCGATTTTATCTTTTTGGTAGTCCAGCATCTTTGTCTTCACCGCATCTGGACATATAAGGGATACTGCTACGCCCTTTTCTTCCAATTCCTGTGCTATAGCAAGGGTGAAACCTCTTACCCCAAACTTGGAAGCAGAATAGGTGTTGAGGCCCGGTACTGCCGCCAAAGCCGCCAGAGAACCAAAGTTGATGATATGTCCACTACCTCTGCCGACGAAATAATCGGCAAAAATTTTGCTCCCATACATGGTGCCTTTCAGATTTACATCTATAGTTTTTTCAATAAAATCAAAAGACGTATTATATATATATCCCGGCTCTATAATTCCCGCAGCATTGATAACACAATCTATATTTTCAAATTTCTCCAAGCCCTTATTCAGGGCATTTCTCCAACTCTCCTTCTCAGATACGTCCATCTGCACAATCATATATCTACACTCATCCCAAGATGTAGTGTAATCATGGATATTATCTGTACGTATATCAGTTATTATTATACTGCCATTCCTGCTATAGAGAAGCTCGGATAGATGTTTCCCTATGCCGCTGGCGGCGCCTGTAAGAAAAAATGTTTTACCCAAAAAGTCTTTCATTCTTTGTAATATTGTATAGATACTAAGATATTATATTTTTTCTTATGGCAAAGAAAGTTTGTGTTATTGGCACGGGTGCTTCAGGCATTACAGCAGTAAAAACCTTGGTGGAGGCAGGCATAGAGGTAGTAGCATACGAGAAAGGCTCTAAAATAGGGGGACTATGGCTCTATGGCAACGACAACGGAATGTCATCCATATATAAATCCTTGCACATCAATACTTCTAAGCAAATGATGTCATATAGTGACTTTCCCATGCCAGAAACCTACCCCGACTACCCACATCATAGTTTGATATATCAGTATTTTGAAGATTATGTAAATCATTTTAATATAAGAAAATATATACATTGTAATACACAAGTCCTACATGTAAGTAGAAGAACTGATGGTGCCTACGAGGTAAAGACAGAGAAATTTGGTACGGAAATATTTTCATCTATATTAGTTTGTAGTGGACACCATTGGTCTCCCAAATATGCCAATTTTCCGGGGCATTTTAGTGGCGAGACATTACATGCCCATGAATACAAGTCTATGGAAGGATTTGAAGGGAAAAAAGTGCTTGTAGTAGGCATAGGCAATTCTGCCGTAGATATTGCCTGTGAGTTGTCCAATGTCGCAGCACCTGTAAGCATATCTACAAGAAGTGGTGCTTATATCGTCCCCAAATATATGTTTGGCGTTCCTACCGACCATATTTCTAAGCCTCCTTTATCATTTATGCCTCTCGCCATTCAGCGTGCCGCCCTCTTGTCGGCATTGCTACTCAATGTCGGCAGACAGGACAATTATGGCATCCCCACGCCTAAGCGTCCCATTCTCTCAGAACATCCTACCATATCTCAGGAATTACTCAACAAGGCAGGACATGGAAAGATTATCGTCAAACCGAATATTGAAAGATTTGATGATAAGAAGGTATATTTTACCGACGGCAGCTGCGCAGTATATGATGTAATCATTTATGCCACTGGATATAATATTGAATTTCCCTTCATAGACAGCGCTCTAGTAAAAGTAAAAGACAATGTACTGCCATTGTACCACAAGGTAGTACATCCCGAACACGAGGGTCTGTATTTCATAGGACTCATACAACCCCTAGGAGCAATAATGCCGCTTTCAGAATTGCAATGCAAGTGGGTGGCAAAGGTAATTAACAGAACAACAAAGCTGCCCTCAACAGCACAGATGTATAGCCATATACATAGAGACAATAAGGAATTGCAATCTCGATATTTTCGCTCTGCCCGACATACCATACAAGTGGACTTTTATCCCTACAAAAGAACCTTGGAAAATGAGATGAAGAAATAATAAGATAGGAGAACCGCACTCAATAATAACTTCTCTATTTATCCTTCCATAATAAAAGTCTAACTCCTTATAGCGCTGTCCAATTGCCTTACTACCATTTTTTGTAAATGCTATTATAGCATTTCTTTCATTGGTATTAGCGTTTATCACCTTATGAGTTACTGCGAATAGACACAAATCGCTAATTCAATAATTACAGTCTGAAAAGGATGTATATCTGATGAGTTTTGAAATTGGTTAGATAAAAAACAATTTCAAAATGTGGATTAATCCATATTCCCATAACTCGAAGTACTTGACAAGAATTTTAGTATATTATCTATCTGGATTCGGGTCAAATATTGCTATTCTGTAATCATAGGAACAAGATATTATTTCCATCAAAATATATGGACAGGGCTCGCTTCCCTCAAGAATATAAATCATTATTTTATTATATGCAAGCGTATTAAAAGGGATTCCATTATTCGGAGTTTGGATTCAGTGATTTCACTTTTTCTATATATCCCAATAATTCTTTTTCTTTCACCCTCTATCCCTATATTTATTATACATCAGATATTCCAGATGGGTCTTGCATGTTGGCCATTCCTCAGCAGTAATAGAAAATACTACGGTATCTCTTTTGGAGTTATCTTTCATTAATTTGTGGCTGCGCAAGATGCCATCCTGTATCGCCCCTAGCCTCAAAATAGCATTTCTGGAGGCAAAATTGTAACGGTGTGTCCTGAATTCTACTGCAATACAATGGAGCTGCTCAAAAGCATGACATAGCAACAAGTATTTACATTTCGTATTGATACCCGTTCTTTGGTAACTTTTAGCATACCATGTGTACCCAATTTCCAGTCTTCTGTCCTGCGGGAAGGTATTGGTATATCGCGTAGTCCCTATTACGCTATTATTGCTTTTGTCTATAATAGCAAATGCCAAACCCGTAGCATTGGAAAATTCTGATATGGCAGTGCCGATATATTCGTCTATATTCTCGCTACTGGGAACGGATGTGTACCACAGCCTCCAAAGTTCCCCGTCGGCAGCAGCAGAAAGTAAGGCATCTTTGTGGTGTAATTCCAATGGCGTAAGTGTTACCTGCCCACCTTCTAAGGCAATTTTCTCTATAAAACGCACTAATTATTTTTTAAATGAAAAAATAAGCATCACTAGTAATCCCAGCAATACCAGTCCTGTACACACAATGGGAGGCAGGAAGGCATGAGTAGCCATTATGGCAAAGGCAGTTCCAAAGACACCTACTTGTAAAAGGCAAATTTTTCTATATAAAGGATTGCCTAATTGTGGTGTGATAAGGAGGTTTGTACATCCTGCAAATAAATATAATAGGGTAAAACAAGCGCTAAGCCCCCAAGTCAGTCTGTACATGGTCGTATGGAAGCCATAGCCCATATCCATGTTGTGGTGCTGCATGAGGTGCAGCAACTTACGCTCGGTATCATTTGTAGGGTGCTGTGTAACAAACAGACTTATTGCGTGCATGCATCCTGTAAATATTTGCAGAAGTGCGGTAAGGGTGACACTTATGTTTTTGCCCCTACTCATAGTAATTACTGTTCTTCCGTAGGCACTGTCCCCATTTCTTCGGGGGCAGAGGAATCTTTTTTGCCTATACTATTGAAGTCGAATTTCAGAGAGAATCTAAAGGTATTGTCCAAAGGATTTCTTCTATTGGAGGTAGGCACTAGATAAGAGAAGTCCAGTCCGAATACACTATATTTTACACTCACACCTGCGGTAAAATACTTTCTATTGCCCTTGGTTGTTGCTTCATGGAAATACCCTACTCTTGCACCAAATTGCTTGTCATACCAATATTCAAGTCCTGCACTGTACATAAATTCTTTGAACTCTTCCTTAGCTCCGCCAGGTGCATCTGCAAAAGACGAAAACATACCGCCTATAGGAGATTTCTCTTTAAAGTCTAAGACACCATTATTGTCGCTATCTATAGTGTCTGGCGTAGGCACCATCAGCTTATTGATATCGGCATAGATGCCAACTTCATTGCTCTTATTAGGCATAAATCTATACCCTGCACCTATTCCTAAATTGGTAGGGATATAGTCTTTTTCGAGGGCATCCGAAGTATAAGAAATTTTAGATCCTATATTTGTTATCGCCAATCCGGTAGAAATTATGCTGCTCTTGTCACCTTTCATGCTTATGGGTTTTTCAAAAGCAAAAGATATATCCGAACCTATAGCATGTCCTGCCTTTATAGGTGTATTATCCACTTGCTGCCCTGAGGCGAGATTGGAATATATATATCGCAAACCTACTCCTAGACCTACGTACTTGCCTAACTTTCTGTTGTAGCCCACATCCAAAGCCATTTCTCTAGGATTGAACTGTCCATTGATATTTCCGAGATAGTCAGTGAAGGTGATATTTCCTAGGGAAAAGAATTTGAAAGAAGTATGCAAAGCCTGATAGTCATCCAATTTGTAATATCCGGCAAAATGGGTGATAAATATATCTGTGATTCCTAAGTTTCTCAACCAAGGAGCATAATCCAAGCTCAAACCTAGCTTCTTGTCAGAAAAAACCAGCTTAGCAGGATTAAAGAAGGTAGCATTAGCATCGGCAGAGGTAGCAATTCCAGCATCACCCATACCTCCTGAACGTGCGTCGGGGTTTATTCTCAAAAAGGGTACCGCCGTAGTAACAGTATTTATCCTGCCGACGTCATTTTGAGTTTGGGCATAAGCACACCCTGATGTTACGATTCCTATAATGAGCAGTATCTTTCTTTTTATCACCTTACTTTTTTTATATTGTAACGTTAAAATTAATTAAATCTTATAAACTTAGTGTCTCAAAAGTACTAATTTTTGTATTTCCTGAGCACTTTGTCCACCATTATCTTTTACAGATACTTTGTAAATATATATACCTTTTGCCAAATCATCACCGAAATCATCCTTTCCATCCCAAAAAATATTTCTTATTTGTCTGTCTGCACTATTGATTTCTTGTTGTATTGACTTTACAAGCCTACCTGTAACGGTATAGATATCAATTTTTACGTTTAAGTTGCTGCCAATTTTATTTTGCTCAAAAATAAATTCAGTTTTAGTAGTAAAGGGGTTGGGGTAGTTCAAGACATGATGCAATGCCAGTACCCCATTCTCTTCCACAATGAATTCGGTATAGGCCTCTCCAGAGTTGTTGTAATTGTCAAAAGCCCTTACTCTTAGGCTATGCCTACCATTTTCTAGTTTGCTTAATGGGTAATTAAGAAGACCTTCCTGATAGCTATTATCCTTAGATGCATAAAAATTATTTAGCACTATTGCATTTTGTGTGTTCTCGTCAATTATGGCGGTAATATCGTGACCTATACCACTTCCTGAAATATTGATACCATTTTCGTCAAAAAATTCTGCTAACAACAAGGGTTCATTATCCGTGATGGAGCCGAAAGCATAAGATTTATCATCCAGAAATAAAGAAATCTTTGGCGGAGTATTGTCTTGCGCTATACTATCGGCGACACCACCTACATATACATCATAATTGTAGCCCACAGCATCGGCAGTATCACTATAGGCATAATGGCTAATCTTGCCTAGACCTATGGTATAATCTATATCTCTGGGCACAATAAAACTTACGGAGAATTTGCCATCCACCACGGTAGCTTTACCTCTGAAGAGGATATTTTTTCTAAGACTAAAAGTATATGGGCTAGAGTCTGGGTCATTTTGTAAGGTGTTTATTCGTCTGCTCTTGTCATAAACTGTAGTATATGCCGTTCCTACAAAATTTTGCATCAGCGAATTCATGCCATCTCTCACTTCTGCGGTGATAGTTACTTTCTCTAATGCCTTTAGTGTGTCTAGATTAGAGGGCAGTGCTACACTATTAATAGATGTAGTCACTATATTGTACTTGGGAAAAGCCAATTGCAAGGCAGGATCGCCAAAAAGTCCAAATTTTCTGTTCCCTTCCCTTGTGTTAGTCAAAGTTTTTGCTAGCCGTACTACCTCTCCCAAGGAAACCCTACTGCCCTGAGAAGCCGTCATTAGCTGTTGTACAAGATTTCTATTAGTCTCGTAGTTCTCATTGGCATATACCAACCTAGATGTAGATACTAAACCTATTGCGCCGCCACTCTCTTTGAATAATATTCTTTCTCCTGCCACATAATCATCTCCATCATAGCGAGTAAACTCACATGTTGCTGTAATGAATATAGGATATTTGTATGTGTTTTGCCAATTATTGATATCGCTATAGGTAAGTATCTGTTCATCAGCCAGCCCCCTACCGCCACCATGTCCTGCATAATTGAGAAAGAAGGTGCCGCTATAAATTTTTTTAGATAGCGCACTATTTACATCAGGATACCTTGCACCTCCAGCATTGGATTGCTGTGCAAATGCATCGCAATATATTTTGTCCACATTAAAATTCTTGTAGTTGTCTTCTACTATTCGCGCCACTCTGTCGGCATCATCAATATGCGTAACTCCGTCACCGTCGTCAGCAAGGAAGCTAACTTGATTTCGCCAATCTCCGTAGGCAAAACTTGCATAATAGTCTTTTATTTTTTGTATTATTATCTCTGCTTTTTGGATATTGTCGGCAGGAATTCTTCCTATCGCAATATCAGGCTTATTAATAAATGTATTATTTATATCGGCACCTTCAATATCATCAAGGCAAGCAAAAAAATCATCTGTAGGATATGATTTTATAGGATCTAATGATTCCATGCTTTCATAGATAGGTAGGTAATAGGGATTATTGTTTCGGATATCGTAACTCCCGTCACCAAAGAGCAGGAGATATTTTAGCGAATTTTGTGGGTCTATCTGTGCTCTGTCATAAAACATCTTAGCAAAATTCCTTATAGCACATACATCCTTACAGCCTGCCGAAAATTCATTATAGATTTGTTCTATATCTACCACCTGTGAAGGCATATTATCTTCTGCTAAGTGAAAATCAGCAAGGCTCTTGGCTGCACCCATCAGCACTGATGGTGCAATAATAATATACGGAACTTGAGCCAATCCATGCAAATTCTGATTATTAACCTTTGATACAAAAGAAGGCTTATTACTTGTATTGCTAAAAAGCACGTATTCCTTATGCCTTGTAGTGCTATCTATAAAATTAGCGCCATTAAATGCCAACCTTTTAGGACGCATGGCATCAGTAATATCTAATAAGACAAGTCCACTATTAGCATTGCTAATAGTGAAAGATGTCAAGCTCCCAGTAGTAGGTAGAGACCTAAAGTACAGGGGAATACCCTCGTATTTGAGTATTCTCTTCACTTGAACTACTACATAATCTATCCAAGCACGCGCATCAAAATCCGGTCTTTGGTATTGTATATTTACGTTTATACCGGAGGCAGGATTATTCCATGCAAATTGTTTGGTATCGTAATTAGCATAGATATCCTCTTGTGATGAGCCCACTCTCAATATACTAAAATTACCTAAAGTAAAATTATTGGCATTTACTTGAAAATTAGAACTGGAATAAGTGCTTCTAGCTGCAGCTGCTATGAGTATCTTCGCAGGACTATTGTCTATATTGCTAAAAGTGAAGTTATAGCTGATTCCTTCGGAAGAGACAAATTCTTCTCCCATTTTTTCTGCACCGGATTTGAGGAGATTTTGTAAATCATTTTCTATATATGCTCTATCTATATAGGTATTTGCGGTAGAGGTAGGCGTACCCATATCTGTATTGCCATTGGGAACTTTCATGGAAGGTACGCTACTATTTATTTGTACAAATATGTATTTATTATCACTATATAGATGTTTTTGATGTAGAAATATCTCCTCAAATTCATCATAATCCCATGTAGTAATACCTTCTACATAAAATAGGATATTATCACCATCGCCAAATTCAGACCCAGAAGCATTTACAAGTACAGGGATCTCTTGTAGGTCATCAATAGGTGTATCTCCTGCCAAGAGGGGCAAGCTGCCTCCATAATGTCCAAAAACTCTTACCCTATCAGGATTTACTGAAGTAGGATTCAGACCCATAGCCTCTATCACACTTTGGTCTATAGCATATACCCCTGACTCTGTTATAGATAGCTTATACCAATCACCGCTGCTCAGTAGTGAATTTGTGGTAGTGACAGAATTGCGTTTAAAAGACATATTTTTTATGCTGCCTGAAATATGTATTGTACCTGCTATAATACTGTCTTCCAATAGAATAGTCGTCATAGGCTGGTGTGCCGCATAGGAGGCAAAAGTCTCATATTTTAGAGCCGATGACGCTGAGACTACTTGTTGAATATCCCAATTCCCATTAAGTAACAGGGTTGTCTTTCCATTATATTGAGAAGTATAAACATCAGATTGGGGTGTGTTATTGATAAATATAGTTAATTGTGCTAGGGATGACTGCATCCAAAACAATAGAAGGAAGGAGAGTACGTTAGTAAGTTTTAACATCATAAATGTAAGACGAAAATAGTAAAACAATAATTGTAAATAGCGCAAACTTAGCAGTAATTACGAGTCAAATCTAAAAAAATGTGAAATAATACCCTATTATGTGTACCAATAGCTTTGATAAATGCGATGTTCGCAATATATTTGTTAATTCAACTCAAAAAATATTGTATTCAATGATACGTGCAACAAAAAAGTACGGGTGCTTAATCATCTCTTCTCTTATGCTCATGACAGCATGTAAGAAAGGAAGTAACGATAAGTCATCTACTACCGGCTGGAATTATAACGATCCCAAATGGGGTGGATTTTCTGTGGCTGAAAACAAAAACCAAATCACTGGACCTAATCTAGTATTAGTAGAAGGCGGAACTTTTGTAATGGGTATTACTGAGCAGGATGTTACTTATGAATACAATAATATACCTAGAAGGGTTACTGTAGCCTCTTTCTATATGGATGAAACGGAGGTCGCTAACGTACATTATAGGGAATATACCTACTGGACAGAGCGCATTTTCGCCGCAGAACATCCTGAAATTGTAAAGGCATGCCTTCCAGATACCTTGTGTTGGCGTGAAGAGTTGGCGTACAATGAGCCTTATGTTACTAGCTATTTCAGATTCCCAGCTTTCGACTACTATCCTGTAGTAGGGGTGACTTGGGTACAAGCAAAAGATTATTGCAAATGGAGAAGTGACCGTGTCAATGAAATGTTGCTTATCAAAGATGGCTACTTAGAATTTAATGCCAATCAGGTCAATAACGACAATTTCAACACAGAAGCCTACATGCTAGGTAAATATCAAGGTACTCAAGGCAAAAATCAAATTAAAGACAACAACCCTAATGGCGCAGGTACACGCCCTGTAAATTTCTCTGATGGAGTGCTTTTGCCTGAATATAGACTTCCTACAGAATCAGAGTGGGAATTTGCTGCTTTGGGACTCAAAGGTAATCTTCCTATGGAAGGTGAAGAAGTGATTACTGACAGAAGAATATATCCTTGGGACGGCACAACTTTGCGTTATCAAAAACACACCAAAACTCAAGGTAATTTCCTAGCCAACTTTAAGAGAGGAAGGGGTGACTATATGGGCGTCTCAGGGGCACTTAATGACCAAGCCGAAATCACATCTCCAATATATGCAAATATGCCTAATGACTTTGGATTGTACAACATGGCCGGCAACGTAAATGAATGGACAGAGGATGTATTCAGACCTCTTACATTTGCTGATGCGAGCGATATGAATACCTTCCGTGGTAACGTGTTTATGAAAGCAAAAACTAATGAAGCTGGTGAGCCTCAATTTGATGAAATTACTGGCAAGGCTATTTATGAGCCACAACCTCAAGAAGAGATAGACAACAGAAGAAACTACCGTCAGGCTTACAATCTCAACTATATAGATGGTGACTCCTTGAATGGTGCCGAATATCTTTATGGAGAAACCTCCTTGATAAACGATAAAGCTAGAGTTTACAAAGGCGGTTCTTGGGCAGACAGAGCATTCTGGCTTTCCCCAGGGGCAAGAAGATTCCTCAATGAAGATATGTCTTCTTCTACACTGGGCTTCAGATGTGCTATGGTGCGCTTAGGTACTCGTGATGGCAGCAAAGAAGGTGGAAATAATTTTGCTGAAAGCAAAAAAGCAAAAACTAACAACGCTAAGAAGAGAAAATATTGATAATTCAACATTTAGTGCATAAAAAAAGACTCAACTTTAGTTGGGTCTTTTTTGTTTTGAGCCTTATATGACAGATATAGCAACATTATATAGCATCTTCCAAAACAGTAGTGGCGTAACTACTGATAGCCGTAATATCAAACCGGGAAATATCTTTTGGGCATTAAAAGGAGAAAACTTTGACGGAAACACTTTCGCTATACAAGCTATACAGCAGGGTGCTTCCGCAGCCATAGTAGATAACCCCGCTATCTCAGGTGAAAATATATATCATGTAGATGATACCTTAAAGGCACTGCAATCTCTTGCCACCTATCACCGCAAAAAATTCTTTATACCGCTCATAGGTATTACAGGCAGCAATGGCAAGACCACTACTAAAGAATTAATAAACATTGTTTTACAAAAAAAATATTTCGTTCTAGCCACCATAGGCAATCTTAATAACCATATTGGCGTGCCACTTACACTCTTGCGCCTCAACACCAAGCATCAGGTGGCAATAATAGAAATGGGTGCCAACCACAAGGACGAAATAGCAGAACTTTGTGAAATTGCCCTGCCTACACATGGCATAATTACCAATATCGGCAAGGCTCATATTGGCGAATTTGGGGGCTATGAAAACATAATTTATGCCAAGACGCGCCTCTATAATTTTATTGCAAAAAATAGAGGAACACTCTTCGTCAATAAAGACGACAAATTATTGTCCCAAAAGGCGCAAGAATATCCTGCTGAAATCATATATTTTGGAACTGATGCCAATGTAGATTATCCCTTTGAACTATTATCAGCAGAACCTTATGTAACTTTTAGCTATAGAAATACTACGATGGTAGAGTCAAAGCTGATAGGGGGTTATAACTTTTCAAATATCATGGCTGCTTTTGCCATAGGGCAATACTTTGGCGTGGACACCATAGACGGCAAGAATGCCATAGAGCAATATTTGCCACAAAATAATAGAAGCCAAATTATTGATGTCGGTACAAATACTATAATAATGGATGCATATAATGCTAATCCTACTAGTATGTCGGCAGCACTTGTAACCCTTTCTAGAATGGATTTTAAAAACAAAGTCGCGATACTAGGAGATATGTTTGAACTAGGTGTATATAGTGACGAGGAACATACTGCCATAGTACAGCAAGCAAGAGATTCAAATATCCAAACTATAGTTCTTGTAGGGACATACTTTGGAAAGGTAAATCATGAAGGGTGCATCCATTTCGATAATTATCAGCAAGCAAAATATTGGTATCAGAATCAGAAATTTGAACAGACAGCTGTTCTCGTGAAGGGATCTAGAAGTATGAAGTTAGAAAAAATATTGGAATAGACTTATGAAGAGAGGAAACAAAAATTTAAAGAAAGAGAATATTCAAATACTTCCTAATAGAGAGGAAGTAATAAGGACAAAATTTGAGGCAGCACAAGTCCAAAGACCTGCTAGTGTAATAAATGAAGATTTAGAAGAAATTTTAAAGAAAAATCCAAAACATTTCTTTGGCTGTGGGGGATAAGAATTATTCCAAATGACCAAACTTACCAAACTGCACATCTCTTATAGCCTGCTGGATTTCTTCTTTTGTGTTCATAAGAAAAGGACCATACGCTACAATCGGCTCATTGATTGGCTCTCCTCCTAGCAAGAGGACGGTGCAATCTTCTTCTGCACTCAGGACAATACCCTCCCCGTCATTATGATATAAGACCATGTGATGCGTAGGAATTTTTGCGCCATCTCCAGTAAAGCAGCAGCCCTTGACTACGACCACACATATATTGAAACTTGAGGGCGTACTAATACGCACAGATTTTCCGGCATATACACATATATTACCGACAATCATGGGTGAAAAAGTCTTGGCTTTCCCTATATGCCCTTCATAGTCCCCTGCTATGAGCGTAAATATACCTGCGTCCCCCTGCAATGTAAATTGAGTATGGGAAGTACTCTTCAGCTCTTGATACGCAGGAGAAGTCATTTTATATGCTTGAGGCAAGTTCACCCATATTTGTGCCATGTGTAATTCACCGCCATCGTGAGCAAATCCTTTCTCATGATATTCCTTGTGTAAGACCCCGCTTCCAGCAGTCATCCATTGTACATCCCCTCTGCCTATAATTCCGCTATTGCCTACGCTGTCATGATGGGCTATACTGCCCTCATATACGATGGTTACAGTTTCAAATCCTCTATGGGGGTGTACGCCCACACCTCTTGGCGTATCCGTAGGAGGAAAAGAAATATTAGACATATAGTCCATCAAATAAAAAGGACTCATCCGCTGATGACTATATTGCCAATGTGGAAAAAAATTGTGTACCCGAAATCCATCTCCGACCATATGTGGCGGTGGCGGTGAGATAATTGACTCTATGGATCTGTTCATTGCAATAAATATATACCACAACACTACCGACCCCCAAAAGGTTCTAGCTACATCATAGATGCTTATCGCCCCTACTCATCTTGATATCATGCGTAATATCTTTTATCTGCTGTTCATGATCTTTATTACATATCAGCAACACATCATCGGTATCTACCACGATATAATTTTCCAGCCCTTGTATGATTACTAGCTTATGATTTGGAACATTTATCATGTTTTGGTGCGCATCATATATCATTACTTTGTCTCCGGTGACGGCATTATTGAGATAGTCTTTTTCCTTCTCGGCGTACAAAGATGCCCAAGTACCTAAATCGCTCCACCCCAAATCCGATGGTATTACAAACACATTCTTAGCTTTTTCCATAATACCAAAGTCTATAGATATATTAGGACATAATTTAAAAGCTTTTTCTATGGCTGCGGCTTCATCGGAGGTATTAATATGCATTGCAGATTCTTCGAAGGCATCATAAATTTCTGGCATATACCGTTCAAATGCTGTATTAATACTACCAAGACTCCATATAAACATACCTGCATTCCAAAGAAAATCACCACTTTCTAAAAATTGTATGGCCGTCTCCTTATTAGGTTTCTCTGTGAATGTCTTCACCTTGTGGACACAACTACTTACTTCCTCTTCATTAAACTGTATATAGCCATACCCAGTATCTGGACGCGTAGGCTTTATGCCCAAAGTAATCAGAGCATCATGCGTAGAACAGAAGTTTATGGCAGTATATAATACCCTCATGTATTCACTTTCATTCTGGATAATATGGTCAGAAGGAACTACTATCATGATTGCATCATCACATTTTGCTTTTATCTTCTTCACAGCATACGCAATACATGGGGCGGTATTCTTACGCGCAGGTTCTGCAAGAATATTATCGTCATGAATATTCGGCAGTTGCTGCTTTATAAGTGAGATATAGTCTTTGTTTGTGAGTATAAGTATATTTTCAGGAGGGCATATATTCCCAAACCTAGAGATAGTTTGCTGGAGCAGTGTTTTTCCGTTACCCAATATGTCTAAAAATTGTTTTGGCTTTGCAGTCCTGCTTGCGGGCCAGAATCTACTGCCTATACCTCCTGCCATTATGGCGACATACACATTTTTACTTATCATAATTGCCACAATAATAAATAAATACTTAAACATTTTATAAATCATTGTTCAACGTATAGCCATGCATTAACTTTAATTTTGTTGATTATCTAAAAAATTGTTCTATTAAGAATTATTCTTCTTATATTGATACAATAAATAACATTAAGAAAAAAGTATGATTCAGAAAACGATGTCTTTAGAAGAGGCACTCAAAGAATGTTTTGGCTTTGACCAATTCAAAGGCAATCAAAAAAGAATTATAGAAAGTATATTGAACAGTACAGACACCTTTGTGAGTATGCCTACAGGCGGAGGAAAATCTTTATGCTACCAACTTCCAGCCATGCTTTGTGAGGGCACTGCTATTGTCATCTCGCCACTAATAGCACTCATGAAGAACCAAGTGGACTTAGTCCGTTCCTATAGTAGCGTAGAAAATATAGCACATTTTCTAAATTCATCACTAAATAAAGGGCAGATTAAGCAAGTAAAAGACGACATTTCCGAGGGCAAAACCAAGATTTTATATGTAGCTCCGGAATCCTTAGTCAAAGAAGAAAATATAGACTTTCTAAAAACCATTAATATATCCTTTGTAGCCGTAGATGAGGCACATTGTATATCAGAATGGGGGCATGACTTTAGACCAGAATATAGGAGAATACGGAAAATGATAGAAGCCATACAGGACAAGGTACCCGTTATGGCACTTACCGCTACAGCTACCCCAAAGGTGCGAATGGATATCGTAAAGACACTTTCCATGCAAGAACCAGAATTGTTTCTAGCATCATTTTTACGCCCTAATCTATACTATGAAGTACGCCCTAAGCCATCTCGGGAGGCTACTATCAAAGATATTATCAGGTTTCTGAAAAAAGATGCAGGCAAGTCGGGTATCATTTACTGTCTTAGCCGCAAGACAACAGAAGAGATAGCAGAGGTCTTAGCTATCAATGGATTTAGGGCAGTCGCATATCATGCAGGTCTCGATGGAAAAACCCGTGATGAGCGCCAAGACCAGTTCCTTATGGAAGATATAGATATCATTGTGGCTACTATCGCCTTTGGCATGGGCATAGATAAGCCTGATGTGCGCTTTGTAATACATTTTGATATTCCTAAGAGTCTCGAAAATTACTATCAGGAGACAGGTCGTGCAGGTAGAGATGGACTAGAAGGACATTGTATCGCCTATTATAGTCCCAAGGATTTAGATAAGCTGGATAAGTTCATGAAGGACAAGCCTGTTGCGGAGCGAGAGATAGGTGGGCAGCACCTGATGGAAATGCAAGCGTATGTAGAGACAGGTGAATGTAGGAAAAGATTTGTATTACATTATTTTGGCGAAGAACTACCCAAGGATTGCGGCATGTGCGATAATTGCAAGAATCCGAAGCCACAGGTAGAGGCAAAACATGATATACAGTTAGCTTTACAGTGTATCAAAGACACTAATGAACAGCATGTGATTCAACATATTATCAACATATTAATAGGAAAAAATACAAAAGATATCGGTAGTTACGGTCATGATAAGTTGTCAATGTTCGGCAAAGGGGCTGATAAAGATGTGTTATACTGGAACTCAGCAATACGCAAGGCACTATTACAAGATCTGGTGCGCAAGGAGATAGAATTGTACGGAGTACTGAAGCTAAGCGAAGCGGGTGAGGCATATTGTAAAAATCCTTATAGTATTCCTGTAGTTCTCAATCACATATTTGAGGAAGGAGAAGGCGATGATGATGATATTGTAACGGGCAATAATAACAAAGGAAATGCTATAGATCCCGTACTTGGTCAGATGCTCATAGAACTGAGAAAAAATATAGGTCAGCAAAAGAAACTGCCTCCTTATGTGATTTTTCAGGAAGTATCTATCGAAGATATGGCCACGCAATATCCTATTACAATGGATGAACTGTCTAAGATTGCCGGAGTAAGTATCGGTAAGGCACAGAAATTCGGTCAACCTTTCATAGACCTTATCAAAAAATATGTTGAAGATAATGAGATAGACAGGCCTTCAGATTTTACAGATATAAAGTCTTTAGCCAATAAATCTGCAAATAAAATTAAAATTATTGCTGGCATAGATAAAAGGCTGCCTTTGGAAGATATTGCTCGCTCGCTAAATCTAGGCTATAATGAACTGATAATAGAATTAGAAACGATTGTCTACTCCGGCACAAAGTTAA
This sequence comes from Chitinophagales bacterium, assembly GCA_044227665.1. Taxonomy (GTDB): domain Bacteria; phylum Bacteroidota; class Bacteroidia; order Chitinophagales; family JADIYW01; genus JBGAWK01. The sequence continues at coordinate 99,156 of JBGAWK010000003.1, forward strand.
AAATAGACTACTATATAAAAGATAAAGTAGATGAAGAAGTACAAGAAATTATTGAAGACTACTTTATGGAGTCTTCTACAGATGACTTAGAAGTTGCCTACAAGGAGTTGGAAGAAGAAGATATAGAAATGGACGAAATCCGCCTTATGCGTATCAAATTCTTGAGCGAAGTAGCAAATTAATTTTTTTATTCTAATCTTGTAATAACGCCGTTATCATCTACCTGCATATTTTCTGCCGTAGGCATTAGGGGCAGTCCAGGCATACGTACCGTATCACCTAGTAGAGGGATGATAAATCCTGCCCCACTATTTATCTCAAATTCTCTAACCGTAACTTCAAAGCCCTTGGGTCTTGCTAGCTTGTATTCATCGTCACTAAGCGATTTTGGTGTCTTCACCATGCATATAGGCATATTTGTAAAGCCATCGGCGTTTATTCGTTTGATTTGTACCTTAGCTTTGTGTGAGTAGTTTACCGCATCAGCACCATATATTTCTTTGGCAATGATTGCTATTTTATTTTCTAATGTATCCTTCCAAGAATATAGGGGCTTAAAGTGTGACAACGTATTTTCTGCTATTCTCACTACTTCTTCTGCCAATAATCTGCTGCCCTTACTTCCTCCCTCACTAAACCCAGTGCTAACTATAGCCTTAACACCCAATGATGCACATCTTTCACGTATGTAAGCTATCTCTTCTTCTGTATCGGTAGGATATTTATTTATAGCTACTACAGGAAAGATGCCAAATTTTCTGATGTTTTCGATATGTTTTTCTAGGTTTGGTATTCCCAAGCCAAGTCTTTCGATACTAGGGGTATTAATTTCATCTTTCTTTGCGCCGCCATGATGTCGCAAAGCATGAATGGTACATACTATTACAGCAGCAGCAGGAGATAGTCCGGCAGACACACACTTGATATTCAAAAACTTCTCAGCACCTAAATCTGCTGCGAAACCAGCTTCTGTAACCACATAGTCAGCTAGCGACAGACCCATTTTTGTAGCTATCACAGAATTTGTACCTTGTGCTATACTTGCAAAAGGTCCGCCATGAAGGATGGCAGGATTGCCTTCCAGCGTCTGCACTAAATTGGGTTTTATGGCATCTTTAAGAAGTAGTGCCATGGCATCAACAATATTTAGGTCTCTAGCAAAAATCGGTTTTTTACTATAGGTACTTCCAATATATATATTTGCTATACGACGTTTGAGGTCTGCAAAATTCTCTGACAGACACAATATTGCCATAATTTCTGAGGCGGGAGTAATATTAAATCCATCTTCTCTTGGGAATCCATTTGTTGCACCACCAAGACCAATTACAATATGACGCAACGCTCTATCATTCATGTCCATGACCCGTTTCCATGTGATAGTTCTTGGGTCTATATCGAGATGATTTTTGTTGAAATGTAAATCATTGTCAATTATAGCGGAAAGAAGGTTGTTGGCTTTCTCTATGGCCGGAAAGTCCCCTGTAAAATGAAGATTGATATCTTCCATAGGAATTACCTGTGCATACCCACCACCGGCACCACCGCCTTTTATCCCAAATACAGGACCTAAGGAAGGTTCACGCAATACTGCAATAGTCTTCTTGCCTAATGCATTCAGACCATCAGCCAAGGCTATACTCATAGTGGTTTTACCTTCGCCTTCTGGCGTTGGTGTTATAGCTGTAACCAGTATGAGATGATGATTTTTTATTACATTTTCATCTATCAAGGATAGCGGCAGTTTCGCCTTGTACTTGCCATAATATTCTAATAAATCGTTATTTACCCCTAATTGAGCTGCTATTTCTTTTATGTGCAGTATTGGATTATTTCGAACTATGGCTAAGTCATCTAGGAATGTAGTCATGATTTTTTCTTTAAAGGTAATTATTCTAGTTGTTTTGCATAATTCATATACAAATATTGCAAAAATCTACAGCCATCATTTTGTATGAAGAATCCACAAACAAAATAGTGACTCCAGCGTCTTTGTGTTCAAGAAAGTTGTGGAATACTTTTTATTGGGTACAGATAAAAAATATAAATAATATGACACAATAGCTTGATTGAAACTTAATATTATGAATGGGTTTTTGAATTGATTTTCAATATAAATTTGATAAAAATTTATTTATGAGGAAAGTTTACACACTCTTTTTTATCCTATTATGTTTTTTTTCAGTAAATAATGTATTTGGACAAATTTCTTTAAGTAATGGAACACCTTCCAATGCCCAAAATTTTGATGGTATGAATGCGGGCACTACATTGCCCACCAGTTGGCGTATGCAACAGAATGCTTCGCCTACATGGGCAGGTGGTTCGGGTACATTGGGAGCGCAGGCATCATCCGGTACACCCACAGCAGGTGCAACTTACAATTGGGGTACTACTGCTGGTACAGAAAGATGTGCCGGAGTAATGACATCGGGAGGTTATTCCTCCCCAAATAGTTTGATGTCTTTCTATACAAATGCTGGCACTACCAATATTACGGACTTAACCATCAGTTATGACGCTGAGCGTTATAGAGTTAATACGGCAAATGCTTCTGTCCAATTTTACTATTCTTTAAATGGTACTTCTTGGAGTGCTGTTACCTCTGGAGACATAGCAACTTCTGGCTTCCCTACCGGAGCTAGTAGTTATACTTTTGGCAGCCCTTTAATCGTAACTAAGACTGGCATAACCATAACCTCTCTATCTATAGCCCCTGGTGCTAGTTTTTATCTAAGATGGAACTTAAATACCACAGGATCAAAAAATTCACAAGGTATAGGTATTGATAATGCGGTTTGTACCGCTACATTTGCAAGCGGTTGCTCTTCACCCTCTACGCAAGCTAGCAACTTTAGCTATTCATCTATAACTACAAACTCAGGTACTGCCTCTTGGACAAGAGGCAATGGAGATAATGTATTAGTTGTCGCTAGAGCAGGAAGTGCCGTAAATGCCGATCCTACTAGCGGTACATCTTATACTGCAAATGCTACTTTCGGTTCAGGTTCTCAAATAGGTACAGGAAATTATGTCGTTTATAAGGGTACGGGTACATCTGTAAATGTTACAGGGTTAATAGATAATACGATTTATCACTTTGCGATATATGAATATAATACTACAGGCACATGCTATAATCTTACAGAATTAACAGGAAATTTCACCACCCTACAACTTATTCCTGACATCACATTGAGTTCGCCAAATCCAGCTGTTGTAGATGCGAATATTTTACAAGGAACGACTAATAATGTCATATATAGATTTGACCTGACAGTAGCGACTGCTATGGCTACGTTAACAGGTGTTACTATTGCCACTTCTGGCTCTTATGCTGCTGCTAATATTTCAAATCTAAAATGTTGGTACTCTACCAATAGCACTTTTGAGCCAACAGATAGCCTTTTGTCAACCAAAACTACTTCATTGGGCGTAGGCACTCACGTATTTCCTTCCTTCACTAGTAAGACTATAAATAGTGGACTTACAAGGTATCTATTCATCACCACAGATTTACCATGTTCCGCGACATCAGGTAATACTATAGTGGTAAATGCAATTACTACTACAGACCTAACTTTTGCTTTAGGTAATAAAACTGGAACTGCCAATGTAGGTGGCACACAAACTATCACTACAGCCACACCAAATAATGTAACAGGACAAGTGACTATTGGCTGTTCCAATGGTGGTACAACCGTGACTTGGACAGCTCCTACAGGGTGCTACGATGGCAGTACCGGTATTTTAGTCTTTGCCAAAGCTGGTGCTTTTACACCTACGGTACCAAGTGGTAATGGTGGTGCATACACTGCTAGTACTACCTATGGTGTAGGTACTGCATTTGATGGTGGATTCTGTGTGTATAAAGCTTCCGGTACTACTGTCATTTTATCTGGATTAACAAATGGTACAAATTATACCTATAAAATATTTACACGTAATGGTACTAACTGGTCTAGTGGTGTCACTACAAATTGTACGCCCAGCATATCAATTCCAGATAACGGCTGTAGTAGCAACAGTTATGCAGAGTTAACTATACCTTCGTCTAGCGTGGGGTCTGTTACCGATATTAATGTGGGTGTAAAAATAACCCACCCATATAGAGGTGACCTCAAAATATATCTTGTTGCGCCAGACAACACTGAAGTATTACTAATTAATCAAGTGGGTACTGGTGCCGATAACTTTGATGGTATTATTGATGATCAAGGTACAGCCAATGCGTTTTCAACTGGCAACCACACTATTGACGGAACTTATGATGTCACAGGGCAACCTGAAGGTAC
>JBGAWK010000003.1:103460-119211 GCA_044227665.1 Chitinophagales bacterium
AGCATTGTCATCATTTATAGGCAAAACAGCTGCTGGTAACTGGAAAATAAAAGTTTGTGATAATGCAGGAACAGATATAGGGACTTTAAATAGTGCAGAATTATTTATCACCTCCTGCGCTCCTACCGCTACAATTAGTTCCTTTATACCCACATCTGGAGCAGTGGGAACTATCGTAACTATTAATGGTTCTGGTTTTACAGGTGCTACAGGTGTAAAATTTGGTTCAACTAGTGCTACTTCCTATACTGTTGTAAGCAATACATTAATAATTGCTGAGGTTCCTGCAAGTGCTAGTTCTGGCAAAATAACTGTTTTGGACGCTTCTTCATGTGCTGGTTCTTCTTCTTCGGACTTTACAATATTGAATCAATCTGGCACTTGTGGGGGTAATTTTACAGACCTCGTCCTCACAGAAATATATGACTCAGATGCTAACAATGTCTTTAATGTAGAGATTTTTAATCCTACTGGCTCTGCCATCACGCTTGATGGCGTTTACAGTATTGGTATAAAATCTGACAATACAGGTGGTTTTGTAAGAACTGTAAACCTTACAGGTACGGTAGCAGCACTAGGTGTATATACGGCAGCATTAGGCTCAAGCTCTCAAACTTGTTCTTATAGTTATGATTTCACGCTAGGTGGTTCGGGAATTAATGCACTAGATGGAATATATCTTATTAAAAATGGCAGTGACCTAGATGTTTCTGTCGCACCAAATGAAACAGGATATAGTATTTATAGAAATAGCACAGCTGCTGGTCCTACTACTACGTACAACTCTGCTGATTGGACTGTAAATTCTACGGAATCTTGCTCGGGAATTGGAAGTTTTACGCCATCTTCAAATGTTACAATTTCATCTAATCCTACAGACGTAAATGGTTGTTCTTTTACAATGTCAGTTACTGCCTCTGGTTCTAGTCTTACCTATCAGTGGAAATTTAATGATAGCATTTCAATGACAGGATGGAATAATGTAACAACTACAAACCTTATTGCTGCTAATGCTGCAAACTCCGGAGTAACAGTAAGTGGTGCTACGACGAACAGCCTTACTCTTACCGGCGACCTTACTAACCTCTACAACTATCAATTCTATTGTGAAGTAACATCATCTGGTTGTAACAAGTCTTCAGATGCTGCTCAATTTCGTTATGATACAAAACCTGTATATAGAACCATAACCGCTGCTTCTGGAAATTGGACAACAGTAGCTAACTGGGAAATGTCCACAAACTATGGTGGCACTTGGATTGCAGCATGTACCTATCCCATTGGCATCAATTCTACAGAAATATATATAGAACCGGGGATAACGCTAACTATGGATAAGAAAATTGATGCAGACTATCTAGAAATCAAAAATGGTGGCACACTAAAAACTACTCCTACTACTCAGTTGACAATACATAATGGAAATACTTCAGGTGCAGATTTCAAAGTGCTAGGTATCTACGAGGATAATTCAAATGGTAGCAATAGCCTCGAATTTAGCCCAACCACTGCAAAATGGGAAATGGGTGCTAATGGAACTGTAATAAAAACAAATCTTTCTAGTGCCGATACATATAGAGAAGGCTATCAAAGTGGAATGGTAAATATGCCGGCAACAGCTACATGGATATATCGCAACGACCAACCTACCTCAGTAAACAACCCTACGGTTGGAAACGCAGGTTATTATTATCCTAATTTGTATTTTGAAAATCCTACAACTTCTGCTAAGGATTGGAGTAATCTCAACTCTACGTTTAGAGGCAATGCTTTAGGAAATTGCACTATATATGGCAGCTTGTACGTAGGTGTGACAGGACTTCCAATAAAAATATATAACAATAACTCTAACCCAACGCCCTGGATTATACATGGTAACATGACCATAGGTGCCAACTCGGAATTTACCATCCATGAAAGTAGTGGTAATGCAGGAAACGGCACCGGAACAGGTTTTGATGTAAAAGGTAACCTTACCGCAAATGGTAATTTGGACGCCAATACTTCTACTAGTGGTCTATTAAGATTTTCAGGTACTAGTACACAAGTAGTATCTGGTGCTGGAATTATGGACTTATATAATGTAGAGCTCAATAAACCTGCACAGACAATTGTAGATTTAGATAGAAATATAGAGGCAAAAAACAACCTAAACTTCAATAGTGGCGGTATTATCAAGACAGATGCCTATGTGATGACAGTATCTAACCCTGCCCGAACTGCGGCTGTAACAGGCTATCAGGCTCCTAATGCAACGGGTATCTACAGTGATGACAAATATGTATTTGGAAGCCTTGAAAGAGCCATAAATACGACAGGCATCTATGATTATCCCATTGGTGACGCTGTCGCAGGTGAAGCCTACAATCCTACACGCTTAGATATTATCTCAGGAACAGGAAATGCAACTGCTAAATTTATTGCCGGCACACCGGGAACTATTACAGTTCCAAAAACTAATTTTGATTGCTCCGGAAGTACTAAGTTCGTAGAATATGACCAGATGACAGGAGAAGGTTGGTGGAATTTCACTAGTAGCACTTCTACAACTTTTAATTACAATATGTATTTACACCCCAATATTTTAAATATTAATACATATCCTAATGACGACACTCCAGATCAGACTCCCGGATACAAAGATGCATATAGAGCGCTAAAAGCACCCACAGGAACAGGCGGCGGCACTTGGCCTACTTCTTCGGCTCTAGACGGTAATCCATGCATAGTAGGTACCTATTATCAGATACCTGGATTTAATTATACAGGATTCTCAGATGCAGCTCCAGGTGGCGGTGCCAATAACTCTACTCCATTACCTATAGAATTATTGTCATTCAATGCCTATTGTAATGGAAGTCAAGTGGAAATAAATTGGGCTACAGCTTCAGAGCTAAATAACGATTATTTTACTATCCAAAAATCTGTTGATGGTATCAACTTTACTGATATGACCACAGTAAAAGGTGTCGGCAATTCCAATGCGGTACTGAACTATTCTGCTCAAGATAACAATGCGCTTAGCGGAGTTACTTACTATAGACTTACACAGACAGATTACGATGGTAAGGTTACTATATTCCCTGCCAAATCAGTGTCCTGCTCAGATAATTCCAGATACATAAATGTATATTTAAGTAATGAAGTTCTTATTGCAGATATTTATACGCTCTCTCAAGAGAGCTATCAGGTAATCGTATATGATGCTACTGCCAAACGCATGACGAACACTAACTATAACCTTAATAAAGGATATAATCGCTTGCAAATAGACAGCAAGTCTTGGGCTAAAGGCATGTATATCGTTGATATTCAAGGACAAGACATTCATTTTACAAAAAAAGTGATGAAGCAATAATAATATTCATATTACATCAAAAAAGCCTCCTTAACGGGAGGCTTTTTTATTAATAGTAAGTTGGGTATTATATTTGATTCATGAAAAAAACAATCATTATCCCAATACTTTTATTAGTAATTCAAGCATTCGCTATAAACCCTTGGCAAAAGACAGATTTTCAGATATTTAGGATAGAAGGTGAACGCAAGATAATTCCAGATAAGTATATATCTCTTCGTTTGGATATAGATGCTTTTAAAAATGCTTTTACGAAGAATAAAGATTTTGTATTAATGGATATACCCACTCCTGAAGGTAAGTTCAGTACTTACAAAGTTACCGAAAGTATGTGCATGGAAAAGGAATTGGCAGATAAATACCCAATAATAAAAACTTATACCGCCGTATGTGTAAATAATCCCTTAGTAACTGCAAAATTAGACTTTACTGCCAAAGGATTCCATGCAATGGTATTTGATGAAGCAGGCACTTATTTTATAGATCCTTATGCAGAAAAAAATACTAACTTTTATACCTGTTACTATAAAAAAGATTATTATGTGGGAGGAAAGCACCTCGACTGTAGGGGCGATTATACATCTGATGCCCTACATAGATGGAGTACTACAGACAATACAACGGCAATAGTTTCAGACAACAAAAGAAGGATACTGAGGCTGGCACTCTCTTGTACTGTAGAGTATTCCAAGGCAGTAGATGGCCCCAATCCAACCAAAGAAGGCGTACTTAGTGCTATGGTCACTTCTGTAAACAGGATAAACGGTATTTATGAAAAAGAGCTTTCCATACACATGAACCTAGTTGCTAATAATGATACATTGATTTTTCTTACCTCAGACCCATTTTCAAATTTTGATGGGTTTACCATGCTCAACCAAAATCAAAAGGTGGTAGATAATAGAATTAAAAATGCTAACTATGATATTGGTCACGTATTTAGTACTGGAGGCGGGGGCATAGCAGGACTAGGTGTGGTATGTGTGCAAGGAATAAAGGCAAACGGCGTAACAGGCGCCCCTAATCCTATTGGAGATGCTTATGATGTGGACTATGTAGCCCATGAAATGGGTCATCAGTTTGGTGCAAATCACACCTTCAATGCTGGAACAGGCTCATGCGCGGGAAACAGAAACGCCTCAACAGCTTATGAGATAGGTAGCGGCACTACTATAATGTCGTATGCCGGGATATGTAATAATAACGATATCGCGGAACATTCCGACGATTATTTTCATAGGATAAGCCTCAAAGAAATAATGGAATATATTTCTTCGACTTCATGTGCTCAGATAACGCCTTCTAATAGCATAGCACCTCAAATCCAAGACTATTCCAGCACTTATTACATACCTTATAAGACAAATTTTGAACTCCCTGCCTTTGCTTCAGATCCTGATGGGGATGCCATAAACTATTGCTGGGAACAAAGTGATTTGGGACCGCAGGTCAACTGGAATAATACGAATAATACCAAAGCACCCTTATTCAGATCATTTTTGCCTACGGCGAATAATGTAAGAATATTTCCTACCTATAATCAAATCATCAATAATGTGATTAAGTATAGGGGTGAAGTTCTTCCAGAACTTACTAGGGATATAAAGTTCAAATGTACTGTAAGAGAAAATAGAAACGGTTGGGGACAATTCAATGCTCCAGAGACTACCGTATTATTAAAAACTGTAAGCACACCCTCACTTTTTAGAGTAACGAATTATGTGCAAGATACCGTGATAAAGGGAAACTCCACCCAAGCAATTCTCTGGGACACCACGACAACTACACTTGCTCCCATCTCCTGTGGTCGTGTCAATATCTTTCTATCTTTGGATAGTGCATCCACATTTCCCATACTATTAGCCTCCAACACTCCTAATGATGGTATTGAGGTTGTCACAATTCCAGATATATTTACAAAAGACTATTCTGCTCGTATAAAGATAAAAGGAGTAAATAATGTATTTTTTGACTTTAATGACGGCAGAATAAAAATAGAAAAAGAATCACCCCAAGCCCCCTTAGTGGATTTCACGATAACAGATACTGTACTCTGTGCTGGAGAAACGCTTGATTATACTGCGACTATTACCAATGTGTATGACTCACTAAAGTGGACAATATCTGGGGCAAGTCCTAGCCAGAGTACACTCAGCTCCGGAACAGCATCATATTCTTCATCAGGCACTTTCAGTATTATCCTCACAGCTTATAAAAATGCTTCAGCATATACAAAATCTCGTACTATTATAGTAAATCCACAGCCTAGCATCGTTATTACGCCTTCAAATCCTCAGATATGTAAAGGAGAATCTCTAAATATCACTGCGCAATACTTAGAGGGTGTATCATGTATTTGGAATACAAGTGCCACCAGCTCTACCCTCTTAGTGTCACCTCTGGAAAACACTAAATATACTGTAGAAGTTACAGATGCAAATGGCTGCAAGAATAAGGACTCAATAACAGTAACTGTGAAGATGCCTACTCAAAGCACTCTAACTCCTACTATATGTAATGGAGATACTTTATATATAGAAAGCCAACAGTTTACTGCATCAGGAGTGTATGAAGTAAATCTCATCAACAGCCAAGGTTGTGATAGTACTATACAAATAAATTTACAAGTAGAAGCCCTACCAAACCTGCCCATAATCATAAGTATTAACGATACATTGAAGGTAAATAATGTAAGTGCAAATACCTATAAATGGTATCTCAATGGCAATCTAAAAGCAACCACTCCTCTGCCTTACATAGTTACAACAGAAAGAGGTCAGTGGACAGTTGTTGTGATGACAGCACTAGGGTGTACTTCTTCCATATCTTCACCTTATGTTATTACATCTATAAAAAACAATACGATAAGAAATCTTAGTATCATACCCAATCCCAATAAAGGAAATTTTACTTTGGAAATACCCTCAGATGTAGAAAATGATGTATCTTACCATATTCACAACATATTGGGAGAGCAGATAGCGACGGGGGAAGCAAAAATTAAAAAAGGCTTAAACATCATTCCTATAGATGTAACAGGAAATGCTAAAGGCATGTATATCCTACATCTTAGGAGTAAAGATAACAACTTTAGCACAACCTTTACCATAGATTAGCATATTGTCCTTCTACTTTCACATTTCAAAAATCTATCTTTGTAGAGATGGACTATTTACAGGAACTGAATGAAGAGCAAAAGGCAGCAGTAACTACCATTGAGGGTCCTGTAATGATAATTGCAGGGCCAGGTTCGGGAAAGACACGAGTACTTACTTTCCGTATAGCCCACCTTATTGGCTCTGGAGTGGATGCTTTCAAAATTCTAGCATTGACCTTCACCAACAAGGCTTCTACAGAAATGCGTGAACGTATTCACAAAATGGCAGGAGGTGAAGCGCGCAACTTATATATGGGTACTTTTCACTCCGTATTTGCCAGAATACTGCGCATGGAAGCAGAAAAGCTAGGATACCCCTCAAATTTTACAATCTATGACACCGACGATGCCAAAAGTTTGCTGAAATCTATTATTAAAGAAGAAGGTCTTAATGATAAAATATATAAACCGGCAAATATTTTTTATAGAATATCTTCTGTAAAAAACAGCCTTATCAACCCCATAGATTACAAAAATAATGCAGACCTCGTTGCTGATGACCGAGCAGCCATGCGACCACATACCGCCTATCTCTATGAGCAATACCAGAAGCGATTGTTTATGGCAGGAGCTATGGACTTTGACGATTTATTATTCAAATTCTATGAGCTATTGAGCAATTTCCCTGAAGTATTGTACAAATGGCAGAATCGCTTTACACATATCATGATAGATGAATTTCAGGATACCAACTATGCACAATATGAAATCATCAAAAAACTAGGGGCCATCCATGAAAATATCTGCGTAGTAGGTGATGATGCCCAAAGCATATATGCATTCAGGGGTGCTACCATTCAGAATATCATGAACTTTGAGAAGGACTACCCAGATTTAAAAGTTTTTAAACTGGAACAGAATTATCGTTCTTCTCCTTTTATAGTAAATGCCGCCAACGAAATTATCAGTAATAATAAATTCCAGCTCAAAAAAACTATTTGGACAGAACGCCTAGATGGCTTTAAGATAAAAGTAGTAAAAAATAGTGCCGAGAATGACGAGGCAAAAATGGTGGCAGACAGCATCTTTGAGCTAAAAATGCGTCAACATCTACAAAATAATGACTTTGCCATCCTTTATCGCACCAATGCCCAGTCTCGATCTTTTGAAGAGGCTCTGAGGCGCATGAATATTCCCTACAAAATTTATGGAGGTATAAGTTTCTATCAACGCAAGGAAGTAAAAGATTTCTTATGCTATCTCAGATTAGTCGTAAATCCAAATGATGAAGAAGCATTGAAGCGTATCATCAACTATCCTATAAGGGGTATAGGACAGACTACTATAGACAGGATGACGGTAGCCGCCAATGAGCATAAAGTATCCCTATGGCAGGTGTTAGAAAATTCCGATTTTATGAGCGACATCCAAAGTCGTACTAGACAGGCCTTGAGCAATTTCGCTATGATGATAAAGAGTTTTGCTACTTTGCTTTCTAAGAAATCTGCCTATGAACTTGCCGAGATAATAGGAAAGCAGACAGGATTGGTGGAAGAACTCTATAAAGATAAAACCGCAGAAGGAGTAAGCCGCTACGAGAATATTCAGGAACTTCTCAATGGTATAAAACTGTACACCGAAGCGGAGCAATTACAAGAGGTGTCTGAAGACGAAGTATTACCCGAAAGCGATTTGGCTGCCTACTTACAGCAAATTAGCCTGCTTACGGATATGGACAATGACAAAAACAACCTCGATACAGTAAAGCTGATGACGGTACATGCTTCAAAAGGACTGGAGTTTCCAGCCGTATTTGTCGTAGGCATGGAGGAAGGTCTTTTTCCCTCTGCTATGTCTTCGGACTCCAGAGAAGGATTGGAAGAGGAACGTCGCCTTTTCTATGTCGCTATCACGCGTGCTATGCACTACCTCACACTCACCTTTGCCATGATGAGATATAGGTTTGGCAGCTTGGAGTACAACCAAGAAAGTCGTTTTTTGGAAGAAATAGACCCTAAGAATATATTTTATATGGGGACTAAGGCTACGCCCCCAAAATCGTCACATGGTCTTACACAGGAAGATATAGCCACCGCTAAAGCATTGCCAAAGCCCACCACACCACAACGCCTTGCAGGCATGAATTCGGCGCAGGTACATAAAGCGCGCATTTCCGACGACATGAAGACAATAAAAACCGGAGACAAAGTCAATCACGACAAATACGAAAAAGGAGTAATCGTCAATACTGAGGGTTCTGGGGATAATATCATAGCGGCTATAAACTTCGAAAAACATGGGCTCAAAAAAATTATGCTAAAATTCTCTAAACTTACCATCCTCCATGACTGAAAACATACAATCCGAAATTGCGACAATCCTGAATGCAGAACTTTCTACGGTACTCTCGGATGAGGAATTTTTGAATTGGCTGGCATCGCAGATTAACGATATGATAGTTCAGGACTTTGAAAGATTTCTTTCTCTATTATATATTATTGATATTGAAGAAAAAAAAGTAAAAGAAACCCTCAAGGCTAATGAGGGAGTCTTTGCCGGAAGAGTTATTGCCGAGATGATAATAAAGAGACAACAACAGAAAAAATATTGGAGAGAATATTTCAAAAAAAGTAACGACAACGCCCTTCCTGAAGAAGACAGATGGTAGCAGCCCTAATCATAAAAATCCCATTTTGCGCCTACTTTAAAACCCCTGTCCTGAGATAAGAAATTTGGTGCTACATAATAGCCCTTCTTAGGGATTCCTTCATTTACATATTGATATTTGAAAAAGACTTTTGCCTTCTTTATAGATATATTAAAAAACAAATCTATGCGCGGCTGTGGTCTTATAACTTCATGATTTTGTACATAGAATCTTGCCGTGGCAGGCATATAAGCCAATGCCCTATAGGGCGTATAATAAAAGACTTCAGCACCTAACTGCGCATTGATTTTGTTTTTGAAATATTTTCCTTTATAAAAAAACTGTGCATTCACGAAAGCTATAGGCAGGGGCAGCACATCAGCATTACTACTATATTGCACTTGGAATATTCCTTGTACAAAAAAATTCCTAAATTCAAAAGGCTGCTTTGCTGTGCAGGAGATGACATGCAGACTCCCCGAATATTGACGTGAAAGAGCCAGAGAATCAAAATATACATAGTTCTTGTTCCAATCGTAACCCATTTTTAAAGAAGTATGCCATCTAGGTATGCTGAGTTCCGTAGCACTATGTAAAGACAATGATTTCTTGTAGTCATTGTCCCAAGCAAAGTGATTACTACTATACAGCGTCTGAAGCCATGTAGGAGATTGGATTTTCCACGAAATCTCTTGTGATAATTCCAGCATCTCCAAGGGTGACCAGTGGATATTTTCCAATAGATACATATCGCCAAAATAGGGCGGCGCGAGATGAATTTCCCCTACTAGGTGATGCCTAAGATAGCCCTTATAATATGGATTACTACCGTATTCTGCATAAATATATGCATCACCTCTTTTTTTGTTTATATCAAAATTACTATTGCTAATGTAGGCACCATTAATGGAAAACTGCCACCATTTACGGCTCACATCTACTATGCTATCCAATGGATTCTGAGGGTGAGAGCCTATCCCAAAACACTGAGATAAGTGATGGGAGTGGAAAATATCTTCCGAACCATTGCTATCTAAATAAAAGGAGCTATAATAGTCATCAGATCTTTCATTATCGGAATATATATTTTCAAATTTTTGATAATATGACTGTAAGAAGATAGAGGTCTCGGCATTCAAATGAACATAATGTTTTAACTGTACAGCATGTGACTTCTGGCTATTTACGGCATTGGTGAGCAAAGTCGGCAAGGCATCCTTTCGCACGCTATAGATTTTATCATCATATACATTGGCGATAGCAGAGCCTCCATATTCCTGATTGTTTACCTTATTGAAAATATATACGGCAAGCAATTCGTACTTTTTATTTTTTGTTGCAGTAAAATTATTTAAGCTCACATTCTGCACCTGTGATTTGTTTTCCGGCAGCTTACCATCAGAAAAATATCTCCTAATATTGAAGGCTACGCTAGAATTTTTTTTAATATTTTGAGCATGTAGGGCATCTATAGTTTGTTCTGCTTTACCGCCTACCATATAATATATAGAAGTAAAAGGTGTCAATGTCTTGAAATACCGCTGTGAAGCAGCCGTAAAAAGATATCGGTCGAAGGCATCAAAGCCATGTCTGTATCCCACTCTTTCGTCATTGGAAAATGTGATGGGTGTATAAGCTTGTCCAAGATTGCTCATGATAAGCATAGGAATATTTAGATTTTCTACTGGGTTATACCTATGAAAGTTTGTGAGACTGCTATCTACATACTGCCATACATGATTATCGAGCATATAGTGTGTATCATAGATGTCTTTGGGATTGGACTTCACAATACTCTGATAATCATCGGAGGCTGTCTCTGCCTCTGTAGTATCTTGTGCCCATGTAGATGCGGGTATTAATAATCCTAATAGGGATAAAATAAGATATGGTAGTAGCTTGGCGAACATTAACGGTACGAATTTACGTTATTCTATCTTTTTTGAAGACACGAAGCGAATTGTATATATATTTGAAAAAAAATTATGATACAGCGCATTCAGACCTTATACCTATTGGCATCTATAGTTATTATAGGAATAATAGCTTTTCTTTTACAGCAGCAAATGACGGATATGGAAGGCAACTTTGCGCTAGGCTTACTTTCAGCCTTTGGTATAATTTTTCTACTGCATCTTACTACTATATTAATGTTCAAAAACAGGAAATTGCAAAGTTCTCTGCTAATTTTTTCACTAGGCATACAATTTCTTGCAGTTGCAGGAATGGCTTACGGTATATTGCAACTACAATATCCCATCCTAATACCGCTATGTGTTACCTCTACGGTAATAATATGTACTATTCTGGCAAGAAAAGGAGTAATGGCTGACGAAAAACTCGTTCGCTCTATGGATAGATTGCGCTAGTAAAATAGTTGATACAATTCTACCTTGTCTGGATATAATACTGCTGCAAATGGATACCCGAAGCGCAATGAAACTGCACTAGGGAAAGTATAAGCCTCTGAGATTACGCCATTACGCATATCTAGGGCTCTAATGGTATTTTTTACAGATAGAAACATAAATAATTGATAATTAAATGCGTCTGTAGCATCTTCCACATGATATAGCTTCTTATAGTTGCCTTCAGCATCAAAGCTCATGATGCCATAAGTAGTGTCCAGCAATGCCATAAACTTTTCGTGTCGCACAATATTTACGGGAACAAAAGTCTTATTTTCTAATTGTGCAATATTTTTACTTGAAAATTCAGGCTCAAAGGAGGGGTTATACCGGCTCAATGTTTGCATATTGACATCATAAAGCCATATCGCATTGGTATTATTGTAAAAGCTAAATAGAGAAGGCTGCATAATGCCTTTATCATAAATATTTACCTTGCTGTTGACGGATAAATTGTTGTCCAATATATTTAAGATTCCGTCATTTCTTGTAAAGAACAGCGTTTTATAGGCATTCTGTGTATTTAATATAGCCGTACTATCTATAAAGACGGAGGAATACACTCCGATTTCTTTACCCTTATTGTCATACTTGACTAAAGTTTTTGCATGAGTGATGACATAAAGATTGCCTAATTCGTCGGCACTAGCTTGGTAGAACTTCCCAGATTTGGTATAGACTAATTTTGGGGTTTTCACCTGCGCTGCGGCGGTAAGCGCATGACATATCAGCACTATACTACAAATATTTTTTAAGGTAACAATTTTGTTGATCATATTCCAAATATGTGTTGTTTACAATCCAGTCGCCGAGGTTTATGTATCGCGTAGCAGCAGATAAATTGATATCTAGTGGCAGATGCCTATGTCCAAATATAAAGAAGTTGCAGGACATTTCTTCGGACTTTCTTCGGGCATATTGTAACAAGAACTCTTTATCATCGCCCATATATTGCTCCATATCCGGATCGGTACGACTTTTTTCCGACCATAAGGTCGCAATTTTAATGCCAATGTCGGGATGTAGCCAACGGAAACACCACTGAAAGAAGGGGAAGGCAAATATTTTTTTTAAAATTTTGAATTTTGTATCTCCAGGACCCAATCCATCTCCATGTGCTACAAAGAATTTTTTGTCATTAATAAGAAATACTTGAGGCTTCCTAAATATTGTTACACTCAATTCTTTCTCTAAGTAATCATACATCCAAATATCATGATTTCCGGTAAAAATATATATAGGTATGCCACTATCTCTGTAGTCTGCAAGGGTGCCCAAAAGTCTGATATTGCCTTTAGGCACTACATATTTGTATTCATGCCAAAAGTCAAAAATATCTCCTACAAGAAACAATGCTCCACAGTATGGTTTAATCTCTCGTAACCATCGTACTATGTTGCTCTCTCTCCTTAAGTTGTTAGCCCCTTGGTGTATGTCTAAATGGAAGTCCGAAGCAAAGTATGCATTTTTGCCTTCAAGTAGATAAATTATGATTTCAGGATACTCCAAAATATACGTAAGTGTCAAAGATAAAAGCTAATTCAATATCTTTATCCCTGTTATGACTCTTCCTAGCAGAAAATATTATCCAGAAGTAGATGGACTTAGGGGGGCTATATGTATGCTTATCATCTGGCAGCATTGCCATTTTAGCTATCTCAATATACCTTTTACTATTGCTGTGGGATGTCTGCACACATTTTTTATCATATCGGGATTTCTTATTACCAGCATATTGCTCAAGGACAAAGAAAGAAATATGCCGATAGACACGTATCTCAAAAATTACTATATGCGACGGGTGTTTAGGATTTTTCCTTTATACTTCGCTTACGTAGGCTTTATGGCTTTAATAGCTTACGCTTTTCCTAACAGCATCTATGTAAAAAACTTTGACATAGCTGGCGACATCCATCAGAATTGGCAATACTTGTTGACCTATACTTACAATCTTAAAGAGTATCTAAGTATAGTTTTAGAACACCCGTACAAAAGTTCCTTACAAATTGTGCATTTGTGGTCTTTATCTATGGAAGAGCAATTTTACTTGGTCATACCATTTTTGGTATATTATTTATCCCTAAAGAACTTACGTAGAGTATCTCTATTTGTACTCATAATCAATCCATTTATTCGGATGATTGCTGCCTACTGGATGCGGCGGCGAGGAATTGATGATACCATGAGTAGTTTTATAATGGAAAGACATTCTTTACTACAGCTTGATGTTATTATGTATGGCGTAGTCTTGGCCTTGTTTGATTTTAGCTGGATTAGAAAGCCACAGAGATGGGTGGTGGCAGGATTTATTATATACATTTTATTTACCTATATAAATGGATATTTTCTGGCTTCGGAAAATAACTGGTATGGTGCAAAGAGCCTTTGGTTGGGTATTAAACACATCGTAAATCAGCACGAGTTCATCATGTATAATGGTTTTTATTTTTATATGTTTACTTTCATGAATATTATTTTAGCGCTCTTGGTCTATTGCCTAATATCGGGAATGCCGATATTTTCACGATTACTGGCAAATCCTACTGTAATTCAGGCAGGGAAATATTCTTATGGCATGTACGTATGGCAGATGGTAGTGATAAGTATGGCAATTATGCTGCAAAAATTCTTCCCAAAATTCCTGCAAAAATCTATAGTATTTGAATTTATAGCCTTCATATTTGTTACCATAATGTCTTATTGGCTAGCAAAGATATCTTATGAATATTTTGAAAAATATTTTCTAAGGTTCAAAGATAAATACATGTAATATTCATAAAGGTCAGCAAAATTTTATTTGCTTGAAGGCAAAATCATGGATACTATTATCATGTTGCTCTACCAGTCTTATCCTGCCATCCTGAAGTATGTCCGAAATCTTGGCTTTCTTCCTCATATCTCCCCATTCAAAATAATGATATTTATCATCATAGCGGTAGAGATATTCCAAATAATTTTCTTTTATATCCGAAAAATCTCCTTTCCGGAGTTTGAAGTAATTTTGCTCTATGCCTATGAGTATGCTTTCTAGGAGATCCCAATGACTCAGATTTTCTAGGTTAAAAAGATTTATCAAACTGATGGCAGTATCCATATTCTCCCAATGCTTTTGTCGCATATTCACACCTATACCTACGATTATATACTTTATTTCCGCACCCATTAAAGCACTCTCTATCAATATACCTGAAAGTTTCTTGTCACCTACCATAATATCATTAGGCCATTTTACTTTCAAAGACGGTACGACAGATATAGCATTTATACCATGAATTATGCCATTGCAGATAGCCATGTTGATATAAAATTGATTTTCTAATTTTAAAAATTTAGGATATAAAATAATACTAAACAATAAATTCTCTCCTTTTTGTGAATGCCATGTATTTCGCTGCTGCCCCCTGCCCTTTGATTGAAAATCAGCCAAAATGACAGTCCCATCTTTTGGTGTGTTATTTGTGAGTAATAACTTTGCATAGTCGTTGGTAGATTCTATGGTGTCAAAATGTAATATAGGCTTGCCAATAAACAGAGTATTTTCAAGATATTTTTCCAAAATTATGTAGCTTTGAACCGTTAAAAAATAGGTATTGAACCAGAGTATAAAAGTAAAGAAGAAAAAGCATAGTGTGGACACAGAAAGTGTACACCAGCTTGCTGTCATGTGTATGCAAGACATAAAGACTAAAAATATTGTATCATTAGATTTGCGTAATATCACAGATGCCGTTACCGACTACTTTGTAATAGGTAATGCAG
Source organism: Chitinophagales bacterium (assembly GCA_044227665.1). Lineage (GTDB taxonomy): Bacteria > Bacteroidota > Bacteroidia > Chitinophagales > JADIYW01 > JBGAWK01. Next base: position 118,730 of record JBGAWK010000003.1, read on the forward strand.
ATTCTACCACCCAAGTGAGAGCCATAGCCTCACATATAGAGCAGGAATCTATAAATCAGCTAGGCATAAGGAAGATTAGAATAGAAGGCAAATCCAATGGAGAGTGGGTACTCATAGACTTTGGCGACGTAGTAGTTCATGTATTCCAAACCGACAAGAGAGAGTTCTATCAGCTAGAGGATTTATGGTCTGATGCGCCTAGGATTGAACATTTATCGGAATCTTAAAGTTTATATATACTCATGAACGAAATTCAAGACCAAAATTCGCCCAAGCCAAAGAGGAAATTTAATTACTATTGGATTTATGGTATCATCCTGCTTGCCCTCATAGGTGGCCAGATGTTTTTTATGAATAAAAATATATCAGAGGTATCTACAGCCGACTTTTTTTATAAAATATTGCCTACAGGCGATGTGAAAAGTGTAGTCATCGTCAATGATGAGCTGGCAGAAGTATATATATATAAAGATAGTCTCTCT
>JBGAWK010000040.1:0-22701 GCA_044227665.1 Chitinophagales bacterium
TGTACAAGAAAGGCTCATGCCCGTAATCCATCAGCATGAAGCCGTGAAGAATACAACAAATATTATGATTCGTGGGGCAGAAGTACTAAAAGTCCCTGTAATATATACAGAACAATATCCCAAAGGCTTGGGGCATACTTGCAGCGACATCCATATTTTAGAAGAAGCAAGGATAATGGAAAAAACTACTTTCAGTTGTATGCTTACCACATCCATAGCGGAAGCGATACTAAATTATCAGCAGATAGTAATATGTGGTGTAGAGGCGCATATATGTGTACTAAAGACTGTACTAGATTTAGTAGAAATGGGTAAGGAAGTACATGTCATAGCTGATGCCGTATCTTCCAGAACTCCTGAAAATAAATATTATGCGCTTGAGCGCATGAGGCAGGCAGGTGCATATATAGAATCTGCAGAGATGATACTCTTCCAATGGTTGGATGTGGCAGGAACTGACGAATTCAAAGCTATAAGTAAACTTATAAAATAATAGATATGGAAGCCAACAGACTTTTTGATTACTTGTTGTTCCAAAAAAACGATAAACCTAATGCTAAGTTTCTATCCTCGAAAGATACGCTTACCAAAAAATGGAAGACTTATACCTTTGAAGATACTTATCTCAATGTCATAAAAACAGCACAGTTGCTATTATCTCATGGCCTTCGCGAAGGAGATAAAGTAGCCATCATTGCGTCCAATTGTCCTGAATGGAATTTTATAGACTTAGGGGTGCAGATAGCGGGGGGTATAGGCGTTCCTATGTATCCTACCATCAGCGAAGAAGATTATGCCTTTATTTTCAATAACGCCGAAATAACAATGGCATTTGTAGGGACTAAAGATATTTTTGACAAAATAAATAAAATAAAAAAAGACACCCCTTCGCTAAGAAATATTTTCACCCTTTTTCCTGATAACGACGCAATTCACTATGCTGCTTACATAGATACTATTCCTCTTGACGAAGATGTAGCACTGCAAAATATATGCAAAATTAGAGCCGACGACTTAGCTACTATCATTTATACTTCCGGCACTACTGGGCAACCCAAAGGGGTAATGCTTACCCACCACAATATCGTCAGCAACCTTACAGATATACAGCAAGAGCTACCACTAACGGAAGGGAAAAAAGCCCTCAGCTTCTTGCCTTTATGCCATAGTTTTGAGCGATTGGTATTTTATGCCTACCTTGCCAATGCAGTACATATCTACTATGCTGAAAGTTTGGAAAAAATTTCCGACAACCTTCAAGAAGTTCGTCCTTACTGTTTCACTACAGTACCACGACTTTTAGAAAAGGTATATGACAAAATTATAGACAAAGCAAGCTCTTTGTCGCCTACGAAAAAGAAATTGCTGGATTGGGCCATAGCTTTGGGTAAAGAATATGAGTTTGAAAAAGAACATCATATACCTTATGCCATACAACTAGGCATAGCACGTTCACTAGTATTTTCCAAATGGCGGGAGGCTTTAGGCGGTGATTTGGAATTTATAGTAACGGGTGCTGCGCCCATACAGCCGAGGCTGGCACGTTTATTTACTGCGGCAGGCATCAATGTACTGGAAGGGTATGGACTTACGGAAACCTCTCCTGTACTGGCATATAATCGCATGGACAAGAAAGACCGATACTTTGGCACCGTAGGAATACCATTGGACAGTGTAATTATCAGATTAGCAGAAGATGGAGAAATTTTGGCAAAAGGTCCTAATATCATGAAAGGATACTACAAGAGACAAGACCTCACTGACGAAGTTATAGACAAAGAAGGATGGTTTCACACAGGAGATATTGGGGAATGGGTAGTAGGTAAGTTTTTGAAGATAACAGATAGAAAAAAAGAATTATTCAAAACTTCAGGAGGCAAATATATAGCCCCTCAATCTCTGGAAAACAAAATGAAGGAGTCCCGCTATATAGAACAAATAATGGTAGTGGGAGAATATAGGAAATTTGTTTCGGCTCTCATCGTGCCGAATTTTACGTACCTCCATGAATATGCTAGAAGTGAAGGAATCACAGCTAAAGATGATGCAGGATTAATAAAAAATCCAAAAGTTTATACCCTCATACAGTCTGAAATCAATATACTCAACACACACTTCGGCAAGTGGGAGCAAATCAAAAAATTCACTATCCTTGACAAAGAATGGACTATGGAAAGTGGCGTCTTGACTCCTACACTAAAGCTGAAGCGCAAAGTGCTGTTGGAAAGACACGCCCAAGACATAGAAGCGCTGTACGAGGAATAGATGTATCTTATCCTAAAATAACTTTACTTTTATTCATCTTTTACTCTTTTTATTTCTTTGAAACGTGTGAATCTATTTTAGGACAAGGCCGTCACTCTTCTATAAACTGAATATTACGTTTTATTCCTTTCCATTTTGTACGTTGTAAAGGCGTGTTTTTATATAAAATTCTAAAAACATCTTCTGTAATATCCTGCCAATCAGACTTTGTCATTGTCATAGCTTCTTCTTTAGGAAAAAAACGCTCTTCAGTATGTGGTGTAGCAAAGGAATTCCAAGGACAAACATCCTGACAAATATCACAACCGAAAATCCAATCATTCATACTACTTTTAAAAGGATAAGGAATTTCGTCTTTAAGCTCTATTGTAAGATAGGAGATACATTTAGAGGCATCTAAAATGTTATCTCCGACTATAGCTTGCGTAGGACATGCATCTATGCAACGAGTACAAGTGCCGCAATGATGGGTATTAAAGGGTGCATCATATACTAATTCTACATCACATACAATGGTGGCAATAAAGAAAAACGAACCTTTGTTTTTATTGATAAGCAAAGTGTGCTTGCCTTGCCAGCCTAGACCTGCACGTATAGCCCAAGCGCGCTCCATCACAGGTGCCGAGTCCACAAATATCCTACAGTCAAAATCGCCTATTTGTTTACGTAAGCTATCTATAACTTTAAAAAGTTTTTTTTTTAATACTTCATGATAGTCATTGCCGTATGCATATTTCGCAATTTTATAGCTATCTTGAGCTACTGTGTGTTCAGGAAAATAATTATATAGCATACATATTATAGACTTAGCACCTGGGACTAATAATCTTGGGTCTATACGTTTGTCAAACCAGTTCTCCATATAGCTCATGCGACCATGATATTTGAGCTGTAGCCATTTTTCTAATTGGCGAGCTTCTTTATCCAGTTTTTCCGCCTTTGCAATACCTACAAAATCAAACCCTGAAGAAAGAATTTCCTGTTTGAAGAATTTTGTAATCTCTGCCTTGGACATCTTCCAAAGATAGTTTATTGCTTCAAAATTGTGATATTTGTGTGAATGAATAAAAAAGAAAGAGCAAAATTTATTGTAGAGGCGTTGGCAGAATATTTTCCCGAGACACCTATACCGCTACATCACAAAGATGCCTATACCTTGCTTATAGCCGTATTACTTTCTGCGCAATGTACGGATGAAAGGGTGAATACCGTGACCCCTGAATTATTTGCGATGGCCGATAACCCCAAGGATATGTCGCAATGCGCAGTAGATGATATCAAAGCCATCATACGACCGTGTGGACTTTCGCCACGAAAATCTCAGGCTATTCATGACTTGTCACAAATATTGGTGGACAAATACCAAGGTGAAGTCCCCGACTCTTTTGAATCTCTCGAAGAATTGCCGGGCGTAGGGCACAAGACGGCATCTGTGGTGATGAGTCAGGCTTTTGGGATTCCTGCTTTTCCCGTAGATACACATATTCATAGATTGGCGGAGCGTTGGCTACTGAGTAATGGAAAGAATGTAGAGCAAACGGAGCGCGACCTTAAAGCAATTTTTCCTAAATATTTATGGAATAAATTACATCTTCAAATGATATATTTCGGCAGAAAATACTGTCCGGCAAGGGGACATAAAATTGAAGAATGTCCAATCTGTAGTATCATTAATAAAAGTTAGACTTTTATGCAAAACAAGTTGCTAACTTATCTTAAACTTCATCGCGATGTATTCATCTTGGCAGCAGGACAAGCATTAGCACTAGCTATTAATATCTATTTGAATATTATATTAGGAAAAAAATATAGTGCTGAAGCTTATGGCAACTTAGGAATATTTATAGCTATTGCTCTATTTATGGGAGATATTGTCAATCTAAAAAGCGATATGGCAATTATGTTGGAGCATAGTAGAGAGAAAAGTATATCCCTATTTCTTCAATCTATAGGAATTGGGGTGATTGTGAGCCTTAGCTTTGCATTGATATTAACGCTCGTCAATGTTTTTTATACGATACCCGTATTGTATATTTATATGTATTGTTTGTTTATGGCTTTTCTGCAACCTTGTATGATTTGGTTGAATAAGTCAGGGAATAATAAGGCTTTGAGCATGATTAGGTGGTTGCAAGTACTGCTTACAGGATTAGTGCCTTTAATAGTTATAAAGTGGCAGTCAGAAAATGGACTTATATGGGGGATGATTATTGCAGTAGGTTGTTCCTCGCTTGTTGCATTCCTATATTCTGACATTCAGGTAAAAGAGATAAAACTCGTATCATGGCAGCGTATGTTTGGAAATGCTATACTGCTCAGGCAATTTGTTACTTATGGTACTTTATCCTCTCTTTGTAATACAATTTCACGAAGCGTGCCATATTTTTTTATAGATAGATATTTTGGTAAAATCTATTTAGGACAGTTTACTTTTGCCAATAAACTATTGAATGCACCTTTGTCTGTATTTACAACAGCGATGAGTCAATATTATTATAGAGAAGGGAGTAAAATGAATAATCATTTGCTATATAAATTTAATATTCAAAGTGTTATATTTTTATTTTCAATTATTACTTTACCATCATTTGTGATATTTTATTGCGGGGAAGATATCCTAAACCTTATTTTTGGAAGCCAATGGGCACTTGCGGGTCAGATATTAAAATTTCTCATGTGGTGGCAACTATTTGCGTTTGTGGCTAATCCGCTTACCATGTATTTTGATATTAAGAGGATATTAGATAAGGAATTGATTATTAATATAGCTGTCCTGATTTTGAGGATTGCGGTTACGTACTTATGTGTGGAATATTTTGATTTTTTTACGTCAGTGGCAGTATTTGGTATAGTTAGCGGTTTTATAAACCTATTTTTGATTACGTATATTTATTTTCATACTAAAAAGTCACTCATTGCAAATTAAGCATAAAGAACATACTATTTTCCCTTGGAAAAATAAGGGAAATTTCCTTTATCGAGGCAACTTAGATTTTTCCAAATTCAATGGAGATTGGCAGGATTTTTTGAATGTACAAAAAGGGCACTTTGTACTATATTATGAAGATGATGATGCTATAATAGCCGCATCAGATGTATGTGCTTCCTTTTCATTGTTATATTCTAAAACGCTACTGCTTATTACGGATGATGTATCCGTAATTTCATACACAAATGAGGATATTTCTATTCATCAAAAACTCCATTATCGCTATGCTTTTGGAACTTTAGGCGTAAATACACTCTTGGAAGACTGGAAATTTCTTTTGCCGGGACAATATCTCTATTTTGATAAATCTAATCTTTCTTTTTCAGTAAATTATTATACTTATTTTGGGAAGGGACCACACGTTTCCTCATCTTTGGGTGTAATATTTGATTCATTTATTACACAATTTATTTCTGACAATAGAGACAAACAAATTGTGTTGCCCCTTAGCGGAGGCTATGACAGCAGGTGCTTGGCAGCACTATTAAAGTTGCACAATGTCCAAAATGTCATTTGTGTCACTTATGGCAAAATAGATAGTAGTGAATCAATAATTGCTGAGCAAGTGGCAAGAAATCTTGGTTTTCCTTGGCATTTTGTAGCGTATGATTCGGTACTTTTTCAAAAATATTTTTCCGAAGACTTCCACTCTTACCAAAAACAGGCACATCTTTTTCATGCTGTCCCCTATGAACAGGATTATTTTGCATTACAATACTTACTAGAAATAGGCATCATCAAGAAACCTTTCGTCGTGCTTTCAGGTTTTGGTGGAGATTTTATCAGTGGATGTCACTATACGAAAGGAAAAATTGATGACTGGGCATCATACATCGTGGACAAACATTATGGTCTCATAGAAGAGCGGCAGGAGTGCATAAGGGACATAAAGAACTATCTGGCTCAGCTGCCGAATTCAGGCTGGGAGGCATACCAGCAATGGCTATTAGAAAACAGGAAAACTAAGTTTTTGCTTAGTAGTATGGTTGCCGTAGAACAAATGGGAGGGGAGTGGTCTTTGCCATTTTTTGGTAGAGACTTTATAGCGTTTTTTGATCAGTTAGATTATGAATTCAAGATTAAACAACAATATTACATAGACTTTTTGTTTGAATATTATTTCAAACCTTTACATATCGCAATACCCAAAGATAAGGACGATACACACTATGATCCTTTATTCTCCATGAAGTTATCGCTTAAAAAGATTATTCCTGTATCTGTTTTGAAAAGGATTAAATATGTAAAGGCAGCAAAACCCGAAACCGACAGATGTAATATGAATGTGTTGTATGAGATGATTTTTGAAAAAATGCAATATAAAAAAATACAAAAAGATTACAATATCAATAAATTACAAGCAGAATATTTATTGCAGGAATTTATTGTTTGATGTGAAATATTTTCCACATATATTCTTTTTTCCACTATTAACGAATTTTAACAAAACTTAAAGGTGCTATTAAAAAATTATCATTTGCAACAATAGTATATTTACATGTTTATTAGTGAAGATTAAAGGACTGTTGGTGGCGGTTTCTTGTTTTTTAATTGAAATTAATAGTTTAAAAAACATAAAAATGATATAAAAATGGTTTATAGATTCAAATATTTGACGTCGCTTTGTGTGCTATTTCTTTCTACAAATTTATTTGGTCAGAAATATTTCATGGATCAATTGGATGGACAAACAATTATTACAGATAGAGGTGTTATTACAACCAAAGAGTCATCTGCATGCACATACACAAATCCTGTAGGACAACAAAAGCCCACATATTGTGACAATGATGATTACACAGTTACCTTCTATTCGGGAAGCCCAACTGAACAGTTATATCTTAATGTTAATATTTTAAATTTTATTACAGAAGCAGGTAAAGATATTATGTATATTCATAATGGACCTAGTACGGCCAGTCCACTTCTGGCTGCACTTTCAGGTAGGCCCGGCACCCTCAGTTTTGTATCTACAGGAGGCTATCTTACGCTACATTTTGTCGCCAATAGTTCAAATCATGATTTTTTTGGAGCTAAGATTCTACTAGGTAGTGAACCAAAACCATGTAATAATAATCCTGTTCCTGCAGATAATTGTTTGTCTGCGCCAACTATTTGTACCTATACTGAGTATTGTGGTATTTCTTCTGGATATTATTCGATTGATCATAAAGCCGAATTGATAGCCAGTGGTTTTAATTTTGAAGGTTCACAAACTATTGAAAATAACTCTTGGATAAAATTTATAGCAAGTGCCTCTGTTGCAAAATTCGAAATAAAGGTGTATCAGTGTGATAGACCTGGGCTTGGTATGGATGGCGGTATTTTTTCTACATCAGATTGTAATACTTTTGACTTGGTTTCTAATAGTGTAAGTCAAAGCAATAGTGATCCAGTTGACCCCGGTCCTCCATTAAACGGTTCTGCAATTATGACATTAACAACAAATCAACCACTTACGATTGGGCAAACTTATTATTTGATGCTTGATGGTTTTGGTGGAAGTATTTGTAATTATACCATAAAACCAATTTCGGGTTTGAATGCTATAAATTTATCAGCCACGAAGTTAACACCTTGTAAGGAGGAGCAGATAACTCTTTCTGTGAATAATTATTTTGCAGGCTCTACTTTTAAGTGGTATAAAAATGGAAACTACGGTACTGTACTAGGTACATCTCCTAACTTAAATGTAAGCCTTACAGATACAACCGTTTTTGAATGTGAAATTAAGCAACCCTATGCAGAATGTCCTAATTTGCTCATGCCTATTACTATAAATGTAGATCCGGGTCCTAAAGTAGGCGCAGGAGCTGATACAACTTTGAATTGTAATTTCTCTACAATTACACTCAAAGGCGTATCTACAACTGGTGGGGGTGGACTTAATTATGTATGGACACTTCCTAATGGAACTTCTTCTGCTGGCAATAACCTTTCGGAGGTGAATGCTGCCGGTACATACATACTTACAATTACGCAATCTTCTTCAGGTTGTAGTAATAAGGATACTGTAGTTGTAAAGGAAAATAAAACGCTACCAGTAGCAAAGGCGGGAATAGATACTGCTATTACTTGTAACAATCCTACACTAAGATTGGATGGGTCTGCTTCAACTCCTATGGGAGTCACTTACTTGTGGAGTGGTCCTGCGATTACAAATGCGAACAAAGCTCAATCTAATCCCCTGATAAATCAGGTGGGGACATATACACTAGAAGTAAAGAATCCTATAAATGGCTGTACAGCTACAGATGATGTAGTAGTGAAAGATAGAACCACTAAGCCCACAGCAAATGCCGGTAAAGATACTACTCTTACTTGCTTAAGAACCTCACTTCAGCTTAAGGGTACCAGTGACTTGAGCAGTAATGTAGGATATACTTGGAGTACAGGTTCAGGGGGTATTGTAAGTGGAGGAACCACTGCAAATCCAACTGTAAATAAACAAGGTAATTATACGCTTGTAGTAACAAATACACTTACAGGATGTTCCTCTACTGCTGATGCGGTAAATGTAAGCTTAAACAATACAAAACCAGATGCTCAAGCAGGTGGTGCTAAAACATTAACTTGTAAAGACTTGACAGTAACTTTAGACGGTTCTAGTTCTACTAGTAATGTTTCCTTCTTATGGGCTGGTCCCTCTGGCGCATCTATAGTAAATCCTAATACAGCAACTCCCATAGTAAATAAAATTGGGACATATACACTTACAGTTACAGATAAGGGCAATGGTTGTACGAGTACATCATTGGTAACTGTTACAGAAGATAAATCTACCCCTACCGCTCTTGCGGGAACAGACCAAGTCATTACCTGTACAAAAACTTTTGTAGATTTGAATGGGAATAGTAACCCTGCATCAGGGGTGTCTTATGGATGGAGTGGCCCGGGAATTACTGGAACATTTGTAGGGCAAAATTTAACTAACGTAACGCGAACAGGAACATTTACATTAAAAGTCACCAAAGATGCAAATGGGTGTTCAGCTTCTGATGCTGTAATTGTGACCAAAGATGTTACCCCTCCCTCTGCTAATGCAGGTGCTGCGAAAACTTTGACATGTACTATCACGCAAGTATCATTAGCTGGATTAGGAACTACTGGTGCTTCATATAGTTGGTCTGGTTCAGGCATCGTCTCTGGAGATAATACGCTTTCACCTACAGTTAATGCACCGGGTACTTATACTTTGACCGTTACTAATAATACAAATGGATGTGTGTCAACCTCCTCAACTTTAGTAACCGAAAACAAAACCCCTCCTACAGTAACTATTACAAATAATAAAGATGCTTTTTGCCCCGGTGATTTTGTAACTATTACTGCTACTCCTGGATATACAGGGTATCAATGGTTCAAAGATGGTGCAGCCATAGGATCATCTGGTCAAAATACACTAAAAGCGTATGAAGCTGGCACCTACCATGTGAGCGTTGTAAGTACAAGTAATGGATGTGTTGGGGAATCCAATAAAAAAATTATCTCTGCATCACCCCAGCCTGTTGTAACGCTTTCTTCACAAGATGAGCCTACTATATGTAGTTCTGGAAGTATTCTTCTACAGACAGAATCTATCAATGATGATATTATTTGGTATATTAATGGTACTGTTATTCCTAATATCAAGACGAATGAATATACTGCGATACGGCAAGGAGCATATTCCGTAAGTGCTGCAAATAATGCGGGGTGTAGAGATACTTCAAATTTCATCTTGGTTACCGTAGATCAAGATTTTGTATTGGACTTAGGAGGCGATAAGCATATATGTGAAAATGAAATTCTCACCCTTAATTCTACAATTACAGATGCTGACTCATATCTATGGAGTTCTGGTGCTACTACGCCATCTATTGACGTAATAAATGAAGAAGGAACTTATACAGTCACTGTTACTAGAGGCAAGTGTGAGCATACGGATACCATAGAAATAGTATTAGATAGCCTTCCAGTTTGGGATTTAGGTGAAGATAAAATATTATGCATAGAAGAAAAAAACTATAAACTTACAGGACCTACTGATGATTTTATAGAATTCTTTTGGGAGAATGGCACTCAAACAAATCCAAGACCTATAACAAGTGCTGGGGAGTATGTCATCATCCTCAATAACAAATGTGGCACTACCTATGATACTATAAATGTGACTACGGATACTTGTAAATGTTATGTTTTTGTTCCCAATGCTTTCACTCCAAATGGAGATAAAATTAATAGTTATTTTCAAGTAGAATCAATATGTGATGCACCGGTGACCATTAATATTTATAACCGTTGGGGACAGTTGATATATTCTGGTACGGATACAGACTTGGGATGGGATGGTACATTCCATGGAGAAATACAACCACAGGATACCTATATTTATATAGCCGAATATTATGATAAATACTTCGGTAAAAATATTGTGCTTAAAGGTTCTCTGATACTAATCAGATAGTTTCTATCAAGACTTTGGATTTTTTACTGCCTACTCTCCTGCAAGAAATAAAGGAGGATTTATGGGTGGATAAAGAAATACGTATTTTCGTAAAACGTGATGACCTTATTCATCCAGATATCTCTGGGAATAAGTGGAGAAAATTGAAATATATTATTGAAGACATTCTAAGTGCAGGGTATAAGAAGGTCATAAGCTTTGGAGGCGCATATTCCAATCATCTACGTGCACTTGCTGCTGTGTGCGCTCATTATGACTTAGCTCTTACCTGTATAATTAGAGGGGATGAAGCCGACAATGAAAATCTACAGTTTTTGAAGTCTCATGGTGCTCATCTGATATTTGTAGATAGAACACTTTACAAAAATATTACACAAGAAAGAGCATATCATTTACTCAGGAATTATTATGATGCATCCACACACTTTATCATCCCCGAAGGTGGCAATCACACACAGGCATGGAAGGGCTGTAGAGAAATTGTACATGAGATAGCTATTGACTTTCAATATATTATTACTTCGGTAGGCACAGGAGCCACCATGACAGGATTAGCACAAGCTATAAATGATACACAAGCCATCATAGGAATTGCAGCATTAAAAGGAGAGGATAGGATGACGGAATATATACAACTACATACTAAAAATCATTTCACTATTGATTTTCGGTATCATTTCGGAGGTTATGCCAGGACTACGCCTGAATTAATAACATTTATCCAAAACTTCCAGCACAATCATGGTATAGCATTAGATTATGTATATACCGGCAAAATGTTTTATGGACTCTATGATAAGATTAAGAAAGGTGAGATAGAGGATGGTTCTACCATAATTGCCTTACATACAGGAGGTGTCGCTAATGCTGCTGTCGAATAGCCAGCCTGATTATTCTTCTGTAGTTTTTTTCTAACAAGCCTTTTTCAAAATAGCCTCTATCTTTGAGTAATTTATGCATCTGGGGGTTATGATAGCATGGAGCCGCTATCAAAAGGTGATGTTCTGTGTGGTAATTTACATGTAAGGGGGCAAATAAGAGCTTTTCTAAGAAATTGGCATACGTAGTTCTACTAGAGGTATATGGATTGCTACTATCGGGAACCACACTATGCTCAGCAATAGAGCGAACTCGTAAACAGAAATTATACGTAGTAAAAAATGCACCCCACCACAGTAAATATATTAGGGGACGATGGAGGAGTAAAAAAATAGAAAAAAATAAAATATGAAAAAAAATAGGACCACTTAAATTTTGAACTGCATTTCCTATCACTTCCACATAATTTTTAGGAGTGCGCTTAATAATTTTATTACCTAAATTGTATTCCAAAAATCCCAAATGCATCATAATAACACCTAGGAATCCCTTAATTCCAGTAGCCCCCAATAAGTCTCTCATAAACTTACGTAACATGCTTGCCTTCGTGGTAGGATAGCCTAAGGTTAGATTTCGGTCTGGGTCTTCATCTGTACCTGTGGCTATGTGGTGTTGTAAATGATAGGGGCGATATTGCCGTACATTATGAAGCATAGGATAGGCACCGAGCCAGTTGCCAATAATATCGTTTAATTTTTTAGTCTTAAATAAGGAATAATGAGAGGTGTCATGCATGATGATAGCACATCCCAGTTGTTTGCCCCCAATAATCCATAACGCTATAATTATGGTAAAAATATTTGAGTAGAAATATACCATTGCAAATGCTGTAATTATCCAAAACCATACAGAAAAAATCTCAATAACAGCTTTCCAATCTGATTTTACATGGAAGCCCTTTATCTCTTCTTTGGTAAAATAAGTATGTACAATCTCTTTGTAGGCTATGCTTTTATTGTTTTCTTTTGCAATTACATGCATGATGCGAAATTATTATTTATCTTTTACCTCATAAATTATATCGTAGGTTTGTTGCTTTTTAGGCGTTCCAAAAAGTAATAGAGAAGCGTCTTGTTGGCATTCTTGATGGCAGACTGTGATACGCGTGGTGACGGTGCTTTGTAGTGTATGGGTACTTCAAAAATCCGGCGATGGCGAAGCAGATAGCGAAGTTCTGTCTGATAAAAATGTGCCGTAGATTTTAGTTTGTAATCAAGTATTGCGCCCACCACATTTCTATGGAAACCCTGATATCCAGAAGTCATATCGAAGAGGTGTGTGCCTAAGAGTGCGTTAGCTAATACAGTACCTGTCTTGGAGAGCATACGGCGCTTGAAGGGCGAGTCGCCCATAGAGCCGCCATTGATAAATCTGCTGCCAAAGGCACATTCATTGCCTTCGTTCAATACTCTGAGGAACATAGGTATAGCTCTAGGGTCGTGCGACATGCCAGCATCCATTTCTATAATCAGCTCATGACCATTATTGTAGGCTTCACGGAAGCCACGAAGGTAGGCATCTACTACACTACGGTTTTCCGGTGCCCATACTACTGCAAACCTAGGGTCTTGCATCTCCAGCTCCCTAGCCAAATCTAGCGTCTTGTCTTTGGATACGTTGTCAATGATAAAATATATCTTTCCTGTACCTACTACATTCAATACTTGTGTAAGCAAATCTACGAAAGGGTGAAAGTCCTCTTCTTCATTGGCCATAGGGATTACTGCCGCCCAGTCTCTATACAAATACATAACGCAAATATAGTCGAAAAACTGCGTTGGAATGTTGTATGCGTTTTTTTATAACATATCACAATAATTTTATATCGTCTAAAAAGCCTTGAGGGCTTTTGAGTAGTATAGGATGCAAAAAGCTAGGGCTGGTTTCCTGTAAAGGGATAAGGACAAATTCACGGAGATGCATAAGGGGGTGGGGGATAGTAAGGTTTTGTGACCGTATAATATTATCTTCAAAAAATATAATATCCAAATCTAGTTTTCTTGGCAGCATGAGCCCCTTTCCACTGCGGTGAAAGAGCTTCTCTATTCTCTTCAATTTTCTCAACAATGCAAATGGGCCTAGATGTGTTCTTACAACTATCATTTGGTTGAAATAATATCGTTGGTGAGTTTTCCCCCACGGCGGAGAGCGATGTAATGACGATGTTTTCACTACAGTACCTATTATAGAAATATATTGTAGCGATTGCTTAAAAATTTTAGCCGTATCGCCAATATTGCCTCCAAGTAGTATGTGGTAGTAATGCACCGTTCAAAATTATTGACTATTATCATATCTTCGCAAAAAAAAATATACAATGAAGTTTTTCAAAACAGTATTTGCAGTCATAATAGGCATCTTTATTTTTAATATCCTTGTCATATTTGTCGTATTTCCATTAATAGGAAGTCTGGGGAAAGAAAAAGAAATAGCAGTAAAATCTAATGCAATATTATATCTGAAATTAGAAGGAGATGTAGCAGAAATAGCCAATGATGTACCTATAGAGATGCCTGTAGATATTCCTATATCGCAGACCGAGCCTAAGATAGGTCTGCAAAAACTGATAGCCGTAATCAATAAGGCAGCAGATGACAAAAATATCAAAGGTTTGGTCTTGCATACCGATAATATGAGTGCCAGTACATCATCTGTGATGCAAATAGCCAAAGCATTAGAGAATTTTAAGTCTAAAAATAAATTGCTGTACTCCTACGCCAGCAGCCTGAAAGAAAATAATTGGCTGCTGAACAGATTGTGTAATAAGGCATATCTAAACCCTGTGGGAGGGGTAGAATTCAATGGCTATGGCATGGAGCTTACGTATTTTACGGGGCTATTGGAAAAATTGGGCATTCAGCCCGAGATTTTCTATGCAGGAAATTTTAAGAGCGCAACGGAAGCCTACCGGCTAAAGGCTATGAGTGACGAAAATAGGTTGCAACTCAATGAATTACTGGCAGATATTTATGGTAATTATATTCATGCTTTCAGCAAATATTCCAGAATTCCCAAAGATAGCCTCATCAGTATTGCCAATACTTTTTCTGTAGCAGAACCTGAGGACGCGCTGAAATACAAAATGGTAGATGCGCTAAAGTATGAAGATGAACTTTGGGATGAAATAAAAGCAAAATTGGGATACAAGAAAAGCGATAAATTAAATATAGAAACCTATAGAAATTATGTCACTACTCTTCCTAAGCCCAAGTCAGGGTCTAATATCATAGCAGTGCTTACCGCTGAAGGCACTATCGTGGACGGCAAAGGCGAAGAAGGCACAATAGCAGAAAAAGAGTATGTGCAACTCCTCAAAAACATAAAAGATAACAAGGATGTCAAAGCCTTGGTATTACGTATAAATTCTCCTGGAGGATCTGCCTACACCTCAGAGCAAATATGGTATCAACTGCAAGAAATCAAGAAGCGTATTCCCATAGTTGTATCCATGGGAGATTTGGCGGCATCCGGAGGATATTATATTGCCACTCCTGCCAATAAGATTTTTGCTAATGCCAATACTATCACAGGGTCTATAGGTGCTTTTGGGATGATGTTTAATGTGGAGAATGCTGCCAATCAGAAGCTCGGTATCACCTTTGACAGAGTAGGTACTGGTCCCTATGCAGATTTTGGGACACCTACAAGAGCATGGACGGATAAAGAAAAAGAAGTGATGAATGCTTCAATAAATCAAGTATATACACTATTCAAATCTAGGGTGAGTAAAGGCAGGAATCTTACTATGGAGCAAGTGGAAGCTTTGGCGCAAGGAAGAATATGGAGTGGTCAGGATGCTAAATCACTACATCTCGTAGATGAACTTGGCGACTTGCAAGATGCTGTAAACGAAGCTAAGAAACTGGCAAAATTGACATCGCCAAATATTGTAAACTATCCAGAAGAAAAATCTTTCTTCGACAAATTTGTAGTATCATTATCACAGAACGAAGAAACAGAGGTGCTGAAAAAAGTATTGAGGACTAATTATTTTTTACTTAAAAATATAAAAAACATGAAAAATCAGTCTATGATACAAACGTTGATGCCTTACAGTGTGTCGGTATATTAATCAATGGATTGATTTTATTACGACTACAATTTCTCCTTTAGGAGGATGTGCGATAAAATAGCTAAGCAATGACGAGACTGTACCACGATGGTAGGTTTCATATATCTTACTAATTTCTCTTACTACGCATATTTCTCTTTCTCCAAAGTCTAGGCTTGCCGCCTGCTCTAGAAACTTAATAATGCGATGTGGCGACTCATAGCATACACAGGTACATATATGATTGAATAGTGTATTTATTTTGGTGATTCTGCCTTTCTGTTGTGGTACGAAACCCTCAAAAACAAACTGGTGCATGGAAAATCCTGCACCTACCAATGCCGGTACAAAGGCGGTAGCTCCCGGCAATACCTCTATAGCTATATCATAATCTATACAACGCCTTACAAGTAGATAACCGGGATCGGAAATAGCTGGGGTGCCAGCATCACTAATTAGGGCTAAGATTTTGCCGCTTTTTAGTTCTTCTATAAAATATTCCACTACCTTATGTTCATTATTTTGGTGATACGACTGTATTGGAGTGTGAATATCTAAGTGCTTTAACAAAATATGAGCAGTTCTGGTATCTTCTGCCAAAACTTTATCGCATTGTGCCAAAACATCTATGGCTCTTAGCGTTATATCTTTTAAATTTCCTATAGGCGTAGGGACTATATATAACTTGCCGCTGTTGTTCATAATTTAGAAAATTTGGTGTATAAGTTTAGGCAAATATGGCAAGTTTAAGGCGATAATAGCGGTAATTTTGGAAAAAAATATAAATATGAAAAAAATATTTCTACTTCTTTTTACCGTATTAGTTTTTCAAGGGTATGCTCAGAATGGCGTTCCTACTATAGCCACTACATACAGTCAAAATTTTAATTCATTGTCAGATGCCACATCTGCAACAAATTTTGTTTTAACAAATTGGTATTCCAATAAGACTACCTACAGAGGCAGCGATGGCTCTAGTAACTCAGGGGGTCTGTACAGTTTTGGTACTGCCGCCTCAGATAGAGCTTTGGGCTCTCTAGGTTCTAGTTCTGCGGCTCCAATCTCTTTTGGAACTGGATTTCGTAATACTACCGGAAGTACCATTACTTCTATGACTATTACATACACAGGGGAGATGTGGCGCTTAGGTTCTGCCAAACTAGAAGATAGACTTTTCTTTTTCTACAATACTTTGTCTGCCACATGGGATGATGCCAATAACTGGAATTTTGCTTCGTCTTTGGATTTTCAAACTCCTGATGAGTCTGGTACCGTAGATACGAAAACTGATGGTAATGTTGCGCCTAATAAGAAGTCAATAACGGCTACCGTAAATATCAGCGTTCCTAATAATAGTATTCTTTGGATAAGATGGGTGGATTCCAATTCCACAGGTAGTGATTGCGCCCTGTCCGTGGATGATTTTTCCATATCTTTTGCTGCCTCTACTGTGCCATGTGCGGAGCCTGCGGCAAATCCTAATGCGGTAGTTTCCAGCAATGTCTCCTCTGCGTTCTATTCTATTACACATAATGCAGTAGCTGCTACGGGCTACTTGGTTGTCAATAGCACTTCTCCGACCTTGTCAGCACTTCCTGTGGATGGTACAAACTATCCTGGAGGTACTTCACTGGGCGGAGGTACGGTAGTATCTAATGGTAACTCTACTACTTTTAACGCTTCAGGCCTTAATGCTGGAACACAGTATTATTATTTTGTTTTTGCATACAATAATTCGGGCTGTATCAATGGGCCTAATTATAAGTTGCCAGCATTTACAGGTACTGTTACTACCAAAATTGCTAATTGTGTAGATCCTACTGCTTCGGCTACCAATTTGGCATTTTCTAATGTTACCAATACGCAGGTTCAGGGTTCTTATACCTTACCAAGTCCTACTTCCGACTCTGTTATAGTTCTCTATTCTACAAATGCTACTGTGGACTTTCCTATGGATTCTCAGTATTATGCTGCAGGGCAGACTATAGGAACAGGCACTAGATCTTGTATCGTATTGAATAAAACAAAATCGGGAACTACTTTTAGTATTTCAGGACTTACAGCTGGCACGAGATATTATTTTTGGGTAATACCTTACAATTTTTGTCCTACAAATGGAGAGCAATACTATAGAGGTGCCTCTGTACTGAGAGCAGATACTGTTACAAGTGGTGGTTGTGAGAAACCTTCGGCTTCTGCTACAAATCTTTTATTTACCAATGTAACGAATACGCAGATTCAAGGTTCTTATACTTTGCCAAGTCCAACATCAGACTCTATCATGGTGCTATATTCTTTAAATTCTTTTGTGGATTTTCCTCAAGATTCTCATACCTATGTTATAGGTCAAAATATTGGAACAGGTACTAAGCAGTGTACTGTATTAAATAAAACTAAGGCAGGCACTACTTTCTCTGCTTCAGGGCTGCTTGCTGGAACGAGATATTATTTTTGGGCGATACCTTATAACTATTGTGCTAGTAATCAATATTACAAACAAACGGGTGTGATTAGAGATGATACGGTAACTGCAGGTACTGCATGTGGAGATCCTTCGGCATCTATAACTAACTTAGCACTTACAGCACCGAATAGTACTACTGTAAATGGTACGTATAGCTTAGCATCACCAGCTTCTGATAGTGTTATTATTTTGATTTCTACCAATGGTTTTGTTGACTTGCCTCAAGATTTAAATCACTATTTAGTAGGGCAAACTATAGGTACCGGTAATTTGCAGTGTACGGTTTTGGATAAAAACAAAACGGAGACTAATTTTACGGCTACAGGTCTTACCCCAAATACGAAATATCATTTTTGGGCTATTCCTTATAACTCTTGCCAGTTAGGACCGTATTATAGACTAAATGGCGTAATGAGAGACTCTATAATTACTCCTTCTACTTCTCCATGTACAGCACCTTCATCTGTAAGTTCTATTTCATTTACAGGTGTAGCTTCTACCACTTTATCAGGTGGATTTGTTACTGGTTCTGCTACAGGTTATGTAGTGTTCATATCTTCAGGTGCGTTTAGCGGTACGGTATCAAATGGTACAAACTATACTGCTGGCCAGACGGTAGGAAATGGTACTGTCTTACAAAATGGAACATCTTCAGTATTTAGTGCTACAGGTCTTACGCCTAATACAAATTATTTTATCACAATTTTTGCATATAACAATACAGCTTGTGCTGGAGGTCCTGCATATAGTACTGCTACCGCCAATAATACTACTACGGTAAATGGTGCTTGCGTAGCTCCTACAGCGGTGGGTAGCGTGAATTTAGTAGGTATAACGTCTTCATCTTTAAGCGGTACGATTACAGCAGGTAGTGCTTCGGGGTATTTATATATTATTTCTCAAGGTGCATTTACTGGCGTAGTAACTAATGGGGCAAGCTATACCGTAGGACAAGTGCTAGGTAATGGTACTGTGATACAAAATAATACAAGTACTTCATGGATTGCAACGGGATTATCAGCGAATACAAGCTATACGATTTCTGTTTATGCATACAATAATACAGGATGTACAGGCGGACCTGCCTATGCCACAACAAGAAGTATCACCCAGTCTACATCATTGGGAAATTGTGCTGCTCCTGTATCAAATCCTACCCCCGTTTCTTTTTCAGGTATTACCTCTACAAATATTAGCGGCAGTTTTACTGCCAATGGAGCTACTGGCTATGTAGTTATGTATAGTACTAGTGCTGCAAGTATTCCAAATCCTGTAAATGGTACTATGTATGCTGTAGGAAATTTTGCGGGATATAGCGTTGTTTCAGTTGGTGCAGCCACCACATTCAATGTGACAACTAGCCCAAATACCAGATTATATTTCAAAGTCTTTGCTTATAATAATACGGCTTGTGTGAATGGCCCTACTTATAATAATACGGCTACAGCATTTGATACAATTACACTAAATAGTACAGGTATAAAAGATTTAGTTAAAGGACCTAGCTTCAATGTATATCCTAATCCATCTATGAGTGGCAGGAATGTACAAATACAGTTTGATGAATTGTTATCAGGAGATGTCTCTTTGAGCATAATCTCACTGAGCGGAGAAGTGGTAGATGCTCGTATTATTTATCTTAAAAATCAAAATACTTTAGAAATTAATACTTCAAATCTTGCTAAAGGTATGTATCAGATTGTATTACAAAAAGAGGATGCTTATAGTACAAATAAATTAATTATTCAATAGAATAAAATCTTAATTTTGTTGAGGCACAACCTAAATGGTTGTGCCTCAACTTTTTTAATAAAATTGAATTATGAAGTTTCTATACACTTGGGTGTTTTTTTTAACATTTCCCCTCCAAAGTTTTTCACAATATTACAATGGATTAGATACTACTTTGCGCTGCGGTGACTTTAAGACGGCGTTGCATAATCACATAAAGGCAAATACTACAGTACGAAGTTACGACGATATAGTTGTTGCTCATGCTTCCTATGATACCCATAAAAGTGATGATGGATTGAGAACAATAATTTGGGATATGTATTCCGATAATCCTACAGGTGCTGAACCTTATGAATACCTGCCGATGGCAAATAATAGATGTGGTACGCTTGTGAATGGCTCTCCATTAGATTATGACGGCGAAGGAGATTGTTACAACAGAGAACACTCTACACCAGCATCTTGGTACAATGATGCTATGCCTATGTATACTGATTTTTTCAACTTAGTCCCTTCTGATGGATATGTAAATGGACAACGCAGTAACTGGCCTATGGCAAAAGTAGGCAATATTAGTTGGACTTCTCAGAATGGATCAAAACTTGGTTCTAGTGCGACTTCAGGTATAAGTGGCACTGTATTTGAACCTCGTAATGAATATAAAGGTGACTTTGCCAGAATATTTTTATACATGTCCGTGAGATATCAGGATGTCATAGGAACCCTAAGAAATGGGAATGGCTCAAAAATATTTGCTAATAATTTATATCCTTCATTCACATCGCCGGCTATTGCATTATACATCCAATGGCATAATCAAGACCCCCCTTCTGCTAAAGAAATTGCTAGAAATAATGGAGGTCAAATATTTCAAGGTAATAGGAATCCTTTTGTAGATCATCCAGAATGGGTATATAAAATATGGGGTACTACAGGTTCATGTTCACCTGACATTTTACCTTGTGCTGTACCTACGACAGTAAGCAATTTATCTTTGACCAATATCACTTCAAGTAGCTTGGGGGGGTCTTTTCTAGGCAATGGTGCTACAGGATATGTAGTGATTCTTAGCCAAGGTACTTTTACAGGTAGTCTTTCAAATGGTACTACTTATTCAGTCAATCAAGTCATAGGCAATGGAACAGTTATACAGGTAGGAGCTTCTACTACGCTTAATGCAAATTCATTAAATCCTAGCACATCTTATACTATAAGTATTTTTGCTTATAATAATACAACTTGTTCTGGAGGGCCTGTTTATAGCCCCAAGGCTAGTGCCTCAGCTACTACTAGCTCCAACTGTGTAGCTCCAGCAAATAATATTAGTAATTTGATATTAACGCCGTCTATTAATTCAATAAACGTGAGTTTTGCACCATCACCTAATGCTGATAGATATTTAGTAGCTTATAGTCGTGACCCTATTACATTTATACCTCCTGATGGTACAACTCTCTTTGCCAATGAGATTATAGGTAATGATACAATTGCATATTCTGGAACTAATACGAATATTACTATCAATAATCTTACCCCAAATTCAATGTATTATATAAAAGTATTTGCCTATAATTATTGTAACGGAAGTCCCAAATATAATACGGTTGGTATAGAACGCTCTACTTCAACTTCAAGTGGTTGTACTGCTCCGCCTTCATTTTTTACTTATTTTGAGTTAATACCTTCCTTCACGGATATTCTTGTCAAGTACAACTCGCTAAGTGCTGACCGATATATGGTAATATACAGTACAGATGCTGTGACTTTCTTCCCTTCGGATAATATTACTTATCCTTCAGGTACATCTATAGGTAATGATATAGTATTTCAAAATACAGTAGATACATCCATTGTTATTACTGGACTATCACCCAATACAGAGTATTTTGTTAAGGTTATAGCCTTTAATTCATGTGATGGAATGCCCAAATATAATGCTTCATCTATAGCAGGTAACACATATACCTTGAATGTTTCTTGTATTGCTCCAAGTACAAATCCTTCAAATCTTACCTTTAATAGTATTACGACTACTTCGCTTTCAGGGACATTTTTTCGGTCTGCTTTAGGCGCAGATGGATACATGGTAATCTATAATAGTACAGGATATGGCACTTTGCCTATTCCTTCCGACGGAGTAATATATTATACAGACATCGATTACGGTACATTTAAAGTAGCAACATTGGGGGCCATAAATACATTTTTACTGTCCGACCTAAATAGCAGTACAAGATATTACTTCAAAGTATTTGCCTATAACTCATGTGGCGGAATCCCCAAGTATAATCCTATTTACGCCGATGCAGAGGTACTCACCCTTACAGGTAGTACTCCTATACGTGAAAGCGCACTAAATACCCTGAAAATATACCCAAATCCACTTATAGGAGATGAGATAGTCATACAGAATCTTACATTAAGCGGCATAACCTCTATCTCTTGTGTAGATATAGAAGGAAAAGTAGTGCCATTGTCTTTCGAGGCTTGTGGGGACGATGAAATATGTATTTATTTTAAGAAAATATCTTCAGGAATCTATATACTCAATGTACAGCGTTCTGATAGCATTTTTACAAATAAATTTATTGTTATAAAATAAAAAAATATAATCCTTGCGCTGCAAGAGCCATTATACTTTTATATATTTGCAGCCTCATTGACTTATGGTGTAACGGTAGCACAGCAGATTTTGGTTCTGTTAGTTAAGGTTCGAATCCTTGTAGGCCAACAAAAGCCATCCCAATTTCGGGGTGGCTTTTTTATTTTCTGCCCAAACGCATTTTTCTAGCTAATGCGGCTCCACACGCGGGCCTCTTTGGCCTCCACTTCGAGGTGGTTGCGCAGGCGCAGGTTATCGGGCGCCGACAGAT
>JBGAWK010000041.1:0-21411 GCA_044227665.1 Chitinophagales bacterium
CTGGTGTTACAAGCTGGCCTTTTTCAACGTTTGGTTGTTCGCCATTTGTTCAGCGTATATATTTGCCGTCATTTTTCTGATTTTAGTAGTTGTCGAAACCTTGTCAAATACCCCCGTCTCAATAATTGCTTTTGCTAATATGTCAATAACAGGAACTGAAACGCTATTTCCAACTAATTTCATCCATCTTGCTCTGTTTTCTGGCAAAATATAATCTTTCGGAAAACCTTGAATTAAACAAGCTTCTTCTTTGGTTATTCTGCGGTAATTTTCATTTTTATAAACTTTGTTTATAAAAAGTTTTCTGTGTTCTTCTTCGTTTTTTGCTGTAATAATTTTAGTCGTTACATAATCGTTTGTGTCACTTGCAACAAGTGTCGGAAAGATATTTGATGTTGGTAGAAAAATTCTATTTACGCCATAAAGTCCTGTGCTGATTTTAGTGTTTTTAAAATCATATCTTATTTCAATCGGTAAAATAATTTCTTTCTCAATCATTGTTGGCAATGTTTTGGAAAGTGAGATTTTTTTTAATTTAAGTTCTCTGCTCATTTTTAAATTGTCCACTACCAAAATATCGGTTTCACAATTGCTGATTATGATTTTTTCTTCTTCGGTTAATTCGGTTAGATTTTCTTTATTAATCGAATAAGAATAATTAACTTTTTTCAATATTTCAAGTTCAACTAATTCATTTAATTCATTTTCTTTAATCGAATTGTCAAGGTCTTGAAAATGCTTTAAAGAAAGTGGATTACCGTCTAAATTACCATAAGCACTTTTTCGTCTGTTTTTGAGTAACAAATAACAAATTTTCTTTTGTCTTTCTGTTGTATCTATAATATCCCAAGAGTGGATTGTTGAATGTCCGTTTCTCAAATCATTGAATAAAAAATAATCGTTCAACCCGTTGCTGGTTGATAAACTCATACTTCTTTGTGAAATGATTTCTCCAAATAAATCTCTTGGCTTTTCATTCTCTGTTTCAACGATTTTTTCGTTAAAATCAGATAAAATGTCTGCTAATTTTATTTTCTTGTCGATTGGTTTTGGAAGTTTGAATTTGTCTGCAAATTCTTTGTTTTTAA
Source organism: Chitinophagales bacterium (assembly GCA_044227665.1). Lineage (GTDB taxonomy): Bacteria > Bacteroidota > Bacteroidia > Chitinophagales > JADIYW01 > JBGAWK01. The sequence continues at coordinate 1,089 of JBGAWK010000041.1, forward strand.
AACCGATAATATAAATTCTCAATCTATTTTGTGGAACGCCATAATCAAAAGAGTTGAGAAGATAATAGTTTGCAAAATATCCTGCTTTCTTTATTCTTTCTAAAATATAGGTTAGTGCATTTTTGTTCCTTGGGTCAACCAAACCTTTTACATTTTCAAAAATAAATGCGTCTGGTCGAGATTGATTTAGTAAAAATATAGTGTCATTCCACAATTGTCCACGGTCATCATCAAATCCTAAATTTCGTCCTGCAATTGACCAACTTTGGCAAGGAACGCCTGCTGTCAAAAGATTGTGGCTTGGCAACTCTTTTATTTTGGTAATGTTGCCCAAATTTTTTTCAATTGGTTCGTTTGAATTTTTGCAATACGTGTCAATTGCATCTTTACTTATTTCGCTAAAATGCAAACATTCTCCACCATTGTTTTCAAGTGCCATTCTGAAACCGCCAATGCCCGAAAATAAGTCTATGAAAGTGAAATCAGGGTTTTCCATAGTTATTATTTTAAAAGGTTTTGGTCAAAATTTTGAGGTGGTTCTATTTCTAAAAACTCACGATAAATTCTTTCTTTGTATTCTTTCCCAAGTTTATTTACTTCGGTAATGAAAGTTTTGTAAGTTCCTTCTCCGCCAATTAAATCCCAAAATTCGTTACCAATTAAAACGGAAGCATCTTCGTGTATATTGAACCAACGCATTGGGAAAGTCCATTTGTAATCAGATTTTTTGCCATAAGGATTATAAACAAGTGCATAAAATGCGTGATCAACTTGCTTTGGTTCCATTGCCAATAATTTCAGCATTTTTTCTTTGCTTACTTTGGTTTGGTCGCTGTTTGGAAGTGGTCCTTTTAACTCAAAAGCGTATTTTGTGTCTGTTTCTTCATTGTGTATAAAAATGTCACAGGTTACGCTCACAGGAATTGGGTCGCCACCGCCTTGCTTGATGTACTCTAATTCTTTTGCCCAATCGGGTTTTATTTTTGCTTCGCCTTTTTGATTGTGTTCAAGATTGTTTAGAACTTCTTGAATTCTACGTAAACTTTCGCTTCCTACAATTCCGTTTACACTATGTCCCATCGAACAATGTCCGTGGTTTTCGGTTGCTGCAACTTGTGCTAACCTTTCCCAAACGCCACCAAAAGGCGTTACAAATCGTCTTTCAAAGTGAGAACCTTTAAATATTTCATCGGGAACTAATGCAGAATAAAGAGGTTTTGAAGAATGATGTTTTTCTTTTATAAATGGGTCTTTTACGAGTACATTATTCATAACTCTGTCCATCATAGTCGAAACTACATTTTTTATTCCTTCACCAACTCGTTTTTTCTTACTCATAATTCATTTAAATATCTTTCTGCGAATTTACAAAATTTCTGTCTATGATTTTCGTTTTGGTGTCATAAGTTCCGGTCGGGTGGGCTTGCTTGTAACGATTTTCAGCTACCCGAAGGGCGGGATATTTAGCACTAAACCTTCAATTGAAAAACTGAACTTGAACCTTGTACTAAACTGTCATAGAAGCACGAAACCCCACCATTTTGGCAAACCCGTGTGCGGTTGGCAATTTTTTAATTAGTGTGTTATCAAATAAATTATTAATGTTACAAGTGTAATTCCAAGTCCTTGTGCTGTTCCTGTGATGGTACCAAACACTAATGGTTTTTTCATTGTCGGTATAGTTGCAGTCGTAAAAACGATTGCGGTTGCAAGTCCAACTCCTAACAAAAGTCCAAGTGTTAAAGCGTCTGAAAATGAATTTACGTTTGTTAGTTTTGATAATATTGCAATTGCGACTGTCGTAACGAAACAAGAAATTAAAGGCACTACATAATAAATATTTGTTTCCTTCCAATTTTCAGGTCTGTCAAAACCCATTGCATTTTCCCATTTTTTTCCGAATGCAAATTGTCTGTGCCAAATGCCACAAAAGGCACAATAAGCAACCGTTGCTACTACTACTGCTAACCAATTAATGTCTGTAAATATTGTTGCCATATTTATATTTTTAATTTATGCTTTTTTAGAACGCATTGCTTTTATAACTTTCAGTTTTTTGTCAGCAGCATATTTTTTATATTCTTTGGTTTCTGCTCCATAAATTGCAATTTTCCCATCGCTGTCATAATGAACTCCCCAGCCATATCGTTTTGTCAAAGGTGAAGCTCTTAAACAAGGTTGTCCTTTGGAAAAGAAAATTTCTTTTTCTGCTGGCAGTTCGCTCTCTGTCAAATCCTTTTTTGTAGCGTAACAATGAAACACAACTTCGTCAGAGTTGTACTTATATGGATTTTTTAAAATCATTTCAAATTGAATATTTGCAACAGATTTTTCGTCTCCCTTTGTCGGTGGAATTTCGCCAAAAGTTGTGGGGCAGTCTTCGGCAATTTCTATAAAGGTGTCTGTATAATTTGTTGAATGTATTTTCATTTTGTAAACTTTTCTGTTCCGTAAAAAAGTGTTCCAAATTTTTCGTTAATTGTTTTTAATGTAGTTTGGTCAACAACTGTATAAACATAAGCATCCCAACCAAGGTCTAAGAAAAGCAAACTTTTATTTATTGATGTCAAGTCTTTGTCAATGCTTTTTAAGAGGTCAATTATAAATTTTCCATCTCTTTGCGTTACTTCGTCAGCACCCTTTCTTAGTTCATTTGCTATTGTCCATTCAGTACTGATTTTTAGTTCGTTTTCTATGAAGTTTTCTATTTCTCTTTCGTTTTCTTCGCCACACCAGTCTGTCATCCATAGTTTTTTCTTGCTGTCACCAAAAATATACATGGCTTCTATGGGTTTAAGTTTATTCAATTCAAAGTTGTCATATCCTTTTAAAAGGTCTATGTTATTGGCAATAAAATCTTTTTTGTTCTTTAGAAATGTTTCATAGAAAACTTTAAAGTCAGTCTTGAGTTCTGGAAATAAAAGTTGTCCGGCTTCAAGCAAATCAGAGTTGTTTACTAGAACGTTTGATTTTTTGTTACGAAAGGCTTGAATTACTCTAACAATTATTATTGTCAAAATTGCAATTACTAAGTATTTCATATATTCTTTTATATTGTTCTGTCGTCTTTTTACAATTGCAGCCAATAAACTTTATTAACGAACACAGAAGCAAGGTATTGCAATACGCTTTATATCATAGATTTTAATGTTGCTGCTCTACCTTTTGGGATAGCGGCTATAAGTTTTTGTGTGTATTCACGCTGTGGGTTGTTGTAAATTTCGTCGGCTACACCCATTTCTTCTATTTTACCTTTATTCATCACTACCATCCTGTCGCTCATAAACTTTACTACCGAAAGGTCATGGGAGATAATAATATAGGTAAATCCAAACTCTTTGCGCAGCTGAATTAATAAGTTAAGTACTTGTGCCTGCACAGAAACATCTAGCGCAGAAACGGACTCATCACAGATGATAAATTTAGGGCTCAGTGCCAATGCTCTTGCAATACATATACGCTGTCGTTGTCCCCCCGAAAATTCATGGGGATAGCGATTGAAATGCTCAGGCAAGAGATTTACCTTCTCCAGAAGGTCTATACTTTTTTCTTTACGTTCTTTGTCATTAGCATATTTATTATGTACTTGCATAGGTTCCATGATGGCATTACCAATGGTAAGCCTCGGATTCAAGGAAGAATATGGGTCTTGGAAAATAATTTGTAGGTGTTCGCGTTGCTTCATCATCTCCTTTTCCGATAGGGCAAATAAATCTTTGCCACCAAAAAATACTTTACCACCGGTATGTGGTATAAGTCTCAGTATGGTGCGTCCTAATGTAGTCTTTCCACATCCCGACTCCCCTACTAGTCCCAATGTCTCGGAAGGATATACATCGAAACTTACGTCATCCACAGCTTTTACATACTCTAAGGGTTTTCCAAATACATTGGTCTTGGAAGGAAACCATGTTTGTACATTCTGAACCTTTAGTATAGGCTCTTGTAGTAATAAAGAGTTATATCTTTCTTTGGTAGCTTCTGGCGAAACTACTACGTCATCAATGACCTTTTTGATATCTGTCTGTTTCTCGTGGATACTTCCATCTGCACCTTCATCCATAAAATCTGCAATTACGGGCAGTCTGCTGAGCCGCTTATCTAATGGAGGACGGCAGGCAAGAAGCCCTTTGGTATAAGGGTGCTGTGGGTGTGTAAATATGTCATTTACCAAGCCTTGCTCTACAATCTTTCCTTTGTACATTACCACCACTCTGTCGGCAATTTCCGCTATCACACCTAGGTCATGGGTGATGAAAATGGTACTCATGCCTGTTTCTTCACTCAATTCTTTGATAAGTTCTAATATGGTCTTCTGTACGGTAACATCTAGTGCCGTAGTAGGCTCATCAGCGATAAGTATTTTTGGCTTACAGGACATGGCCATAGCTATCATTACACGTTGCTTTTGTCCTCCCGAAAGTTCATGAGGATAGGCATGGAGAACACGTTGTGGATTGGGAAGTTTTACCTGCTCAAAAAGCGATAATGTAAGTTCTTTTGCCTTATCCTTATCTACTTTTTGGTGTAAGAGTATTGCCTCCATCACTTGTTCTCCGCAGGTAAATACTGGATTCAAAGAAGTCATAGGCTCCTGAAATATCATAGAAATTTCATTGCCTCTATACTTTCGCATCTGAGATTCGTCTAAGCCTACTAAATCTACCACGCCATTTTCTCCATGATATATTATTTGTCCTTGGGATATTTTTCCGGGAGGATTGGGAATAAGTCTCATGATAGATAAGGAGGTTACGGATTTCCCTGACCCAGACTCCCCTACTATGCCTATTATTTCTTTTTTATGAATATCAAAAGAAACGTTATTTACCGCTTTTACTACTCCGGATTCTGTATTGAATTCCGTGACAAGATTCTTAACTTCTATGAGCAGATTGTTTTCCATGCTTCAAATATAATTTTATCCTGTCAAAAACTGTACATTTTCTTCTTCAAGGATGGGCAATCCTTTTACTTTTAGAAGTATTTGCGCTAATGTCAGCACATCTCTGGCGCAATATTTTTTTATCCTTGGAAGGTCATTTTCTTCATAATATACTTTGGCAACATCTGCACCGGAAATATCACTCTTTGGTGAAGGTATCTTCAGAATATGTGCCAACAGTTTTAATGAAATAAAATTTTTATAATCACCAAAACGCCATACATCCATAGTGTCCAGCAAGGGACTTTCCCAAGGCTTCAGGTCTCGGATTTTTTGCAGATAGACAGGAAACGCTGCAACTAAGCCCTCTGCCAAATACCTCCTACATATATAGGGCACATCAAATTCTTTGACATTATGACCACACAATAGTAAATTATGACCCCATTTTTTATGGAATTTATTTATCCATTGTGAAAATTCTATTAATATATCTTTCTCATTATCAGACTTTGTAGTATTTATATTGAAAGTATTAAATGAAGTATCTTTAAAATATCCAGCAGAAATACATATTATCTTACCAAATTCCGCAAATATGGCTGCCTGCTGAAAATAGTATTCAGACATAGTCATGTCTTCTGGCTTGAAACGCCCTCTTTTCTCTTCCCAAAGTTCTTGTTCATATATAGGTAGCGAAGTAAATGTATGCTGCGCAGGAATCGTTTCAATATCTATGAATAGAATCTGTTCTAAATGAATATTATCTAACATGCTATAAAGATAAGCAATAATATAGGTAATCATGATGCATATTTGCACTATGATGCTGATGATATATACCCCCGAAAATGAAGTCGAAAACGAAGTAAAAACCATACAGAATATGCTCGATAATGGTGCCGACTATTTATTCGTAAGAAAGCCTGTATTAGATGATTTTGGCGTAGTGGATTATCTCGAACAATTCGATAGCAGGTATTACAAACAAATGATAACTACATCCTTAATACTCTGCAAAGAATTTGACATGGCAGGGTATCATTTCACTAGAGATATATGGCAAAAAAACTTAAACTATAACTATAAGATTTTGGAATGGCTACATACTCATCATAAATTATCCTCAAAATCAGCACATAGTATAGCTGAAATCAAAACTTTAAATAGAATATTTAAATTATTAATAATTAGCCCACTATATAAAAGTATAACAAAAAATAACTATTTTTATCCTTGGAATTACCATAAACTTGGTATAGCCGTAAAAAATGCTGCTGCCACCTGTATTGGTGTAGGTGGTATTCATGCGGAAAATATCAATAATTTATCCTCCATGAACTTTGCAGGAGCAGGGCTGCTAGGAGGAATATGGCAAGACCAATGTGAACCGATGAAGGTATTTGAGCAGATAAAAAATAGTATTCATGTATAGGAAGTATGTATTAAGTATAGCAGGATTTGACCCTAGTGGTGGCGCAGGCGTAGTTGCTGATTGTAAAACTTTTGAAGCACACCACCATTTCGGATTATCCGTGAGTACTTCTATCACTTTTCAAAATGAACACTCCTTTAAAGGAATGAGGTGGCTTTCTTACAAAGATATTATTCGCCAATTATCCTCCCTTTTTGATGAATACAAGATTGATTATGTAAAAATAGGACTGATAAAAGACCTGAAAACATTGGCCAAAATCATAAAATACCTCAAATTCCGCAATGATAAAATTACTATACTTTGGGATCCTATACTTGCTTCCAGCAGCGGATTTGTATTTCATAAGAAAATGAAAAAAAAGAAAATCAAGAAATTGCTAAAACAAATTGAAATTATAACTCCTAACTTCAAGGAAATCAGTAATTTATACAAAATAAAAGACCCTCTTAAATCAGCAGAAAAACTATCGAAATTCTGTATGGTATATCTCAAAGGCGGGCACAACGAGAAAGATACTGGCAAAGACTATATCTATAAGGATGAAAGTTTCCAAGAGTTGCTACCCAAAAAAGTATTGTCCGAGCAAAAGCATGGCTCTGGGTGTGTGTTTTCTTCAGCGTTATTATCCAATTATGCCTCTACAAGAAATATATATATATCGGGAATGCGCTCAAAAAAATATATAGAGAAGTATCTTGCCTCCCACCCCTCCTTATTAGGTGTACATATTTAAGGGCTTTTTTGGATGAAAATTATTCCCAAACTACACTTTATCACGCATCCTCATCCCAAGTATTCCTTAGAAAATATGGTAATTTTGGCTTGTGAGGCGGGCGTGCCATGCATACAACTACGTATGAAAGGACGGCCATTTGATGAAGTATTGACTATGGCAAAAAAAGCTCGGGAGATTACGCATAAATTCCATACTTTACTCATCATCAACGACCATGCTGAAATAGCTAAAATTGTACATGCTGATGGCGTACATTTAGGCAATGCCGATATGCCACATCCTGAGGCTAGAAATATATTGGGTGACGATATCCTTATTGGAGCTACCGCTAATGACGGACTTCAATTGGCTACACATCTACATGGAAGCTGTGATTATATTGGATATGGCCCCTACACTTATACCGGAACTAAAGAAAATGCAGCGTCCCCCTTGGGACTCAATGCTTACAAAGCACTCATGCCGGACGAAAAGAACGCAAAGCCTATACTTGCCATTGGAGGTATAATGCCAAAAGATATTCCAGATATCTTACGTACAGGAATATATGGTATCGCCCTATCTTCGGGCATCTTGGAAGGAGATATTAAAGAAAATAGTACAGTCATTTTAGATTTGCTCAATATCAAATAGGCTGACAGGCTGTACGCCTCTCTTCCTACAAGCTGCCGCTCCTGCCTTATTCATAAAGGCAAAGCACTCTCCCACGGACAAATTTTGCAAGAAGATATATACCGCAGCAGCAATTACGGTGTCTCCAGCTCCGGATACGTCAGCATCTGCAAGTTCGTAGCCGGGGATAATCAGAACTTCATTGTTATGGATACAGGCTATTCCTTTATCGGATCGTGTGATTGCCAAATATTCTATATTCTGGGATTTGGCAAATTCTTTTGCGGCAGCTATCCATGCTTCTTCACTAATATTAGAAGCTAAAGAAAGTCCTTCGAAGAACTCTCTTTTATTGGGCTTGAAAAAATATATATTTTTATAACTGTGAAAATTTTTTCGCTTAGGATCTGCAAAAATAGGCACTTTATATGCTGAGGCGATTTCTATTATTTTTTGCAGAGGCTGTTCCTCAAACATACCTTTGTCATAATCTTGCAGTATTATTGCCGCTATAGTTTTATCTAGTAAAAAACGTTTTAAGGAAGCCATTATCTTATCGGTAGTCCCCTCAGAAATACCATAATCATCCTCGTCATCAACCCTAAAAATCTGCTTTCCATAGTGGATATACCGTGTTTTTTTAGTCGTTTTTCTATTTTCTTCAAATATGCAGAACGCTATATCTCTTTCCTTTAATTTATCTTCTAAAACCTGATGTAATGACACTCCAACTACCCCAATAAGTATAGTTTCCAAACCAAATTCTTTCACATTCACCGCCACATTCGCTGCGCCACCCAAACTTATATATCTATCCAGTTCTTTATATATGGGAATCGGTGTCTCAGCAGACATGCCTGCGCTATCTATTTCTACGTATTCATCAAGGATGATATCTCCGATTACGATGACCGTAGGTCTGTTACTCATAGTATTTCAGGATTTTTTATGATTTGCATCTGAACTACATTTTTGGTACTAGGGCTAATTTTACATCTGTCGTCCATACGAAAACCAACGACCCAAATTAATCTATCTCCGGAAAACAATAGGGGAGTTTTTTCTTTTTGTAAAGTTGAGAACTTTTCATCCTTAAAATATTTAGACACTTTCTTTTTTCCCACTTTATTGTGGGCGTGGCTTTTGGGCATCCCTATCGGATAAAAGTAGTCTCCAGCATCATAATATCTTATTCTTAGAGGTAGAGATAGAACATCTGCATCAAAATAGGCATACCTTGGCGTAGATTTCATATTAAGTTTTGCAATGGGCTTTTGTGAGATTCTAATGATATATTCTCCAAAATGTATTTTCTTAGGGATCTTGTCAAAAGCAATCATATTACTATTCTCTATATCTGCCAAAGGCAAGATACACAGGTGATTGCGTTCCACAATAATACGATGTGTCGTAGTAAAATACTGTGCGCCATTTACGACACTCCTCAAGAGGTCTTTCAGTATTTCCTCTGCTAGTGCAGCACTTACGCCATAGGGTATCAGCAAAGCATAATTTACCGTCTTGGCTGCCGGATGCCGCAGGTAGTATTTGTAATATACTATGGAATAATCGGCGAACTCCTTGATAGCTTTTTTAGCTATAGAGGCTAAAGCCATCTCATACAGAAAATTTGCTTCTTGCAATAACTCTGCAGCGTATGCCATATTTTCTATTGCTTTGGCATTTACCGTTGCCATAGCAGGCAGAATATGATGCCGGATATAATTTCGGGTATAGTTATCTTTAGCATTAGAGCTATCCTCTCTATAGGTAAGTTGAGAGGCTGCGATATAGGCGTCTATTTCGGTTCTGCCTATAGATAGCAGCGGTCTTACAATATGCTGGTTACGAGGCGACATGCCCTGTATGCCTTTCATACCGCAGCCTTGCGCTAAGTGCATAAGCATAGTCTCCGCCTGATCGTCGGCATGGTGGGCAATTACTATACATGAGAATCCATTTTCTTTCCTTATTTTTTCCAGCCAATTGTAACGAAGTGCGCGCGCTGCCTCCTGAATAGAGCATTTATGCTTGTCGGCATACGCTGTAGTATTGAAGTTTTGTAAAAAAAACTCCACTTTATAACTTTCTGCCAAAAGGCGTACAAATTCAGCATCTCCACATGACTCTTCACCTCGCAACATAAAGTTACAATGCGCTATCGAAAAAGTATAACCCAATTTATGTAAGACATCTACCAAAAATACAGAGTCCCTACCACCACTACAGGCTACTAGCACTGGATAGTTATGGGTAAAAAGTCGGTAGCGAAGTATATAATCTTTGATATTCAGTAGCATATTTATGAAGCGTTGTGGGATTGAGCCAATATAAATGCCGAAGATTTTTTGAGTAAAAATGGGGAGACTATGGTTGTAAATATTCCCATTAACACCAAAATAGAAAATATGGAAATATCTATAATACCTTGCTGTAAAGCTATATTGGCGATAACTAACTCCATAATGCCACGGGCATTCAGCCCAAATCCTATCGCCAAGGACTGCTTGTGTCCCATTCCTGCCAGCATGGCCCCAAGATATCCACCCAGTATCTTGGAAGCGAAAGCTATCACCATGACGGCCAGCAGCAAATTCACGTTCTTGAGGACACCAATATCAAAATATAGACCTATGGTAGCAAAAAATATAGGACCTAAGAAGGCATTGGTAAGAGATCCCGTCATATTATCTAGATGTTGGAAATTCTCCTTGCCTATTAGTGTTTTATCTAAGAGCATAGCTCCAAAAAAGGCACCTACTATGTTATGTAAACCTGCAATCTCAGCAATACTGGCAAAGCCCAATATAAAGACAAATAACGCTGCCAATACAAAGTTCTTCGTTCGTACCTTGTCAAGAGCGGGTTTGATTTTTTCCTGATAAAATTCTATGCGTTTAGTGATATTATTCAATAGCCTTTGGGTGAAAAATATTACAATAAAGAATACCAACACCTTAGCAATGCTTATCGCTGACAGCGTTGCTATTTCAGAAAATCTCATATCATCTACTTTGTGCATATCTAGCAGTACCCCCAATACTATTAGTGCCGCTACATCATTAAATATAGCTGCTGAAATTATTCGCTTTCCCACATCCGTATTTAGGATGCCTATATCCATAAGGATACGGACACTTACAGGTAAAGCTGTAATAGAAATACATAATGCTAAAAATATGATAACCATAGTTTTAAGATGAAAAAATATGCCTAAAATTATACCTAAAATTATGGGAAGAAAAAAGCCCAAGAGTGAGATCCAAATTTTCTTGCCAGACATAGAGGCTACCACATCTCTGACCTTGATTTCTAAACCTGCATGTATTACTAACAAAAAGACTGCTAATTCTGACAATACTTTCAAATCATCAGAAACTTGCAAAATGCCCAGTACTGATGGCCCTAAAATGATACCGCCCAGCACCTCTCCAATCATGGATGGCTGACCTAGGCGCTCAAATATTTCTCCCAACAACTTTGCGCCTAAGAGCAAGAACAACAGCGACACAAAGAGTGGCATCTTATATGGCAATATCCATAATAGCATACGACACAAAAGTACTTTAAAATATTTCAGTAGTGGTACAATAATCAGCACATTTTATACTCACAAATATTTTATGTGTATAGCTTTATGCTTTCCTGTAAGTCTTTGCCATAGAGGTACAAAAAATATAGTCATATCTCTGAGTCTTTTGTGGTAATGACGACCGGGATGTAAGATAGTACGCCATAGCCACTCCAACTTAAAAAATCTTATAGGCTTGGGAGCACGGACATAGAAACCACAGTAGAAGTCCAAAAATCCTCCCACCGTTACCACTAATATTTTTTTTGCTTTAAGTAGCTCATATTGTTCCTGTGTCCATAATTCCTGACGTGGAGAGCCTATGCCTACGATGAGCAATGCGCCGTCAGGTACTTTTTGCATATCTAATGCAGAATAGCCATCTTGGCAGTATGCTAATTCGCAATGAAAATCTTTGAAGAAACGTTGTGCACAACCTCTGATATTATCGGCTGTGGTGCCATACATTACTACGGGAATATTGGAGTTTACCGCTTCTTGCATAATGTGTGGTGTCATATCCGTGCCATTAAGATTTATAAGCCACTTTCCGGTAAGGGGCAAAAAGCACAATTGCATACCTATACCATCTGGTAGAATATAATCTGCCAAAGTATATGCCGCCATTAGTTTCTCGTTGCCACTCAGACTGTAATAGCTTGCATAGTACATGTAATGCACGATGCTTAGAGAACTACTATCGCAAAAGTTCCGAACTATTTTGTGCGCCACCATTTTTGGCTCACCCTGAATAAATGGCAAGGAAGAAAGGGCAATATTACTCATAGTCTTTTTCTTAGCGTCTCTACCATATTTTTCATCCTGTCTCTGTTCATAAATAGGGCAAGTGCTGTTTTTACAGGAAATAATATCGTCCACATTATCAGTTGAAATAGGCTGCCTTTTTTTGCCGTAAGAGTATAACCCAATTTTTCCAAATAGGTCTTGTTTACTTTTTCACATATCGCTATTTCTGTATCGCTGAGTCCCCCTTGTCGCCAAGTATCGGCACGTTCTTTCTTTATACCTTTTGCTACAGAATCAGCTTCGTTGGAGGAACTTGCCAAAGGGATATCCATCATGCTGGCTTCGTAAGGTACTTGCAGATGCAGGCAAATACTTTGCAATGTATGCTCGGGCTGCTGTAGTAAATCTTCAAAACGAATCGTAAGTAGTGCAGGATTGTCGCTGTTGTCTATACCTACCTTAATAGCACTTTGCCATAATTTGCTCAATGTAAAAGGGTGATAATTGATTCGTAATCGCAAGGATTCGCGTTGTGTAATGAAGGTGGCCCCCATCTTTCTTCGCTTCCATTTATTTTTTTGGGACAAAAGAATTGCGCGAGGGTCTCTGACGATATGTATAAATTTGGCGTGAGGAAATAGGCCTAGAATTTCTTTTATATAAAAAATATTTTGGGGTGTCTTCTCGCAAGGTATTTCCTTATGTGCATATTGAGTGAGCGCAAGCAGAAATTTGCCAAAATATTCATGTGCATAACGTAAGTCCTCCCCTTCTCGCACTACGAAGTCGCGCGCCTCTGTGGCATACTTATCTATATCCATATCTCCGGTGTAGCCATCATAATGAATATACCATAATTTGCTTACTAATAGTATGGCAGCTTCCTTAGTGATGACTTTGTCCTTATCTGCACTACTCCACAATTGCTCAAAGAAATGAAACTCGTTGCCCACAAATATTTTGGAATGTAGATTGAGCATACGCAGGAGCATGGTGGTGCCGCTTCGGGAATTGCCTACTATAAATACGTAAGGAGTTTCCGTTATCATTAGTTGAGGGTTGAAAAGTCCACGGGCACTACTCTAGAAATCCCTTTTTTTACCATAGTTACACCATAGATGACATCTACTGAAGCCATGGTATTTTTATTGTGCGTTACTATTATAAATTGAGAGTTTTTGCTGAAGTTGCGTATGGCATCATTGAATTTTTTGATATTGGTATCATCCAAAGGAGCATCTACTTCATCGAGGATACAGAATGGTGCCGGCTTATACAAATACAGTGCGAAGAGCAAAGACAAAGAAGTGAGTGTCTTCTCTCCTCCTGATAGCTGATTGATAGACTGGGGTCTTTTGCCCTTGGGCTTTGCGGTAATATCAATATTGGATTCGAGGGGGTTGTCGGGATTTTCCAATATTAGGTCACAGCTGTCGTCGGGGGTAAACATGCTGCGAAATACACTTATAAAATTATCCCTTACTGCTTTGAATGTATGCATAAACATCTCTTTGGCGGTAGTTTCAATTTCCTGAATAGTGTCGAGTAAACTGTCTTTAGATTGTAAAAGATCATTTTTTTGGGTGGTGATAAAATCATGGCGTTCTTTCATCTCGTTATAAGCTTCTTCCGCCATGGGGTTCACTTCTCCAAAATTGTCTATTTTTTTATTGACTTGATGGAGCTTGTTCTGCAATAAATCTATATCCTCTGTAGGTATTTCAGATACCTCTGCTAAGGTCTGCATATCTATTTTGAATTCTATAGATAGTCTTTCTTTGAGGATGCTTAATTGCAATTTCAAATCATTTTGCTTTTCTTTTATCAGGGCTATTTCTTTGTCTATATCGTGGAGTTTCTGCTGGTGTTGTCGTACCTGATGCTCATAAGACTGTATTCTTTCTTTTTGCAAAAAATATTCGTTTTCGACAGAGGATATAGAAGATTGTTCTTTTTCTTTTTTTTCTAATAGCGTTATAAGTGTTAGGTTACAGGTTTCTATATCCTTATATAATTTTTGGATTTCCTCGTCTGACTGTAGTATTTCTTGCTCCTGAAAATTTTGCTGCTGCTCTAGTTGCTGTATTTGTGTGGTATTGAATAAAAGATTTTGTTGAAAATTCTTTACTAAATTTTCTTTTTGTATTGCCAATAGGTTTTCACTATTGTGCTTTTGCTGCATGGCGGAGAACTGGTCGGCTTTTGTTTTTAGAGATATTTCTGCGGCTTCATAGTCTTTTTGTACTTGTTCCTGTAGGGATTTTCGCTCTTGCAATTCTTTTTCCAAGGGCAATATGGCAGATTTCACACTCGACAGTACGGCATTCACGTTTTCCTGTTTTTCTTTACTTTTGGCGGTAGCTTCAGCATAGCTGTCTATACGCGATTTTTTCACTAGGACATCTTTCTCCAATTGTACCAATGCCTGTGTTTCTCTTTCTATTGTACGTTTATAGGAATTAGTTTTGAGTTGGTTCAATTGCTGTTGCTGTTGCTGTAAGTCATTTTTTGCTTGCAGGGCATCGTGGTCTAATTTTTTTATTTCTATGCCTAATTTCTCCAGATTTTTTTGTCTTCCCAATCTTTTGCCTTCAAATAATCCTACGCTGCCTCCTGAAATTTGGTGTGTGCTTAGCTGTAAATGCCCCGAAGTATGGATGAGCAGATTTCCGTTGTTTTTCTTTAATTGTGGTTGTAGGGAAAATATATCTTTTTGGTCATCTACGATATATATGCCTTGCAGAAGGTGGGCTATTATGTTTTTATATTTTTCGTCTGTTTCTACTACCGAAATTGCCGGAATACAACTGTCCATCTCGGGATTCCTGTATGGTGTTACTGCGTCATAATATTCCAAAACCAGAAAATTCGCCTTGCCTACGCCTGCATTTTTCAACAATTCTACGGCTTGCTTGGCTTGTAATTCTTCATCCGCGATGTAGTGTGTAAGGTACGGCTGCAAGACGCTCTCTATGGCTATGCGATATTGGGGGTCGGTATAGATGATGTCGCCGAGCAAGGGGATGTCTTTGAGCCACGATGCTTGTTTTTTCAGGAATTTGATAGACTCCGGAAATCCTTCCAGATTGTCTATCATGTTTTTGGTGAGTTTGTACTCGTTATTTTTGGCATCTAGCTGTCTATTTACAGTAAGTAGCTGATTTTTAAGTTCTTCTATTTTTTTGTCTAGAGTAGTAATCTCGTCATTTTGTTTCTCTTCTTTTAGGATAAGTTGCTCTACTAGTAGCTTTTGTGCAGTAATTTTGTCATTGCTTTTGTCCCATTCTTCCTGTATTAGCTGAATCTGCTTATTTCTTTCTTCTTCTTCAAAAAGGCTTTGCTGTACGGAGCGTTCTAGGGAAGTACGTTCTGCCTGTTTGAGGCTTAGCGCCTTTTCTGCTTCAAAAATTTGTTGTCGCAAATCTTGCCACATTTTTCGCTTGGCATCTACCTCATTGCGAAAATTCAAGTTATCTTCTCGTAGATGTTCTAATTGTGTTTTTAGTGCCTCTACGGATGTCTGCAAAGATTCAAAAGCCATATACTCTGCTACGATTTTTTGCTCTAAAGCTATATTCGACTCCAAAAGTTGCTGTCTTTGCTGCGTCTGACTCTTAGACTGCAAGGCAAGTTGCTCTTTGCGTACCTTCAACATGCCTATCTTTTGTTCGTCTATCTTCTGCTTATTCTCCTGTGTGCGGATATTTTCTAGAAGTTCATTCAGAATTTTCTGCTGTTCCGACAGACTTTTTTCTTTATCAATTATTAGTAATTTCTCTTTTTCTATAGTGGCTTCTAGGTTCTTTTTGAGGACATCTACTTGCAGCATGTTGTCATCCCATTGCTTTATCTGTGTGGTAGTCTCGGTATAGGCTACATCTATATGGGCAATTTTTAGACGTGCTATGGATACACTAAGTTCTTTATATTCTTCTTTTATGACTTTATATTGTTTTGCTTTCCGCGCTTGTACTTCCAAACTTTTCAGGTTTTTTTGTATCTCTGCCAAGAGATCTTCTACGCGAATGAGGTCATTTTCGGTACTTTCGAGTTTCGATAATGTCTCCTTCTTTCGCTGCTTGAATTTGGATACACCTGCCGCTTGCTCTATGAGCCTACGGCGTGCATTCTCGGTATCGCTAAGAATCTCATCTATCATCTTTAGCTCTATAATGGCATAGGAGTCAGTGCTTATTCCTGTATCCATGAAGAGATCTCGGATGTCCTTGAGCCTACAAGTAATGCCATTGAGCTTATAGTCGCTGTCGCCGTCGCGGTGTATGGCTCTTGTAATCGTAACGGAAGAAAATTCCGTAGGCAATATATTTTTTGTATTCTCAAGTACCAAAGATACTTCGGCATAGTTGGCGGCACTTTTGTCGCTGCTGCCATTGAAGATGATATTGTCCATCTTTTCGAGGCGTAAGGTTTTAGACTTCTGCTCTCCTAAAACCCATCGTATGGCATCTACGACATTAGACTTACCACAGCCGTTGGGTCCTACAACGCCTGTAATATCTTTGTCGAAATTGAGTACTGTTTTTTCAGCGAAGCTCTTGAACCCCTTTATCTCTATGCTCTTTAAGCGCATAGCGCAAAGATACATGTAAATAAAGATTTGTATTAGGGGCTTTATGCCTATTGCAGGCATACTTTTCTACAAGAATATCCACAAGGGATGTGGAACTATTTTAGGATTTCATGTCCCATTTTGTCTCTCTTCGTATGTAAATAGCTTTCATTATGGGGATTTGGTATGACTTCATTAGGTATATTTTCTACTATTTCCAATCCATATCCTTTTAAGGCTGCGCGCTTTTTAGGGTTATTGGTAATTAGTTTCAACTTTGTTACTTTGAGGTCTCTAAGGATTTGGGCACCTATACCGAAGTCGCGCTGGTCGGCTTTGAATCCCAAGGCGATGTTTGCTTCTACTGTATCCATACCCTCTTCTTGTAACTTGTAGGCTTTGAGTTTATTAAGGAGACCTATGCCCCTGCCCTCTTGCATCATATATAATATTACGCCTTTGCCTTCTTTTTCTACCATGCGCATGGCATTGTGTAATTGGTCGCCACAGTCACATCGCAGCGAGCCTAAGATGTCTCCAGTAACGCAGGAAGAGTGTACACGCACCAATACAGGCTCCTCTTCTTCCCATGCTCCTTTTATGAGGGCAAAATGCTCCTCCTCAGTAAGTTTTGCTCTGTAAGCTATCAACTGAAATTCTCCATATTTAGTAGGCATCTTCACATCTACTATGCGTTCTACTTGTCTTTCCTTGTTCAGTCTGTATTCTACCAAATCTTTGATAGAGATAATTTTCATGTAAAACTTTTCTGCAATTTTGTATAAATCCGGCATTCGCGCCATTGTACCGTCTTCATTCATAATCTCCACGAGTACTCCAGCGGGCTCAAATCCTGCCAGCCGTGCTAAATCTATGGCTGCCTCAGTATGCCCAGTACGACGTAATACGCCTTCTTTTTTTGCCCTCAATGGGAATATATGTCCAGGCTTGCCAAAGTCCGAAGGCAAAACATTGGGATTTATCAAGGCTTGAATGGTCTTGGAGCGGTCGGCAGCGGAAATACCTGTAGTACATCCCTGTCCAATGAGGTCTATAGATACGGTAAAGGGTGTGTCGAAGTGTGAAGAATTCTTGCCTACCATGAGGTCTAGTCCCAATTCATCGCACCTGTCTTCGACCAAAGGCGTACATATCAGACCTCTGCCATGAGTGGCCATGAAGTTGATAATTTCTGGTGTAACGTTACGAGCAGCGGTAATAAAGTCTCCCTCATTCTCGCGATCTTCGTCATCCACGACAATGACCAACTCTCCATTTTTGATAGCGTCTATAGCATCTTCAATACTGTCTAAGGTTTGCTTCACTACTCAGTGTTTTTAAGGATGTAAATGTATATATAAAACCTATTCCGCTCTATTCAGGATTTATATTTATTGATTTTTTAAATATGCGATATTTCTATAGCAATTAAAGATGTATTTAAAGAAATAATGTTTAAACTCTTGTATGTCCTCAATAATACACGATAAAAAGTATAAGAATACGTGTGTCTGATTTTAGATATAGCTACCCTTACGCTAGGGCTAAGGATATGCCCTCTACAGTTTTGTCATACATGATTCGAGTGATGTACATTCCATTCTGCCACAGGGAAGCTTCAATTTGCATTTGGCACTGATTGTTGGGAATATCTTTATTTTTTGTAGTGTTTGTCAAGGTAGTTTTTCTCAATGATGCTCAAGACCTACTAGCGTATTGAGTCCTGTAGTGATAGCAGGATAGTAGAAGACATAGGTTTTTTTCCTATTATTCCTAAGAAGGATTCCTGAAAGTCTTACTTGCCTTACCAAGCATATAGTTTTGTGCTAGCGAAATTTTGGAAAACCTAAGTATAGGAAATAGGTATGAAAATATGATTTTCATTACAAATATTGTTTCAGCAGGTGTAAAAAATATTTAATGAAATGAAAGATAAAATATTGTATATCATAGTTTTGAAAGCCTCTGTCTCATCAGGTGGTCTGCAATGACTAGGGCACTCATAGCCTCTACAATAGGTACAGCACGAGGTAGCACACAGGGGTCATGGCGACCTTTTCCACTTACGGTTACCGGATTTCCATATTTGTCGAGAGAAGCTTGGTCATGCATAATAGTGGCTACAGGCTTAAATGCCACCTTGAAATAAATATCCATGCCATTACTTATTCCCCCTTGAATGCCCCCCGACAAATTGGTAGTCGTTTCGATATGTCCACTGCGATGTATATACAAATCATTATGTTGGCTTCCGCGTAGATGTACCCCCCCAAATCCGGAGCCGTATTCAAAAGCCTTGGCAGCATTGATACTCATCATGGCTTTGGCTAGGTCTGCATGTAACTTATCGAATACAGGCTCCCCAATTCCGGCAGGAACACCGGTAATCACACCGGTAATTACCCCCCCTATGGTATCTCCATCTTTTTTTACGGTCTTTATAAGCTGAATCATTGCCTCTGCGGTAGCAGCATCGGGACAGCGTACAATATTGTCATCAATGGCATTCAAATCCAAAGATGTATATTCTTTATCTAAGCATATATTTCCCACTTGTGACACATAGGCATGGCACTTTATCCCAGATATTGTCAGGAATTGCTTTGCAATAGCTCCTGCTGCCACACGTGCTGCGGTCTCTCGTGCTGAGGAACGCCCTCCTCCCCTATAGTCTCTATGTCCATATTTAGCATCAAAAGTATAATCTGCGTGCGAAGGTCTATAGCTGTCTGCAATGTGGCTATAATCTTTGCTTTTTTGGTCTTCATTATATATAACTATTCCTATGGGTGTTCCTAAGGTTTTGCCTTCAAATATCCCTGAAAGTATCTCTATATCATCTTCCTCTTTGCGTTGCGTAACGATAGAGGATTGTCCGGGCTTCCTTCGCTGCATTTCATGCTTTATGGCATCTACATTTATGTCCAATCCTGCGGGACAACCGTCAATAATTACACCGATACCTTTTCCATGAGATTCTCCAAAGGTACTTATACGAAATGCCTTACCCCAAATACTTCCAGACATGTGGTAAAACTACACAGAATTAGGCAATTTCCCTAAATCTATGTTTACTTAACAACTATTTTTATCAATGATCCTGCTGGAACGTTGTCTGTAAGTACCATGCCATTGAGAATAGCTAGTTCTTCTAAGCGTGCTGACGGCATTTTATTAAATAAAAGCACATCTTTCAAAGTAGCATTTTGCACCACTTGCACTACCTTTACTTTCTCTGGCACCACATTAATTTTAGCAGGGTCGCTTAATGCTTTAAACCCATTCATGCTATTAGCAAATATGCTCTTGAAGGCACTAAAATCTTTTTTGTATGACATCCCCTGCATTACATACATGTTGCCACTATAATTGTACAATGTAGTCTGCATAGCAACCACATCAGCGGTTTGTGTGGTTGTAGCAGTAGTGCTCTGTGGTGCTTGTTCGGCATAGAAAGTATAGGACTGAATACCATTAATAGTAGTGGTCGTAGGTGTACCTATCAATTTCATCTCATAAGCCTGCAATATTTCTGATGATGCTTCTTGAAAAGATTTTTTGGCGGAGAGGGTGAATATCATAGCGGCAGTACCTTCTTGATTGGCACACTGTACGGCGGCAGGAGAATTTTGGAGTTGCCACCCATTGGGTATAGGATACTGAAATTTGAGCTCAGGATGATAAAAAGTATGCGTAGTCTTATCCAAATACCCTTGGCGAGGGTCTTCACCATAGATAATGCCATCTATTCTTCTAAGGTAGGC
>JBGAWK010000042.1:0-21261 GCA_044227665.1 Chitinophagales bacterium
TGGGCAGCTAGGCTCAATGAGGGCGTTAATGACTTTATGAAAAGCTTTGCCCAAAAAGGCTATGTGGCTATAGCTATGGACTACCGCATAGGATTTCCTAATTCTGATGGCATATTTTTATGTACCTCTAATACCGATAAGGATATGCGTGAAGCTATGTTTAGGGCTACTCAGGATGCCATGTCTGCTATAAGATATGTAAAGGCTAATGCAGATAGACTCGGGATAGACAAAAATCTAATATTTGTAGGCGGTGGTAGTGCCGGTGGTGCTAATGCCCTCAATACGGTTTTTCTAGATGAAAAAGATGTCCCTTATGCAATAGGAAATAAGATAGGCAAGTTAAATAGCATAGGCTTACATCAAGAACAGGATATAAAATTGGCGGGGGCATTTTCTTTTGCAGGACCTGTAGTACAGATGGATATGCTGGAAAATAAAAATACGCCAATCTTGCTTATGCAAGGTCAGTGCGATGAGCTTATCCCCTTCGAGAAAGGTGTGGCTTTTCCTTTTTGTAAGTCCAATCCCAACTATATGACGGTGATGGGGCATGATAATATATACAAGAATTTAGTGCAACTAAAAAACCCTGTAAAATTCGTCGTAATGTGCAATGGGGGACATGATGCCTTTGGATGGGGAAAAGAGAAACTGGTAAAAGAGGTGTCTTCATTTATGGTCAATGTAATGAATGGGAAATTTGTGACGGAACGTGTAACTATGAAACCCGACAAAGTAGCATGTCCGAATCAAAACTTTTCAGAGTGTGGCAACTAGCCATTACTCTTATTCTTCGTATTCTGACAATTCTAGCCATCGGAACTCTTTCTCATCTAGTAGAGATACAAGATTTTGGAATTCTTTAGCTCTGCTTGCCATCTGATGGTGTGGGGTGTCCGGAGATGAAAGTATAGTGCTGAGTTCCTCCTTTTTGACTTGAAGCAGCGCTATATCTTTTTCCAACTGCTCCATTTCCCTTTTATTATTGAAATTAAGTTTCTTTTTTACCGAAGGTGTAGTACTGATATTACTTTTTTTAGGCTGAGATTGTTGCTGTATTGACTTTTGCAACTTTCTTTCCGTGATATATTCTGTATAGCTGCCATTATAATCTTTGATATGCCCTCCTTCTTCAAAAATAAAAAGATGATCGGTAAGGCTATTGAGAAAGTATCTGTCATGGCTCACAATAATCAGGCAGCCTTGGAAGCTCTCCAAGAACTCTTCTAGGACATTGAGTGTCATAATGTCGAGGTCATTGGTAGGCTCATCCAATATTAGCATATTAGGATTGCTGATAAGTATGGTAAGGAGAAATAATCTCTTTTTTTCACCACCACTCAATGTGGAGAAGAACTGCTGCTGCTGGGCGCGAGAAAATAAGAAGCGTTCCAGCAACTGCGAGGCAGAGATAGTCCCACCTTTTATAGGCAAGACTTCTGCAATGTCTTGCACTATCTCCAATACCCTTTTATCACTTTTGAGCTGCAACCCTTTTTGATTATAGTAACCGATTTTTACGGTCTCGCCTCTTACAATATTCCCATCATCGGGTTTTGTAATATCTGCTATTATATTCAGTAAGGTACTCTTGCCAGAGCCATTTTTGCCTACTACGCCTATACGCTCACCTTTCTTGAATTTATAGCTGAATTTATGTATTAGGACTTTGTCTGCTATGGATTTTGAGATATTGTGCAGCTCTAGAATCTTGCCACCTAGGCGTTCCATCTTCACCTCTATGGCAATTTTGTCGTTGTTGATTTTTCTATGTGCACGCTCATTCACGTCGTCAAAAGCATCTATGCGGGACTTTGCTTTCGTAGTGCGTGCCTTGGGCTGTCGGCGCATCCATTCCAGTTCTCTGCGGTAGATATTCTGGGCTTTTAGGGTATTGCTTTTTAGATTTTCTTCTCGCAATAATTTATTTTCTAAATATTGTGCGTAATTCCCCCTGTGTTTATACAATACGCCGTGGTCGAGTTCAAGAATCTCATTACAGATATTTTCCAAAAAATACCTGTCGTGGGTGATGAGCAATAGTGTGATATGGCTTTGTAGCAAAAAGTCTTCGAGCCACTCTATCATCTCAATGTCAAGGTGATTGGTAGGCTCATCCAAAAGTAAGATGTCAGGGGTATGTATCAATAATGCTGCTAGTGATAGCCTACGTTGCTGTCCTCCCGATAGGCTGCCTACATGTTGATTGAGATCGTGGATGTCTAATTTCGACAAAATATGCTTGACTTCTGCTTCATAATCCCAGGCATTAAGTGCATCGAGTTGCTCAATGGCTTTGTCTAGGTTGCCGTTGCCTTCCAAGGCTCGCTCATAGGCAAGTGCTGCTTCTAATTTTACATTTTTTTGTTGCAGTAGCGTCTGATAAACACTAATCTCAGGATTGAAGATAGGGTCTTGTTCTAGAATTCCTATGTGAATATCCTTATGGAATTGGAAAATTCCGGAGTCTGGAGGATTCTTCTTAGATAGGATTTTCAAAAGAGTACTTTTGCCACTACCATTTTTTGCGATAAAAGCCACCTTTTGACCCTTATCAATTGTAAAAGTCAAGTTCTCGAAGAGTGGCTTCTCTCCATAGTACTTTGTGAGTTGTTGTACGTTGAGGTAATTCATCCGGAAGGATGCTTAGTTTTGTGTATCTTTTTTCTTTTTCATTAGCTTAGTTACGACACCCATTACAGATGGCAACACAGAGATGGCAAGGACTAATAATACGATAAGTTTGAAGTTTTTTTGAACGATTTCATTCTGACCAAATATTTTTCCCACCATGACGAATGGCGCAACCCATAAGGAGGCACCTATAACGGTATAAAGTAAATATTTTCTGAAATTCATATTGGCAATACCGGCTACAAAGGGTACAAATGTCCTGATAAAAGGCATAAAACGTCCGATGACTATAGCTAGTGCGCCCCATCGCTCATAAAATTCATGTGCATCCTCAATATGTTCTTTCTTAATTAGGGGCAATTTTTCTTTTTCCAAAACTTGAGGTCCGAATACTCTGCCAATGCCATAATTGGTAAGATTGCCAAGAGTAGCGGCTACAATACAGGTAATAATTACAGCATAAGCATTGAGCATATTTCCTGTATATGAAGCTATGACACCGGAAGCAAACAGCAGGGAATCTCCTGGCAAAAAGGGAAAAACGACAAGTCCTGTTTCTATAAATACGATAAAAAATAGTAATACATAAATCAACGAGCCATGTGCTTGTACAAAACTACTAAGCGCATCTTGGGTGTCGGTGAGCAGGTATATAATAAAATCCATAAGAAAATTTCATGCAAAGGTAGTCATTTTATTCATATATGGGGGGCGAGAAGGAAATAGGCATCATATTATTCCCTTCTCTATTTCAGTACTAGTGACGCAATTCGTCCAAGCTAAAATTTTTATTTTCTTCATCATTGATATATGCTACATCGCCATAGAAATTTACTTTTCCTGTGTCTAAGTCATACATAGCACCTACTACACCTATCTGTCCTGTCTCTACCAATTGCTCTATGATAAAGCTGCGCTCTATGATATTTTTAACTGTACGTCTGACGTTGATGGCGGCAACATTTTCTACAAATCTTGCATTGGCAGAGGTTCTATTGTCCTTGGTTTCTTTTTCTTGATATACCGCAGGCTGTATCTTGGATAGCAGGTTGGTAAGGTTGCCCATTTCTACGTGGTCACAAGCTCCTTTTACTGCTCCGCACTTGCTATGCCCCAGTACTACTATTAATTTAGAACCGGCTACTTTACAGGCAAACTCCATACTACCTAAAATATCGGTATTTACTACATTGCCGGCGATGCGTACAGAAAAGACATCGCCCAGACCTTGGTCGAATATGAGTTCTGCAGAAGTCCTACTGTCTATACAGCTGAGGATGATGGCAAAAGGCCATTGCCCCTCACGCGTTTCGTTGACTTGCTCTAGTAGATTTCGATTAGCTTTGAGATTGTTTACAAATCTTTTATTGCCTTCTTCCAGGATCTCCAATGCTTGTCGCGGAGAGATTTTACTTTGAATTTCTTCATTTAGGGTTTTCATATCAGTTGTTTTTATGGTGAATTATTACATGACCGTCTTTTTCTTCAATATTATACATCTCCTTGAAGCCTATAAGCTTCGTTTTAATATTTTTTTCTTTGGACTGTATATTATTGAATTCTTTGATAGTTTCTAGTACATCAAAATCAATATACGATGAACCAGAAGCATCTATTGTAACACCGGCATCCTTCGGAATATGATGTAATGTCTGTTTTATTGCAGCTTTATTGAGAAAGGATACTTCATCAGCGAGCTTAATATTTATGGTGTCTCCTGAGCTTACTGCTCCTTTATTGAGGTAGTAAGCATGTTTCATATTGCCTTTTAATATAGAGAAAATGCTTATGACGAGCCCTATACCCACACCTTGCAGCAAATCTTGTGTAAATACCGTAGCTATTACTGTGGCTATAAATGGTCTCCATTGATACTTGCCATTGCCATACATTTCCTTGAATAAGGAAGGTTTGGCCAGTTTGTAGCCTGTGAATAATAGTATAGCGGCTAAGGCTGCCAAGGGAACTTTATTGATAAGTCCCGGTATGAGTAATACACTCAGCAGCAGCAGGCAAGCATGAAAAATTGCAGACAACTTTGTCTGCCCTCCTGAATTTACATTGGCACTACTACGTACTATTACACTAGTGATGGGAAGTCCACCAATTAGTCCAGAGATCATATTGCCTATGCCCTGTGCTCGTAATTCCCGATTTGTAGAAGTTATACGCTTATGAGGGTCTAATTTATCTATAGCTTCTATAGAAAGTAATGTCTCTAAGGAGGCTATTACAGCTAGGGTCATTCCTGTAATCCATACTTCTTTGTTCGTAATCTGACTAAAGTCTGGCGTAGTAAAAAAAACAAAGAAATCCTGTAAGCTATGAGCTAAGGGGACATTTACGAGGTGCTTGCCCATGATGGCCAAGGAACTGGAGGACTGTACAAAAAATTCGTTCAGCCCTATACTGAGGAGTACAGCTACAAGCCCACCCGGCACGAATCCTACTTTGTTTTTTATCCAAGATTTTTCCCATAATATTAATATCACCAAGGACAGTATCGCTATTATTGTTGCGCCTACATGTACGTGTTGCAGAGAATTTATGAAGGTAGAAAAAGTGTTCTCTCCATTGATTTGTATAAATGATAAGTCCCCTTCATAGTCCTCATCATAGCCGAATGCATGAGGTAGTTGTTTTAGGATAATAATGATTCCTATAGCGGTGAGCATCCCCTTGATTACGCTGCTAGGGAAATAATTGCTGATACTGCCAGCTCTCAGCACGCCTAGTATTAGCTGAAATACTCCGGCTAGCACTACCGATAGTAGGAAAATATCGAAGGATCCTAATTCTTGGATAGAGGCTAATACCAATGCAGCAAGACCTGCAGCGGGACCGCTTACACTCAATGGTGAGTTGCTGAGGATGCCTATAACTATACCTCCAATAATACCGGCTATAAGCCCTGAGAAAAATGGAGCTCCAGAAGCTAGAGCTATACCCAAACATAAGGGTAGTGCTACAAGAAATACTACTATTCCTGCGGATAAATCTTTTTGTAAATGTTGTGTTATTTTTGACATAAAATATTTTTAATAGAAAATATTACCGCACTGTTGTAAATAGTGCAATAAATTAAATCTTGCGCATAGCGCCAAAAAATGTATTATGCCTCAGGTGGAATGTCGAAAACCTCAGAAATATAACTATGAGCAATACTGAGGTAATAGGGGATATCTTGTTGTTTCATACATTCCTTACGAATATGGAACATTTTTTCGTTATGGTGTAGAGATAAAATATAATAATTTATACTTTCTGTATCTTCTGATTTCTCCTTATCAGATTTTTCTTCTTCAATAGCTATAAGCGTACTCATTGCCATTATCACGTTACTGGTAGTGGTGTAGGCTACGAATATCAAAAATAGAAAATAAAGTAGTAAATTCTTCATCCTGTGAATCTATATCATAACACCTTTTATACAAAAAGGTTTAGAGCGTGCTTATCATAGGTTCAAAAATTTCAGGTCAATAGTGGGTTCATTGTAGAATAGCATATATATTCTTCCTACCTTGGAACAGCTACATAGGGCCAAGGGCTTTGCATGGGTGGCGTTCTTCATTAGGACGCACCTAGAGGTGTTGCTGTGGCTCTACACACTGCTCATTATGTCTACTGGTTTTTACATACCGAATCGGCAGCATTGTGTAGGAAAATTTTTTGTATAAACTACTGCGTATGTGTGGGCGTCATTACCGTATTTTGTAGGGGGGATGGTTATGCACCTATAAAATTTCCGCCACATACACGTATTACAGTGCCAGAAATATTTTTGCCCAAAGGGCTGCAAATAAAGGTGATGGCTTCTGCAATATCGAATGGCAACCCTGCCTGACGAAGGCTGCTAAGTCTTCTGCCTCCTTCTGCGATAAAAAAGGGTAATTTAGCAGTCATGGGTGTCTCTATAAATCCGGGGGCTATGGCATTGGCAGTAATGTTTTTGTTGCTAAATTTTTTTGATACGAGTTGCATATAGGCTATCATGGCGGATTTGGTGGCAGCATAGTTGGTCTGTCCAGGCGCACCGCCTATCCCGTTTATGGAAGACAGTCCTACGATACTGGCATCTTCATTGATGCCGTTCTTTAATAAGTCTTCGGTGATATTGATTACGGCTTCCAAATTTACTTTCAGTACAGCTTTCCACTGGTCATTAGTCATTTTGGCTATGGTCTTGTCTCGTATTATTCCAGCATTATTTACCAATATATCTATGCCGCCCATAGGAGTAGTGATTTGCCTTATCCTATGGGCAGCATCAGGATTTGTGATGTCCAAAGCCAGTATTGTTCCTCCTATTTTTGAAGCTAAAATTTGAAGGTCAGTAGCGGATGCCTCTACATCTACGAGAACTACTTTAGCTCCTTCTCGTGCTAGTGAAGTTGCTGTCTCGGCACCTATTCCTCTAGCTGCCCCAGTGACTACCGCCACTTTTCCCATCAAAATATCTTGCAAATTTTCCGCAACTGTTTTACCTTGGATAGCAAAAGATTGCCCTGTAATAAACGAGGACTTATCAGACATCAGAAAGTAGAGTACACCTAATGATGCCTCTGCCGTAGGCGATATTTCTGGACTGCTTTCAAAAGAAACTAGATTAGCGGTGCTGCCCTTTGCGCCGATTTCTTTTGCTAAGGACTTTATAAAGCCCTGTAATGCGGCGTGTATGACTATTTTTGTTTCATTGTTTTCATCTATGATAATAATACGACCATTAGGATTGAGTTTTTTAATATTCTGATGGATAAAAGCATAGGCGTCATCGAGGTCTTCTAGTTCATCGAAGTTTGTAGCATCCATGATTAGTATGTCTGCGGCCTCATGCGTAGTATCTTCTAATGCTATCATATCCGAAAGTGCATTGCATAGGCTAGTATGGAAGGGGTTGGATACCATATCATTAATGATGGCAATCTTATGACGCAAAGCTCGTGGCGAATAGGGGAAACTATCTCTTGTAAGAGGTGTAGGTAGGGGCAATGGAAGTCCTAGTCTTTTGATAGCTTCGCTTACAAATTCATTTTGCAAATAATCTTTCATGGCATTTTTTTCAAAGTTATTAACTTATTTTACAATATTATAGCTGCCTAAGAGAAAGGCTCTTACATCTTTGAGACTCTGGTCGCCTACTTCCGTGTGTGGCATGTGCCCGACATTCGTATAAATTTTTTTATTCAATATAGGAATAGTGGCAAACGAATCGGCAACGCTGATGTCTATAAGCTGGTCTTTGTCGCCCCACATCAATAATGTAGGGGCTTTAATACTTGATACTGGAGGCATTTTTTCTTTGCCTATAGTATTTACTCTTGCCGTAAATGCCTTTCTGTTTCCCTCACGCATAGACATGTCGTAATACATGGATATATCTTCCTCGGTAATCTTGGAGTCGTCATAATAACATTCTTTTAAAGTATTTTTAACCATCATTTTACTGTCTAAATTGCTCATCAGGTTTGCAATTTTTGGGTATTTAGTTCCTATCTCAAAAATCAAGGAAAAACCTTTGTCGGGATTATGAAAACCTCCGGGATCTACGAGAACTAATTTTTTGACTTTTGCAGGAAATTGTGTGGCATAATACCAGGCAATCTCTCCACCTAATGAATTGCCACCCAAATAAAAGCTGTCTAGTTGAAGCGAAGTAGCAAAGTTATCTATAAAATTGCTATACATGGCTATGGTATAATCGTTGTCGGGGCGTGGTCCTGTGAGTCCAAATCCCGGAATATCTAATCTTATCACCTTAAAAGTATCCTGAAGTCCTGAAGTCCATATATCCCAAGTTTGGAGACAAGACCCCGTACCATGTATAAGTATTATAGGAAACCCTTTGCCTTCAACGCGGTAGTGAACCTCCATGCCATCAATATTTACCCATTTTGATGCCGCATTGGCATATTTAGCTTTCAAAGGTGCGGGCTCAAAATCTTTTTTATACATAAGAGCATATAGAAAAAAGGGTAGTAGTAGGAGGAAGAGTAAGCTGTAGCGCAATTTTTTCATAAATAATTATTAGAATACTAAAATAAAAAACTTTAAAACATTACAAATTTTAATTTTTTAATCTGCTCATGGTGGCTTACCAAGATAGAAATATATAATTTAGCTGCGTGGAAAAAGTATTGAGTGGTATCCGTTCGACGGGACAACTACATTTGGGCAATTATTTTGGTGCAGTAAAAAATTTTGTACAATTACAGCACACGCATGAGTGCTATTTTTTTATTGCTAATCTACATGCACTTACTACTCATCCCGATCCTATAGCACTACAAACTAGCGTGAGGCAAGTATTAGCGGAATATGTGGCATGTGGAATTTTGCCCGAAAA
The DNA here is from genome assembly GCA_044227665.1 of Chitinophagales bacterium. GTDB lineage: Bacteria > Bacteroidota > Bacteroidia > Chitinophagales > JADIYW01 > JBGAWK01. Next base: position 8,981 of record JBGAWK010000042.1, read on the forward strand.
GTGTTCTATATATGTTCAAAGTGATGTTCCGGAGATTTCTGAGTTGTACGTGCTGTTGAATATGCTAGCCTACAAGGGGGAATTGGAGAAAACGGCATCTTTCAAAGACAAGGCACGACAGCAACCCGAGAATATTAATGCCGGACTGCTCACATATCCTGTGCTTATGGCTGCGGATATACTGATTCACAGGGCACACAAGGTGCCTGTAGGCAAAGACCAGGAACAACATCTAGAGATGACACGCAATTTTGCACAGCGTTTCAATCACCGCTATGGCGTAGATTTCTTTCCAGAGCCACAAGCGTATCACTTTGAAGGCGAGCTTATAAAAGTACCGGGGTTGGATGGTAGTGGAAAGATGGGCAAGTCGGAAGGGGAGGGCAATGCTATATATTTACGTGATACTGACGATATTATACGAAAGAAGGTAATGAAAGCAAAAACGGATTCAGGGCCTGTAGAAAAAAATAGCCCTAAGCCTATAGAGGTGCAGAACCTATTTGCCTTAATGTCGTTAGTGTCAAGTGGTGATGTAATTAATCATTTTGAAGACACTTATAATCAGTGTATTATACGATATGGTGATATGAAAAAACAATTGGCGGAAGATATTGTAAATTTTGTTTCACCTTTACGAGAAAAAATTTTATTTTTGGAGACAGATAGCGTACTATTGCAGGATATAGCCTCTCAGGGTGCTGAAAAAGCTAGGAAGAGCGCAGCAGCTACCATGCAAGGTGTACGAGATTTAATGGGAATAAAAAGTATATGGTAACATTTTAAATTTTGTGTCATCGCAACGAAGAAAAAAAATATCAAACATATAGCTATAGCCGGAAACATAGGTGCCGGAAAAACTACGCTTACAGAGATGCTTGCCAAGCATTACGGATGGGAAGCTCGCTTCGAAGATGTGGAGAACAACCCCTATCTCAATGATTTCTATCAGGATATGCCGCGCTGGTCATTCCAGTTGCAGATATATTTTCTCACGAAAAGGCTAAAGCAGATTATAGAGATACAGAGTGGCTCTACTGTAGTCATACAGGATAGAACTATTTATGAAGATGCCCATATTTTTGCGCCCAATCTCCATGAGATGGGTCTGATGAGTACTAGGGATTTCGAAAACTACGTGGGGCTTTTCAAGACGGTATGTAAGCAAATACAAGCACCAGATTTGTTGATATATCTCAAATCTTCTTTATCTACGCTTGTAACACAGATTGAGAAAAGAGGCAGAGCGTATGAGGACAATATCCGATTGGACTATCTCAAACAGCTCAACCAGTACTATGAAAACTGGATAGAAAACTATAAAGACGGCCCTCTATTAGTTATCAATGTAGATGATAATAAATTTGCCGATAATTCTGAGCATTACGCAGAGGTAATCCAAAAAATTGACGCAGAACTCTACGGACTCTTTTAATTTCGTGATGCACGTAAAAATCTTTCTACTGCTGATTTTTACGATATGCAGTATTACTGTAAAGGCTGCCACAAAAGATAGCATAAGTAGTAGTAAGTACGATAGTTCTGCGACTAGGCATACATTCAATCCCTCGCCAAAGAAAGCTGCTTTTTGGGCTATGTTGCCAGGAGGCGGTCAAGTCTATAATCGTAAATATTGGAAGTTACCTATAGTATATGGTGCATTAGGAGGTGGAAGTTTTTTTATAGCTTCCAATGCCGTGCGCCTCAAAAATTATAATCAAGCACTATACTATAAATTGAGAGGTATGACTGTGCCGGATGCTGACTTGGATGCCCTTTCCGTAGCACAAATTACTTCCTCCCGCAATAATTATAGGTCAAATCTCGAAGTGGCTACGATAGTAACTACCCTACTTTGGGGACTAAGCTTTGTAGATGCCGTAGTAGATGCACACATGCATAGCTTCGATATGGGCGAAAATTTGTCCATGAAAGTTTCTCCTAAAATATTAACAGTCAATAATAACTACTATCCTTCTATTCGTCTAACTTTGCAGTTATGAAAATTGCGCTTATAGGTTTTGGCAAAATGGGCAAAGCTATTGCAGAGGCAGCAGCAGAGAAAAATCTGCAACTTGGCAAAGATACTTTTGAAATTATACATATAATAGATGTTCATAATCGCAGCAATTTCCCTATAGCTTCATTAAAAGAAGCAGATGTAGCCATAGAGTTTACATCACCCCATACCGCAATTGAAAATATTTATTGGTGCTTTGAAGCGAATATACCCATAGTCGTAGGCAGCACAGGGTGGACAGAGAAACTTGAGGAGGTTCGCAATTATGCAAAGGATAATGGTAAATCTTTCCTATTTAGTCCAAATTATAGTATAGGCGTAAATATATTTTTTGAACTCAATAGGATGATGACTAGGATTTTTGGTCAATATCCAGAGTATGATGTGTATATGGAAGAAATACACCATACAGAGAAAAAAGATGCACCAAGTGGTACTGCCTTGTATGCGGCATTAGATATACTCAAAATTCATCCTTCCAAATCAGACTGGCGCAATGATAAAGTCTTGGATAAAAACGTATTGTCTCTAGTGTCAAAACGAGAACCTGATGTGCCGGGAACACATACCATTACATTTGAATCCGATATTGATAAGATAGAACTTATACATACGGCACATACCCGTAAGGGCTTCGCTATGGGAGCACTCATGGCAGCGCAATGGCTGAAAGATAAAAAGGGTGCGTACACTATGGATGATGTACTTGGGTTTAATAAATAATTGTTAATCACTAATTTATAATACAGTATTAAATAATAAGTTTAAAAATGGGCACTATTTCACTATCTACTTGTTTTCTGATTTTTATCCTAATATATTTATTGGTAAATATCACACTCATCCCTGCCTATAGTAAAGCAGGAAAACCCGGATGGTATGCCGTCGTTCCTATCCTCAATAGAATTACATTATTGGAACTTATAGGTAAGCCAAAATGGCATATTGTATATTATTTTATACCTGTGATTAATCTGTTCTATGTAGTACACTGGCTGTCCTATTTTTATGATTCATACGGAAAAAGAGACTTTATATCACAGACTATAGCATTTTTGGCTATGCCATTTTTTCATTTATGGATAGGACTTTCACCACAAATAAAATATGTAGGAAAAGCGTATGCCCAAGATATTGCGGCAAAGTACCGCAAGCCGCTATGGAGAGAATGGGCAGACTCTATCATCTTTGCCCTTTTTGTGGCAGTAGTAGTGCGCTATTTCTTTTTTGAGCCTTACAAGATTCCTACTCAGTCTATGGAGGGTACCTTGCTTGCGGGAGATTTTTTATTGGTAAGCAAAGTAAATTATGGCGCAAGGATACCCATGACACCTGTAGCCTTTCCATTAGCGCATCATACTATGCCTTTTTTAGGGTCTAAAGCCTATTCTGAAATAGTGAAGTTGAAATACATGCGACTTCCTGGTTTTCAGAAAATAAAGCGAGGTGATGCCGTCGTGTTCAACTACCCGGAGGAAGGACTTCCTCCATTATCCCGTCCTGTGGACAAAAGGGAAAATTATATCAAACGATGTGTGGGACTACCCGGCGACAGCCTGAAAATCATAGATGGTCAGCTTTATATTAATAATGTGGCGACAAAAAATCCCGCAAATATGCAGATGGCCTATAAGGTAAAATTTAATAGTGCTATAGATGCTTCCGTACTCGAAAAATTAGACATAGACTATATAGGGAGTGCCCCTCCTGATTATATGGATGTAGATATTTTTCCTACGGGGGACAGTTCGTTCACCTTCTTCTTGAATACAAATCAGGTAGCATTGCTCAAAAAACTACCCCAGATACAAAGCATAGAAAAAGATATCTCCCCTAGAAATAAGGGACTTACAGGGGTATTCCCCGATGATGAAAATTATGACTGGAGTATAGACAACTTCGGACCTATGTATATTCCTGCCAAAGGCGTAACGGTACCACTTACTCCGGAAACATATCCCATATACAAACTACCTATCGAAATGTATGAAGGTAATACGGTAGATAGAGCAGGTAGCACCTTCTTCATCAATGGTAAAGAGACAGCGACATACACCTTCAAAATGGACTATTACTGGTTGATGGGTGACAACCGACACAATTCTTTGGATAGCCGCTATTGGGGTTTTGTTCCCGAAGACCATATCGTAGGCAAGGCTCTTGCCGTATGGCTATCTATAGATCCCGACAGAATGGACAATCCCAACGATGCAGCAAATGGTACAAAACAAAATATTATCACCAGATTTTTCAAGTCGGTACGATATTACAGATGTTTTAAAGGGTACTATAATCCAGTCATTAATGACAAAGCTCGCGGCGAGCTTTGAAAGTGCTATGAAAGCAGTAGCAAAAAATGATAATGGACTTGGCATACTACTTGTAATTATTGGGTCTATATTTTTTTCTACTAAGGCAATATTTGTAAAATTAGGGATAAAAGAAGGGAGTGATAGTATAACGCTGCTTGCCTTGCGAATGCTTTCTGCGTTTCCCTTCTATCTTATATTTTTACTGTATGCTATAAGCAAAAATAAGCTGAAAATACTAGCCAAAAAAGATTGGATTAAAGTAATACTATTAGGTATACTGGGATATTATCTTGCTAGCTTATTTGACTTTTTAGGACTCGGGTATATAAATGCTAGCTTAGAGCGACTAATATTATTTACATACCCTACAATGGTATTGCTGATGGGACGATTTTTTTTTCATAGAAGAATTCACCCAGTACAGCTGGTGGCTGTATTCATCTGCTATATAGGCTTGGCCTTTGCATTTGTAGGAGATATGCATATTATGCCATCCTCTGAGTTGTATTTGGGATTGGCATACGTGCTACTGAGTGCGCTTACCTATGCCTATTATTTGGTGAGCAGTGATGGTCTGATAGCCAATATAGGGAGCAGCCTCTTTACGGCACTATCATTGTTAGTATCCTCATTTGCAGTATTTGTACATGTAATTATTGCTCACCCATTACATTTCAGCAATATATCGCGTAATACGTGGTATTATGGCTTAGCACTAGGCGTAGTAGCTACGGTAATACCCACATTTTTTATAGCTGCGGGAATTAAGAAAATAGGCTCTGCCAATGCCTCTTTGATAGCCAGTATAGGCCCAGTCAGCACTATTATATTGGCAAGCATATTTCTTGGCGAAAACCTTACCTCCTCACATATTATAGGAACAATCATGGTGCTGTCCGGGGTAATGCTTATCGGTGGATATAAAAAGTAAACAAAGTTCATGGATAGATATATAAAAACTACGGCAGATGGGAGCAATACCTTGTATGTGCCTCAGTGGGATGAACATTATCATTCCATACATGGTGCCATGCAGGAGTCCCGACATGTATTTGTCCGTAATGGTCTTCAAGCATATACGGACACTACGGCTAAAAAATGCATAAAAATTTTGGAAATCGGTATGGGCACTGGCTTGAATGTGTTGCTAAGTATTGACTTTGTAGAAAAAAATAATGCATCTGTATATTATGAAGCTATAGAGTATTATCCATTATTATTAGATGAATATCAACTACTTAATTATTCTAATATTAATTATTACTTTACTGTTCATGAGGCACCATTTGAACAAAATATCAGGATAGCCAAAAATTTTATTTTACATAAAAAGAAAATTAAAATTGAAGAATATAGAGGACTTAAAGATACTTTTGATATTGTCTATTTCGATGCCTTTGCACCTTCAGCACAGCCAGAGCTATGGACGGAAGCCATTTTCTCTGTTATGTATGCGTGTATGTGCGAGGGCGGAATTTTAGTTACCTATTGTGCCAAAGGCGAGGTAAAGAGAAGGCTTAGGAGTGTAGGATTTACCGTAGAAGTTCTGCCGGGTCCTCCTGGAAAGCGTGAAATGACCCGAGCAATAAAGCCTAAATATGTGTGACGTAGAATGTATAATAGTAGGGCAGGGGCTTGCCGGCAGTGTGCTGGGATACAAATTGTGGCAAAAAGGCATAACTTTTAAGATTTTCAGCCAATTAAATATGGATGATGCAAGCTGGGTGGCTGGAGGTGTCGTGAATCCCATTACAGGAAGAAATATGCAGCCGTCATGGCAAATTGACGCTATCCTGCCATCTATTATCCCCTTTTATCAGTCGCTGAATATGATGCTTGCCCCTAATATTTTTCAAAATATAGGTGTATATAAAATAATGGACTCAGTAGCCCATCTCAATGACTGGCAGAGCAAGCCAAATGGTTACTATGGGGATGTCATATCTCCCTCCACAGCGCATATTAATGCAGCACACGGATTAGGGACTATAAAGCATTCTTTTAGAGTAGATACGGCATTACTTGTGGCATCTTGTCGTGATATGTTCTTAAAAGAAAATTTTCTCATAGAAGAATACTTTGAATATTCTATACTCCAAATTGAGGAAGAGAAGGTACTCTATAAGGATATTTGTGCGAAATACATAATTTTTGCCGAAGGCTATAAAGCACGATTTAATCCATGGTTTGAATTTATTCCGTGGACCTTTGCCAAAGGTGAAGTCCTTGTAATACATTGTCCAGACCTGAAGATAGATATCACCTTAAATAAAAATCTACTCGTAATACCATTAGGGGATGACCACTACAAGGTAGGAGCAACTTTTGACAGGCACAATATGAATACGCAAATCAGCGAGGTGGGAAGAGAAGAACTTATTGACAAGCTCAATAGTATAATAAATTGTCCTTATACTGTGGTGTCGCAGCAGGCAGCCATACGTCCTACTTCTCGCGATAGAAAACCTATTATAGGCAGACATCCGGACTGTAATAATGTATATGTATTTAACGGCATAGGAACCAAAGGCGTTACGCAAGCTCCATATTATGCAGATAGGCTTATTGAGTATATTGGGGAAAACAAATCTCTTGATTCAAGAGTAGATGTAAGAAGATATTATTCTTTATAGTTTTCTTTTGCTGATTTCGTCTCTGATGAGTGCCGCCTTCTCATAATCTTCGTGTTCAAGAGCTTCTGTAAGCATATTTTCTAACTCGGTATTGGTATATAGTTGAAATTCTGTAATTTCATTGTCATCATTGTCATCATTGTCAGCGGTAGAAGCAGTATCTTCCACGCTATCCTCTGCACTATTCTCCACAAGGATAGAAGCAATATCCATAATGGTAGAATTCGTATATATAAGACAATCAAAACGCAGTGCAAGTGCTATAGCATCGGAGGTGCGAGAGTCTATCTGTAGTTCTTCCCCATCTTTGATACAGATAAGTCGGGCATAAAATACCCCTTCAAGAATATTGTATATATATACTTCTTTCAGGAAAATATCAAAAGCATCCAGCATATTTTTTATCAAATCATGTGTCAAAGGACGTGGAGGCTGTAATTTGTCTAGTTGTATAGCTATAGCTTGCGCTTCAAAAGTACCCACGACTATGGGTAATTTTCTTTTGCCTTTCACCTCACTCAGCAACACAGTATAAGAGTTGTTTTGCGCAAAACCATGTACGATTCTGCTGACATGAAGCTCTATTTTTGGGACTCCCATACTTGCGCACAAAGGTAAGGAATCATTGTGAAGTAAGTTTTAAATAATACAAGTATATTTACATCATAAAACAATATATATGGCTAAATCACTCTTCGATGGAGATAATTTCGACATAATTCTTACACGCATAGATAGCCTGTCTGCTAAATCACAGCCTAGATGGGGTAAAATGAATGTGGCACAGATGCTAGGGCATTTGGAAAAAGCAATAAATTCTGCTTTGGAACGAAATAGTAATACTTCATTTAATATAAAAAGATTATTACTGGCAAATCCAATTGGAAAGGGCATCATGTTTGGTATTCCTGAATGGCCCAAAAATATGCCAGCACCTCCCGAATACGTAATTACCGACAATGTAGAGTTTAATAACAATTTAGAAAATTGCAAGAATAGATTAGCATCACTAAAAAATAGCAAAGAACGATTTGGTGCTCACCCTATATTTGGAGATATGAGTAAGGATGAATGGGGGAAATTGCTGTTTAAACATGCAGACCATCATCTAAAACAATTTGGCGTATAATAATCATTTCTTTTATATTTGCTTCTTATGAAAAATACAGACATAATATTTTTTAGCCTCATTTTGATTTTAGCCTCATTTTGCAGACTTATAGTGCCGGAATCTATGCCTAATTTCTCACCCATAGGTGCAATAGCCTTATTTAGTGGGGCATGTATCGCCGACAGACGCATGGCAATTATATTTCCTCTTGCAGCACTTTTGCTATCCGATATGGTTATAGGCCTTCATAGTACCATGTTATTTACCTATACAGGGTTTATAGGTATATTGATACTAGGAAGATTTATAAAGCCTAGATTTGGATTATCTATGGTTGTAACATCACTAGCAGGGTCTCTATTTTTTTATATAGTAACAAATTTCGGCTATTGGATGATGTATTCCCCAGAAAAATCTTTAGGAGGACTTTATAAAGCGTATTTCGATGCTATACCATTTTTCAGAAATACTATAGCGGGAGATTTATTTTTTTCTACATTATTATTTGGACTTTTTGCTATATATCACAGGGTTTCTGTAGCGAAACTTCAGCAATCAATAGTAACAAAGTAATGTTTTTAATGTAATAGTCTAATAATTTAGGACGATGGTAATAGACTTTACCTTTGTAAATATAAAATTCGTAAAGTTTTGACGCTAATAAAATCCATTTCAGGCATTAGAGGAACAATAGGTGGCGATGTAGGAGATAATCTTACGCCTATAGATATTGCAAAATTTGCCTTAGCGTATGGTACTATGGTATTACAACGCGGAGGAAAAAAAATAGTCATAGGCCGTGATGCACGTCTCTCTGGGGAAATGGTGCAACACATACTTATAGGAAATCTCATAAGCATAGGCCTAGATGTGATAGATATAGGAATGGCGACGACTCCTACTACGGAAATGGCTGTCACCTATTATAGTGCCGATGCAGGTATTATTATTACGGCAAGCCACAATCCCAAGCAATGGAATGCCTTAAAATTACTCAATGAGCAAGGGGAATTTATCTCTGCTGAAGATGGCAAGAAAATGTTGCAACTTGCGCAACACGGACACTTTGACTTCGTAGATGTAGAAAATATCGGTAACATAGAATACCAAGGAACAGAAGCCTTTGACTATCATCTCAAAAGCATTTTGTCATTACCTTACGTAGATGTAGAATCCGTGAAAGCTAAAAACTTTAAGGTAGTGGTAGATGCTGTGAACTCCGTAGGGGGCATTGCTGTCCCCGCATTATTGAAAGCAATGGGCGTGAAAGACATCATAGAAGTAAACTGTGAACCCCATGGGAGATTTCAGCATAATCCCGAACCGCTCCCTGAGAACCTTTCCGTATTGTGTTCGGAAGTGAAGCGTAATAATGCTCACTTAGGTATAGCTATTGATCCTGATGTGGATAGAGTATGTTTTATTGACGAAAAAGGTCAGCCTATAGGAGAAGAATATACGCTGGTATGTGTAGCCGACTATGTATTGCAGCATAAAAAAGGTAACACTGTATCCAATTTATCCTCGACTAAGGCCTTGAAAGATATCACCGAAAAGCATGGACAATCTTATGCCGCAGCTGCCGTAGGCGAAGTAAATGTAGTAGAAGTAATGCGAGCAACGCAGGCCATTATTGGCGGAGAAGGAAATGGGGGTGTAATATTGCCAGAATTGCATTATGGTCGTGATGCATTAGTAGGGGTAGCTTTATTTATGTCTCAATTGGCAAAATCTAACAAAACGGTATCTACTTTGCGCTCACAATATCCTAATTATGTAATTTCAAAAAATAAAATTACCCTCGAAGAAGGCATGGATATAGACAATATTTTTGAGTCTATTCAGAAAAAATACGCCAAACAGCCTATAAATGATATTGATGGACTGAAAATACATTTTGACGGCGACTGGGTACACCTGAGACGCTCCAATACAGAGCCCATCATCAGAATATACTCTGAAAGCAACACCGAAAAAACTGCACAAAATATAGCACAAAAAATTATCTCGGATATCTATACACTTATCAAAGAGGCTTCTGTAATAGAATAACTATGAGAGCATATCTCGACAATGCTGCTACTACACCCTTACATCCAGAGGCATTACAAGCCATGTTGCCCTATTTGGAAAAATATTTTGGCAATCCCTCTGCGCAATATGAGGAAGGCAGAGCAGTGAAGGCTGCCATTGAAGCTGCACGTAAGCAGATAGCACAATTGCTCAATGCCACACCTGGAGAAATTATTTTTACTTCTGGCGGCACAGAGAGTAATAATATGGCTTTGCGCTCCGCAGTAGCCGACCACCATGTTACTACTATCATCACTACAGCTATAGAGCATCACTGCGTATCCCATACCATAGAATATCTGAAAGAATCCAGAAATATCACTTCTAAAATTTTGCAGGTAGATAGTCATGGGTATATTGATATGCCAGAATTAGAAAAACTATTGGCTACTACAGATGGCAAGGTGTTGGTATCTATAATGCATGGCAATAATGAGATAGGCACGCTCCAAGATATAGTGATGATAAGTAAAATTTGTAAACACTACAATGCCCTATTTCATAGCGATACCGTACAGACATTCGGGCATTATCCATTTGATGTGCAGACCTTGGGTATAGATTATCTCTCTGCTTCTGCACATAAATTTCACGGGCCTAAAGGTGTAGGATTTTTGTATATGAAAAAATCTCTAAAGGGCAAACCCCTATTGTACGGGGGAGGACAAGAGCGCAATATGCGTGCCGGCACAGAAAATGTGTGTGGTATAGTAGGCATGGGTAAAGCTATTTCTATAGCTTATGACAACCTCGCCACAGATACCGCATATATACACTCGCTCAAGACTTATTGTATAGACAAGCTGAGAGATGCAATTCCAGAAATAGCTTTCAATGGAGATATACAAGGTCTCTATACCGTATTGAATATTGCGTTACCGCTACATGAACTTGGAGATTTGCTTCTATTCAAATTAGATATGGAAGGAATAAGTGCCAGCAGTGGAAGTGCTTGTAGTAGTGGGGCTACCACATCTTCCCATGTTATAGACGCCATCCAAATGCCTGCAAATCGCCATGCTTTGCGCGTGTCATTTTCAAAATTCAATACAAAGGAAGATATAGATAAATTAGTAGCAGTACTCTCATCACTATACCACCTGTGATTTTTTAGTATTTTTTATCCAAAAACCTTAGTATTTTGAATTTGTTACTTACTAAGTTTGTAACTTACTACACTTATGCATACCACTTCTAAAGTTATCATAGCCCTTTTGTGTATATTGCTGGGGTACTTTGCCATAGTGCAGCCTATTTATAATAAAATCTCCCGGCAGAAAGAAGCTCAAATACAAAGCGATATCCTATTAGAAAAATCAAAAAAAATAATGCAATTGGCTACTGTAGAAGGGAATTTTATTGAGATTGTGAAGTACAATCAAACAGATTTCGATTTTCCCGGATTCAGAAAAAAAGCACTGGTACAAGTAAAGGCACACGCATTGATAGGCTACAAAATAGAGGGCGTAACTTTTGAGACCTTCCCCAAAGAAAGAAAATTGGTCATTGGTAATTTTCCTAAGCCCGAAATATTGGCACTAGAGACAGATTTTGACTACTATGACTTAGAAGATGGTATTTTTAATGAATTTTCTAAAGAAGATTACAATGCCATACAAAAAAGTGCCAAGAAGATCATAACACAGAAGATAGAAAAAAGCGACTTATATAAGCAAGCCGAAGAACAAAAGACGGAGATGCTGTCTATGCTGCTTTTTGCTGTCTCGGATAAAGACTGGACAATAATTATTGACGGGAAGGAGCTACAAAATAATTTTAACGAAGCAAAAAATTAATCTATGGAAATTGCAATACTGACTATAGGCTTTATATTACTGATAATAGGACTTGTAAGCTGTATATTGCCACCTCTGCCGGGACCGCCCATTTCATTTTTAGCATTGTTGCTCCTCTATTTCTTTTATCCCAATATAGATATTCCGGCATGGGTCATGATTACTTTAGGTGTATTAAGTTTTGCCATTACCTATGTGGATAATTTGGTGGCGGTATGGGGTACGCAAAAGTTTGGGGGAACTAAGGCGGGTATAAGAGGAAGTTTTGTAGGACTTATCATTGGGGTGCTACTCTCTCCGATATTTACACCGGCAGTAATTTTTGCAGACACGCTG
>JBGAWK010000043.1:0-21253 GCA_044227665.1 Chitinophagales bacterium
AGGTGCGGAGCCTATACGTCCCCCATTGTCGGGGATAGATTTGGAAGGCATATTTACCCTGCGCAATGTTGCCGATACAGATGCTATAAAATCTTATGCTTCAATGCATCCTAAGGGCAGGGCAGTAGTCATCGGTGGCGGGTTTATAGGTTTGGAAATGGCAGAAAATTTCCACCATATCGGGATGGAAGTAACTATAGTAGAGATGTTGCCACAGATAATGGCTCCCGCTGATTTTGCCATAGCAGCCATAGCACAGCAACATATTCGCTCAAAAGGCGTAAAGCTATTGCTCAATACGGCTGTTACAGGTTTTGAGAAAGAGGGCACTCATTTGAAAGTACTTCTTAAAGACAAAGAGGCACTAGTCGCAGATATCGTCATCCTTTCCATAGGCGTAAGACCCGATACCAAGCTAGCAACTACGGCAGGATTAGAGATTGGTGAAGCTAGAGGAATCAAAGTAAATGAATATCTGCAAACTTCCCATCCCGATATATATGCAGTAGGCGATACTATAGAATTTGTAAATCCTATAACTGGAAAATCTATGCCTACATATCTTGCAGGTCCTGCCAACAAGCAAGGGCGTATCTGTGCCGATAATATTGTAAACGGCAACTCAATATCTTATGAAGGTTCTATCAATACGGCTATCGTTAAAGTTTTCGATATGACTGTAGCCGTAGCCGGTATGGCCTCCAAGCATCTGAATCTTGCTGAGGTTTCACATTTTACTTCTACGACGCATAGCAATTCCCATGCAGGATATTATCCTCATGCGGAGATGCTTACTATACAGCTGAACATACAGCCTGCTACAGGGAAGATTTTGGGCGCCCAAGTTATAGGCATTGACGGCGTAGATAAGCGTATAGATATCCTGTCCTACATTATCGGCAAAGGAGGTGCCATAGAAGACCTTACTGCATTCGAACATGCCTATGCACCTCCATATTCATCTGCCAAAGACCCTGTGAATATGGCAGGCTTTGTAGCGGAAAATATTTTGACACAAAAAAGCGAAGTCATCTATTGGGATGAGACCAATAATTTGCCACAAGATACCATTATTATAGATGTAAGAACAAGGCAAGAAGTTAGTAACGGCAAAATTCCGAATGCTATAAATATACCTATAGATGATCTGAGGAGTAAAATGAGTGACATCCCCAAAAACAATACTATTGTAGTCTATTGTCAAGTGGGACTCAGGGGGTATTTGGCGCAGCGAATATTGGTTCAGGAAGGCTATACACACGTCAAGAATTTGTCTGGCGGTTACAAAACTTGGGCTAGTAGTATGGCAGAGTTACAAGCGTAATTCATAACAAATCCTTTACCTGAATATTTACAATGCATGCATTGTATTGTAATATCTTTGAGTAGTTTAATATTGTAATATGAAAAAAGTAGTATTTATAGATGGGGTAAGAACGCCCTTTCTTAAATCAGGCACAGACTATATGGACTTAATGTCCTATCAGCTAGGTCAATTTGCTATAAAAGGTCTTTTAGATAAGACAGGCATCAATCCCGAAGAAGTGGATAGAGTAATATACGGCAACGTAATTTCCAATGTGAAGACAGAAAATGTAGCTCGTGAGGCTGCTGTTACTGCCGGTATTCCTGTAAAAGCACCATGTAATACCGTAAAGCAAGCCTGTATATCTGCCAATCAAGCTATAGCCAATGCGGTGGACAGCATACAACTAGGACGTGCCGACGTAATCATCTCTGGTGGTGTGGACAATACCTCTGATACGCCTATTGGTTATACCAAAGAGATGCGCAAAAAATTGTTTGCCGCACAGAAATTGAGTACGCCTGTAGAGTATTTGAAATTTGCTACCACCCTAAGACCGCAAGATTTCTTGCCAGATCGCCCTGCCGTAGCAGAGTTTATCACTGGGCGTACCATGGGTCAAGATTGTGAAATATTAGCACAGAAATTTGGCGTGACACGAGAGGAACAGGATGAGTTGGCAGCAGCATCACATCAGAATGCCGCTAAAGCCTTTGACGCAGGGTATCTTTCCGATATTGTATCCGTGCAGTTGCCACCTGACTTTAAGGCCATCACCAGAGACAATGGTGTGCGTGGCGACAGCACAGTAGAGAAAATGGGGAAATTAAAACCTGCATTCGACAAATATGTGGGAACTATTACTGCGGCAAATGCTTCCTTCCTGACGGATGGCGCTACGGCAGTATTGCTGAGCTCCGAAGAAAAAGCCAAAGAATTAGGCTTACATCCTAAGGCAGAAATTGTGGACTATGCTTTTACCGGCGGTGATTTGTATGAAGAGCTGCTTCTAGGGCCTGCCTATGCTATTGCACAGGTACTAGATAGAGCAGGATTGACACTCGAGGATATAGACGTATTTGAGATACACGAAGCCTTTGCTGGGCAGGTAATGGCAAACATCAAAGCCCTAGCCTCCAAAGAGTGGTGTAAAGAGAAACTAGGAAAAGCTGATCCCGTAGGCAAAGTGCCTATGAAAAAACTAAATCAGTGGGGCGGTTCTTTGGCTATAGGACATCCATTTGGTGCTACAGGTGGCAGGTTGCTTACTATGGCTGCTAATAGACTTATTCATTCCAAAGGAAAATATGCCCTTCTTGCTGCCTGTGCAGCAGGGGCGCACGGTCATGCCATGATTATTAAAAAATACGAATAGTATAAATTTTTCAAACTTTAGAAGGGCTGCCTGATATTTATCAGGCAGCCCTTTATATATTTGTGCAATGGAGTATGTGGCAGTAGCCAAAATAGTGAACACCCACGGCTACAAAGGGAGGATGGTGATAGTCTATACTTCTGCCTTGCCGTATGAATTTTCTGTGGGAGAAGCACTATTTCTAGATATGCGAGGAAGTAAAATCCCTTACTTTGTAACCTATTTCAGGACTACGAAGCCTGGAGAAGCATTTGTAGAAGTAGAAAGTATCCGCAGTAAGGAGGATGCCAAGACTTTTATCAAAAAAGAAATATTTGTAGAAGAAAAAATAGGCAAAAAGAAAAAAGCCTTTAGGCTTTCCGATATTATTGGATATACACTCTACAATGAAAATATAGAAATCGGTACTGTAACGGAATTTTTTGAAATGCCACATCAGAATTTATTGCAATTTGATTACAAAGGCAAGGATGTGCTGATGCCACTACATGAAGATTTAGTAGTAGATATGGATAAGAAAAATAAGCGTATTTACGTAATTATTCCGGAAGGATTATTAGATATATAGTTATAGTATCTGCGAAATACTTAATTTTGAGTCACAATTATGCGTATAGACATACTTTCTGCTGTACCTGCCTTGTTATCAGGATATTTGGATCACTCTATCATGCAACGTGCAAAAAAAAGAGGACTTCTGGAGGTATATATCCATGACATCAGGGATTTCAGCACACATAAGCACAAGCAGATTGATGATTATCAGTATGGAGGAGGGGCAGGGATGGTGATGATGGCAGAGCCTATAGTAGCTGCCTTGGAGCACCTACAGGCGCAGCGTGACTATGATGAGGTGATATATCTATCGCCCGATGGAGAGCGATGGCGGCAGTCGCTTGCCAATACCTATTCTTTGAAACAGAATATCATCCTACTTTGTGGACATTACAAAGGTATAGATCATCGTATCCGCGAGCATTTCATTACCAAGGAAATATCTATAGGTGACTATGTACTCAGTGGTGGGGAACTTGCTGCCGCTGTACTTACAGACAGTATAGGGCGGCTCATTCCGGGGGTGCTCAATGATGAGACCTCTGCGCTCAGCGACTCCTTTCAGGATGGACTTTTGGCACCACCGGTATATACGCGACCACTACAATATAGAGGCTGGGAGGTGCCTAAGATACTTCTCAGCGGCAATCACGAAGTGATAGACCAGTGGCGTCAGGAGCAAGCTGTAGTCCGTACTAAGTTGCTGCGTCCAGATTTGTTAAATAATAATGACTAATAAATATAGTTACTCATATCACTTGTTAGATTTATTTTATTTGCTATCTTTGCACACTCAAAATCCTAAGAAATGGATATCGTAAAACAAGTAGAAAAAGTGTTAGGTGCTGATAAGCAATTACCTAAATTTAAAGCTGGTGATAATGTTTCAGTACACTACAAAATTATAGAAGGTAGCAAAGAACGTATTCAGGTGTTCCGTGGCGATGTATTGCAAGTAAAAGGTAGCGGAGCTACCGCAACATTTACGGTAAGAAAAATTTCAAATGGGGTAGGCGTAGAACGTATCTTTCCATGTCAGTCACCTAATATAGACTTGATAGAAGTGCATAAGCACGGTAGAGTGCGTAGAGCACGTATATTCTATTTGAGAGGATTGAAAGGTAAAGCTGCAAGAATCAAAGAGAAAAGAAGAAGCGAATAATAATCTTTAATATTCAAGAAAATAGAAAAAGCCATCAACTATGATGGCTTTTTCTATTTCAGGTAATTAGGATGCAGTATAGGGGAAGAACAATTATTAACCCTAATTATTTGAAGAGTGTCTTCACAAATGCCTCGCGGCTAAACACCTGTAATTGCTCTGCCTTCTCGCCCAATCCAATATATTTTATAGGAATTTTGAACTCGTCTGCAATGCTGAGTACTACACCCCCTTTGGCAGTACCATCTAGTTTGGTGATAGCTAGGGCCGTAACTTGTGTGGCGGCAGAGAATTGCTTGGCTTGTTCCAATGCATTCTGTCCTGTGGTGGCATCGAGTACCAACAATACTTCATGAGGGGCATCAGGTATCAACTTGTTCATGACCTTCTTAATCTTAGAAAGCTCGTCCATGAGACCAATTTTATTATGCAGCCTACCGGCAGTATCTATGATGACTACATCTGAGCCTTTGGCTAGGGCACTCTGTAAGGTGTCGAAGGCTACAGCGGCAGGGTCGCTACCCATGGACTGCTTTACAATAGGTACACCAGTGCGCTCCGACCATATCGTAAGCTGATCTACAGCAGCAGCACGGAAGGTATCTGCGGCACCCAAGGTTACGAGCTTGCCAGACTTTTTGAACTGATAGGCTAGTTTGCCTATAGTAGTAGTCTTGCCTACGCCATTTACACCTACGACCATAATTACGTATGGCTTTACGCCAGTGGGTGTGCTGTAGTCTGTAATATCCTTAGTGTTGTTTTCCAAGAGAAGTCGTTCTACTTCTTCACGCAACATGGTGTTGAGCTGGGAAACATTCACATATTTATCTTTGGCGACACGAGCTTCTAGTCTATCTATAATTTTTATGGTAGTGTTTAGGCTTACATCCGAACTCATCAAGATTTGCTCTACTTCATCCAAGAATTCTATGTCTATACTATCTTTACCGGCTATGGCTTTGGTGAGTTTGGAAAATATACCTTCCTTTGTTTTCTCCAATCCTTGTTCCAGTTGCTGTTCCTCTATCTGAAGTTCCTCTTCAGTCTTGCTGCCGCCAAATATTTTCTTAAAAAAACTCAATGTATATATTTTGAATATTAAAACAAAGATGTACTAAAGATAGTTTTTAATCACGTATAAAAATAAAAAAAAGTCTGACAAGAATATCAGACTTTTTATGATGATACCGCTATAGGGTATAATTATAAATCTTTTATTGCTTGCTGAGCCAAGTCTTTGTGTACGATTTTCTCTCTAAATACGTAAGCACCTGTTTTGTCAGATTTTACTGCTTTGATGATTTTTACCATATTCTTGGATTCACCGACATTTTTACCCCTGTCAACTCTCGCGTTTTTCGATACTTTTGCCATAGTTATTTAATTTCTTTGTGAACAGTATAACGCTTCAAGATAGCATTATATTTTTTTAATTCTATACGCTCGGGCGTATTTTTTCTATTTTTCTTTGTTACATATCTAGATGTTCCCGACATACCACTATTTTTATGTTCAGTACATTCCAATATTACCTGTATTCTATTACCTTTTTTCTTTGCCATGATCTTTTACTTAAAAATTTAAGACAATTTCTCCTTTTTTCTCCAATTCCAGCAGATAAGCATATATGCCTTTTTTATTAATAGTGCGTATTGCTGATGTAGAGACCTTCAAATCTATCCATTTGTTCAACTCAGGAATAAAGAAAGTCTTTTTCTGCAAGTTGGGTAAAAATCTGCGCTTACTCTTGATATTAGAGTGCGACACGTGGTTGCCCGAAATAGGACCTTTTCCTGTTAAATCACAAAACCTTGCCATACTTTTTTTGAAATAGGCTGCAAATATACAACTTTTTTTAATAATGATGTATAGAAAATTAATGTTAAGGTTTGGTGTGAAAAACAATAATATCTTAGTTATTCCACCAAACATTCAATTATATCCACAATAATCGTGTTTGTTATTTTCTTTTACTTCTGCTGCAAAGAATTTGAATTTATTATTCAATTTATGGGTATCTCTATCGAAATACATAGAAATATCGTAACTTTGCCACCAATGAAATATATCCTGTATATAGGCATATTCCTGATTTCTGCTTGTAGTAGGGAGTATAATCAGGTGATGAAGAGTACTGACTTGGAGTATAAGAAAGATGCCGCCCTCAAATTCTATGAAAAAGAGGAATACGATAAGGTGATACCCATACTGGAAGAATATCTTACTTATTTCAAGGGTACGAATACCACAGAAGATTTGCTGTACAAATTTGCCTACAGCTACTATATGCAAGAAGATTATATATTGAGTGCCTTTTATTTCAAGAATTACCTCAATAACTATTCGCATGGACCCAAAGCAGAAATGGCAGCATTTATGATGGCTGAAAGTTACAAACAGGAATCGCCAAGGTATTCACTGGATCAAACTAATACAGCAAAGGCTATTACGGCCTATATCAATTTTGTAGATGCCTACCCCAATAGTGGCAAGATTCCAGATGCTAATAAAGCCATAGATGAGTTGAGAGCAAAATTGCACAAGAAAGCTTATGAAAGTGCCTATCTCTATTTCAAGACCAAGCAATATCAGGCGGCAGCAGTATCCTTCAAAGCGCTACTGAAGGATTATCCCGAAATAAAGGAGAAAGACAAAATCCAATATTATATTGTAAAAAGTTTTAAGCTGTACGCTGATAACAGCTATGATTTCAAGAAGTTAGAGCGCTATAACGATGCTGTCAAAGAATATCAAATCTTTAAAGAGAAGTATCCTCAAAGCCAATATGGTGAAGAACTCAAAAATATTTACGATATTTGCGCCAAAGAAATTCAAAAAATAGAAAATAATGATGGACAAAAAGAAGGAAGACTTTAAGGCTATATCTCCTTTTATAGAGCCTAGAAATTTGGACGAGATTGCTAACAAAACGGGTAATCTCTATGAATCTATCAATGTGATATGTCGCCGTTCGGAGCAACTGAATAATAGATTGAAGGAAGAATTACATAAAAAATTGGAAGAATTCGCCTCTCATACCGACAACTTAGAAGAAGTTTTTGAGAATAGAGAGCA
The DNA here is from genome assembly GCA_044227665.1 of Chitinophagales bacterium. GTDB lineage: Bacteria > Bacteroidota > Bacteroidia > Chitinophagales > JADIYW01 > JBGAWK01. The sequence goes on from JBGAWK010000043.1 coordinate 7,477, forward strand.
AATAGAAATCTCCAAATACTACGAGAAAATGCCTAAGGTGACAGTGCAATCTATCAATGAATTTCTCGCAGACGAGTTACAAATGACTTATAAAGAAGCCGAGGAGTAATATGTCCCTATCGGGAAAAAAAATACTGGTAGGTGTTACCGGAAGTATAGCTGCTTACAAGGCAGCTATTTTTATTAGAGGCTTAGTCAAAGCAGGAGCAGAAGTGCAAGTAATACTTTCTCCCGATGCCGAGGGTTTTGTCTCTCCGCTTACATTTTCTACCCTCAGCAAGAGGCCCTGCCTTTCCCGCTATGTAAATACAGATGGAAGTACTTGGAATAATCATGTACATCATGCCTTATGGGCAGATGCTATGGTAATATATCCGGCCACTATGCATACGATTGCCAAGATAAGCCAAGGCATTTGCGACAACCTGCTTATGGCTATCTGTTTTTCTACGAGATGTCCTGTGTTTATAGCTCCGGCTATGGATGAAGATATGTGGAAACACCCTTCCAATAAGGCAAATTTAGAAATAATAAGAGGATGGCAACGCCATGAAGTATGGGCAGTGCAGTCAGGAGAGTTGGCATCAGGACTTATAGGAGAGGGGCGCGTCTTAGAACCTGAAGAAGCTATAAGCAATCTTACTAATTTTTTTTTATCCAGCCATAAGCTTCAAGGCAAAAAAATAGTCGTTACCGCCGGCCCTACTTATGAATCCTTAGATCCTGTGCGTTTCATAGGCAACCACTCCTCAGGAAAGATGGGGCTTGCTATAGCAGAAGCTACACAACGCTACGGTGCTGAGGTGCATCTTATCATGGGTGAAGGGGGCGTGCATACCCATACATCTTTTCCTACCTACTATGTGGGCAGTGCCATGCAGATGTGTGCAGAAGCCCAAAAACATTTCAGCGACGCAGATATCTTCATATTCTCGGCTGCAGTGGCGGACTATAGACCCGCAACCGTAGCCACAGAGAAAATTAAAAAATCTGAAGATACCTTTACGATTACTATGGTAAAAAACCCTGACATAGCCTCGCTGTTTGGGCAGCAAAAACGTAAAGGGCAACTATCTATAGGCTTTGCCTTAGAGACAGAGCACGAGATAGAACACGCTAGCGCAAAAATGCAGAAAAAAAATTTCGATGCTATTGTTTTAAACAGCCTCAAAGATAAGGGCGCCGGATTTAGACACGATACCAATAAGATTAAAATTCTAGAAAAAAATGGACGTGTTTTGGAATATGATTTAAAGTCAAAACATGAAGTTGCTGAAGACATTGTACAATATCTGTTACATGTTTTAAATCAAAAGTAGAAAACTGTACAATATTATCTTTTACTTACACGAAAATGTTTAGTATAAGTAGGGTGAATATTTGCTCCATACATTAGCCAATCCATAATCATCTGTTTGGGTACTTGCACTTGCTCTACACGCTCAAAAGTGCCGAAAATTCTATCCCAAATCCTTGTCGTAACGCCATGATTCTTTTTTGGATTATGGAAGTGGTGATAAAAGTGGTGCTTGCGTAAGATAATGAATGGTTTTATAAGTGGTGAAGTGCAATGGTATCTAAGATGGGTAACTTCATACAGGATATAGGTGCCGATATATCCTAGTATAAATAAGAAGGCTTCGAACTTTGCAATTACAAGACTCAATAGCAGAAACAGTATCGTAGATACGATGGCGGCAATCAAAATCTTTTTATAGATTGGTACAAAATAGTTTGCCCTGCCATGATGTAATACATGTTCTCGTTTAAAGAAATTTTTGCCCTTATGCTCGTGTCCAAGGAAACGATGTAATATATATTCCGTAAATGTCCAACAGATAATGCCAACAAAAAAGTATATCAACATTTGCATCTTATCGCTAAAGTAAAAATAAATAATTTATTTTGAAAAAAAAATATTCAATAATTTCAATATTTTTACTTTTAATTTATCTAATGCATTTATAATCATATATTTAAAAGAAAATAAATTGAAAAAATGACTACATGGGCAAAAAATTGTCATTTTTTGTTTTGTAATTAGAATATACTTTTGATTAAACATAGATTTTTGAAAATGAAAAATACAATTAAAACACTCTTCGCAATACTAGCAGTAGTGATGTATAGCCACAGCCATGCTCAGGTGGTAAGCATCCCAGATACCAATTTTGTTAAAGCCTTGATAGCTCATGGCGTTGATAATAATAGTGATGGACAGATACAAGTAAGTGAGGCAGAGGCGTTAGAATATTTAGAATTAGTTCTTACTGATAATATTCTTGATTATACAGGATTAAATGCTTTTATTAATGTAAGGAATTTTTCTTGTAATCTCCCTAATTTGACAACCTTAGATTTAAGTGTATTGCCTTTGTTATCAGATATATATTGTGAGTCTACACAATTTACTATATTGGACTTAAGTGGTTGTTTATCATTGAAAAATTTAGGTATAGGTGGAAGGATAACAATGTTAAATGTAAGTAATTGTTCGGCCTTGGAAAGAATTGACTGTCAAGGAAATCAATTAACTACTTTGAATGCAAGCAATTGTATTTCATTAAGTTCATTATATTGTTCTAATAACAAATTAACTACTTTGAATGTAAGTGATTGTATTAATTTGAAGGATTTAGATTGTTCTTCGAATAGCATATCTTCATTGACTCTCCCTGTTATTAGTACATTAAAGTATTTAGAATGTGAGAATAATCTATTGAAATCTCTCGACTTGAGTGGGTGTATAAATTTAATTTATATTAATTGTTCTTCAAATAGAATTTTAGCCTTAGATGTAAATGCTTGTAAATCTTTGACAGATTTGCGTTGTAGTTCTAATTTTTTGAAAACCTTGTCGGTGAGAGGTCTTACATCTTTGGTTCATTTGGAATGTTCTAATAATATAATAAACAATTTAGGTTTGAGTGGATGTACAAACTTGTATACCTTGTATTGCAGTAATAATGTTTTTAAAGTTTTGGATTTAATGTCATGTAAAAACCTTGAAGAATTTCGTTGCCAAAATGTGACTAGTTTAATTGCATTATATTTTGACCATTGTCCAGATTCCTATGGATTTGGTTTTAAAGTTGATGGGGATGTTAATTTGAGCTATATATGTTTGAATGACTATGATGATGAGCTAAAAGTTTTCCTTAGCACATATTATTACAGCGGTCTTACACAGCCAATTACCATAGGCTCTTTCTGCTCTTCCACTTCCGATGGTACATTTTATACACTAAGAGGCAATTCAAGTTATGATAGTGATAACAATGGCTGTGATAGTGCAGATATAGAATTTCCTAATCTAAAATTCAAAGTTAACATCCTTACTAATTCTGGCTATATCTTCGCAGATGCCAATGGCGATTTCAGTATAGATGTACCACCCAATACCTACACCATCACTCCCCAACTCAATGAATACTTTGTAGCTACACCTTCTAGCGCAACAGTAACTCTGCCCGATACCATCCTTCCTAGCTTCTGTATTGCGCCCAATGGTATCCACCACGATGTGGCCATTACCCTAGTGCCACTACGCCCTGCTCGCCCAGGTTTCAGTGATGCCGCCTACAAAATAGTATATACCAACAAAGGCACCCAAACAGAGAACGGAACTGTTACCTTTGCCTATAACGAAAGTATTGGCGATTATATTTCTGCAACAGTAAGCCCAAACACAATAGCAGAAGGGCTGCTTACCTTTGAGTTTAGCAATCTCAAAATCTTCGAAAGCCGAGAAATCATCGTCATGATGCGTACCAATTCCCCTTCGGATACGCCGCCAGTAAATGTGGGAGATATCTTGACCTTAACCGCAGCTATCAACACGACTAGCGATGACGAAAACTACGACGACAACCAAATGGGCATCAAGCAGACTGTAGTAGGCAGCTACGACCCTAATGACAAAACCTGCCTGCAAGGCAATGTCATTACACCAGCTATCATAGGTGAATATGTGGACTATCTGATACGCTTCGAGAATACAGGTACAGCCCCAGCAGAGAATGTCGTCATCACCGATTATATAGACCTTGTAAAATTCGATATTAGTACTTTGGAGATTACCTCTACCTCACATCCATGTCGCACAATGATAAGCCAAGGCAACAAGGTACAGTTTGTGTTCCCAAATATCATGCTGCCCTATACTGAACCCGACAAACACGGCTATGTAGCTTTCAAAATCAAGACCTTAAACACCCTCCATGAAGGCGACAGTCTGAACAATAAAGCCGATATCTACTTCGATTACAACCTACCTGTGGCTACCAACCTCGCCACGTCCATCATACGCACACCTACACCTGTGAAGCAGAACACCTACAACATACAAATACAGCTCATGCCCAATCCCAATGATGGCAACTTCGTGGTTAGGATAAAAGGCAAAAGCAGCTTCGCCGGGCAAGTGAAGATATACGACCTTACAGGTGCAGAAGTGTATAGCCAAGGCATCATACATAATGATATAAGTACACATACCATACATGCCGACCTACCCGCAGGCATCTATCAGTTACAGCTACAGAGTGATGGCAATAGCTGGACAGAGAAACTGGTGATAGGGCAATAGCCTTCCTATTCGTTCAACGACGAGGAACGAACCCCCGCGTCATTTCGACGACGAAGGAGGAGAAATCTCATTGCTGTTCCCCGTCATTTCGACGACGAAGGAGGAGAAATCTCTTTATGATTCGAAGGTATTCAATTTGAGACCTCTCCCTTCGGTCGAGGTGACGGCGTTGCAGTAGTAGTAGTAGGTACTCCTATATGAGATTCCTCACTACATTCGTAATGACGGCGTTGTAGGAATAAAAATCTAAATACTCTGTACCCATTTGGTTGTCTGCTTTTCCAAATATTTATATTCCTACCGATATAAAAAGGTGGGGCGACACGTAGTGTCGCCCCACAGCTATGTTGCCATTATGAAGTTTATTCTATCACTAACTTCTGTGAAGATATCATTGTACCATTGTCGCCATTGCTTACTTGAACTATATAAAGTCCTTTTTGCAACTTTGCGATATCCAGTTGTTCTGTACCATTTACATTCAATATTTTAGTGAAAACATTTTTTCCCGAGATTTCAAATAGTTGAACTGTGATTGTCGTATTATCCATACCAGTATTGGAGATATAAAGAGTATTTCTGGCAGGATTAGGATATATGCTTACGCTAGGCTCTATTTGTAGTGCATGGATAGTAGTGGGATTGCTATTTTCCGGCATCAATCCAGTAGGATTGCCAAATACACTGCTAGACCAAGGAGATGTACTGCCATTGGCACATACAGTTTGTATTTGGAATTCCCAAGTAGTACCTACGCCTGATGCAGCTACAGTTTTATAGGTATTTGTGGTGCCGGCTACACTTGTCCATGTGGTTGCTGTAGTTTTTTTCTTACGAATATTATAAGAAACGGCACCGGAAGCTACAGTCCAAGTAAGTTTGAAACTTGTGGCTGTAAGTTTTTGTATCGCCAGATTTGTAGGCGTAGGACAGGTGCAACCACCGCTAGTGAAATTGGCTGTAGCCGGTACACTAGGTACAGTACCGCAATAGGTAGTTACTCTCACATTGTAGGCAGTACATGTAGCCAGACCTGAAAGGCTAGCAGAAGTACCCGTACCATTAGATAGGGTAGTCCATGATGTTGCAGATGTAGTTTTGTATTCTATAAGATAGGAGGTAGCACCGCTTACTCCTGTAAATGATACGTTTGCTCCTGAATTGGTAATACTATTTACTGCTAAGTTTGATACCGTACCACAGCTAGATCCCGAGTATGCTGCTCCTACAAATACAGCATACCAAGCATTTGTCACAGATATTTCCTCCTGAGACCCTGCACCGTAAAGGTCTTTAGCAGCTTGTATCGTGTGGGTACGTGCATCTGCAAATTTTGTTCCTGATGTCATATAGACATCTTCAGCACGAAAAACTATCCGCTGAGCTTTGTTTATGCCTATGCCACTTACATTATAGGCATAGCCTTTGTCATTCGTGCCACTACCCCCATTGGAAAGGAGGTAAAACCAAAAGTTTACTACGCCGCTATTTGTATGTACCCCACCATAGTCATTGAATACATTAGGACTGGAGGTACTTGCCCATTTTTGTCCTCTATATGTATCGGGTTGGGCTTCTTGATTAGGATTACTCATGCTGCGCAGACCCACATGCCCGGAACGTTTGTCTATATCTTCTCCTATAAGCCAAATACTTTTCTCAGGAGCTGCATAATTCTCTACGCAAGCCCCCCAAATGTCGGAGAGTGCTTCATTAAGAGCGCCTGATTCCGATGCATAGGTGAGATTTGCGGTATAAGTACATACACCGTGACCTATCTCGTGGGCGCATACATCCAATGCTGTGAGAGCATCGAAGCTAGTACCACCATCACCATATACCATTGTTTTGATACCAGCATCCCAATACGCATTTTCATAGTTAGAAGAGTAGTGTACTACACTTTTTATTTTAGTGTTATTACCATCAAAGCTGTTGCGTGAATGAATATTTTTCCAATAGTCATAAGTCATTTCTGCCCCCCAGTGAGCATCTAACGCAGCATTATCTTTAGTAGTATTGTTAAATTCTGCTGCTGTCCAATTATTATCGGCATCAGTAAATGTTACTGTAGTGCTTGTATTAGTACCTTTTTTGCAATTATACGTTTCTATGCCTCCACCTCTTGTGGCATCTTTTAGCTCATAGAGGCTGCCATTAAGTTTGGTTTCTATTATGCGTGTACCACTATATCGGGTATCCGCATTGGCATGCATGATAATAGGGTGCATATACAATAATTTGCCAGAAATTGCATCTACATAGTAATAATGTGCTGCAAAAGGCTGTAGGCTATATACTGAAATTTTATAGGCTAGTTTGGCTTTTGTAGAATTACCGTAGTAATCCTGTATGATGACTTTCTCTGCTACTGGGCTATATGTGGCATTGTCGTCACCTGTAATAGCTTTCAAAAGAGATTCTTCTTCTAGATCTTCATAGCGGAATTTTCTAGCACCACTTAGTGCTTTTGCTATATCTATAGCTTGTATCGAAGAGAGTTTGGCTTGCATATCCAAAGACGCTGTAGAAATAAAATCGCCATTCATAGAAGTAATCTTTCCATTTTGGGCGTGAACGATATAGTTGCCAAACTCTACCTTTATACCATCATAATATTGCTGATAACGCTGGTGTGTCATGCCCTTCTCGTCTTGACGGGCATAAAGCATCTGATACTGGTCATTAGCCAGCATGGGCAGTATGGATTTCATGGCACTTACCGCATCTGTAATACTGTATTGCGCTGATTTCATTAATACATTTTTTGGCATTGAAGCCTCGTCTTGATCTACTATCACAGCATCTTCAATAGCTGTCACGCTAAGTGTGGATAATAGTAAAATCATTAAGAAGAAGATTTTGAATGATTTCATTGATTGTAATTTATTAACAAAAATATATAAAATTATCTGTCGGGATATCTTTTTATCAAAGCCCATCCCAATAATGTGCATATCAAGCATGTGATAACGATGGCTACTACACCTTTAGGATTGTCTTTGGATTTTCCCATTATGAGCAATGAAGGAAAAAGAAGCTGTGCAATAGATATTCCCATTTTCATCATAAATGACTTCATGCCGAAAAAAGCAGCATTCTTATGAATCCCCGTTACTTTACCATCTTCATTGGCAATTTCTCCAATAAGAGCCATAGGTACTACCCCGAATATCGCAAGAGGGAAAGCATTGATAAGCACGAAAAGAATGATATTTACAGCCAAAGGTATTTTTATATATCTAAGTAGTAATATATATATAAATGTAAGGGCAAAGAGCTTAAAGCCTAGACTTATCACGGCTTTACTGCCAAGGTTAGCACTTAGTCTGCCCAGAAAACTATAGGTCAGAAATGATGCGACCCCCGTCAATAATATCATAAGAGTAGCATATTCCTTGCTGTATCCGAATAATAGCGTAATAAAATAGGGGATGCCCATCATGAACATTGTGCTTACAATCCAATTTATTAATTCTACAGGGGCATAAAGTCTAAATTTTTTATTGGAAAATACTTGTGCTATCATCATCCGAAGATTAATGACATGGGCGGGATGCTTGTAGCAATATCTATGTTCATCTATAAATATGATGGGTAGAAGCATCAAACCTAATCCGAGCAGAGAAAATCCACAAATGATAACACGAAAGGCTATATGTGGAGCGAAATATTTCTCTACTAATGGGAGTAGCCCAAAAATGGAATTGCCTATTCCATAACCTACTGCAAAGCCTACGGAAATCATCATGACTATTTGCATACGCTCTTTGTCGCTATGACTTATCTCGTTGATTAAAGCATTGAATGGTGTGACATATAATGTCATAAATAGATACAGCAATAATATAGTAAAAAATAGCCATACACTATTCCAAGCACTAATGTCCTCTACCGGTGGGGTGAAGACAAGAATGCCTAACAGGGCAAAGGGAATACAGGCTATAGCCAAAAATGTTCTGCGTCGTCCAAATGAGAAGGTAGCATTCTCTGACCAATTGGCAACAATAGGCTCTAAGAAACTTCCTATAAAATAGGTGGAGGAGGCTATAATTCCTACGGTAGTAAAGATATAGCCCACACTATTATCATCTATGAAAGATTTAAAGATACTTCCAGTAGTTTCGGGTGGAATATAAAAATATATGATCAACTGAGCTACTCCGTAGGAACTCAGAGCCCATCCAGTCTGCCCTAATGCAAACATAATTTTTTTCCATAGAGGCAAATCTTCGGGTGTCGTATGTGTAGCCATAAACTTGGAGTTAAAGGTGATATGTTTTTAAACGTTCTATGATATCATATACAGCAGGACAGATGGCATAGTTTTTTATGGTGAGATCTAATATTTGATACATTTTCCTGCGATTGGTATGAGGGTATTCCCTACATGCTGCTGGTCGGGAGTCATACACCTCACAAGTATTGTCACTATTTAAAAATGGGCAAGGCATAGCCTTGAAGATATAGTCATTGTCCTCATCTATACGGACATATTGCGCAAAGAAATCGCTCTCTTTCATTCTTAACCTTGTTGCTAATCTCTTGATATCGGTAAGGAGAAGAAGGGGACCTGTAGTTCGGCAACAATTGCCACAGCTGAGGCAATCTGTATAGGAAAACACATCTTCGTGCAAGGTGTGAAATAGCTCATCTACATCATGTGGGGGGAGTTGTCGCAATCTCGTCAAGAGTTTATTATTTTCTTTACTTTTTCCAGCAGCATATTGTGGTAACTGGCGTATAAATCTATCATCTATCATCGTGCTATCCACCCTTGAACTTTACTTTGTAATTCTCTTTTTCTAAAATATCTTTAATTTTTTGTTTCCATTCACCCTGAATAAGGATAAGCCCATCCTTGATACTGCCACCTACACCGCATTTGGTTTTTATCAGTTTAGCTAAATTAGTGAAGTCCTCATCATGCCCTATAAATCCTTCTACTACGGTTACGGCCTTGCCCTTGCGTTGCTTATTGTCAATATATACATATAGTTGCTGCATTTTTGGTGCAGGTATTGCAAGGTCTTCTTCCTCGTCATAGGCGTATTCATAATCCTTGCTCGTAGAAAATACTACCCCCAGCCTTTCTTTTCTATGCCTATCCTTACTCATAAAGTCGTATGTTTACAAAACAAATATCAGCAATTCATATTAAAGTTGAGTATGGTATCTGTAATTTACAATAAAAGATGATATAGTGTCCTTGGGAAGACGGTTCTATATATTGTTTTATTAATAATTATTTTATTAATATGAGAAATAAAAAAAAGAGAAATGCGGCATCGCCGCAGCCTAAAGATATAAATTCCGTTTTGCAGCTATTCTTTGCACAGCATCCTGACAAAGACTATTCAGAGCAAAATATTTTGCGAAAATTCTCACAATACGGATCTCGTAATGAGATACTTAGAGCCTTATTTGTAATGGTAAAAAGAGGCGTTATCTCACATGATGACGGCATGTTTTCGTTTGCAGGAGCTTTGGAAATAAAAGGAGACTCGATAACAGGTATTATAGAAATAACTCAAAATGGTGCCGGATATTTACTTACAGATGAAAATAGCAAGGATATTTACATTCCATCAAGATTTACAAATCGTGCCCTCGATGGCGATACCGTTACAGTAGTTCGCAGCTCACAGAAAAGTAAGCGTCCAGAAGGTATCGTTTCTGCCATAGTACAACGTGCCAAGACCCAATTTGTAGGCAATGTCCATAAAAACGGTCGTCATGTATTTGTAGTGCCGGACAGCAGAAAGATACATGTGGATTTTTATATAGAAAACTATGATAAAAAGGTCGCTCATGATGATAAGGTCATCATAGAATTAGTGCGATGGACTAAAGACGACAAGAATCCTATAGCTCGTATAGTAGAATACCTTGGCAGTCGAGGCAATAATGATACAGAAATGAAGTCTATACTTTTGGAAAAAGGATTTCATACTCGCTTCAGCGAAGCTGCCTTACAGGCTGCTGATAGCATCTCCACTATAATTACAGATGAAGAAATATTATCACGCAGGGACTGTAGAGACCTCCTCACTTTTACTATTGACCCTGTAGATGCCAAGGACTTTGACGATGCTTTATCCTTTAGAATATTGGGGGATAATATTTTTGAAATAGGCGTACATATTGCGGATGTATCTCATTATGTGCAAGAAGGGAGTATCTTGGACAAAGAAGCCTATAAGCGTGCAACATCAGTATATTTGGTAGATAGGGTGATGCCTATGTTTCCTGAAATACTTTCCAATATGATATGCTCCTTGCGCCCACAGGAAGAGAAGCTATGCTTTGCAGTCATTTTTACCATAGACCTAAAAGGTAAGGTACACGATGTATGGTATGGACGCACTGTAATCTATTCAGACAGGAGATTTACCTATGAAGATGCACAACAGTATTTGGATGGCATCCATCAGGACGACAGCTATAGCTTGCCCTTGCATACGCTTAATACCATAGCTACCGCCTTGCGCAAGAAAAGATTTTCGGAAGGATCTATAAATTTTGAAAGTCCAGAGGTAAAATTCTCTCTTGATAAAAACGGCAAACCTATAGGCGCATACGTAAAAGAGCGCAAGGACGCTCACATGCTTATAGAAGATTTTATGCTGCTAGCCAATAAATATGTGGCACTATATATCGGTAAACAACAGAATGCCAATGGTAAGAATGTATGTGTATATCGCATCCACGACGAACCCGATATGGAAAGACTTATAGACTTTGCGCACTTTGCGCATGAGTTTGGCTATAGGATGCTTTTGGATACGCCACGGCATATTGCTATGAGCCTAAACAGGCTGATGCAGGAAATAGAGGGAAAGCCCGAGGCACATGTATTACAGCAGTTAGGCATACGCTGTATGTCGAAGGCGGCATATAGTACTCAGAATATTGGTCACTATGGCTTAGGATTTGAATACTACAGCCACTTTACCTCTCCTATACGCCGCTATCCAGATGTATTGCTGCACAGACTATTACAAAAGACATTGGACAAACATCCTGAAACAAATATAGAATTGTATGAGATGCAGTGTAAGCACTGCTCTGAGCGAGAACGTGCAGCCATGGAAGCCGAACGAGAGAGCGTGAAATATAAAATGGCAGAATTTATGACAGATAGGATAGGCGAGCAATACGATGGAATCGTTAGCGGTGTAAAACAGTGGGGCATATATGTAGAGATACCTGCAATAAACTGTGAAGGGCTCATTAGGCAAGAGCGACTTAGAGATGATTCCTATGTTTATGAAGAAAAAAAACATAGATTCCGTGGACTTGTTACCGATAAATCCTACCGCCTTGGTGATATTGTAACGATAAAAGTATTGGCAGTAGATATGGAAAAAAAACAGATAGACTTCGAGATGGTAGTCTGAAAATTATTCCAAAATAGAGTATGTGCGTGATTGTAAGAAGACGGAATAATATAAAATATTCCACATAACTAGAGAATTCCGTAAAATATATTTCTCAAAAAATTAAACGCATCATTAATGATAATTTGGGGACATTGCAGTAATATTGAAGCGATTTATGAAGACCTATGCTGTAGATTTTGCCGCACCCAAAGAACGCTTATCGTATTGTGCTACCAGGCATCCGGTAATTTTGGTAAGCGGCATGGGATTTCAGGATTTGAATAACATCATCAACTATTGGAATGTCATTCCTGATTATTTGAAAGGATTGGGATGTGAAGTATATAGTGCCAATCAGGATGCTTTTAACAGTCATGGAGAAAATGCTTTAAAACTCAAATATAGAATTCTGGACATCCTTGAGCGTCATCCTCATGAAAAAGTGAATATAATTGCACATTCCAAGGGGGGTATAGAATCGCGATATATGATTTCCAAGTTGGGTATGCATGACAGAGTGGCGAGCCTTACTACATTGGGCTCTCCCCATCATGGCAGTGGCATCGCAGATATTATTATGGGTGCTATACCTATAGGCAAATTTGCTGTAGCTAGACTTGTAAATATCTATGGACGAATCATGGGAGATATGCGCCCCGACAGCTATAGGGCAGCCCGACAGGTTACTACGGAAGCTATGGAACGCTTCAATGATGAAGTGCCTGATCATAGTGATGTATATTACCAGAGCTATGCTTCCCATATCAATAGGAGTTACCCTAGTATGCTTTGGAAGGCGTTGGCAAGAATATTATATACGGTACAAGGCAGTAACGATGGACTCGTTACCATAGAGTCTGCCAAGTGGGGTGACTATCAGGGACTAATAGCTACAGATAAGCATCCCAGCACCACCCATGCCGATATGGTAGGTCTTGTACGTTTCTACGGGCTTACAGACTTTCATGCCGAGCATTTTATAGCGCATGTCGTACATGGACTGAAAGAGCGTGGTTATTAGTCGTTGAGCAAGCAAAAAGTTTTTACATCGTTGGTAAACTTGGCAGCTTCTTCACCCTGCGGGGAGTGTCCCGATTGTGTATATTGTTTATATAGCTTTTTATCACTTGGGGTACTGATGCTATCTATAAAAGTTTTGGCGATAGGTATAGGCGGAATGATGCCATCATGTACACCCCATATCAAAAGTGTGGGAACAGTAATTATCGGAAGCTTGGGTGTCAAGTCCATATAGTTGAATATACTTTTTCCTTCAAGTGTGATATGAGTACTGGTGTATAGAAAATTATTGGTAATACCCAAAAGCTCATAATTTGGAGCATTGGGATCTATAGCTTCTATGGTGCCTTCTTTATATACGGCACCACCAGCTTTGCCTACATATTTCATGTGCTCATGATAATTATCGGCAGTAACATAGGGATTTTTGTCATAAAATGCTAAGACTTTTTTCCAGAAATCCTTTTGCGTATTTGTAGCAATATTTGCTTGTGCAGTATTGATTACAAAAGTTCGTGCATTGGCAAGACCATCTTTGATGTTATAAGCAGGGCATACCGAAATATAGCCATTTATCTTTTTCTGATGTTCGGCGTTAGCGACATAATAGGTAGAAAGTCCGCCACCCCAGCTTTGCCCCATGATAAATAGTGCTTTAGGGTGATATTTGTAGTGAACATAATCCACAATAGCATCTAGGTCATCGTCAAGATTTTCGACGGTGAGACCATCGGCGTTGCCTTGTGCTACGCCTGAACCTCTTTGGTCGTAATATACAATTTTGAAA
>JBGAWK010000044.1:0-20053 GCA_044227665.1 Chitinophagales bacterium
GTTTGAATTATGACCTCTTCCAAGGTGAATACATATTTTCGGATATCTGTAAAAAAACACTCTAAGTCCAATATGGGATAGACAACTAATTGTCCCGGATTGTGGGCGGTAACATCCCCGCCTCTACTTGAATTGTAAAAATCTATATCGCTATTTTTTAGATGATTATAATCTGAAATTATATGTGCATTTTTACCTGACTTACCCATAGTAATTACAGGCGTATGCTGACATAATAGTAGATGATTTTCAGTTTTGTCAAACTGCTTATGGAGTTTTTTTTCTATGTTTTCTTGAAAAAAAAATTCTTGACGTGCTAGAGCTGTCTTATAGTCTATTAGTCCTAAATGGTGTACTATTATTCTAGTATTCATTCATGGGTTTTACCGCCAATCTGTCTTTGAGTTGATTAATTACATTTACTTCTATAGCATCTACCTGATTGAGATCTGCCAGATAGCATGATATCCAATCGCAAAGATGTATAAGATATAGACTTCTTTCTATATCACTATTTCCTTCAGAATATATTTCTACCACATCACTGCAGAATCTTGAGACTACTTCCTTAGTAAATTCCATACGCTCTTGGTTGCGATCAAAGTCTTCATTATTGCGTAGAAATACTACCACCATATCTTTATTCGGGCTTGCCCAACCTACTAGCTCGTTGTGATTCATTTCAGGGACTACGTGGTGCCAGCACAGCATCTTAGAGTTTTCATTGATTTGCTGTCTGAAACGTATGGATACACCTTCAAAATTTGCATCGGAATAGATGACAGGAATTTTGCTATGAAGTCTTTTAGCAATTTCTCTAGCTAGATTCTGAATATCTGATTCTTTTGTGTCTATGAGTGTTATGGCATCCTGTAAATAAGTCTTAAACTTATTTTCTAAAAGTCCCAAAATGTGAACTATGTACAATTGTTGTACGAACGACAACGCAAAACAAGCTCTTGGCGGCATTCCACCATCTATCAATACATAATCTATATCATTAGTCTCGCAATATTCTTTTATCAGACCTCCGGAGGTAATGCATACGATATGTGCATTCTTCTTGAATGCTTGTAATAATGCACTCAGCGTTTCCTCGGTATTACCTGAATAAGAGGATATAATTACCAATGTATTTTCATTTACGAATGCTGGAATTTCGTAATTCTTATTAACGACAACGGGAATTGCAAGGTCGTCCCTTAAAATATTTGAAATAATAGTTCCGCCTATGCCACTGCCCCCAAGTCCGGAAATCAGCACATTGCGAAAGGGTACTTTGTTTTTTCCTATTTTAATATGCTCGCCAATCTCTATCGCTCTTTGTAATTGCTTGCTAAAATCCATTACTAACTTATCCATACCAGTTGCCATTGTGAATTTTCTTATGTGTTACAAAGTAACAATATTTTTACTAAACTTATAAATTCTAAATGTTAAAACAATATCACAAAAATGCCTAAATAATCATTCAAAAGAGAATGATTATTTAGGCAAGTAATTAACTATGTAGTTGAAATATTACTCTGTAACTACAGTAACATCGAAATTCATTTCATTTTTTATAGCTTTGTCCCCAAGGCTGCCAAAGAATGTCTCAGAGCCATATTTTACGCCATAAAGTGAACGATCAACGGTAAAAGAGGAAGTTGCAGAAATCTTCCCATTACTATAAGACACCTTAGCCGGAATTTTCATAGATTGTGTTACTCCTTTGATGGTCAAATTTACCGTAAATACGTGTGTAGCTAAGTTTTGATTTTTAGCCTTTGCCACTTTTGTGATTACTAAGTTAGCAGTAGGATACTTGCTTACATCAAAAAAATCTTCATTCTTGAGATGTCCTACTAACTTATTGTTATAATCAGGATTTTCAATATCTGTACAAGTTATAGTATTCATGTCTATTACAAATTCTCCACCTGTAATCGCTCCGTTTTTGTGCAGGAGCTTACCTGACTTCAAACTTACATTGCCATTGTGTGAGCCTGTAACTTTTTTTCCTTCCCATTTAACATTAGATTTTTTCAAATCAACATTAGCTGTCGTTTGTGCCCATATAGCAATAGGCATACACAGCATACTCACTAATAAAAATAAATTCTTCATGTGTCTAAAACATACTTGTACGTACAAATGTTTTAAATATTATTGGATTTTTAAAATAAAATTTGGATTTGGACAATTATACTTGTAATGCGCCAGCATTTCTGAAGAACATACACCTGGAAAGTCTCCTTTACATCCTTCTAAATCTTTTATAACTTGAAAGTGTAGATGCGTAGGCCATTCTCCGTTTTCTTCAATATTGCCTACATGTGCAAATATTTCTCCGGCTATAATCTTCTGACCTATAGATAGCGTATCTAGATCGCCTGAAGATAGATGTCCATACAAAGTATAAAATGTTAATCCTGATAAGGTATGCTCAAGTATAATAGTAGGCCCGTAGTTGCCAAAACCCACATTATTGTTTTTACTATGAACTACTGCATCGTAAGGAGCGTGTATAGGATGCAAATCATCGCACCATATATCTATAGCTAAATGTATATTGCGATTTTCTCCGAATAAAGGACTTCGTTGATACCAATTTCTTACTTCCAAATATCCGCCATAAGCATAATCTTTTCCCGATAACCGAATTTTCTCTTGTATATATATATGTAGTAATGAGGTATTAGATGCGGTGCGATGTAATAACTCTGTTTTAATGGTATTCAAAGAAATTTCCAATGTATTGGCGAAGCTTAAAGGAATACCCATTATTGGCGAAGCCTTTGACTGTATCAGAATTTCTTCTAGCATTACCCCAGCGAAGGTAAGGCTTATAGCAAGTTTTTTATATTAACAAAATCAAAACTATATAAGAAAGCACTAGGCAATCTTTTACGCCCACTGGCAAACTATCCCGCCAATTATTGCCATACATACCATCATAAATCCAACATTTACAGCTACATATTTCCAATTTCTTCTTTCATAATAGGCATTCATTGCGATGGTAGGCAAGATAAAAAATAATGCTGTAAGCGCACCATGCAACATGCCATGTTTGAAAGAGCGAAAATTGTCTCCAAATGAAGTCAATAAATTTGCTAAAGTTTTGGATAAATCGCTATTTACATCTTCCAATTCTTTTACATCATTGAGCATTTGAAATACACCGAGCTGATGTATGACGATAGGCATCAATCCTAAAGCTAGAAACAAACCTACGATATAGGTAATTATAAAGGCTATCGCCCTATTTCCCTCTTTAAGTTCATCTTCGGACTTGCCTACCGTTTGCAGCCATGTGGACTTAAAGATAAATCCATACCAAATCATTCCCACTATATTTGGGACAAGAGCAGCTGCTAATAGTATCCAATAATTAGATTCCATAATTACATTTTTATAAATGTAATATTTTTTTGATATAAACAAAAATAGGGAGACATATAATCTCCCTATCATGAATATTTTATATTAAAATCTATTATTTAGCAAAAGAATTTCTTGGACCTCCTGTTGCAAAGGTTGCCAATATTCTTGATTTTTGACCAGTACTGAACATATACATACAAGCGTCATCTGTATAGTCCATGTAGTTCATTGTCATTTCTATAGGAGTGCCGCTACAAGTAGATTTGTGTCCAGCAGCAGGGCAGCCATAATTAGCGGTATTATGAAGAGGTGTATCGCTTACATAGTCGTTGCCACAAGTAGCATCACCCCAAATGTGGCGCAGGTTCAACCAGTGACCTACTTCATGTGTGGCAGTACGTCCTTTATTGAAAGGTGCTTTAGCAGTTCCTGTACGACCAAGAGCTGTATTCAATATTACAACACCGTCAGTAGCAGAGCTGCCACCAGGGAATTGTGCATATCCTAATATTCCATTACCAAGGGTACATACCCAAAGATTCAGTTTAGTAGTAGGAGATGTAGGGTTAATACCACCTCTAGTGGATTTTTTCATATAATCATTAGTGCTCCAAGAAACTTTATTAGTAGATTTCCTAATGATTTGATCTAGTACGAAACGGATACCTATATTTCCTACTACACCAGAAAAAGTACTCGGCACTTTGCTTATGTCAGCATTAGTAGCGTTGTAATCTTCATTTAATACATCTATTTGGGATTGTATTTGTGTCAAAGAAACATTTTCTGCTGTAGTACGATAAAGTACATTCACTACAACGGGTATTTCAATAACGCCATTTACCAACCTAAAATTTGCTTGATTTTCTTGCACTCTTGAAGTAAAAGATTCAATGGCTTCCATTCTAGAGGCAAGCGTTGGGTCTGCTACTAATTGTTGTTGCAATACTTCATAAGAAGCACATCTTCTTCCTGTAGAAAGATTGTTTGCAGTAGAGTCATCCTGTTGTTTGATATCTACTTTGGAGCAGGCTACCAAAGCCAAAAGTCCCCATCCTAAAGCGATTAATTTTTTCATGATTTTTAAAAAATTTTACCAAATTTAAAAATTAATTATATTTAATAAGCTAAAAATTACCAACAAACATTGTTATTGGGATTAAAAAACGGAAAAAGCCCAATAGATAGAGAGATATTGAGGGAAAAATATCTACTTAAAAAAAGTTAAATCACTATTGCTTGTAAATCCGCTGTGCCATCCATTGATTATCCAACCACACTTTTACAAAGTAGAATCCTGTAGATAATTGATGTAAGTCCACAACGAGCCCTTCATGAGCTTTGCTTTCTTGCAACAATCTCCCCTGCGTGTCAAATACATAAATAGTGGAATTTTTTATAGGATATTTGAAATAAAGAAAATCTTGAACAAATGTGTTAGATACAAGATTTTGTTGTACTTTGATGTTGGTAGTATTGCGATGTAAAGCCTCGTTTACTGCTGCTAATGCATCTATACGACCATAGCCAAAGTTGTTATTTGGATATGTATTTATATTATCCCCACCACAACTTTGCGTAGTATATATTTTTTTAGCTGTAGTTGTAATAATTTCTTTGATTTGCTCCACATCTCCAGCTAATTCTGGATTAGCAGAAATAATTAATGCCACCAATCCTGCGACATGTGGCCCTGCCATGCTCGTGCCATTGTAGCTGGCATAGCCAGTACCGGGGATACAGGAATTCACCCCTACGCCGGGAGCAGAAATATCAGGTTTAATATAAGTAACACCATTATAAGTTACTGGTCCTCTACTGCTAAAATTTGCCAATGCATCATTATAGTCAGTAGCTCCCACGGAGAATGATTGCGAAAAAATAGCTCCAGGCTCTCTCGTCGTATTACATCCAGAACCTGCATTGCCATTGCTTACAACAACTACAATTCCGGCATCCACAAGTACCTGAATCGCAGCCTCCATCAAAGCGAAATTTGTTGGATTACATCCTTCAGCGGTAGGACAGGCCCAGGAGTTATTGATGACATGCGGGGCTTTGGAAGGATCTGGGTTCAGCCCATTAGTATCTGTAGGTGCTAAAAAGAACTGAAAGCATTCCAAATAAGTAGATAACAATCCATTTCCTCTATCCATATTTCTACATCCTATCCATTTTGCTTTAGGCGCAACTCCAATATTTTTGTCATTAATACTATCGCTACCTACACAAGTACCCATCGTATGCGTTCCGTGTGTTTGGTCGTCACAGGGAACTTTACTGTCAAATCCACAGGGATTCCCATTTCCAGCAGTAGAGGGTATGGGACTATGAATGGCATCATGCCAATTGTAATTGTGATCTATCACTCCATTATCATTCCCTCTGTATTGATTTATTAAAGCTAAATGATTAAAATCATAGCCCGTATCTTGCCCTCCCACAACTACACCTTGTCCCATAATGCCCATAGCCCATACACTATCTGCATTAATTTTATTGATACCCCAAGTATTTGCAGTGATTTCATTTTCATCCAAAACTCTGTATGAAGCAGTGTTGGGCTGTGGTGTCATGATATAGGGACTATTGGGAATAATGCTTGCAATCTCTGTATATCCTTCAAGATTTTTAATCCATTCTTCATCAGCGACTATGCGCAATGCATTGACAATCCACAATGACTCATAATAAACTTTATCACGTTGTAGTGAGCGTATAACATTTTGTTGTTGCTGTGCTTGCTTTTGCAAGGCAGCATATACATATTCTGATTTTGCAGCCTTATCTGCTATCCATCGTGCCTTAGATATATTATCATCTGACTTGAAAATGACAATTACGTCCATATTCTTGGAATACGCAGTAACTGTAGAAAAAAACGTAATAAAATATAAGACAAATCGCATTTCTATTTTTTGTAAGTTCCAAATATGAAATCAAAAATTGGGTAAGTAATATTGAAATTATGTTTCTGCATACTATCACCGCTATGATGAACGGTATGTAATTTACTCAATGTGTTGACAATAGATATTTTACGTAAAAAATGAGTAGTAGGAAGATGATAACTTAGGTGCAATATTTCATAATTCAAGTAATAAAATACAGCAGTAGCCATGAACAATTTTGCAATGTTGGGCGAGAGAAAATACTGCAACAATAGTCCTATTGGCAGTGCAAAACCTACTAAGAAAAATACTAGCAATATAGGTGGAAATAAAATAATTTTGAAATCTTCCATACTTTCACAGACCATGTCACTTTCGTCAAAAAAACGATGATGCTGTCCGGTATGTCTTTTATATACTAATCCGAATCCTTTGTATTTGTGATGCATAGGATATCTATGAGCGAAGTATTCTACCAAATTGGCATATATAAATGTGATGGGAATGGAAACTAACTGTAAGTTTCTAAATCCCTCAAAATCTAAGGCATACACACAATATACAATAATAGATATGCATACTATGCTTACAAAAAAAAGATGCAATCCCCCACTGTAGTTACTTGAAAGTTCATGATTGCGATAATATGCCCTGTATTCCTTCGACATTATACCTTCAAATGTACTATAATTTTATTTTTTTCTACAATTAATACAACCTTAACTTGTTTTGGTATGGATGATGAAACGAAAGTGCATCATTACATATTACTGAATATATATTTGTAAGTATCGTAATGAATAAGTTGGCTTATACTATAGTAGCTATTCTCTTGGTTTGTTTTTCATGTAAACACAAAAATAAATTAATAGCCAAAGACCTCATGAATGATGATGATATGTCCTCAGCGAATAGAGCGTATGTAGAGCAATATAGCAAAATACTAGAAACCTTTTATCAGCAACCTCAGCCCGATACTATTGATGTGGCAACATCCGATGGATATTTACTATATGCCTATCATTGGGGGAGAAAATATTATACCACACATAGCTATTATCCCGTTTGGACAAACTACAAAGGATTGTCGGAAGTTGGGACTATTTTTTTTAATATATTAAAAGAGGATAAATCATGGGCAATAATGCCACAACTTTATCCAATTGCATACCTTGATAGTGCTATCCAAAGACAAGATTTCAAGAATGTAGAGCTATTGATGATGGATGCCTATATGTTGCTTAGCTATCACCTTGATAGTGGTGCTTATAATTTTGAAAAACAAAAAATCAGACTTCCCGGAAAGGTGAAGACGGATAAATATATAGATTTATTGTCTTCAAGCCTCCGTAACGGCAATATCATCAATCCCTTGCAAAATCTCGCTCCTACTCATAATCACTATAAGAGACTTTTGAATTCCTATCAGAATTTTGTAACACAGCATACACTTACCCCTAAGGATTTTAGTATCAGAGATTATAAGACAGATAGCATCGGCAGTATGAAAGATGTAGCCAAAGCTTTGATATACCACAGGTATTTGAATGATAGTACTGCCCAAATTAAAAGTGAAGTAGTAAGCAACCTTAAACGCTTTCAGAAAGATAGTGGTCTGGAGCCTGACGGCACTCCCGGTGCTAACACACGCAAAGCTTTACTACGCGATTATTACGACCAATATCGCATATTACTACTTAATATTGACAGATGGCGGGGATTTAGTAAAGATAAATTCCCCGAGCGCTATCTGTGGGTAAATATTCCTTCCTTTGTAGTACAAGGTATCGTAAATGACAGCATCATGCAGCAAAACAATGCCGTAGTAGGTACGCCCAAGACGAAGACACCCATCATCAGCAGTGCCCTAGACAAAATTGTCCTTTTTCCAGAGTGGTCTATACCACAATCTATTATTAAGAATGAGATGAAAGGAAAAAGCGCCGCTTATCTCAATAAATATAAAATTTACCAGAATGGCAAGCGTATTACGGCTTCTCAAATCAACTGGTCTAAGCCTATACGTATGGTACAACCCAGTGGTTATGGTAACTCCTTAGGCATCATCAAGTTTTTATTTCCCAATGACCACTCTGTATATCTACATGATACACCGAGTAAGGCCTTGTTCGATAATGAAGTGCGTGCCTACTCACATGGCTGTGTGCGTGTAGAAAAGCCGCTATCGCTTGCCGCCTATATTTTTGCTTTAGATCAGCAAGCAATTTCACAGGATTCGTTGGATACACTGTTAAAAAAACACAAATCCGTTATCTTCAAAATAAAAAATCCCCTATCCATATATATACAATACTTTACTGCCTATACAGACCTGGCAGGAAAGCTACACTTCTATTCCGACATCTACGATTATGATGAAATTGCCGTAAAAAAACTTTATAGGCAGCGTCTCTTAGAAGCGGCACTACCTCCTGTACTACCCAAATTGGACAGCCTTGCCATGAAGAAGAAAGATTCTATCCACAAGGTTGCGCTTCTGAAAATAAAACAGGATTCACTCAAAAAAATTATGGATTTAAGTGATTCAACGACTCGAATTAAGGATAGTATAGCTAACTAGCGTATCACACTAGGACAATATTTCTTATCTAAAGGAAATATCATTCAAATAACATGTTTTATACTAAAAGAGAAACGCCTTGTGTTATCCGACAATGATAACCAAGGCGTTTCGTGGTTTGGCACCTGTGATCCCGCTGGGATTCGAACCCAGGACCCATACATTAAAAGTGTATTGCTCTACCAGCTGAGCTACGGAATCATAAGCTTTGCTTCAAAAGCGAGTGCGAAGATAGCAAAGTTTAGTAAATTTACAAATATTGAAAGCAAAAATGTAGTGTTAATTTATCAATAAGGGCATAGTCTATTGGGAATTCCTATATTTATAGGTAATGAATCCAAATTGGTCTTCGGCAGCATTAAAATCTTGGGTAACTTTTGACTGTAACGCTGCTTTAATAGATTTTTGAACTAAAATAGAGTTAGTAGTAGTAGAACCCGAAGATTTGAATTCTGCATTTGTGATATTTCCTTTTTTGTCAACCGTGATGCGTATTACCACTATACCCTCATAATTTGTGTTGTCTTCCGGTTTTACCACAGAGACAAACTTCCTGTTGCCGAGACTTAGGCTTGGTCCGCTGCCGTCTCCACTACCTATGCCATCGCCATTGCCCGGATTTTTGGAAGTGCCGTCACCGCCCCAGCCACCGCCACCATCACCATCACCACTATTACTACCACTATTTTTACCTTTGCTGAAGCCTGTATTCATCTTTTGCTTGAAAGCTTCTTGTTCTTTTCGCTCTGCTTCGAGTTTTGCCAACCTCTCCTGCTCTGCTTTCAGCTGCTTTTTACGTTCTTCCTCAGCCTTCTTCATGGCTATCATTTCTGCATTGTTCTGTGTAAGTACAGGCTTTGATGATGAGGTGACAGGCGTAGTAGCTTTGGGCTGTGGCGTAGGTTGCGTAGGTGGCACAGGTTCTGTAACGGGTTCTATTTCGCCTCCGTCCCCTGCTTCTCCTTCGGCAGCACTATTGGCACCGGCATATACTTCCTGCTGCGTAAAATCTATAACTAATTGCTTATCTTCTTTCTTCTGCTCATTACTCAAAGTTATGAACCAAAATAGCAAAAAAAGTGCGACAACAATAATGGTAGTAATCAGCGCAGATTTCTTTTCATTTTCTGATTTATTATACCATATATCGTTGAAAGACATTTCCATAGAAAATATTATTGTATAGGGTCTGTAGCCAATACCATCTTGGCATTGTTATCTTTGATAATTGCCATTACCTTTACCACATAGTCTAGAGGAATGGTTTTATCGGCATTGAGGATGACGGTTTCATTGGGATTTTCTTGCAGCATCCCACCCAATTTACCTTGGAGTTCCGCTCCAAATACTTGAGTGCCATTGATAAAATATTCGCCATCTTGATTGATAGATACGTTAATATTTTTGTCCGTAACTACCTGTCCATTTGCCGAAGGCAAATTGAGATTTAGGGCATTGGTAGTCACCGTATTGGAGGTAAGGATGAAGAAGATGAGCAACAAAAATATGAGGTCAGTCATAGACGACATATTAAAGTCGGGTCTCACTTTATTGCGAGTGCTAAGCATATTAGGCGGGTTCTTGGAGTAAGTCAATAAATTCTACACTGCTTGCCTCCATCTTATATACAATTCCCTCTACTTTTGTAATAAGGAAATTATATGCCAGATATGCAATAATACCTATAACTAGACCTGTTACCGTAGTAATCATGGCCTCGTAGATGCCGCTGGCAAGCATACTGGGTGTTACAGCCGTCTGAGATGCCGCTATGGCTCTGAATGCATTAATCATGCCCGTTACAGTGCCTAAGAACCCCAGCATAGGGGCGGCACCAGAGATGGTGGCGAGCGTAGCCAAACCCTTTTCCATCTTGCTAATTTCCAGTTTGCCTGTATTTTCTATGGAAGATGATATATTATCCAAAGGTTTCCCCAAGCGTTTCAGCCCTTTTTCTATTAGGCGTGCCACAGGAGTTTGGGTAGTCTTTGCCAATGATCGGGCTGCTTCCAAGTTGCCGTTACTTACATAGTCTTTGATATTATTCATAAAGTTAGGGTCCATTTTGTCCAACTTATTAAGCGTAAGGACTCTTTCAATTATAATATATAAACTAATAACAAACATAATAATGAGTGGAACCATAATAGGTCCGCCTTTCATAAAGAACTGTATGAGTGTCATTTTTTCGGCGACTTGCCCTGCTGTGGCGCCAGCATCGGCACTTGCACTATCTATAAGTGTGGTACTTGCCTGTAAAAGAATATTGAACATAGAAAATATTGTTAATTTATATATTAATGATTAAAGCTTGAAAATATTATGCCAAAAGTACTTTTTTTAGAAAAATTTAGATATCAGCATTTTATCCACTTCTTGTGTAATACCAAGACTATCTAGGATTTTATCTTCAAGCACAAAAGCCGTAATTAAATTATTGGGAACAAATTCATTATGATTATTAATGACTTCTACTCCATTGGGAGCACCTTTCCAAAGTTCGGTGACTGTTTTTTTTGTCTCTCCAACAAAGGACTCTACTAAGGAAGGTGTCAGATATTTCTTATTCAAAATCTTGCGGCTGTCAGATAAGGCATAGATAGGAATATTATAGTAATGTGCTGCCAAGCATAGATTATGAGCACCATTTTTACTCAAAAATTGTTCATGCATGATAATATCAGCACCTAATATGATGATATCTATTTCTGGATAAAACTGTCCCAAGTTTGCATCGTCCACTACACGTATAGGCACATCTTGGTTGATAAGAATGCGCACCTGATCTTTGCCATACTGTGCTTGTTGAGTTAGCGACTGTATAATATTAATTTTTTTCTGATTGACTATACACATCTCTACCAATGACTGTATAGACTTATCGTTCCCATGAAGTAAAACTGTTTTTTCATGAAAATCATAATGTTGGTAAATTTGTGTGGCGGTCTTGCGTTCTACATTTTTCCATCTTTCCTGATATACTTCCAAAAGTTCTTTGATGACTATGGGCTGATTTTCTGCATCAATTTTTAATAAAAAGTGGTTCAAGAAATGGTTTATAGAGGTAATATTAGGCTGGTCTTTGACCAAAATTCCCAGCCCTTTTATCATCTCTTTGACGGAAGCGGAAACTTTGTTGTCTTGCACTAATGTAAAGAGTGACTCTATGATGCTATATGTTTTTTTTACTTGGGCTATTGGAGACTTTATTTGGTCTAGCTTTAGATTCTCTCTTATATTTTTTAAAATACTCATAAAAATATATTATTGGGATATTTTCCACTTGATATTGCAACCCAAGCTCACTTTCTGTATCGGCGACACGGACTTGCCAGCGAGAAGGGCATCTAAGGCACTACGTACATCTCTGCCACTTACAGGAATATCATTTTTAGGACGAGAATCATCCAGTTGGCCTCGATAAACACAGCGCATGTCTTCATCAAAAATACTAATATCTGGTGTACATGCAGCATGATAAGCCTTTGCTACTTCTTGGGTCGCATCATAAAGATAGGGAAAAGGGTATCCCAATCTATATGCCGTTTCCTTCATTTTTTCCGGCGCATCTTGAGGATAATTTTCTATATCATTGCTACTTATGGCTATAAAAGCTACTCCTTCCGGCATGTAATCTTTTGCCAAACGTATCAATGCATCATTAATGTGTATGACATAAGGGCAGTGATTACAGATGAACATAATCACAGTAGCCTTTGAGCCACGAAGCTCCGAAAGGGATTTTTCTTTATCATCTACAGTATCCGGTAAGGTAAATTCGGGGGCTTTGAAGCCCAAGGGTATAGCATAAGTTTCGGTAGCAGCCATGATCCAAAATTAGGGGTATATAGCTAATAAGTACATTATTATTTTCCACAGATTTACTTAATGGCTGAATATTCTGAGACTAACACATAGAATTAAGTACGGTGAGTTGTAGGAAGGGATTCTAAAGGATGTCGCCCTCGACGGCAGAAAGATTCCAGCGCAATCCATGTATGATAAGCTCACAGATGACAATTTATATAAATTAGCCTCCAATTATCATTACTACAACAAGTAATTTGTCATAGACAGTCTCGTAGCTTTTTAAACATGAAATTTAGAAATGAATATGGAAAAAATGGCTAAATACCTTTAAATAAAATGAATAGAGAACTAAACACATAACAGTTCAGGGATAGAAAAATTAGGGTATTAGTAAAAAACTTTATCAAACGAACGTTTGGTAAAGTAAAATCTTCTCTTTATTATTGCATAAAAAAGAGAATGGCAATTCTGCTTTCAAAAATCAACACAAATTCAGCGGCATATAAAGAGAATTATGCCAAAATGCTTGTAAAAATTGAAGAACTCAATAAGCATCTAAAGCAATCGCTATTTCAGGGTGAAGAGAAACACACTCAGAAAGCAAAATCCAAAGGTAAATTATTGGCGCGAGAGCGTATAGAAATGCTGCTGGATGTAGATTCACCATTTTTGGAACTTATGCCCTTGGCAGGGTTGGGTGTGAAAGGTGGCTTTGGTGTGGGCGGAACTATGGTAGCAGGTATAGGATTTGTATCGGGAAAGATGTGTTTAATATCTGCCAATGTAGGCACTAACAAAGGCGGGGCTATAGATATTGCTACGCTCAAAAAAGCTTTGCGCATCAATGAGATAGGACAGGAGAATAATCTTCCAGCAATTAATTTGGTAGAAAGTGCCGGGGCCAATCTCCCCGATCAGGCTCAAGTTTTCAACCTCGGTGGCAATAATTTCAAAGAAATAACGCGACGCTCTAAGAAAGGCTTGCCTACCATATCTATAGTATTTGGAAATTCTACTGCCGGCGGTGCATATATTCCGGGGATGAGTGACTACACCATTTTTGTAAAAAATCAGGCTAAAGTATTCCTAGCAGGCCCTCCTCTTGTGAAAATGGCAACCAATGAAGTCGTAGATGATGAGACACTTGGAGGTGCTGAGATGCATAGTAAAGTTTCAGGAGTCTCGGATTATTTAGCACAAGATGAATTGGATGGAATACGTATAGCTCGCGAATTATTGGCAAATTTGAATTTAAAATCTGAATTCACGAACCACAAATCTGAAATTTATAAAGAACCACTTTATAATATAGACGAACTCCTCGGCATTGTCTCGGTAGATACAAAAGTACCTTTCGATTGTCGTGAAGTAATTGCGCGCATCGTGGATGGCTCAGAATTTCATGAGTTCAAAAAAGATTATGGTACAACTCTCGTATGTGGTTATGCCAAAATACATGGTTATCCAGTCGCCCTCATAGGGAATAATGGCGTGTTGTTCAACGACTCCTCCAATAAGGGAGCCCATTTTATTCAGTTGTGCAATATGAATAATATGCCTATACTCTTTTTGCAGAATATCACAGGTTTTATGGTTGGGAAAGATTATGAACAAAACGGTATGATTAAGGATGGTGCAAAAATGATAAATGCCGTATCCAATTCCGAAGTGCCCATGTTTACCCTCATGATGGGAGCGAGTTATGGCGCCGGAAATTATGCCATGTGCGGTCGTGCATACAATCCTCGTTTCCTATTTTCTTATCCCAATAGCATGATTGCAGTAATGGGTTCTGAACAATTAGCTGGTGTAATGCAAATGGTAAGCCGTGAGGCTGCTATCAAGGCGGGTCAGCAATTCGATGAGGCGCAAGCAGCACAAATGAAAGAATTTATGAAAGCAGAAATAGAAAAGCAAAGCAATGCTTTTTTTGCTACAGGACAATTATGGGATGACGGCATCATAGACCCACGAGATACAAGACATGTATTTGGTTTGGTGTTAGCCTTAACTTATATGAATGAAGTAAAAGGAACAAATAGTTATGGTGTGTACAGAATGTAATTGGATGTTTGATTTAAGAATTCAGATGTAAGATTTATAGTAATGAACTCAATTGAATTAAGAAATAGAACAAAAAATTTTGCGGTAAATACAATAAAATTTACTGAAAGTATTAAACCAACTTATGCAAATGTAATTATCATGAAACAAGTAATTAGAGCGGCAACATCAGTTGGAGCAAACTATCGCTCAGAATTACGTAGAAAATCAAATCTAGATTTTTTAAATAAAATAAACATTGTGCAGGAAGAAGCTGATGAATGCCTTTATTGGTTTGAATTATTGGAAGAGACTAACTCAAATCTTAATAGTTTGAATGAATTAATAAAAGAATCAAATGAATTAACTGCAATCTTTTCTGCAATTCTTAAAACATTAAAATTAAACATTAAAATTAAAGAATAATTCTGAAATCATAAATCTGAAATAATAATGTCTCAAACTTCAAATAGTACCAAGCTACTCGTAGCCAATCGCGGCGAAATAGCCATACGCATTTTTAGAACTTGTAAAGAAATGGGCATAGCCACGGTAGCCGTATTTTCTGACGCCGATGAAAACAGCCTTTTCGTAAAGATGGCAGACGAAGCAGTAAGAATAGGAGGAAAGCAACCTTCAGAGTCTTATCTTTTGATAGATAAAATCATAGATGCAGCCAAAAAAACAGGGGCCAATGCTATACATCCCGGATATGGCTTCTTGAGTGAGAAAGAGCATTTTGCACAGCGATGCATAGATGAAGGAATTATATGGGTAGGCCCGCATCCAAAAGCCATTGAAGTAATGGGGTCGAAAATTGGTGCAAAAAAAATTATGCAATCCCACAATGTGCCTACGATTCCTGGTTATCAAGGGGAAGACCAAAGTGAAGCTACTATCAAAGCCAAAGCTATAGAAATAGGTTTTCCCGTTTTATTAAAAGCTAGTGCAGGTGGTGGCGGAAAAGGTATGCGTATCGTTCGTCGGGAATCTGAACTCGACAAAGCCATCAATGAGGCAAAATCCGAAGCAAAATCTGGCTTTGGAGACGATACTTTGCTCATAGAGAAGTATTTTGACACCTCTCGCCACGTAGAATTTCAGATATTTGGCGACAAAAATGGCAATGCTATTCACCTCTACG
Organism: Chitinophagales bacterium; assembly: GCA_044227665.1. Classification (GTDB taxonomy): domain Bacteria; phylum Bacteroidota; class Bacteroidia; order Chitinophagales; family JADIYW01; genus JBGAWK01. The sequence continues at coordinate 15,839 of JBGAWK010000044.1, forward strand.
AACGTGAATGTAGCATACAGCGGCGTTACCAGAAGGTAGTGGAAGAAAGTCCCTCGCCGTTTATCACAGAAGAAACACGCAGAAAAATGGGTCAAGCAGCAGTAGCCGCTTGTAAAGCCATTGAATATGATAATGCCGGAACCGTAGAATTTATTGTAGCTCCGGATCAATCCTTTTATTTTTTGGAGGTAAATACTCGCTTACAGGTAGAACATCCCATTACAGAAGAAGTTACAGGATTGGACTTGGTACGCTTACAGATAGAAGTGGCGCAAGGTATGTCTATACCTTTCCGTCAGGAGGATATATCTCAGTGCGGTCATGCCATAGAGGTGCGATTGTATGCTGAAGATCCTGCCAATAATTTCTTGCCTGTAAATGGTAAAATTTCGGATTGGACTCCTTCTCAATTGCCGGGATTGAGATATGATACTGGGATTGAGAGTGGTAGCGAGATTTCTACCTATTACGATCCTATGATTGCCAAAGTCATCGCCTCCGGCAAAAATAGGGTAGAAGCTATCGCAAGACTTCGCAAAGGGCTGCAAGAGACAGTTTGCACAGGATTTACTACCAATAAAAATTTCCTAATTGCCATATTAGAAAATGAGGATTTTCAGAATGGCGATTTCGACACCCATTTTTTAGATAAAAAATTTAAATACCAAGGAGAAAATTACACTCAGTCCACTTTGGATATTTTGACTTGCGCCCTCATACATTTTAGATTCTTGCAGCGCAATGCACAACGAACTCTTGCCGCCGGAGTGCCTGCAGGATGGCGCAACAATTTCTATGCACCTCAGCAGGAGAAATACTCCTATCACGGGTATGAATTCCCTATCGCTTATACAGCCTTAGGCAGTACGCTGGAAATTGAATTTGCCGAGAAAAAATTTGTTAGCAAAACTGTTTCTGCTATCAATAGTAGTCCAATTATCTTGGAAATTGATGGTGTAAGAAGGAAGTTCTATATTTCAGAAAATGCACATCAATATTTTGTACAGTCGCCACAGCTAGGACAAATAGCCTTGAACAGTGTAGAGCGATTTCCTTTGCCACAATCTGAAGCAGTGAAAGGGGGCTACATCGCTCCAATGCCGGGTGAGATAATTAGTGTAATGGTAAACGTAGGTGATGTAGTGAAATCAGGGGATGCTTTGCTCAAAATGATATCTATGAAGATGGAAAATACCATAGAAGCACATACTGATGGCGAAATAGAAGAAATTTATATTGTAGATAAGCAATTTGTCGAAGCCGGAACTTTGTTATTGAAAATGAAAGATAAATAATTTGAAAAAAGTTTACTTTCATTCCCTCGAAAGAGGGAATCTCAAAATAATAAATAGTAAAAATGTCATTCCCTTGTAAAAGGGAATCTCACAATGGGAAAGATGAAAATAAACGAGAAACAACCATGTATTTATATTATTTCCAACAATTTTGGAAACGTTATTTACATTGGTGTTACTTCTGATTTATGGTATAGAATATTACAACACAAACAAGGTGATGGTTCAGTATTTACAAAAAGATACAAGTGTAATAAATTGATATATTTTGAAGAATTGAAAGATATGATGGATGCAATTGATAGAGAAAAACAACTAAAAAAATGGAATAGAAAATGGAAAGATGAATTAATTGATACTATGAATAAAGAAAGAATTGATTTAGCAAAAGATTGGTATTCTGAAATAGATATTATAGGTTATTTAGAAACAAAAAAATATTATACATTGAATAATTGAGATTCCCACTTTCGTGGGAATGACCGTTTACTTTTCGGAGTTTAATGTCATTCCCTTGTAAAAGGGAATCTAATAAATAGAAAATGAAAAATAAAGAATAAATAAACAGAGGAGATTCCCACTTTTGTGGGAATGACAGTTCTACCTTTTAGGTCAAAAGTCATTCCCTTGTAAAAGGGAATCTAATAAATAGAAAATGAAAAATAAAGAGTAAATAAACAGATGAGATTCCCACTTTCGTGGGAATGACGGTTCTTCTTTTTGAGGTTTAAAAGTCATTCCCTTGTAAAAGGGAATCTCACAAATTAAAATTTATGGAAGAAGAAAAAAATCATTAAACGACAAAATCATAAATAAAAATGCTATACACACAAGAACAAACAGACAATTTCGCAGAACAAAACTTTGCCTACTTAATTGTCGAAGAAAAAGCGAATGTATTAACGATTACACTCAATCGTCCTGACAAACGCAATGCCTTTCACATGCCATTGGCAAATGAATTAGCCTATGCACTCGCCTACGCACATTACAACAATGCTATTTGGTGTGTGGTTTTAAAAGCCAACGGACCTGTATTTTGTGCCGGTGCCGATTTAAAAGCATTCTCAGGCGATGATACCATAGAAAAACCTTCTACTATTCCTCTGCCTAAAGATATGGTAAAACTCGGTGATGAATTCAACGGCTTACACAAACCTTGTATTGCTCAAGTTCATGGCGATGTATATGCCGGTGGTTTTCTTATGATTGGTGGCGCGACACATGTGGTTGCGGTAGAATCAGCAAAATTTGGACTGCCGGAAGTGAAACGCGGCATCTTCCCATTTCAGGTAATGGCAACCTTAGAACCTCTCATGTCTGCTCGACAACTTTTAGATTTATGCATCAGAGCCAAAACATTATCTGCACAAGAAGCTAAGGATATAGGTTTGGTTTCAGAAGTGGTCGAAGCTGATAACTTAGAATCAACCGTAATGAAATTAGTAGAAGATATCAAAGAACAGTCTCCCACAGCAGTACGTTTAGGACTAAAAGCATTTCAAGAAATGAAAACTAAAAGTGCAGATGAAAAACATAAATATTTACATGCAATGTTGATGCAATGCCTACAAAGCAAAGACGCAGCAGAAGGACTAACCGCATTCAAAGAAAAACGTAAAGCAAATTGGACAGGAAATTAAATAATGTAACAATTTACCAATGTATCAATTTTAAGAAGATGGTACATCGGTATATTTATAAATTGGTAAATTAAATCAATGAAAACAATCAGAATAGCAGGAGCACAAGGATTTTATGGTGATTCACCATTAGGCGCCATGTCAATAGCCATGCAAGGTGCAGCAGATTATTTAATGCACGATGCATTAGCAGAACTTACATTGTCAATCCTTCAGAAAGACAAACTCAAAGACCCAAGTATGGGTTATGCCCGTGATATAGAAGTTCATGCCCGAACAATTTATCCTATAGCATTTGCCAAAGGCATAAAAATCGTCACCAATTCAGGTGGATTAAATCCTGAAAGTGCCGCCGAAAAAGTAAAAGCTATCCTAGAAAAATCAGGTATCAAAGGCGTCAAAATAGCTACTATTTCGGGGGATGATGTGCTTTCAAGATTGCCTGAATTTAAAGAGAAGGGTGTTGAATTGAATAATTTGGACGATAACTCATCTTATTACGATTCTAAGTTTACACCTACACATGCCAATGTATATATAGGTGCGCAAAAGGTAAAAGAAGCTTTGGACAATGGTGCTAACTTGATTCTGGCAGGACGTGTGGCTGATCCATGTTTGGCACTTGGAATTTTAGCACATGAATTTAAATGGAAAATAGATGATGCTACTACGCAAGAAGATTGGGATAGAATGGCTTTTGCTATTACTATAGGTCATATTTTAGAATGTGGAGGGCAAGCATCCGGTGGCAATGCGTATTCGGAATGGCCAATGAATTATAGTGTTTCCGACTTGGGATACCCCATTGCACATGTAGAGGAAGATTGTACCGCTATCTTAACAAAAGCAGATAATACAGGAGGGAAAGTCTCCCGCAATACCATACGAGAGCAGTTAGTATATGAAATTCATGACCCTACTAACTATATTACACCAGATGTGATAGTGGATTTATCTAATATCGTTTTAAAAGATGTATCAGAAAATAAAGTATCTATTGCAGGAATTAAAGGTAAGCCACGTCCCGAGAAGTTGAAGCTATGCATTGGGCAGCACGAAGGTTTTGTCACTGAGCAGTTTTTCTTCTTTTCCTATCCATACGCTTATGATAAATTACAGATGTTCATAAAGGCTGTGAAAGAAACTTGGGCTAAATTACCAGTTCAAATTGCTGAATCTCGTTTTAATATTATAGGCGTAAATGGATTGCATGAAGATGCTGTAGAAATCCCAAATGCTGACGAACTCAACGAACGCAGTGAGTTAGGCTTGCGTAT